>NZ_JTCM02000073.1 GCF_000817785.2 Hassallia byssoidea VB512170 | reverse complement strand
TAAAGATCCTCAACACGATAGCGAGTCACAAAGGATGTTCGCGCTTCGCGTCTTTGAAGGAGAAGCCTGTCCATTTTTGTCCGGGTTCAGTCCAAGGGAAAGAAAAGAAAAAGAAAGTTCTTTATTCCTTTACCCTTTTGCCCTCTTTACTGTTTAGTTTTCACTTTTGGGCGACTTGGGGAAGACCCATGCTGTAGTTAGTGACGCGGGCAGTGAGATTGTAGCTGATTTCGCCTTTTTGTAGAAGCGATCGCATGTAATGCTCCAAATCTGACCCTATGCGGCGCAAGTTGTAGTCTGTCAGGTCTGCGCCACTAGATTCTTCGACCAATTCATCAAACTTGTGATAAATCTTTTGCAGCGCGTCTTCGTTCCAGTTAAATTCGTTGTCTGGGTCTACATCTAACGTCAAGACCTGATCGCTAGGAACCAGTTCGCCATGAGAGTCAATTTCTCCGGCAAAAATGCGGATATGCCGGGTTGTTGACTTGAGCAGCATCGGGTTGTCCATAAAACGGTGTAAGATTTTGGTTGATTACACTGAAATTATTGTAAACGCTCTTCCTTGTCTTGAATGCCTTCTCGGATTCGGAATCTGAAGCGCACCCTTACTTCCGCTCTTGGGTGGTAATCATGCCTATAAAAGAGCGCTTTGCGCAAAAATCATGAGGTTCTAGCATTTATTGAGGGTTTCACAAACACTCTTTCACTCATAGGAATACGCCTTGTTTACTAGATCCACTTGTCTTGAGCGACCTGCATCGGATGTTCGCACATCAAGGAGCGTGTCGTGTGACAAGCGTCTAAGAGAACCCTTGAAGGCGCATCCTTTAGAAGTGTCCGCTCTTAGCGCCCAAGGCAAACTAATGCATGATAGCAAACAAAAGTCAAGGCTTAAAGCTTAAGGAAAAATAGACTCCTAAAATCAAGAACAGATGTACCTTAATAAAGAGGAAAATAAATTTTATTCCTCATTCATGTCTGGGGAACCCCAAAGGAAGCGGTAGCGGTCTGCTAATCAAAGCTAAAAGGATTTATGCCGCTTTTGGTGTTCGTCAGCCGAGGAAAGTCATGCCATGAGGCACTTAACACAGAATAATTGGATTGCTGTCTATGTCATCCCGAAAAAAAATTTTATCTCCAATAATTTTTCTCATAAATGCCTCATCTAATTTCTCATGAAAAAATCGCACATGTAGTAATTTTACTGAATTATGCTATAACCGCCTCAGGCTCTAATTAAATAGGAAAAAAGCAAGATTTTCACGTAAGTGTAACCACTAGTTTTATAGTAACAAGCCGAACTGTTATTGACGGAAAGATAAAGTTGATGTAAAAACTTTTAAAAAGGTCACGCAAGTTCTTACAGAAACTTTATTGTATAGAATCTTAAAAACTGAATAATAGTTATGGCTTACCATAAAGCGCAGATGGCGCAGTAGTGGCGAAAATCTAGACACCGCTCATTCTAGTTAGAAACAAACCAAAGGAGAGTGCAATGGAATACAAATGTTATGGATGAAGACAAATTCTTAATTCAAACACTTTGGATTCTAAAAAAATATAAAGAATTTTTGCCGGAAATTTAGCTGCCAACCATGATGACCACCAAGTAAAGGAATCCTAAACACTATGAACTCCAAAGCATTACCATGTCAGGTAAATAACATCGATGTAAGTGTTTATGAGTGCGAAATTCATCTCAAGTTCCGAATGATTGAGGAAAAGAGTATATTAAGCGATCGCGATCAACTGTTGCAGGTGCTGCTAGAAGCTTTAACAGAAGGGTCTGACGAGTTCCTAGAAACCCTGCACGCGTCTGTCAAAGCACAGGAGGTGTCTGAATTTAAAGCCTCACCGCAAATGCGTCGTCAACTGATGCGATTGCGAAATACTGAGACTAATCAGTAGAGACCTTCGCGGTCGCGTCTGTACAGGAGACGCTAAGAGTGTTTATTTTATTTCAGGAGTAGCAACTCATACGTCGGGCAGAAAATGGTGATTTTTTTAAGTTTAACCATTTGCCTATTTACGCTCACTTCTTTCGTTGGCTTGTTTAAACTGACCATCAGGCGAACAAAGAATTACTACACTCTATTTGTCAGCCGATTTAATTAGGCTTTTCAGGTTAAGTCGCGATGGCGTTTACAGTAGCCCTAACAGGATTGCACTACGGATACGATTGGGTGCCTACTATGCTTTTATACCCAGAACAGTTGAAGTTACGGTTTTTGAAGATGTATTTTTCGCACGTTATTGCTCAAACGAGATTACTCCTACTAAACGAAGTCTAAGCTAGTAACTATTGCCATTAGATATCGGTTATCTAAAGTTTGAGACATTACCAGGGGTGTCTGTTTTATCTAAGTATTACTTAGCTGTTTACTGACATAGCCAGAAGAACGCAAATTCAACCGGATGCATTTAACCGATTTTTTGTTTTCAACCAAATAAAGATGCCCCTCTAGGCAAGAGTCATTTGTCCAAAGTCAAAAACTAGTGACTAATGACAAATAACTCATGACTACTTAGCAAGACCGTGTTCTAAAGCAAAACGAACTAATTCAGTACGGCTGTTCGTGCCTGTTTTACTAAACAAACGACTGACGTACTTTTCCACGTTGCGGACGCTGGTTTCCAAACGACGGGCAATTTCTTTGTTCATTAGCCCTTCAGCGACCAAATTTAAAACACTTTGTTCTCTGGGGGTCAAGTCGATGGTAAAAGGGGCAGGAGATTGAGCGATCGCACTTTTTTGAGTTAACAACGCTTTAATTTGGGCAATCTGATTCGCAAGTTCAGCAATATCAAACGTTTCTCCCTCTTCACCTGTAGCATGAGGCTTGGCAGTGCGACGGATAAGTAAGTTTTCGATGATTGCGACTAATTCATCCGGATCGAAAGGCTTGGGTAGATAAGCATCAACACCAGCTTGATAACCTTGAATCCGATCGCTTGTCATTCCTTTTGCCGTTAAAAAGACCACCGGCAGCGTTTTAAAGCGGGGGTCTGACCGCAGTTGCTTTAAAAACTGATAGCCATCTACCTGAGGCATCATGACGTCCGAAATCACTAAATCAGGTATGGTTTGCTGCATCAAGTCCCACCCCTCACGGGCGTTACTGGCAACTTGAACGCTGAAACCGCTTTCTTGCAAATAATCCTTGACGGCTTCACGCAATCCCGGTTCATCATCCACCAGTAACAGTTGTGCTGACATCTAAAGTTTCCTTGACACTACTTTTATTAAATTTAGCGGAAATTAGGTAGTACTGGGTAATGGGGGATGGGCTTATTGAAGAGGGGAAAAGGGGAAAGGGGAGGCAGTGCGTTGCGGGGGTTCCCCCCGTTGTAGCACCTGCCGTGAAAGGGAAAGAATTATTACCAATGCCCGATGACGGCAGGTGCCTCAACGTTCGTGACCTCCGCACGGCACAGCCAAACCTATGCCCCATGACGCCAGTTGCGCGTCTGCCGGGAAACCCTTGCGGCAACAGCGAGTGGGGGGAACCACGGCAGGTGCTTCAAGTCGGGAAACCCGCCCAACGCACTGCCGGACCTTGGCGTTAGCCTCTCCCAAAGGGAGAAGACCGCGCTGCCGATGCCTACGCACTGGCTCCCCCATGCCCAATGCAGAATCCAAAATCCAAAATCCAAAATCCAAAATCGTCACAGCCAATCAATGATTTTGGCTTTTTCTGGCAATTGGGCATCTTTTTGCCCAGAGTAACGCGCTCTTGAAGTGAATAAACCAATGGGTGTACTTAATAAGTCTACAAGGCTGGCTTTACGGGCGATCGCTTGAAGGCTATTTTTTGGTATTTCTTTCAACAACCAACGCAGCAACAGATAGCCGTATTCTTTTGCCGTGGTCTCGCGCATCAATTCAATACCGTGCAGTTCGTGTAAATAGCGATTTGAGCGTCCATAGCGCCGCCATTGACTTTCTAGTTCTTTGAGTGTAGCGCGGTGGCGATGCTGGACGATCGCTCTTGGTGAAAATTCTAAACGCCCGATGTTTTCTCTTAGAATTCGCCAGCACATGTCAGCATCGCCACCAGTGGTCAGATAAGGACGGAACAAACCTGCTTTTTCAAATGCGATGCGTCGAATTGCTAAATTAGCGGTTTGACCGTATGGACAAAATTTATGGGCGAGGGTGTGCTTTTGTGATAAAGTATCTTGGCGATCGGCGTATTGTTCTAGAAGCGTTTTGCCTGGTAACGCCGCAATTTCTCCGGCGACAATTGTCACATCTTGGTTGACAAAAGGCTGTACTAATGCTTCTAACCATTGATGTTGCGGACGGCAATCAGCATCAGTGAAGGCAATTATTTCACTCTTAGCAGCGCGAATGCCTGTATTGCGGGCAGCGTAAGAGCTTTGAATTTCATTTTCGCTTAAAGGACGAATTGTAATTGGGCAATGTTCGGCGGCTGTTTCTAAGAAAGTTCGAGTGCGATCGCTACTGTTATTGTCTACCAGCAAATACTCAACCTGCTGTTTTGGGTAAGTTTGCGCTAACAGACAAGAAATTAAATCTGGTAAGTCAAATTCACCATTATATATAGGCACCACTACCGACACATGAGGGAAAAAAGTGTTGGTGGTGGTGTCAAGTGGTTGATGATTCATGGATTTATGATTTTGGGGATGGGGTTAATTATTATTATTCCCAGTCCGAAATTGTAAATCCGCAGTATCATATTTACTCTAAATCTAAAATTTCAAATCTGAGGCGCGAACGCTCAACGGTTTTGACCGTTGATTTGCTGGGGGTTGGGCGAAGTTTCTGCTGGATAAAGCGGCGATCGCTCGCGCATATTGCGGATCGTTTTGAGTCGCCACCAAATTTGGATTAATCGCCAACTGACGCTCTTGCGCGTCTGACAAATCTATCTTGATATCAGGGGTAATACCTTTATGGTTAATGTCTGTTCCTTCAGGGGTGTAGTAATGGGCAATGGTGATGGCTACGCCGGAACCGTCTGGCAGTTCATGCACTGACTGTACCAAGGCTTTACCAAAGCTTTGACTACCAACAACTACCGCTCGCTTATTATCCTTGAGTGCGCCTGTGAGAATTTCACTAGCACTGGCTGAATTATTATCTATCAGTACCGCCAAGGGACGTTTTGTAATCGCAGTGTTATTTGCCTTGCTGAGTTCAGTTCCTCCCACACGGTCTACTGTCTTGACAATCCCGCCATCAGCTATCCACATGCGAGCAATTTCAATACTTGCCTGCAACAAGCCGCCGGGATTTCCGCGCAAATCTAAGACGTAACTATCAACTTGCTGACCGTTCAAATCGCGAATTGCTCGCCGCATTTGATCGGCAGCGTGAGCGCTGAACTCTCGCAATTTGATATAGCCAACACGCTTTGAGCCTTCTCGCTTGAGGGTATATTTCACCGTTGGCACTTCAATGGTGGCTCGTGTCAGCCTAACATCCATTTCTCTTTGACCCTGACGTGCCAGCCGCAATACTATAGCAGTACCCGCTTTACCGCGAATCAGCTTAGATGCGTCTTCTACTTTCAGGTCATGTATGGGTTTGCCGTCAATTGCTAAAATCTCATCGCCGGCTTTGATACCTGCTTTGAGTGCTGGCGAATTTTCGATCGCTTCGACAACGGTGAGTCGCTTGGTTTTTTCATTCAGTTCCATCCGAATGCCAATACCCGAAACTTCCCCAGATGTTTGGCTGGTGAGGGCGTCATACTGTTTCGGGTCCATGAACCGAGTGTAAGGATCGCCCAATTTTTTTAAAGCTTCTCGGATGGCTGTGTAAGCTTCGTCACGAGAAGAATAATTTTTACTTAAAAGGGTTTGTCTGGTTGCTTGCCAATCTTGTTGATTAAATTTGCCATCAACATATTCACGATTTACTAGTTGCCACACTTGGTCTACGATCGCTTTTGGGCTATCTTGTAAGGCGGCGCGGACGGAGCGACACCACGCTTGACCGAACACAGACAATGTTGCTGTTGTGGCGATCGCTCCACCAATCAAGGCTACTTGGAGCGGCGAGGAACGTTTCGCAGATTGGTTCATGTATGTATATCAGCTGGAATAATTGTGTTTTTGACAGTTTAGCAATCTGGCAATATGTTTGAAATCTACCAGAAATTTATCGGTTTTGTGCTTATAAAGCTACAATTACTTCATAATTTTGCCCTTTAAATTCGGCTAAAGCACTGCGTTACTTTTTAACAATTATCCTTCCGTTTGTCATCTCTTTCCGGAAGGTTAATCTTAATTATTGACACTATAGCTGTGTGTCGTCCTCTCATCCTCAATTACTTTTAATAAGATAGCACTAGCTTCTGCTTAAGTGTATGTCTGTAGGACAAAATCCTTTCTTAGCTTTGAAGTGCGTGTGCCATCAGACGTATTTTTACTAAAAAACATTCATCGAAGATAGGATAAAAATCTGCAAAATGTGGCAAATGTTACAAAAGTTATCTCTGAGTTTATGTGCTGTGTTGGCTATTTGGCTGATTTTTATGACTATAACTCTACTGAATGCGTCATCCTCGCCAGTAGATGGCTTTTTTGTACTTGGTGGCAGCATTACTAGAGAAATTTATGTTGCCCAACAAGCAAAACAATCTCCCGAAACGCCGATTTTAATTTCTCGTGGTTCTCAAGACCCTTGTATTTGGCTGATTTTTCAACGAGAAGTAGCACCTATACAAAATGTTTGGTTAGAAAATTGTGCCGATTCCACCTTTGAAAATTTCTATTATGGTATTCCTATTTTGCGTCGTTTGGGAGTGCATAAAGTCATGCTTATTACTTCCGCAACTCACTTACCAAGAGCGAAATGGCTAGGACAAATTCTTTTAGGTGCTCATGGTATTTGGGTAGAACCTGTGATTGTTGAGGAAAAAGGCATTCCTGGTAATCGTGAGTCTTGGTTGAAAACCTCAGCAGATGTAACCCGCAGCTTGTTGTGGGCAGGTTTAAGTCAATTTATTCAGCCAGAATGTTCAAATGTGACTAGACTAACTGAAGTAAATATGCAAGATTGGCAGCAACGCGGTTTTCGGTGCGAACGACAGGGGAATTTGGGGAGATGAGGAGGGGGGGAGTGGGGGAGTGGGGGAGTGGGGGACAAGGGGGCAAGGGGGACTGGTGGAGCCAGTGCGTTGGGCGGGCAATGCCCGACTTGAAGCATCTGGCGTGGACAAGGGGGACTGGGGGGATTTTACAGCTAGTAATAATAAATAATTAATGACCGAGAAACGCCGATCGCTCTGGTGGTATTATTGAAAATAAGCCTGGATTGGATATGCTTGCAGGTAAAGTATGGCAGAAATTCGGTTGGCGATTGAGGGTGAAGATGCGATCGCAGCAACAGAAGCGCTTTTGGCAATTCCCGGTATCTCAGGTAACTATAAGGTGAGTTCAGAAGCACCAGAAAGAGAGGGAGTAATCGCAACTGTTGCTAGCATCGTTGGTATTGTTGGGGGAGCGATCGCCATTGCTGAACAAATCCGCAAGTGGTATCAAGAGTATAAACAGAAACAATCTGGTAAAAGAATTGAAAAGGTGTTGATTGTCGGACGCAATGGCAGACGACTCCTTTTAGAAGATGCAACATTAGAAGAGATTCGCCAAATTTTAGAATCGTAGTGACGCGATTTATCGCGTCTCCGGAATCGAGAGTGATAGACTTGAGGTAAATACTGAAGTCTCAAAGTTGTAGTGCAAGAATGTGCAAACGCTCCACCTTGACCTCAAGTTAGTTGCTGATAATTACGTAGAGCTACGTTACTTTATTGATAATCCCAACCAGTATCAGAAGCGATCGCTCTCCATAACAGAAATCGCCGATTTGATTAAGTTGGCGGAGCGAGATTATTACGTTGCGGATTTACCAGAGGATTATACAGTAACTGGACGGCGGTTGTATAACTGGTTGGATGGAAGCGATCGCACTCTGCAACTGTTGCTAGATAAGCATCGGGGGGAAGGGATTGTTTTAGCGATCAGGACGCCTGTAGAGACGCGATTAATCGCGTCTCTACACCATCTGCCTTGGGAAGTGCTGCACGATGGTAATCGCTTTTTGGTGCAGCATGTCCCGGCTATTGTCCCGGTGCGCTGGGTGTCGGATAGCACGGTAAAAAAATTGACCATTGAAGGGGAAGCAGAAAACCGGGCTTTGCAAGTTGTGTTTATGGCAACTTCGCCTCTGGATGTCAAACCTGTGCTGGATTTTGAGGCAGAGGAAGCACGGATTCTCGAAGCCACAAAGCGGCAACCTTTAGCACTGACGGTGGAAGAAAGCGGCTGTTTGTCGGAGTTGGGTTATTTAGTCGATGTTTACGGCAAAGATTATTTTGATGTTTTACACCTGACTGGTCATGCTACTCTACAAGATGGGCAACCCCGCTTCATTACAGAAACGCAAATCGGTGAAGCTTACTATGCCAGTGCTGGGGATATCGCCCAAGAATTACAATTTCGACTGCCGAAACTTATATTTCTCTCTGGTTGTCGCACTGGGCAAGCAGGCAATTCGGGTTCAGTGCCTTCGATGGCAGAAGAGTTGCTGAAATCGGGTGCAAAAGCGGTTTTGGGTTGGGGTCAAAAGGTTTTAGATCCTGATGCGACAGCCGCAGCTGCTGCATTGTATGAGCAATTGTCTGCGGGGAAGCAAATCACCGAAGCTCTTGCTAGTACTTACCAAGCATTAATTAAGAACAAAGCGCGGGATTGGCATTTATTGCGGCTGTATGCGGCAGGTAATTTACCGAGTTCTTTAGTTACACCTTTGCGGACTCGTGGACGGAAACCAGCACCAGCGCTTTCTGTTTCTACCGAGTTTTTAGACCCTGCGGGTAAGGTGAAAGTCCCGACGCGGGAAAGTTTTGTTGGTCGTCGTCGGCAGTTGCAAAGTTGTTTAAGGGTGCTGACACAATCAAGCGATGAAGTGGGGGTGTTGATTCATGGCATGGGCGGTTTGGGTAAAAGTAGTTTAGCAGCTAGGCTTTGTGACAGACTGCCGAATTTTCAGCGTGTTGTTTGGTTGGGGAGAATTGATGAAGCTAGTTTGGTGAGTCGCTTAACAGAAAAGTTGGATGACAACGAACAACGCAAAAGCTTACAAAATTACGATGAAGAATTGAGATTTCGGCTGAAGCGAGTTTTCCAGCAGTTGCATGAAGAAGCAAAGCCGTTTTTGTTGGTGCTGGATGACTTTGAGGGGAATTTGGAACCCCGCAATGAGAGTTATGTGCTGCAATCAGAAGCAGCAGAGGTAATGAAAGCTTTAGTTTGGGCAATTAGAGAAAATTCCATTTCCCACCGCATCATTATTACCTGCCGTTACGATTTTGAATTTACCCAGTTGCAGTATTTCTACAAACAGCCGTTGGATGCACTGCAAGGCGCAGATTTGCAAAAAAAGTGCGATCGCCTCACTGCCTTTAGTGCTAAATCTCAGGTGGATGAGGCGTTAAAATCGCAAGCGCAGAAGTTGGCGGATGGGAATCCCCGCTTGCTGGAATGGTTGGATAAATTGTTAGCACCCCACCCCCTAACCCCCTCCCCGCTTGCGAGGAGGGGGGACAGGATAACGCAGGAAAAGAAGCGGGGGGATGATGGAAGTGTGGATGTGGGGGCAATTTTGAATCGGTTGGCAGCAGATCCAGTGGAGTTGCGAGAGCAAGTTTTGGCAGAAGCGCTGCTGCAACAAATGGATACAATTATGCGGGAGATGTTGTCACGGGGTTTGGTGTTTGAGCTGCCAGTACCGAGGGAAGCTTTAGCCGCAGTTTGTGACACTATCCCGAATTTGGAACATTATATTAGTCGGGCTGTGGCGTTGGGACTGTTGGAAGTGAGCCATGATGAGGCGTTACGAGTGCCGCGCATTTTGCCTGTGCAGTTAGCGGAAGATAGGGAAGCTTTGCATAAGCAAGCGGCTGAGGTGTTGTATCGCCTTTGGTGGGAGGAGATGGAAAACACAAGTGAAGAACAACGCTTAGAAATTCATCGATTAGGGTTGCGAGGGGAGGTAGGCAAGATTGCTGTAGAAATAGCACAGAGGTTAGCAAGGCACTGGAGAAAACAAAGCCGATTTCAAGAAGCTGTTCAACTGTGCAAATCAACTTTAGAACTTGTTGGAAATTACTTAGTGTTATACGAGTTAACTTGCTCTGAACAACAGCTAGGTGAAGTGAGTAAAGCTCAAGAGCATTATCAACAAGCCCTAGATAGCTGTCCAGCAGAAGACAAAACAGCAAAGGCAGCAATTATTCACAATTTGGGACTGCTTAAAGCCAATACAGGGCAAGTAGAAGAAGGAATCGCCCTTTGTGAACAATCCCTTGCCATCACTAAACAAATTGGCGATGCCTCAGAACAGGCGTTGATGTTGAACACCTTGGGACTGCTTAAAGCCAATACAGGGCAAGTAGAAGAAGCGCTCGCCCTTTATCAACAATCCCTTGCCATCACTGAACAAATCGGCGATGTCCCAAGTCAGGCGGAGACATTGCACAACTTGGGACTGCTTAAAGCCAAGACAGGGAAAATAGAAGAAGCGCTCGCCCTTTATCAACAATCCCTTGCCATCACTGAACAAATTGGTGATGTCCAACTCCGGGCAGCGACTTTGAGCAACTTGGGACATCTTAGAGGCAATAGAGGAGAAAAAGAAGAAGCTATTGCCCTCTTTCAAGAATCTCTTGTTCTGACAGAACGGATCGGCTATGTTCAAGGTCAAGCGGCAACGTTGCGCCATTTAGGGATGCTCAAAGCCGATAGAGGAGAAATAGAAGAAGCAATCGAACTTTTCCAGAAATCTTTTGCTCTGGCAGAACAAATCGGCGATATCCAATTCAAGGCGGCGGCGTTAAACCAACTGGGGATACTCAAAGCCAATAGGGGAGAAATAGAAGAAGCAATTGCTCTATATGAACAATCCCTTGCTCTGACAGAACAAATCAGCGATGTCCAAGGCAAGGCGACGACATTGAGCAACTTGGGACTACTCAAAGCTAATAAGGGAGAAATAGAAGAAGCGCTCGCCCTTTATCAACAATCCCTTGCCCTTACTGAACAAATTGGTCATGTTCAAGGTAAGGCTATGACTTTGTGGCGGTTAGGGGGTGTAGCAGAACAACAGGGCGATTACAATCAAGCACTAGATTATTTGCAGCCAGCCTTGGAGATATTGCAGCGTATCCAATCTCCTGATGCTGAGGCAGTTAGGCAAATGGTAGCGACAGTGCAAGGTTTAATTCGTAATTCGTAATTTGTAATTAAGAAAGTCAGAATTTAATTTGGCTTTTCAGGTTGGCATGTGTTGCCTATTTTGAAGAATTGGTGTAAGCGATCCGCCTATTTTGCGTTAAGCTGACTCATCCACTAGCCTTTGAACCTCATTAAAGAGTCTTTTAACCTCATTAAAGAGTCTTTGATACTCATTAATGAGTCTTTTAACCTCATTAAAGAGTCTTTGAACCTCATTAAAGAGTCTTTTAACCTCATTAAAGAGTCTTTAATACTCGTTCATCTCACTAAAAGACTCGTTCATCTCACTAAAAGACTCGTTCATCTCCCTAAAAGACTCGTTCATCTCCCTAAAAGACTCGTTCATCTCCCTAAAAGACTCGTTCATCTCCCTAAAAGACTCGTTCATCTCACTAAAAGACTCGTTCATCTGACTAAAAGACTCGTTCATCTCACTAAAAGACTCGTTCATCTCACTAAAAGACTCGTTCACCAGTTTTTCAGGTTTGTGCCTTGGTTATCACAGTTGGCAGCCGAGATAATTCAGCCAGAAGCACATTCTAAACCAAAGAATCTGGATCTACACCGAGGGATTTTAGACGTTCTGCCAAGACTTTAACTTGTTCTTCTGGTGTTAATAAACGCTTGCCTTGCTCGTTATACCAGTAAAGCCACTCGCGTCTAATGCCTTGATATGTTCCCATTTCGCTACCAATCCCTAACCCAATTTCCGGTAGCCAAACGGGATTTCCTGGCTGCAATTGATACTTCCCATTTACCAAACGATAGACCGTTAAAGTCGGGGTTCTCCGTCGCAGGGGATTGTAAATGACATAATATAAAACTTCTAATTGAGTATAAAATTGTTTCTTAGTGCTGTATTCACCGCGCAATTGATCAAAAAGCACTTCTAGCGCCATAATTGGTACGCGCTCTTCTTCGTAAAGATCATAACTTAAACGCAGATCCTCTTCTACAAATCGTTCCACGCCGAGACTCAAAAACCCATCTGGTATAATCGGCGGCTGATTGTAATGTTGATAAATTGCCATATAAACGCCAAAGAACCAGTCCATACGGTCTGCCCAGACAAAAGCTAGTATGGCTTTGAGTAAACTGAGAATTGAATATTGTAATTCATTGTTCACAGGGGCATTGTCAGGTTCGAGCAAATCCTCAGCAGCGGGTAAGCAGTCCAGCGGATTGTACTGTAGCATTTTTCTGATTGCCATTCATCTAATACTTTGATCGTATATGCAGCTGTTAGATCCCCGAATTCTTTGAGAAGTCGGGGATCTGGACAACACCGAAATAAATGGTGCGTTGCGCTGCGCTTTAACGCACCCTACAAATTTAACTAATTGAGTATTTGAGAGGCGATCGCCATAATAGTAGATAAAGGAACTTCAGCAAAATACTGACGTTGAAATTGTTCTTCTCGCACTGCGGCTAAAAATTGTTCGACGGCAGCATCGGCTAAAGTTTCGCCAACGGTGGTAGAATTTAAGCTGATTTGCAAGTTACGATCAACTCGAGTAATTGTGAATCCTAAGCATTTTAAAGCTTTAAATCCAAAATACAACGTTTGGTCTTTAATGCCGAGTTTTTCTAGAAGCTGTACGCGGGTAACTGTTTGATTTGTGCGACTGAGGTATTTAGCAATTCCCACAAGGGTGAGCCAAATTTGCTCGGGTTGTTTGTTTTCAGGTTTAGACCAAGCGATCGCTAGTTGTTGTTGATTGTAAAGCGATCGCCTTAACCATGCTCTTAAATCATCCCAGGAAGTGGGACACTCTTTAACTAAAAGTGCTGAATCTTCTTTAGTAGCCACATTTCGCCAGTCTACTATTAATGGTGAGGAATTAACCGCGTGCTGAAATGTTGAATTTTCACTTCTACGCACGGCTATTAATCTGATTTCATAGCGTTTTTTGAAGGTGTTGTAATCTAATTCCGCGATGCAATCACACCTTCCCATCGGTAATTCATCTTTGTAGTGTCCCCACCAAATGCCAGGAAAACTGCTTCTGATAGAATCATCCCGAATTTCAAAATCTGTTTTAATATACTGTACCTTTTTCCCCCGCGAATCTTGCTGATTGCGATTCCAAGAATTTTCAAACCAGCAATTTTCAATTAGCAGTTTCGGTACAGGATTTCCCATTCCGCAAGGTTCAAGTAATTTCAGTTCATAAAATAACTCTTTTCCCAAATCTGCTACCGTTACAGCCAAGTCTGCTTGTATTGTTGGTGTTAAAGTTGCCCCTCCTAAAGTTTGCCGCAAACGTTGATTAATCGCTTCTGTAAATAAAGGAATATTCTCCACCGGCAAACTCAACCCCGCTGCAAACGGATGTCCCCCAAAGCGATGTAACAAATGTGCTTGGTCTTTTACCAATTGATACAAGTCAACTGAGTTTACCGAACGAGCAGAACCTCTTGCGAGGGGAGTGGGGAGTAGGGAGTAGGGAGTAGGGGGGGAGGGGGAGAGGGGGGGATGGGGAGATGAGGGAGAAAGGGAAGAATCTTCCTTGTCCACACCAGTCGCTACAACCGAGAAAACCTCCGCAACGCGCTGGCTCCCCTTGTCCTCCTTGTCCTCCTTGTCCCCCACTTCCCCACTCCCCACTCCCCACTCCCCACTCCCCACTTCCTCCGTACTCAACAAAATCGTCGGTCGTCCTGTCTCTTGTGCTACTTGCCCTGCAACTAAACCTAAGACACCAACTGCCCATTGAGGATCTTCTAAAACGATGACGCTGGTGGTTGATAAGTCAATCTGGGCAAGCTTTTGAGTTACTTGTTGAGCAACGTCTTTTTGTAAAGATTTACGGCGGCTGTTTGCTAATTCTGTTTCTTCTGCTAGTTTATTTACGCGCTTTTCGTCGCGACTGGTCAGTAGTTCTACACAAAAAGAAGCATCGCCTTGAATGCGGCTGACAGCGTTAATTCGCGGACCCAAACCAAAGGAAATATCTGTAGGGCGATCGCCACTTTTCTGGCATAATTCTAATAATCGCCCTACCCCCGGACGCCTTCTCGTTGCTGGAAGTTGTTTAAAGTCTTCTTGCAATCTTTGAATTCCTAACTGCGCTAAATAGCGACAATCTCCACTTAACTGTACTAAGTCCGCAATTAATCCTACTGCCACTAAATCTAATAAATCTTCTAGTGGTTGTTGAGGTACTTTCGGTAAGCTTTGATAAAGCGCTTCAACCAACTTGTAAGCTACCGCCACCCCAGAAAGATGAAATAATGGATGTGTATTTGGCAGATAGCGCGGATTGATAATTGCTGTGACTGGTGGGCGTTCAGCAGGTAATGTGTGGTGGTCTGTAACAATAATATCTATGCCTTGTTGGTTAGCATAAATAATTTCACTGATATTTGTGCTGCCAGTGTCGCAAGTAACTATTAATTTGCAACCTTGTTTTGCCAGCTTTTCAATGCCTTGAATATTCAGTCCGTGGGATTCTGTTAAACGGTTGGGGATGTAGTAATTAAGTTGCGTATTCTGTTCAAAAAACTGTCCTAAACCATCCCACAGCACCGCAGTAGAGGTGATACCATCTGCATCAAAGTCCCCCCAAATAACGATTTTTTCCTTTTCATCCCGCGCTTGTTTCAAACGTCTCACCGCTAGCAGCATTTCTTCGCCAAACTCAAACGGACTCGCGGGTTGATAAGCTTGAGGGTTGACAAAATTAGCTAATTGTGTTGTATCTTTGATGCCTCGTTGCCATAATAATTGCGCTGCGTAATGTCCGCTTTTATTGGGGGTGTAATGTTTTACCGCTTCGATGAATGATTCTGGGGGTTGTTCAGTTGCGACAATATTCCACTGCTGTTGCATTTAAATAAATTAAAAATTAATAATCTAAATCGGACTTTGTTCGTCAGTTGTTTGAGGTTCGTTGACGAGGGGATTGAGGATTACTTCATTCGTAATTCCATCAGGTTTGCGTGGACGAATGGCAGGACGCGATCGCCTGTAACCGGCTCTTTCTGCTTTTTGATGTTCATAATCAATTAGTCTGCCATAATAATCGTGCTTGCTTAAATTCATCGACAAGAAAATATGCTGGCGGATATTCCCGAAACCTTTGCGGTTAAAAAACTTTACCGCTGGTGTATTTGTCGGATCGGTGTCTACCAACATAAATCGCGCTCCATCTTCAATCATACGAGCGACGACTTTATCAACCAGCTTATCGGCAACTCCGCGACGCTGAAACTTGGGATTAACTCCTAACCACAGAATATAGCCGTAAGTCCAGGATGCTTTGGTGATGATAGTTCCCAAAATAAATCCGGCTACTTCCTCATCGATTTCCGCGACCAAACAGTATTCTGGATCTGTGTTGTAAAGTCCAATTACCTCCCATTCATCCCAAGTCCGGTATAAATAGGGGTATAACTCGCTAGTAAATAACTTTTCGCCCAAGTGGTAAACTGGGGCAATGTCATCAATTCCTAATTCGCGGACATAAACCGCATCAAATTCGTCGAAGGTCATATTAATTTGGGCATGGGGCATTGGGCATTGGGCATTGGTAATTGGTAACTGGTAATAGTTTTTTCTCATTTCTCATTACCCAGTCCCCAGTCCCCAGTCCCTAGTCCCTAGTCCCTAGTGCTTTTATAAAGATACTTCTTGAATGGTAGCGAGATTGAGTAAGGTGTTGTCTATATTAGAAGCGGGATTTGCCGCAGATATGACATCAGTAGAAGCTTGTGCGCGATCGCGATCGCATCGAGTGGTAAACTGACAATATTCACAAGCTTTGTTACCTTCTGCCACTTGCGGAAATTCTTCTTTCTGTTGATAACGTTCTAACCAATTAGTTAACTTGCTTAATAGCTGATTCAGCTTTTTTGCAGTTTGTTCGTGTGCGGCAGTATTGTAACTAAATTTAATACTTTGCGGTTTGCCTTCAGATTGGACAAACCAGTAAGTCATAGAAATATTTTCTGGTGGATATTCGCTGGTTTCAGCCAACACATACATATAAAGACGTGTCTGCCAATTTTTTTCTAACTTGCGTTTGTTTGGGGGTTTGGGATAAGTTTTCCAATCGAGAATTTGCGCTTGCAGGTTATCTGCAATCAATAAATCATAAATAACCGTGAGCAGATAATCTTGAACTTGTAGAGTGCGGTAATGTTCGCTGTCGCGGAAAGCTTCGCTATTGGCAGAAGTTAAAATCTCTGGTGCTGCATTGGCAAAAGCCGACATCCAGCTTTGTAGTTGCGCGTCTTCTTGCAGAAAACTATCAATTGGCAAACCCATTTCTTGCTGCTGCATTAGTCGGTGAAAGCGACTACCTAAAGTTTGCCGTTCTTGGTGTTCTGGATCTAAGGGAGAATTGAGTTGTTGTAAATAGGTATGTTGAAACTGACGGGGACAACGTTCTAGTAAGTTGAGTTGTCCTTGAGAAAGTCGCAGTAGTTGAGGTTGAGTTGAAAGCATGATTCTATTTTAGGGTAATGGGGAATGGGGAATGGGTAATGGGGAATGGGGAGACAGGGAGACAGGGAGATAGGGAGACAGGGAGACAACAAAGAAAATTCACCTTGTCCCCTTGTCCCCTTGTCCTCCTTGTCCTCCTTGTCTTCCTTGTCTCCTTGTCCCCTTGTCTCCCTGTCTCCAAGGAGTCCCATGCCCAATTCCCAATGCCCTATTCCCAATTACCTATTCCCAATTACCTATTCCCAATTCCCAATTCCCAATTACCTATTCCCAGCAAAAAATAAAAGGTAAAAGGTAAAGAATAATTCCGTCCATCCTTTTACCTTTTACCTTTTTACGTACCTGATGCTTATTTAATGTTAGCCTTTGTATCTCGGACTGCGGCAAAGAAAAATAATCCGGTGAGGGGAATGCTTAATGCCAAAATAATTGCGGTTGTTTGCATACCTAAATCGGGTTGTCCGGAAGACAGTTCAAATACTGAACCGACACCGGCGATCGCTGTTACACAACAACCTGCTAAAAACAGTCCGCTTTTTGGAGTCATTATCATACTTCACACTACCTTATGCTACTGGTTTCACAGCTTGATAGGAGAAGCCATTCTTGGATAACTCCTCGTTCAATGTCAAAGAATTTTCTACCCGATCTACAAACAGCACACCGTTGAGGTGATCCATCTCGTGCTGAATGCAGCGTGCGAGTAAATCCCCTGCTTTCAATGTCCGAGGGCGCCCATTCTCATCTTTGTATGCAACTTCCACAACTTCTGGGCGCTTGACATCTATATATACGTTGGGAATGCTGAGACATCCTTCTTGAGCAACAACTATATCACGACTTACCTGTTTTATTGTCGGGTTAATTAAAACAAGTGGGGGATTAGCTGCATTATCTGGTTCGCAGTCGATGACAATTAGTTGTTTGTTAACTGCTACTTGCGGTGCAGCCAAACCAATGCCATCTTTGCTGTACATAGTTTGCAGCATTTCGCGTATCAGTTGGCGAAGTTCGTCATCGACTTTGGCAATGCGCTTCGCGGGTTGACGCAAAACGCGATCGCCTAGATAGTGAAGTGACAAAGGCGGATTTTTTAACTTTTTTTTCTCAACAGAAATGCAACTTGAAGGCATGTTTCTCTATGGCTAGATTGAACAATAGTGCTACTATTTCAATTCTATCAATCTGAGCTTAATACCCAGTGAGGATTTCCCAACCAGCTTTAGAATAAACATTTGTAGGATTTATGGTATCAATCTAATGGGTACAAACTTTTTTCAACTCCATCACTCTTGAGGTGGAGTTTGTTAATGGAAATCTCACACATGAATCAAAAGCGTCTCTCTACTGGAATACGAGGTTTTGACGAAGTTCTGCATGGTGGTTTTATCCCAGGTCGAGCTTATTTGGTGCGCGGCGGACCCGGTTCTGGTAAAACTACACTAGGGCTGCATTTTCTCTCAGTGGGTGTAGCCAACGATGAACCGAGTATGTATATAACTTTCGGTGAACCCGCAGAGCAAATCAAAAATAATGGTGCAGCGATTGGGTTAAACACCGGAGCGATGCACTTTTTGGATCTCAGCCCATCTGCGGAATTTTTCAGCCAAATGGAAACTTATGATATTTTCTCTCCAGCTGAGGTAGAGCGAGAACCAACGACTGAAAAATTAATCGAGTCTCTGGATGCGATTAAACCGCAGCGAGTGTTTCTGGATGCGATAACTCAGTTTCGCTATATGTCTACCGACGCTTTTCAGTTTCGCAAACAAGTGCTGTCATTTATGCGCTTTTTGTTAGAAGGTGGTGCGACGGTAATTTTCACTTCTGAAGCGAGCCGATCTGCTCCGGACGAAGATTTACAATTTATGAGCGATGGTGTGATTCACCTGCATAACAATAGCAAAGGTAGGACGCTGCAAGTTACCAAGTTTCGCGGTTCTGACTTCCGCAGTGGTCTTCATTCGGTGCGCTTAACCAATAAAGGAATGCAACTCTTCCCCCGTCTGCAACCAGAAAATTACAAACGCGAATATACTAATCAGACTATTGCCTCTGGTGTACCAGAATTGGATCAACTGCTGCACGGTGGTTTAGAGCGCGGTACGGTGACTCTTTTAACCGGTCCTACTGGTGTGGGCAAAACTACCATCGGACTTCAGTTTATGAAAGAAGCTGCCGGACGAGGAGAGCGATCGGTAATTTACACTTTTGAGGAAACCGAAGAAACTTTGGTGGCTCGTTCGGAAGGCGTTAACATTCCGGTTCACGCTATGATTAAATTCGGCACGCTGTCAGTTGTGCCAGTCGATCCATTGCACTTGAGCGCCGATGAATTTGCTAATATCGTGCGTCAAGAGGTAGAAGAGAAACAAGCCCGGATTGTGATGATTGACAGCGTTGCTGGTTATCAATTGGCGATGCGCGGTGACGATTTAATTAGTAATTTGCACGCTTTATGCAAATATTTGCAAAATATGGGTGTGACGGTGATTGTCGTTAACGAGATGGAACACATCACCGGTGAATTTCGAGCAACAGATATTGGGATCAGCTACATTGCAGATAATATCATTTTTCTGCGCTATTTAGAAATTAAAGGAGAAATGCGGAAAGCGATCGGTGTTTTAAAGAAACGCTTGTCCGACTTTGAAAAAACATTGCGAGAAATTGAGCTAACTCGTTACGGTATCAAGGTAGGTAGACCACTCAGCAAACTTAGAAAAATTCTCAGCGGTACTCCCGAATGGGCAGATGATTATGATGGGGAAAAATGAGCGAAAAACCCCTCATTTTAACTGTAGACAGCAACAGCCGCAATCTGGAATTACTTAACCAATTTTTAACTAAACAAGGATATGAAACCATCGGTGTTAATAGTTTGTCAGAATTAGATCGGCAATTAAGCGAATTATCGGAAATTAAGTTAGTTATGTTAGATATTGCCGGTTTCGATCGCACTATCTGGGAACGCTGCGAACAACTGCAAAATCAACAAATTCCCTTTTTGGTTATTTCACCTAAACAAAGCGCTACAATTCAACTCCAAAGTGTTGCTCACGGTGCTAGAAGTATGCTGGTTAAACCGCTTGTCATGCGACAATTATTAGCGTTGATTAAGAGTTTGTTGGGAGATTAAATATGTGTAGAATTTTGCTAATTATAGAACAGAAAGAGAATCGCCGCTTACTATCGGAGTGGTTGGAAACACGGTACGAAGTATTTTCACCTGATTCTGATGATGAATTGCCTAGCTTGCAGGAATCTTTTGATTTGTGTATTATTTGTGCTAGAACGCTGGATCGATACAGTTATTGGTTAGAAGCTACTAAAAAAGCTCAAGAGCCAGTATTTTTACCTTTTTTATTAGTTACATCTCGGCGAGATGTGGGGATGGTAACTCGGCATTTATGGCAAAGTATACATGAGCTGATTGTTACTCCCATAGAGAAAGTGGAATTGCACGCACGGGTAGAAATGCTGCTTCAAAGGCGCAAATTGTCTTTAGAGTTGAAGCAAGCTAACGATAATTTGCAACAAATCAACGAAATAAAAACTCGCTTTCTTTCCATAGCTTCTCATGAAATTCGCAATCCCCTACATACAATTTCAGCTTATGCCCAAATACTCCAGCGTTCTAGCGATAAATTACCTGAAGAGAAAAAGCAGGAGTTTTACGAGAAGATTAAAGTTTATGTGAAAAAAATTACAGATATTTTAGATGATATATTATTATTGTCGAGAGGAGAATCAGGAAAGCAAAGAATAAATCCAATTCCAATTAATTTAAATGAGTTTTGCGAACAAGTGATTCAAGAAACTCAATTGCTTAATAAAAATATAATTAACTTTTTTTGTGAAGATAAATATATAAATGCCTGTATTGATGAAAAAGTGTTACGACATATTCTTATTAACTTGCTGACAAATGCCATTAAGTATTCACCTAAAGATAGTCCAATTGATTTGGAATTAATCTCTAATGAATCAGAGGTAATTTTTCAGATTAAAGATAAAGGTATTGGCATTACTCCAGAAGACCAACAGCATCTGTTTGAGTCATTTTATCGTGCCAGTAATGTGGGAAACATTCCCGGTACAGGTTTGGGATTAGCGATCGTCAAACAGTGTGTTGACTTACACGGTGGTAAAATTGCAGTTAAAAGCGAAGTTGGGGTAGGAACTACTTTTACTGTTACATTGCCAATAGGTAATACTCAAAAAAAACTGCACGCTCAGATGAATGTATAGAAAACTCAGTATTTTAATATTAATAAATATAAATAAGCTGTTCCACCTCTTCGTTTGCACACATTTGGGCGGGCAAGATGCCCACCCCACAAGAATCTTGATTTATTTAAAGCTTGCAGATTAGATGTGTTTCAGCTTAGTCCCGGAACTTCATATTTAATGCGGAGGGGTAAATGAACACGCGATCGCACTGCTTGAAGCATTATTTATGACGCATACTTAGGCATTTTTGTAAAGTGTCTAATATTTACAGAAAAATGGCAAAAATAAATATAAAAAAAATAGGTTGTAACAAACAGTACTAAAATATGCGCTAACATCCGTTAACCTAATTAAAACCAAAAGTGTAATTCAGGCTACATAACAATGCGCCTAGAGCAGTTGCAAGCCTTTCTAGCGATCGCAGAAACTGGCAGCTTTCAACAAGCAGCGAGAAAATGTGGTGTCACCCAATCAACTATCAGTCGCCAAATTCAAGCACTAGAAGCAGATTTGGGCTTAGAATTGTTTCACAGAACAGGACAAGCAAAACTGACTCTGGGGGGTGAGAGGATGCTACCCCGTGCGCGCAAAATTTGCTTGGAGTGGCAAACAGTCACCCAAGAGTTAGCAGATTTAGTCGCAGGAAAGCAGCCAGAACTTTGTATCGCTGTGATTCACTCGCTGTGTGCTTATTATCTACCACCAATTTTGCAAACATTTTGTCATAAATATCCAGATGTGCAATTGCGAGTGACATCATTAGGAAGCGATCGCGCTTTAAAAGTCCTCAAAGATGGACTAGTAGATATGGCAATTGTCATGAATAATCGCTTTCTCACCACCGCTAGAGAAATGGTGGTAGAAACGCTATTTGATGAACCTATAGAATTACTCTGTTGTGCCAATCATCCCCTAGCACAACACGATCGCATTCCTTGGTCGGAAATAATTCGTTATCCCCAAGTAGTTTTTAAAGATGGTTATGGGATGCAACGCTTGGTACAGGATAGATTTGAGCGCTTAGAAGCCACACTTCAAGCAGCTTTAGAGGTAAATACTTTAGATGCCTTCCGGGGAGTAGTACGGCAAGGAGAACTAATAGCTTTGCTACCTCACTCTGCATTAGTCGAAGCACGTCTTGACCCTACTCTTGCAGTTCGTCCCTTAGCCTGCAATGCTAACACTAGTTTGCCAGATAATTCTAGTTTAACTCGTCGGGTTGTCATGGTGACAACAGGCGATCGCCTGCAAATTCCCCCCATCCAGTACTTTTGGCAATTGGTGCAGGAAAATATACCACAACAGTTTGATTCATTAAAGCGATCGGCTTGTTAATAGATAGTGGGCATTGGGCATTGGGCATTGGGCATTGGGCATTGGGCATTGGGCATTGGTAATAATTCTTTCCCATGCAACCCTTTCCCCTAAAGAAAATTCCCACTCCCCACTCCCCACTATCCACTCCCCACTCCCCACTCCCCACTCCCCACTCCCCACTATCCACTATCCACTATCCACTAACCATATGAGCAATATATTCAGAGAATTACTAAAGAAAGTTGGCAGCGGAAACCACACAGGCGAAAATTTAACTCGTGCGGAAGCTGCTTCAGCTACCAAGATGATGCTGCTGGGTGAAGCGACACCAGCGCAAATCGGTGCGTTTTTAATTGCCCACCGCATCAAACGTCCCACGGGGGAAGAGTTAGCGGGAATGTTGGATGCTTATGAAGAACTAGGACCACTACTGCAAAATATTAACTCTGCGCGTCCGGTGATAGTTTTAGGCATACCTTATGATGGCAGAAGCCGCACCGCACCCATCAGCCCGGTGACGGCTTTGCTGTTGGCTTGTGCGGGGCAATCTGTGGTGATGCATGGTGGCGATCGCCTGCCAACAAAATATGGTATACCTTTAGTAGAAATTTGGCAGAAGTTAGGAGTTGATTGGACTGCACTTCCCCTAGAAAAAACTCAGCAAGTCTTTGAAAAAACGGGCATTGGCTTTGTTTATACGCCTCGGCATTTTCCCTTAACTAATAGTATTTGGGAGTACCGCGACCAACTAGGCAAGCGTCCACCTTTTGCGACAATGGAGTTAATTTGGTGTCCTTATGCTGGCGATGCTCATGTTATTGCTGGGTTTGTGCATCCACCCACAGAAGGAATGTTTCAACAAGCTTTGACGCTGCGGGGAGTAAGCAAATTTACATTAGTAAAGGGATTGGAAGGTAGTTGTGATCTACCACGCGATCGCACTGCAATCATCGGTTTATCTGCACCATTAGCACCGCAACAAGAAGGATTAACAGCCATAGAAAGGTTACTCCTAGCTCCGCGTGACTACAACTTTACTACCAAGAATGTACCCCTGGAAACTACTGAACAACTAGTAGCAGATATGCAAGCTGTGTTAAGTGGAAAACCTTGCGAACTGATGCAAACAGCCTTATGGAATGGCGGATTTTATCTGTGGCGAAGTGGTATTTGTTCAGATATGCAAGCGGGTATAACTAAAGCGGAAGAATTATTTAGCAATGGTGCAGTAGCGGCAAAACTTCAAGAACTGACTCAAGTTGTAAATTCAGTTTCCAAAGTAGTATATCAGGCAGTTTAATCGTTAAAATTAATCTAGATGGGCATAAATAAACACTCCTTAAGGTAGTAACGGCTGAAGCCGTTAAAATCCTTGCTTTGAGCGGTAAACCGCTCACTACGAACCAGGATCGTTTATTTATACCCATCGACTTGAGGAATATCGCATATGAGCAAAATAGAAGTACGCCGATTAAACTTTGATTTTTCCGCAAATACTGAGAAATATTGGTTTAACCAAAGTGTGTTTAAAACCCACTTATTTAATAGCTTCACAATTTTCATTCCGGAAATTGAAAAATATCTGATTCTGAATGTCAAAAAAAGAATCAACTTTCTTGACAATCCGCAATTGAAACAGAAAGCTCAAGCCTTCATATGTCAAGAAGGACAACATTCATACCAGCATACAAAATTTTGGAATAATTTACGCGCTTCTGGCTATAAATTTGATACTTTTATTCGCTGGGAACAAACTATTCTTTTTGATATTCTGGAACGGCAAATGAGTCTTAATTTCAATTTAGCCATTGCTGCCGGAATTGAACATTTAACAACTTTGATGGCTGAGTTTGCTTTAGAAACTGACTTATTTGCTGAAGCTGAACCAGAGTTAAAGCAACTTTTTGAATGGCACGCATTAGAAGAACTTGAACACAAAACAGTTTTATATGATGTGCTGCAAAATGCAACTAATAATTATCTGTTGCGTCAAGTGGGTATGTTCGTAGCCCATATTTTGATTTTATTGTTTCTGAATTTGGGTTTAGCGATATTGCTATATCAAGACAGAAAACTCTTCGATAGAAAAGTTTGGCAGGAATTTATTGAGTTTTGGCTGACTAAAGATAAATTTTTGTACAAAGCATTATTTAACGCCAGAGATTATTTGAGAAAGGACTTTCATCCTTCACAAAACGATAATCTTTACTTGATTGACAGAGTGAAAGTATAATCGCTTAAGATTAAATAAGAGATTTAATCATCTGTTTAATTTCGAGGCACAACAGGTAAAATTAAGCCTTCACGCGCTAATAATGCTTCAGAAAAAGCATTTTTAATTTCTGTTTGCACAGAGTCGAGAAAATCATCGCGATCGTCTGGGTGGTGGTGTGAGATAACTAACCGTTTCACACCAGCTTGATGAGCCAAATTCACGGCAGTTTTCCAAAGTAAATCAGCGTATTCATGGCTGCGAGCTGTTGGGGGAGTGTAGGTAGCATTAGCTATCAGCAAATCTACGCCTTCAATTAGCTGTTTAATACATTCAAGCTCGATTTCGTCAGCACCCTGATACAAATCTGTCATGTAGGCAACGCTGTAATTCTTCCAGGAAACTCGGTATCCTGCCGATCGCTGATTTTGATTGATCAATGCAGTTTGAATCGTCACATCGTCTAAAATTACCTTACTACCCGAAGCCAGATTGTTAAACAGCAATTCTGCCTGCATCACCTGCAAAGGATAAGGAAAGTGCGGTTGCAGCATCTGATCGCACAGAGACTGCTTAATAGAAGCACCATTTGAGGCAGCTGTACCGTAAATATGAAAGCAATTTTCTGAAACAAATGCAGGGGCAAAAAAAGGAAAGCCTTGGATGCGATTTGATTGAGAGTTGGTAAAAAATAAATGCGCTACTAGTGGACTTGAGAGTTCTAGCCAACTTCTTCCCAAGATGCGTAAACCTGTACCGCCATCAAAAATCAAGCGTTTTCCAGCTACGCGCATTTCTACACAAGCAGTATTACCACCATAGCGGCTAGTATCGCTGCTGGGGGTGGCTATTAAACCCCGCACACCCCAGAATTGCACAATAAATTCTTCGGCGGGATCGTTGGTTGAAGTAGTTTGTTTGACGTTGTGGAAACCTGACAACTCAGTATTTGACATTTTGCTTATAACTAGACTTTACTGAGCAGGTCATCGTAGTGCCGCACTTGGGAGAGTCGGTTTTTTTCATCTACAATGACAACCGTAGGAGAGTAATTTTTTAACTCTTCTGTGGTGAACTGCCCGTAAGCCATTATAATCAAGCGATCGCCGATAATGCCTAGACGTGCCGCAGCCCCATTTAATTCAATTCTTCCTGAGTTGGCTGGAGCGGGGATCGCATAAGTAATGAAACGCTCGCCATTGGCAACATTCACTACTTGCACCTGCTCGTAGGGTAAAATGCCAGATTTATCTAACAAAATTTGGTCGATGCTGATACTACCGACGTAATTGATATCTGCCCCAGTGAGGGTGCAGTTGTGAATTTTTGCCAAAAGGAGCGTGCGCTGCATTACTTTTAGGGGTTCTGTGCCAATTGAGCTATCAACAAAGAATACAGTATTCAGAATTCAGGAGTCAGGATAATATGTTACGCTTTGCGTGGGATAAATAAACAGCGTATGCTTGTACCCCCTGCTCATAGTATAGAGCCTGGAGGAAAAATGCTTGTGGCAGTAAGAAATCCTACCCAAATTGAAATATTGCTAACTTCACAAATTCTGACTTCTTGACTTTGGTTAATTTGTTCAGGTAGTTTCCGAATCGGAATCCCGACCTTTTTCGCTACCAGCTTTGACGCACTGTTCTACTAAGGGCATAACATGGTCAACATCTAGCCAACCGCGAATTTCTGTCACCTTTTTTTCCAAATTTTTATAACTGCGGAAAAATTCGGCAATTTCATCCAATCGGTGTTGTGCTAGGTCTTTGATGGATCTGATGTCTTTATAGCGTGGATCTTTGTCGGGTACGCAAAGAATTTTTTCATCGCGATCGCCCCCGTCAATCATCTCTAACATTCCAATCGGTCTTGCTGCAATGATACACCCTGGAAAGGTTGGCTCGTCGATTATCACCATACCATCCAACGGATCGCCATCATCAGCCAGCGTGTTCGGTACAAAACCATAGTCATAGGGATATTGTACCGAAGAATAAAGTACTCGGTCTAGAGCAAAAGCTTGTAAATCTTTGTCGTATTCGTATTTATTTTTACTTCCGCCAGTAATTTCAATCAGAACGTTGATTAGACCCGGTTTAGGTTGGGCAGGAATACGGGATAAGTCCACAGTAAAAATCCTCAGCTAACAGTGAATCATGGGCGAACCCGAACGGTGAGACCAGCCCCCGTCTTGGTGAGTCCACTTGCCGTCTTGGCGGTTCCCGTCACGATGGCAAAGTGGCGAACCCGAAGGGCGGTCTCCCTGATCGATGGGGGACTGGCGAACCCGAAGGGATCCCCGTGTAGAATTTTAGGCTAATATGGACATATCCCAAAATACTTAGTTCAAACGGTTTCATTTGCGGAGTATGCTTTCTTCATCGAGAATCTTTGCATTGTCAATAAATTAAGTATGCAAAGCGTGCTTAAATCCCTAGCTTTTCAAAAAAGTCAAAAAAGTTTAAACGGCTTCCCAAGTTCGGAACTCAGGAAACCTCTACTCGGACTTATCGACCGAGTAATGAAAAATTCGCTATTAAATTCTGACGCGAACATTCGCGCCAAAGAAAGCTTTCTGTTGTCACTTTCTTGTTTTGGTAATTATAGTGTTAATTTTTGTTTAATATTCACTTGTTTTTATGTTGTAGGTAATGGGTTGCTGATTATTCTGAACGCTGCTTGAAGAATAATTAGCGATGACAAAGATTGGTAACGTTAGAGTTAACAGAGCGATCGCTGTTCCCACAATGTCTGCCAAACGATGGGAATATGTGTCGGGATTGGCAGACTGGCTATTTGAATTCATAGAAGATTGCAGGTTTTCACATCACTTGTTGCTCAACTCTCAAACTTGAGAGTCTTGCTGTTATATTTAGCTACTTTTAAATTATAGGCTATTTAGTATTCAATAATATCATCCACTTATTAAACTGTCATAATATTCTTTTTTCATACCAAAGATATTTGATACTAAGCCGCAATTTAGCTATTCTTGTTTATTGGTGACTAATATCTCAATATGCTTCATGGTACGGTGTTATGGATAGATTCAGCATCTGGGGCAACAACAGCATTAAAAATTACAATTAATTTTGTATTTTAGATTACTAAAAAAAGATATTTTCCTTCATTTTTTACAATGAAAACATCCGAAAACGCTTTTGTAAAGCGCGTTTTGCGGTGAGAAATTGTTGTTGAATACCGAGTAGACATACTGAATAATCACCCACAAGGTATCTGTGTTTTCGATAATTATAAGTAGTTACACGAGAATTTTTTGTCGAGGCGATCGCAACTTGAGCAATAATCAATTTTCATCAGAATTCACACCGAATAAATACAGATAAATCAAAAGTGTTTTAAATTGTTAATCAGTGATTGTCAGGAAGAAAAATGTTTAAAAATTTGGAGGCGATAATCTGAGTGATATTACTTTAATTTTGTCAATCTATATATAGGTAGAGTATAAATACTTTTATCTAAAATAAAAGTCAATGATTAATACAAAATCAAAATTAATAAAGCTATCAGTCAAAAGCTGAAAAAAATTACGATGGAGGAAAATGAGAAATCTTATAACAATTTAACAAATAAACGAAACGAAAAAAACCGCCACTAAAATAGGGCGGTCTGGTTAAGCAATCGGAGGGTAATTACAGCTTACTCTGCCAAGAATGAAGATTGTTGTAGCGAAGTTTGCATTTGTGGATAGTTGGGAATTGGGAATTGGGAATTGGTAATTGGTAGTCAAGGAGGGGGAAAGGGGAAGGGGGAAGGGGGAAAGGGAAAAACTCTTCTGACTTTACCCTTTCCCCTTTACCCTTTTCCCCTCTTAAAAAAGCCCATTCCCCATTCCCCTAACCTTTACCATAAGCACTCATCGGTTCTTTGATAAAACGGATGTAAAGATGCTTAAACGTAGATTTAATCACGCGGGGCATTCCAAAATCGATAGGCATTAATTTATCTGGTAGACGCCAATCATCTATTTTTAATGAGTCAGGATGTAAGTGGGGAAAGTCAATTGACGCAAGTTCCGGACATAACCCCAACCGCGTTGACGCAGCGAGAGTAGGTACTTGTTCGGGTAAGACATTGAGGACTTCTACCATTGCCTTATCGAGGGCAAATACATTTGCAGATGCGGCTAAAACGCCGAGTGGACGAGGTTCCCCACCGCTTGGACCATTACCTTCATGACCGATGATGCCATCTAAAATAGTTAAATCTGGGTTAATTGCCCTAGCAGTTTCTACTAACATTTCTCCAAATCGGTTGGCATCTTTCCCAGCTTCCATGTGCCACCAAGCTTTCATTTTGCCGGGAACGCAACCAAAGAGATTTTTTACGCCAAGTGTTAAGGTTAGTTGGGCGTGAGATTTTAGCTTAGGCAAATTAATGACTACATCTGCTTCCATCGCTTCTTTGCACAGCAGCAGATGGTTAAAGTCTTCGTTGACGGTTTGGTAACGCGATCCGTGAAAATCTATAATCGGCAAGTTGAGTTCAAGGGTAATCGGGAGATAGTTATTTGCGATCGCTACTGCCTTAGCACTGCCAAAAGCAGGACTATCTCCCAAAAAAGGCTTACCACCAGCTGCAATTACCATCTTGGCAACTTGATAAACTAATTCAGCACGGGTGGTACACTCTTTACCGGGACGCGCACCCGTGAGAAGATTCGGTTTTAGCAAAACCCGTTGTCCTGGTTTGACGAATGCCTGCATTCCACCTAAAGGTTCTAGGAGAGTAGTTAAGGATTCCCGTAAAGCCTCTTGTTCGTAGGAAGTAGCCCGAATCAAACTGACAGATGGTTTTTGAGTCTGCATGGGTTGATAAAGAACGAAGATAGAAGATAGAAGAAAAAAATCTTCTATCTTCCTTATTCCTTTTTAATCTATTTCTGTGTCAAGTGCCCTGAGGGGTAAGATACCGCTCATCTGTTCTAGATTTAACACTTGGGCTAATTCCTCATCGCTCATCAGATTTTTTTCTAAGACAATCTGCCTTAGGGATTTACCAGTTTCTAAAGATTCTTTGGCTACAGCCGCAGCATTTAAATAGCCTATATGGGGATTTAATGCCGTGACTAAAGCTAAACTACCTTCAGCGTAAGCCAAACAACGATCGCGATTGGCGGTAATTCCTTGAATGCAGCTAGAGGTAAGTGCTTTGATGGTATTTCCCAAAATTTCGATGCTGTGAATCAGGTTGTAGGCAATCAACGGCATCATCACATTTAATTCTAATTGTCCGGCTTGTGCGGCAAGAGCGATCGCACTGTCGTAACCCATCACCTGAAAACACACCATTGAGGTCATCTCTGCCATCACTGGGTTATATTTTCCTGGCATAATTGAGGAACCTGGTTGCACAGGAGGCAATTGAATTTCTTTCAAACCTGTTTTTGGACCCGAATCCATCAACCGCAAATCGTGAGATATTTTGACTAAATCCTGTGCTAAGTTGCGTAAAGCACCGGAAACACTAACAAATGGTGCCATACTCTGCATGGCAGCCATCAAGTGAGGTGCAGGTTCTAAAGGACAGTCAATCAATTCTGAAATAACTTGCACCACACGAGCGCGATAATCAGGATGAGTATTCATCCCCGTTCCGGCAGCGCTACCTCCCAAACCCAGCACCATCAAATCCCCAGAAGCTGTGTAAATGCGGTTTTGATGTTCTGTGATAATTTGTGCCCAAGCGCGGAAATTTTCACCCAAACGCACAGGTACAGCGTCTTGCATGTGAGTTCTGCCAGATTTGACGATATCTTGAAATTCGTCGGCTTTTTCTTCCAGGGATGCGATCGCTTGATCTAAAGCTGGCTGCAATGTCTTTGATAATGCCAATAAGCCACCAATGCGAATTGCCGTGGGAATCACATCATTGGTAGACTGTCCGTAGTTTACGTGGTCATTCGGACTAACTTGCTTGTAATTGCCTTTTTCATAGCCGAGAATTTCTAAAGCTCTATTTGCCAGTACTTCGTTAACATTCATGTGGTGAGAAGTACCTGCTCCCGCTTGATAAATATCTACCACAAATTGATCGCGAAACTTACCCGCAAGTACTTCATCAGCCGCTTGTACAATTGCTTGACTAATTTCCTGGGGTATGCATTTTAATTGACCGTTGACGATGCCGGTAGCTTTTTTGATAATTACGCCAGCGTCTACGTAAGTAGTTAGAGGGTTGATGCCGCTGATGGGGAAGTTTTCCATTGCCCGCAACGTTTGGATGCCGTAATAAGCGCTACTAGGGATTTGGCGATCGCCCATTGAATCGCGTTCTGTGCGGAATTGGGAGTCTGTTTGAGTCATAGCGATTTTGGATTTTAGATTTTGCGAAAAGTTTGAGCGGAGGTTTCCTCCGATCAAAGCGCATTCTCGACGGATTTTGGATTGGGTTCAGTCATTAAAACTAAACTGATGTCTGGCTTGATAAAACACAAACCGTATCAGATAAACTTAAGACTAAAGACTGCTGACAGGGAATAAACAGATCCATGTGAATAATCTCTTTGCTAGTCCAAGCGTCCAAGCGTCCCTAATCCCCAGTCCCTAGTTGACAATTCTTAATTTTCAATGACTTATGCCTTTTTTGTTTTGAAAGTTCACATTTAAACTTCTCAAATTGGCTATAAGCTGAAGTAGCACAATCCAAAATCCAAAATCCAAAATCTAAAATGGTATTCTAAAACTTTAAACAAAACATAGTCATCTCTAGTCGGATATAGCCTTCTTCTGGGGTTTAGCTAGCTGTGCAATCCACGCCCTAACCACATCAGAATTAGAGACACCTCGATTATCCGCTTCGTGTTGCAGCTGTAATAATTCATATTCTGTGACGCGCACAACTAACCTTTTATCTCTCATGATGTGTTACCATTTGGTTATACATTAAAGATAGCAGAATGCAGTTAGTCGAGCAGCGGATCATAAAGAAAAGCAATCCAGCCTGGAAGCAGATAGATGCAATGTCATTTGCTGCTAAAAACTTGTGGAACGTTGCTAACTACTGCATTCGTCAATCATTCATTTACGGGCATGGTGTGCCGTCCTACAACTCAATGGATAAGCTAATGCAGTCAAGTCAGGAGTACAAAACACTGCCAGCAAAAGTTGCACAGCAAGTCCTGATGTTGTTGGATAAATCATGGAAGGGATACTTTGCAGCAATCGCAGAGTACAAAAAAGAAGCATACCTGTTTACAGGTAAACCCAAAATACCGGGATATAAACCCAAGGATGGGCGTGGTGTTTTAATTTTCACTGAGCAATCCACATCAAAAAAGATATTTAAACAATCTGGGCAGATTAAACTTAGCGCTATTGATTACACTTTTGACACTCGGATAAAACAATCGGAGTATTGCCAGTCTCGCATAGTGCCAAAAATTGACCATTATGTTTTAGAAATAGTCTATGAGGTTAGCGACCATGAATTAAGTCAGCAAGTTCCCGTCTTGGCGCGTGCGAAGGATGGGAAACTTGCACTCCCGTTGGGTCAGAGTACAGAACGCATTGCTGCAATTGACTTGGGGATTAATAATTTGATGGCGGTTACATCAAACGTGCCAGGATTTAAACCTGTTCTCGTTAA
>NZ_JTCM02000072.1 GCF_000817785.2 Hassallia byssoidea VB512170 | reverse complement strand
GACAAAAATGGACAGCCTTGTTTACTAGATCCTCGATCCCCCACGACATTTTCGGATGAAGGCTGTCCATTTTTGTCCAGGTTCAGCCCAAGGGCAATTGGTGAAGTCGAAGATGGTTCAATTGTTGTGGTTGTTTTTACCATGCGAGGTGAGCGAATAAGGTTAATTAGTGCAAGAAAAGCGACCATCCGGGAGTGTCAACAATATGAGTCAGGAATCTGAGTTTCCTTTTGACAGAGCAAGACGAGTTACACCAGAAGAAAACCAAAAATTCAGAGATGCGATCGCTCATCAGTTTGGGGTTACACCAAAAAAGCGGGGACGACCTGCTAAGGATGAAGAGGAAAAGTATGAACCGATTTCTATCAGATTACATCCTAAAATCATAGCCTGGGCAAAAGAAGAAGCAGAAAAACGAGGGGTTGGCTACCAAACGGTTATCAATGAAGCACTATTAGAGAAAATAGGCTGAAACAAGCGCGATCGCACTAATCCCAAAACCTAATAAACGCGTAGCCGTAAGGCTTGTCGTTAGACATCGCACTCTCCCCTCAACCCAATAAATGCGATCGCTTTGGGACTTTGGATATACTGAAAACGTGAAAGAACTAGTCAAGAACAATTGAATGCATGACAAATCGTGAAGAATTGATCCAGGAACTCGAACAAGCTCCTGATGATATAGTTGAGTTGGTATTAGATTTTTTTCATAGAATAAAAGCAACACGCAAAACCCATCCTTTGGCAAAATTTGCAGGTATTTTAAGTGATAGAGAAGCGGAAGAATTAAAAGAGGCGATGTCTGACGACAAGCCACTTCGTGTCTACGCAACGGAATGTCGGCAGGTGGATGTGAATGAGTGGTGAGATTGCCCTGGATACCTCTGTTGCGGTGCGTTTTTTGAATGGGGACGAGCGCGATCGTTTCACGAGTAGTAGCATTACCAGAGGTGGTTCTGCCTACCGTCGTAGTGGGAGAGTTACTTTTTGGCGCGGAAAATTCCACTCGTCCATTACAAAATTTACCTCGTTATCTGGAGTTTATAGAGGCTTGTGTAGTTCTACCATTAAGTCGAGAAACAGCAGCAGTATATGCTAAAACCCGACTGGCGCTGAAACAGAAGGGACGACCAATTCCAATGAATGATGTTTGGATTTCGGCGCAATGTTTAGAGCAGGGTTGGATATTAGTAACAGATGATACAGATTTTGATTATGTTGATGGGTTGATGTTAGAGCGTTGGTAGTTCAATCTAGGGATTTATGGCTATTTATACAACATCACAAACGGGATAACTCAGTTAAAGCGTAGTGATTACGCCAAAGGTGGGGCTTTTGCATCGCACTCATGATTGACAATTATTGCTGGCATTAATACCCACTTAACTTACGCAACTTGCAACGGTTTTGTCGGAAGCATTCTGGGTTCTGGTAGTGGTTTATTTTCTTCTTTCAACATCTCAACAAAAGTCTCAATTACTTCCTGACCATTTTTGGCTGCTTCTTCATAAGTCCTACCATGCGTATGAAATTGCTGCCAGGGGAACTCAGGCAAGTGTACTAAAAAAAGTTTATCTTCATCCGACCATTGAATTACCATACTGTAGTGGCTCATTCTTCTTTTTCCTGTTTTTCTTCGTTTTCTGTGTTTTCCATTTCTTGCAGTTTTTTCAGCACCCGTTGGATGTTTTTTTCTAAATATAACGGAGCATCATCGCCGTCTTTACCTGGTATAGTCAAATGCGATCGCACAAATCCTAAAACAACCTCGCAGGCGATCGCATTCTCTCCAAACTAACCTAAATGCGAACGACTTTCGTCGCGCAAGCTTCGCACTTTCCCCAAAACACCAAAAATGCGATCACCCTTACCATCAACCCTAAGAAATGCGATCGCCGGAGGTGGCGGCTTCTGCATCGCACTTTCCCATCAAGCCAAGAAATGCGATCGCATTTCCCCAACATGAGATGAAAAATGTTGTCAAGGCAGTAATTTACTGGTAGTATCATGCTCATTCAGCAATTAGATTTTTAATATAAGTCTTACCTTGACCCACCTTGAATCTTTTTAATTTCGTTTTGAGCCTTTTTAATTTCGTTTTGAGCATTTTCGTAATCTCTAATGTTACCTTCTTGCTGATAGAGGTTTGCCGCTCTTTGAAAATCTGCTACAGCCTTTTCAGATTCTTTTAAATAAATGTAAATAAGACCTCTGTAGTAGTAAACATTAGCATTATTGGGATTCAACCTTAGTACTTGATTTAAATCTGCCATAGCTTTACTAATATCGTCTAAACCACTGGCATATCCACCTTTTTGTAATAAATAAGAAATACCTCGATGGTAGTAAATATCAGCATTATTGGGGTCAAGCTGTAGTGCTTGATTGAAATAATCTATTGCAACTTTATAATCTCCCAAAGTACGGTAAGTAACTCCTATATTTACCAGATTCATGGCTTCTAAATCTTTGTCGCTGATTGACCGTGCAATTATCAAGCTTTGTTGATAAAAATCTAGCGCCTTTTGTTTATCGCCTAACTGACTGTACAAATCACCTATGTTATTGAGTAATTTGCCTTCTTCTGCGCGATTCCCAACTTCTTTTACTAAGGAAAGAGCCTGATTATAATAATTTAATGCTTCAACATATTCATTTCTTTTCTCATATGTTATTCCGATGTTGCTGAGAGTTCTTGCTTCCTCATCTCTGTCTTTAATTTCTCTAAAAATAGATAAAGATTGTAGTGAATATTCTAATGCTTTATCATTATTATCTAATTTACGATAAACTACTGCTATATTACTCAATAAGACTCCTTCATTTTTGCGAGATTTTATTTCTCTGCTTATAGTTAAAGATTCATTATACAATTCCAAAGCTTTTTTATAGTCACCTAAATTCACATAAACTGTGGCAATATTATTGAGAACAGTTCCTTGTTTTGTTTTATCTTTTGATCCTCGATAAATAGAAAATGCTTGCTTATAAAAATTTAATGATTCTAAATAATTTCCTTGTTGTAAAGATGCATTTCCAAGATTAGTTAAAGTCTGTGCGGATTCATTATTATATCCACGATATTCTAAAATCAATTTTAATAACTTATTATGGGAATCATTTATTTGTCTTATTTTTGGCTTGAAATTCTCTGGAATTTCAGAGTCTTTTAAACTAAGTATTCCTGCGAATTCTCCAGTTATTACTTCAAGTTGTTGAAGTAAAGTATCAATCATCATTTTGAGATTATCACGTTTGATTGAAATATCTTGTAACTCTTCTTTCACTCCATTAAACTGATGTTCCATCTCATTTATCTTTGTATTTTTTTTCTGAAGCATTTCATTTAAATTCTCAAGCTGATTATTTGCTGCAAATATTTTTTCTTTTTCTTGTAATAATTCGTTAGTTTTTTGTTTTAGCTCTATATTTTTTTCTTTGTTTTGATTTATAAGTTGTGATAGGTTTTTTTTTTGAAATGTCAAATTATTATATATTAATTTCTTTTGATACTCTAAATTATTTATTTTCTTTATGTTATGTTGCGCTTTTTGTTGTGTATTTTTTTCTCTTAGTGTGATATTTATGAACGCATCTTCTACTTTTGTTAACTTGGAAGTTAGAAAAGCTAATTCTTGTTTTTTGTTATTCAACTCAATGATTACATCATCTTTGTTTCTAAGTACTCGTCCTAGCTCGTAATTTTGGTTACGGGCATATCGAGATGCTTTTCTGGCTACTAGCAATGCTCCCATAGCTAAAATAATTGATAGCATTAGCACAAAAATACCGATGTAAATCTGTCGCTTCGTAGTTTTTTTGACTTGTATCAAGTCTTTATTAGCTTTTTCTAAATCTAATTCCGCTTTTTCTTCTACCTCTGTCAATCGCTGTTTCGCTTTCCTCTCTTCCTCCAAAGCCTTATTTTCTTTCGCTTCCGCTTTCGCAACTTTCTCATTTAACTCTGCTTCCACACTCGCAGATAAAAACCGAGAATCAGCATTGCTCAAACTTTTCCCATCAGCCCAAACACGAGCTTTTTCTAAATCTTCCCCACGCAACAAATACGAATCATCATTAAATTTACTATCTACCCAAGCCTTAAAAGCATCAGCATAAGGACGTAATTTATCTAATTCTTTTTCAACCCAAATTAAATTAAAAATATTTGCATAAATTTTGTTATAAACCCTTAACTTTCGCTGCTGTTCTACGACCAACCCAGTTAGACGCAACCTCATCTGTTCTGAACTTCCATCAACAGCAATCTCACCCTTTTGCAAAATTTGCTGATAAAACCCCAACAAGCGCACAGCAATTAGTTCATTAGCAAGAATCCTATCCTGTATCGTCTTTAAATGTTCTTGCTCATCTCGCACTTCCCAATCATCAATAATCCCAGTTCTCACAACTGTTTTCATCCATCCTTTCACCTCTTTTTCTCCCCTCCTCGCTTGCGGGGAGGGGCTGGGGGTGGGGTTCTTCAAATCCTGAATTAACAAATTACAAACCTTCTGCGTCAATAAAGGCTGTCCCCCCGTCCAAGCCAAAACCTCTTGCATTACAGCTTGGGGATTTTCAAATTTTCCTACTAACCCCCTTGCCAAAGGTGTAATTTCATCTATTTTAAAACCATAAAGTTGAATTGCTGTACCAATATTAAACGGCGTTCTTTCCTCATCTTTAATTAAATCTGAAGGTGTCGCTACCCCAACTAAAGCAAAAGTCAACCGCTGATATTCAGCTTTAAAAGAGCGTTTTTGATAGCAGCTTCTAATTAAAGCAAAAAAATCATCCGCCGGAAAATCCAAGCGGAGAATACTATCTATTTCATCGATAAAAATAACGATATTTTGGGTAATATTTGGCAATAACAATTCATCGAGAAGTTTCCCCAAACGTCGCACCGGAGAAATTTCGATAGATTTGTCCCACCATGCAGATAAATCTTCTGGTTCAACAAAATTGAGTTCAGTTAATAAGCTATCAATAATACTCGCGTACCACTGCTCAAGGGTGATTTCTTGGCTACCCAATCCAGAAACATCAATCACAGCACAAGCAAAGCCATCAGCTTCTAGCCGTTTCATCGTCCGGACTAACAAACTCGTTTTCCCCATTTGACGGGAATTAAAAACGTAACAAAGCTTTCCCGCTTTTAATGCGTGGTAAAGCTCAGAATCCGCTTGTCGCACTACATAGCTGGGAGCGTCTTCTTCCAAACTACCACCAACTTTATACTCGTAGTCTCGCGTCATAATTTAGTTTTTAATAGAGAAAAATTACATCGATACCTATCTTGAGTTTAATTTCCAGAATGTTAAGTTTTTATCGAGTTGTTATTGAGTTGTGATGGAGTTGTAATTGACTTTACCAAATAAATACCTAATCTTGTAAGCTAAATTTTGTAGTGATTTCGATTAACCAGCTATGTCATACTCGTCAAGGTCTGTGAGAGTACATACAAACTGCCTACCCAAAGTAAAATTGGCTCTGCGACGAAATGGCTACATTAGCCAGAGAATACTAGCTGAAGATTTAGAGATTGCTCAATCTACTGTTAGCAACTTTGTCACTGGTAAAGCTGTTTATTTCTCAACCTTCACAGAAATTTGCCACAAATTGGGGCTGGAGTGGCGAGACATAGTGGATTTAGAACTACCTGACGAAACTTATACTGATACACAAACACAAAACATCAATCATTCTCCCCCATCTCCCTCATCCCCCCCATCCCCCTCATTTCCTCCCTCCCTTGAATATCCAGAAGGAGAGGTAGCGTTAGATTCTCCCTTTTATCTAGAACGTCCACCCATCGAACAGCGTTGTTATCAGGAAATCAAAAAACCTGGTTCCCTAATTCGCATCAAAGCACCGCAAAACATGGGTAAATCTTCGCTGTTGGCGCGAATTCTCCAGCAAGCGGAAAGTCAGGGAAATATCACGGTGACAATAGATTTTCAGTTAGCAGAAGAAGAGTTGTTCTTCAACTTGAATACATTTCTGCGCTGGTTTTGCGATACCGTCACCGAAGAAGTCGCCGCCAAAAATCCAGAATTACAGCAAAAGTTGCTGCAAAAACTTGATGAGCATTGGAAGTCAGCGCAGCGCTTTGGCTACATGAAAACTTGTAAAAATTACTTTGAGCGCTATTTATTTCCCGAAATCAACCAGCCATTAATTTTAGGCTTAGAGACAGTCGATAAGCTATTTGAATATCCCAAAATCTACAGAGATTTTTTTGGGTTATTACGCGCTTTACACGAAGAAGCCAAACGTCGAGATATCTGGAAAAAACTCCGACTGGTGATAGTACACTCGACTGAAGCCTATGTACCAGTAGATATCAATCAATCGCCGTTTAACGTCGGTTTGGTAGCGGACTTACCAGAATTTACCCAGGAGCAAGTAAAGGATTTAGCTCAACGCCATCAACTAAATTGGAGCGATACAGAAGTAGAAAAGTTAATGGTGTTGGTGGGAGGACATCCTTTTTTAGTGCGGTTAGCTCTGTATAAAATAGCCATTCAACAGATAAATTTAGCACAATTTTTGCAAACAGCAGCTACCGCCGAAGGAATTTATAGCAACCATCTGCAACACCTAGAATATCTTTTGCAGCAACAGCCAGAATTAAGGACAGCAATGCAAGAGGTTGTCGCTAGTAGTAGTGGTGTACTTTTACCGACAGTTACCAGGTTTAAATTACATAGTCTCGGACTAGTAAAGTTACAAGGTGATGAAGTTACAGTCAGATGCGAGTTATACCGTCAATATTTTTCTAATTATTCCCAAGACAATCACAACACAATGTAACTAAATTAACTCAATGGCATCTCCGGTTTGAACTCCAATTGCACTTTTAGATGATGGAATTGTCGAGTTCAACAGACAATTCAATGTTACATAAAACACTCAAAGCTTTATTCGGAACCTTCGTTGGAATTACTGCTATTTCTGGTTCGCTTTTTATGACACCTACCGCAGTTCGCGCTGACGATAGGGAATATATTTATGAAGTTCGTGACCAGCTAATCGAAAAGGCGATCGCTTCTGGTTTACGTGGCTATAGTTTAAGCCATGAACCTATGATCGATGCACTTTATCACGGTCGTTCCGATTATATAACTATAAATCTGCGTGCAGGTACATCATACGGCATAGTTGGAGTGTGCGATCGCGATTGTCGAGATTTAGATATTGCACTCTATGATAGCCGTGGAAATCTGATTACTTCTGATTTACAAGATGATGATATTCCTGCCATCACCCTGACTCCATCTCGAAGCGGTACATATCGAGTTCGGGTTGATATGGCTAGTTGTAATACCAATGCTTGTTACTACGGTATCGGTGTATTCGGTCAATAAAACTAACTGACCTTGCATAAACAAAGGGGCAAAGAGACAAACTTTATTTATGTCTTATGTCACTTTGCACCTTTGATTTCTCGCCAAACCTTTGAATCTAGGTTTAACCAGAGGCTTGGAAGCATTCCAGCCTCAAGCCGCAACACTATTAGATACTTTACCAGCTTGACTAGCCTTGACAAAACTTTACAAACGTGACCTTCTTAAACTTTCTGAAAGAAGTATTTGTACTTTTATAAAGTATAATTAAGAATAAAGATAAAAAAGACGGGCAACCTCCCTTGGCTAATATTGCCAAGATTGTTACCCGGAAATGTAAAAAATTTAATTGTTGTAGATAGTTGTAGATAAAAACTACAAACATATTGTCTTTGCAGCCAAATTATGGTTTGAAAAGACGAGCAAACAAAAGAGTAAATTTATCGGTTTAAGAGGCAAAGGTCGGCGTGGGTCAGTATCAACCTGCTCAGTTAACGAGCTACAATGCAAACGCGATCGCTCGCTACTACAGCTTGCGTCCCTGGCAAGCGATAGCGCGATCGATAAAGATAGTTTGGTTTTTTGCGGGATTTATTCTCGGTCTAAAATGGGATGAATGGCGTGGAGAAACTGAACGAAACAAGTTCAAACGAGCCATTCAGTTGCGACAAATATTAACGAGTCTGGGTCCAACTTTTATTAAAGTAGGTCAGGCACTCTCGACGCGACCGGACTTAATACGTAAAGATTTCTTAGACGAACTGGTAAAGCTACAAGACCAGTTGCCACCTTTTGATAATGCGATCGCTTATCGGATTATCGAAACTCAACTGAACGCAAGCGTTTCCGAAATTTATAGCGAATTGTCACCAACTCCAGTCGCTGCGGCTAGCTTGGGTCAAGTATATCGCGGTCGTCTCTACAGCGGCGAAGAAGTAGCCGTAAAAGTGCAACGTCCGAACTTACGTCCGGTGATTACACTCGACCTTTATTTAATGCGCTGGGCAGCAGGTTGGCTGAGTCCTTGGTTGCCACTCAATCTCGGTCACGATTTAACTTTAATTGTGGACGAGTTTGGCACAAAGTTATTTGAAGAAATCGACTATATTAATGAAGGTCGCAACGCCGAAAAATTTGCGAGTAATTTCCGCAACGATCCGCAAGTCAAAATACCAGCCATTTATTGGAGTTATACCAACACCCGTGTTTTAACTCTGGAATGGATTAACGGCTTCAAACTCACAGATACGAAAAATATCCGTGCTGTAGGTTTAGATCCAGAAGCGATTATCCAAATTGGTGTCACCTCAGGTTTGCGACAGTTGTTAGAACATGGTTTCTTTCATGCAGACCCCCATCCGGGTAACTTGTTTGCCATGCCTGATGGTCGCATGGCTTACATTGACTTTGGCATGATGGATCAGCTAGAGGAAACCACCAAAGAAACTCTTGTAGATGCGTTGGTGCATGTAGTCAATAAAGATTATAATGACTTCGCCGAAGACTTGGTAAATTTAGGATTTCTGACACCAGAAACGAATATTGCTCCGATTGTGCCGGCATTAGAAACGGTGCTGGGAAACGCAATTGGCAAAAACGTCAAGGATTTTAATTTCAAGACAATCACCGATGAATTCTCGGAATTAATGTATGAATATCCTTTTCGAGTTCCGGCAAAGTTTGCTTTAATTATTCGTTCTTTGGTGACGCAAGAAGGTATTGCTTTAAGCCTCAATCCTAATTTTAAAATTGTCGAGGTAGCTTATCCTTATGTAGCACGAAGGTTGCTAACAGGAGATTCTCCAGGATTGCGGCAGCGGTTATTGAATGTGTTGTTCAAAAATGGTAAATTCCAGTGGCAGCGGTTAGAGAATTTAATTGCGATCGCCCGCACTGATAACAACTTTGATTTATTACCAACAGCGCAATTAGGTTTACAATATTTGCTGTCTGATGAAGGCAAGTTTATCCAAAGACAGTTGCTGCTTGCTTTGACTGAGGATGACCGTCTTCACACCGAAGAAGTTCAACGCTTGTGGAATCTGGTGAAAGATGACTTAAAGCCGAATCGTTTGTTGAGTGTAGCGATCGGCATTTTGACAGAATTCTCTAGAGAAAGCGCAGCCGCTATTTTACCGACTGCTACACACCTTGTTTCTTTTGGAAAAAAACAGTAACAACGTGGGGACTGGGGACTGGGGACTGGGGGACAAGGGAGACAAGGGAGACAAGGGAGACAAGGGGGACAAGGGGACAAGGGGGAGTTAAAATTACCAATGCCCATTGCCCATTGCCCATTGCCCATTGCCCAATTCCCAATTACCAATTACCAATTACCAATTACCATATTAATCAGGAGTTTTCATGTACTATTACCCTCTAAATCCGCCATATTTTCTGTTAGCTGTTGGTTTATTTATTGCATTAACCTCCGGTGTCGCATTAGCTGGAACGCTAAAGTTAATTATGGAAAAAATGCAATTAAATAGTGTAGAAAAGTTAGGTTCTCGTTTTTGGAGCAGAAAGTTATTTGTTCCATTTCTCGGAATCGCTGGCGGTGTTTGTTTATTTCTTACATCAGGTTTTGAAATATTCGGTTTTCCACCATTGCTTGCTTATATAATTGGTGTACCGATTTCTCTTTTAACAAGCGTACTAGTTTGGTTGCAGTTAGGAAGTATGCTGGCTTTTATAGAACGCCAAGGAATGACATCTCTAGACTTAGATTCGATGCCTTGAGTATAAATATGGGCACAGAAATGCTGTGTCCAAATCTAATTTATTGTGTTATGTCAAGTGCGTTTGATGACTTATTATAAAAATCCTACGTCTTTCTCTGCGCCTCTGCGTCTGGAGCGTGAATTTTAATAATATTCTAAATCTAAAATTTAAAAATATATTAATTCAACATCATTTTATTTATTAAAATAAGAATTAAGTATAACTACTGAAGTTACTACCTTGATTTGTATTTATACCAAATTTCCATACACTATTTCTATCTAAAGTAGGAAATTAAAAAACAATGAATCAAGCAGAGCCAGAATTTTGCTTTTGCACTATAGCATTTGGTAAGAAGTATCGCGCTCTTGCCTTGTTATTAGCACAAGATATAGAGAGATATTCGCCGAAAACTTATTTTATAGTTTTAACTGACAATCCCAGCGACTTTAACAAACAACCCAACATTTTAGCCTTTAAACATCGCTCGCAGAGCGTTAAGTTTTATCACGACAAAAGATTTGCGATCGCCAAAGCATTATCTCTCTTTAATTCTTGCATATACATTGATGCAGATATGCGAATACTAGCACCAGTGCCAGTAGATATGCAATGGATTAAAAAAGTAGGAATAACAGCAAGAACTTGTGAAATTATGCCCAAAAAGTATGCCAAAGTTATTGCAGGAACTGCTAGTGCTAAACTTTGTCGAGAATTTCAAGTAACCAAAAAAGCTGCACAAAAGGTAAATATAGACCTAGAAAATGAAAACGTTAAATTTGTGTACGAGTATTTATTTGCAGTTACAAAAGACTCTGGAAAAGAACTTGAATTTTTCAAACAATGGGAGACACTCGCCAATTATTTTGAATTAAATGGAATTTATGACGGTGAAGGAAACGCAATAGGTTTAGCTGCTGCCAAGGCTGGTTTGGATGTTAGATTAAGTGAGATGCAGGGCATTTCCTTTTTTAAAGATAAAACCGAACTAGTCAGAATCCAAAAAGGACAATCAAAGATGGAGGAGATGTCCATATATTTTGAGCAACAAAAAATGCTCGAATATCCCAAGCGTTCCCTTCTGGAAAAAGTTGCTGCTAAAGCACGTCAAAGTGTTACTCATTTATATAATTTAGTGCGTTTGAGAATTGTTACCTTGAATAAGTTTGATTTTTATTACCGATAAGTATAGCAATCCGTTTAGGAATCGTTAAAAATAAGATTCCCGACTTCTCTAAGAAGTCGGGAATCTGAAACTGTAAGCAGCTTCAAAAACTTACTTTTTCAGAAAGCGGAATAGAGTTTTAATTTGACTTAAAGTTTGCTGCCAAGAACTTTTTTTGACCTTAACTGGGAAAATTGGCGGTGGCAATGATGGATTGAGATTGCGGTAATACTCCCAAATTTCCCAATAAGGGCAATCAGGTTCAATCCGCATCCCTGCCCAGTGAAGAAACTGTAGAGGCTGATTTAACTTGGAGTCTATAAGTATATGCCCTTGAGCTTGAAAATGAGGGCTACCTGCCCAATTTCCAGGGGCTTTACCAGGTCTATTGACTATATTAAATCGGCGCGGAACATACTTTAAGACGAGATAGTTAAGGATAGTTTGGTCTGAGTTTAATAAATAGAAATATTCCGGATGGCGAACGCATTCTCTAAAGACTTCCCAGATATCTTTCTCAGAAAAAGCTTGCTTTTTAGAACACCAAAAACCACTATTAAAAACGTCTTTTAATTCAGTTTTCTTAAAGATATTATTATCTTTAATTGACTGATTGAATACTTCATAAATTCCGCCTGTATGTTGATAGTCATAACAAACGAAATCATTTTCTTGAAGATAGCTGAGATTGTCGATAATTTTGTTAAACACAACAATATCAGTGTCTATATACAAAAACTCATCGAAAGAACCAAACCAGCAAACAAGCTTACGAAGTAAGTTAGGTCTATCAAAGAAATTTTTTCCGCAGATGTTATCGATTTGCTCGCAAAAGTACTTGATATATTCTAAATTTTCGTAAATTGTTACCCCAGAAAAGTTAGAAAAAACCTCTGCTATCTTTTGATAATTGTCATTGTAGGGAATCATGACAATTGGTGTATCCGAGTCATAAAAACGGATACTATTAATTAAGGCAACGGCATTATCCATCACCTTGTCATTGCCTAGAAGATAAATCCCGCGATTCATTGATTATTCCTCAAACTTTTATACCCAGCTTTTTGAGAACTCTTGTCTTCAAACTAGGAGGTGCATTGTAGGGTTGTGGCTTAGTAGTAAACTTTGGTCGTTTATCGGGTTCGTGCAGGTAACGATAGTGTAAGAAAATATCTCGATATGGGAAATCAATATTGTCACCGTTGCAGACTCTATCAAATAAGCTGGATGACAAACCGATGTAGTGCAGATAAGTCAGTTTGTTACCTTTGTCATACAACCAATTAGATTTATATTCAAAGTGAGAAGAAGTGACGGCATTTCCAGTTATTTTGCTTTCAGGTAACTGCTTTGATAAGTTACACACCGGAATATTTGCTCGCATTACCATATAGTTGAGAACTGACTGATTAGGTGCTTCTGGGAATAAAATTTCTGCCTCTCCATCTGCCAGCCGAGATACAATAAAATCGCGTTCTTCTGAACTAAATAACCCCCGCTTACCAGCATAAAAACCCGCACAAAAAATATCAGATTTAATTCTGTCTTCACTAAATATCTGAGATAATTTGTCAGATTTGACATTAAAAATGTGCGAGGGGTCTTTGTACTGAAAGTCATAAACAACTAAAGGATGGTCGTTTAACTTCTCAAAAATAATTTGCAGAGAATCTAAGACCAAAATATCTGCATCAAAATAGGCAAATTTGTCAAAGGGACTGCTGTTATCAAAAGCGCAGTATCGACGATTCATGCCAATCCGACGCACCCCTTTAATGCCTTGTTCTTCCCAAACTTTTAAAGCAGTGGGATGTGTTTGCCACACTTGCAGAGAAAAATCTTCCCAATTTTTAAACAATTGGGCATCATTTAGCAGAGTCACATTTTTTCTTGTAGCGACTTCCGCACTAACTTTTTCAATGTTGTCGTCATAGGCAATTACACATACTGGAATATCTGTACCTACATTGACTTCAACACTATTAAGAAAAGCTACGAGTTGGTTATAAACTACATCGTTGCCGATTGTATAGATACCATTAGTCATGGAAATTTCCGTAAGTGTAAATTTTATTTATGCAATTTGGTTAACTGCGTTATCTAACCAGTTCAGCAGATTTAATTTGTGCAAAATAATCTGCCTAGCTTCAGCGATCGCTTCTTTAGCTGCGTACCAAGCATCAGGAGTAGACGTTACTTCCTGAATGTATGCCAAACCCTTTTCATCTATACTTGGTAGTCTCAAAAAGCTTCCTGGTGGCAATAATTTATCAGCGGCAGAACCACCGTAATAAATTGGCAAACACCAAGCCAAAAGAGAATCCCAAAGCTTCTCACTCACATACCAATTATTGTCAGCATAATTTTCTATTGCCAAGTTGTAATAATAGGGAGCCATGCTATGCCATTTATTATTAACTTTTCCATTTCCCTGTGCCCAATTTGGTAAATCTCGCCCATACAAATCGAAGGTTAAACCGCTTTCTTGCAACATTTTTAAAAAGTTAAGACGTTGCTGATGATTTGCCGTGCGATCTATTCCCGATGTAATCCAACTGCAAGGACGAACCTTTTCTGGAGGTGGCATTTCATTCAGTTCTCTAAACGAATTCGCATGATACCAAATAGCAGGCATATACTCAGGAATGGGCGCAAAATCATCTGGACCAGAGACATAACCGCAGTATTTAGAAGCGTTTTCGTAATCAGTAATTCGCTTTTGTTCCAACTCTGGAAATGGCGGTTCTCTTACTAAAGAAATTATTCTTTCTTTCGGCACTCCTCGCAGTAAATTTGTGATGTTTTCTTTCTGCTGTGGCTGTGGTTTAAACTTATTCAACCAGCTTTTCTTGGCAACAGGTTTAACAAAGTCGCAGAAATTGTATAACAGTAGAAAGTCTGGCTTTGAGTGATTTGCTTGGATTTGAATATTTTTCCACTCACCAAATGCATTAGGGGTTTGATGCCAAAGCCAATCACTTTGGTTTATAGCTTGATAGCCAGTAATCATACCGATAGTTTTTTTTACCATAATGATAGCAAATTAGTTGAATTACTACTTTGTTGTTCGGCGATTTAATCTCAATTCATTGCCACTGGACGCATAGAAGCATCGACATAGCTAAGAATTTTTTGGATTCTATTTTCCCAAGTAAACTGCTTGACGAACTCAAGACTATCTGAATAGCCTTCGATTTTTCTGGGACGGGTTTCTAAAACGTGCTTAATACATCTGGCAAATTCTTGTGGATTATCTGGTTCGCACCAAGCAGCCACAACATTTGCAGGCTTAAATTCCATCAATGGTGGAATCTCCGTTGAGACGATGGGTGTACCAGCAGCCATATAATCAAAAAACTTCAGAGGAGAGGTAAAAGTTGATGCATTTCCCGAACAATGAGGGTGAGCTAAAATATCAGCAGCTTGCAGCAAACTTCCTAACTTGTGGTGTTCTATGTAGCCTAAAAATGTCGTGTTGGTAACTTGCTTTTCTCTTGCCATCTGCTGATAAGCTTGCACTTGCTCTTCTTTTCCGCCGGCAAATACAAATTGGACGTGCGGTAAATCTTTGGCAACATCAATTAATAAATCAACCCCTTTAAATGGATACAGCGCTCCAGAATAGACAACTATATGTTGGTATTTATCTTGAAGCAGTTTTTCTCGCCATTCTTCAGCTGCTTCCGGTTGTCTGGTAGCAAACAATTGACTGTAACCATTATGCATTTTGACAACTTTTTCAGGTGGCATTCCGTTTTGGATCATGCTTTCTCTAACTGTATCGGCAACAGTTATAGCAATCGTAAAAAGTGGATTTTTGACAATTTCTGGTTCAAATTTTTTGTCTTCGTGATGGTGGTGTTCGTAAATTGCGGGAATTCCGTGCATTATTGCTACTTTGACAAAGTTCCAGTCGCGAGTATGGACAATTTTAGTGGTAGGAAGAATATGAAAGGGGAAATAGTATTTTGATATAAGGGTGCTAGAATTTGTCAATTTGCCACCAAATTTATCTACGAACCAAGGCATTGAAAGAGGAGCAACTTTGAGTTTTTCTTGTAAGTTGTAAAGCTTGGCAAGTTTTTCTTCGGGTTTTCTGGGTGAAAACGGACGAATTAAACTAATAGGGTTATGAGATGTTAATCCTTTGTGGCTGTAAACTAAAACGGTTGAATAACCCAAGTTAGCAGCTGCGTTGGCAGAATTTGCTACCTGCACTAACTTTGCCTCTGGCTTAGTTAAAACATTTCTCGTGAAAAATATATAATTGTTTCTTTGGGAAGATGTTTTCATGATATTAAGTCAAGTATTTTTCTGTAACTTATTGTTTTGTAATGAGGATTAATCGATACAATTATTTCATTGTTTTACGGGAGAATTTAAGGCTTTATGCTATCCTCAAAATATTCTATTTTGTTTAGTAGATGTATTGCTGATTCACAAGCTTCTTCAAAAAGTTGATTTTGCTCTTGGGGATTTTCTACCAAATTGTCTGCTAGCGATCGCAAAGAACTAAGGATGTCATTGAGAATTGTCCGAAACTCTTTAGAGAAATGAGTTAAGATTTCACTATCAATAGTTTCACCGTAATTTTTTGATGTAAATGATACAGGTTGGTATTTGATTTGCAGGTTAGCAATATCCTCAAAAACATCAACAGCGTTGAGAATTATAAAAGCAGATTTGTAAGATTCTGCAATTAGTTCTTGACGTTCTTGGGGATTGTCTACCATATCATCAAGTATTAAGCGCAAGAAACCAATCGTAGAGTTAAGACGCGATCGCATTTCATGAGAAATCCGAATCAAGCTTTGATGAGGTTTGCTCTCGACTTTTGAGCGATCGCTAAATTGCATTGAGTACAAACGCGAATAGTAGCCATTCTTGCTTAACAGTTCTTCATGAGTTCCTACCTCAACGACACGTCCTTGATCTAAAACAGCAATTTGATGAGCTTTTTGGACTGTGGAAAGTCGGTGTGCAATCACCAAAGTAGTGCGATCGCGACTGAGATCGTCAATTGCAGCTTGTACCAAACGTTCAGAAACGGTATCCAAAGCGCTGGTAGCTTCATCGAGAATGAGAATTTCCGGGTTTTGCAGTAATGCACGCGCGATCGCTAATCTTTGTCTTTGTCCACCAGATAACATCACACCGCGATCGCCAATCATCGTTTCAAATCCCTGAGGCAATTTGCTGATAAACTCATAAGCATTTGCCCTTTGCGCTGCTGCAATAACTTCATCTTCTGTAGCTTCTGGTTTTCCGTAAGCTATATTATTCCGCACCGAATCATTGAAGAGAAATGTATCTTGACTAACAATTCCCATCGCTTTGCGTAAAGACGTAATATCAAAGTCACGCAGGTCAGTTTTATCAATCGTAATACTGCCAGATATCGGGTCATAAAATCTTGGTAAAAGGTCTGCAAGCGTTGACTTACCCGCACCCGAACCACCTACCAAAGCTAAAGTAGTACCACGCGGTAAAAATAAATCGACATCCTTCAACACCAACTTCTCTTGATTCGGGTAAGAAAATGTGATGTTATGAAAATGCACTCCTTTCTCTAATTTTGTGTAGTTTAACTCACCCCTTTTCATTAAAGGTTTATTATCCAGTCGTAAAAACTCTGTCACCATATCTACACTACCAGCGGTATTAGCAAAAGCACTGCGGACAGTATTTAACTGAGAAATTAACGGCAGAAGTCGCAAAAGCACCAATAAATATGTAAAAATAACCGCTGAAAGTGATGCAATTTGTGCTGCAAAAAAGGTGCGGCTCAAAAACACAATTAGCAGTAAAGCCGTAATTCCCATCACCTCACTAACTGGTGCGATTATCTCTGAATTAGCCTGGGATTGGTACTCTGCTTTTTCGCGATCGCGAATTAGTTTTTTAATTCTTTGATATTCCTTCTCTTCATTACCAGTTGCCTTGACTAAGCGAATTCCACTCAAAGTTTCTAGTGTACTGACTGAATAAGCTTTAGACATCTCTGACAATTGCTGACCAAACTTTTTGGAACGACCTATAGCATACTGATTAATTAGCATTACCAAAGACAGCAAAAACGTAGCAGCAATTGTCAATTCCCAAGAAATTGATAACAAAAAGCCAACAAAAACTAAAATTGTAATTCCGAGAATAACTAATTTAACTGCATTCCCTATAGCACTAGCAGCACGGGCAATTTCTCCACCAAGTCGGTTGATTAAATCACCAACTTTCATCTTGGCATAATAATCTATGTCAATTTCTAGTAATAACTTCACTCCCGCTTCTCGCATATCCGAGGTCAGCATTCGCGTTAAAGTACTAGATGCTAACGTACTAGCATAAGTTGCACCATTTTTTAAAATAATTGTAAATATAATTGCCCCTGCCATCAACGGTAATCTGTAACTTTCCGATACCTTATCAAACGGATACATAATTACTTTGAGAATACCAGGAGCGCTGGTTAAATTCACTTCTTGTCCGACGATTTTTAAAATCACAGGTACAATTAGTGCTGTACTTATCCCATTAAATAAAGCTCCAGAAAACCCCAAGATTATTGTGATAATAATCCAGCCAGGATAAGGTTTAGCAAATTTGATTAATAGCTTATTGCCCAACATACTGTATGTATTTACTTTAAGAATATTACTTTTTAATAATACCGTGAATGACACTTGTACATCCATGCATTACTATATCTGTTGCATGATGTTTCCTAAGGTAGTTGTCATTGCATCAATACTGTAGTATTCCACACATCTTTTTCGAGCTAGCTTTCCTCGCTCATTTGCTTCATCTAAATGCTGGAATATGTATTGAATTTTCTCGGCTATTTCAAGAGGGCAACTTGGCTCAACTAGATAACCAGTTTCACCTAAAATATCAGGAATATCTCCTACCCGTGTTGCTAAAACTGGCTTTGCCATTGCCATTCCATCGGTTAATTTCAATGGAAACTGAGCTAAAGCTGCTGGGGTATTTCGTTGGGGAACAACAATAACATGCGCTGCTGCCACGATTGCAGGCATTTCTGAAGATGGATGCTTTGGTAATTTAATTATCCAACGTCCCCATTTTTCAGTGAGTTCAGCATCATAGTTATCATAAGGACTGCCACCAACAATCACCAGTCTTAAATCTGGCTGATTTAGTTTATCTAGCGCTATCAATACATCTTCAACACCTTTGTATGGTCTTGGCGCACCAGGAAACATTAAAATGCGATAGCCAAGAAGTCCATAACGTGTTCTACTTTCTTTAGGATCGTAGCGTGAGGGATTAAATAAAGTAGTGTCTTTACCATTGGGCAAATAAAAGCCACCAAATCGCTCTTTTAAAAAGTGGGTGTGAATTGTAATGGCATTAGCATTTTGTGCCATCCCTTCAACCCACTTTAAATAAAGCGGATGATCCGGATATCTCAAAGCACCATCTGATTTAAAAACGTCTCTAGCAAATTGCTTAATTGAAGGGCGATATTGCCACTTATCGCCACCATGCCAACTGAGTTCCCAGTCGTCTATATCTAAAATTAGAGGTCGATGGTTATTTAATTTTTTTAGCAAAGATAAACCGAAGGTTGTTGGTTTCGGTCGCATTGCATAAATAATATCACCATCAAGTTTTTTCAGAAGCTGAGAAGCTGATACTATAAATTTGGGATAGTTGTAGCCAACAAAGCTACTAACTGGAATTTCCGATTGAGGAATTACCGCCGGCTCGTCGCCAAAAACAAATCCTAAAATTTCTACTTGATATTGAAGCTTTTGGAGTGCTTGAGCTAGTAAAAATGAACGAACACCTCCACCTCCCCACCTTCCAGCTCCAGCGCTCGATAGGTCACTGACAAGTATGGAAACTTTCAATTGAGTTTTGCTTTGCTGTAAACTCACAAGACTTTGCTGTTGTTAATGTGTGCAAAAAAAGTAGTAGATTCATCACACCCTTGTTTTAAAAGTAACACTTAAATATTGGTGATACGGGATGTAAAGATTTTATGTTACTTGCAATCCGAAAAATCAAAATCAATCTAACCTTACATCTGCTACCATTTCAATAGAAAATTCACGGATAAATCAAACTTATTTTGCTGATATATGAAAAATAATCAGTAAAATCACGGTAGCCACGTGGAAAAATATTATATTATTGCTATTTCTGAATCGGAACAATATTTATTAATACTTATTTACATCGTTTTAATTCTTGTATTTACATCCAATAGACTTATTACTTATTATTAAAAGTAATGATAGTGGCATATTAACTTTTTTAGTGTTGACTTCTAAATAGATAAATAGCCACAATTCTCTACGGATGCTACCAGTCAATTAATTTTAGCTGACCTGTCTGGATGCGATCGAATAGGCGATTAATTTGGCGACGGTTTACTTCGCTGACATTGCCTTCAGCGAGTACGGTAGAGGTAAGTAGGATATGGTCTTGACGACTCATCTTTCCTGAGCGGAGAATTCGATCTACAATCTTTTTCACAGCCAATTTACATTGATTACTAACGTCTGTGTACGTAGAATTTTGGTAATTCATATTCCTCCGGTTGGATGCCAAAAAAAGAAATGGTAGTATTTGCTCACCCTTTTTTTGCAAAAGGGAACTGTATAGAAATTGAAAGATTTTGAAAACTAACAACTGAGAGCAAATATGTATGATTTTTGGGAATACTCAGACTTGTTCGTATCTTGACAAACACGATAACAATATAAATTTCACTTTGCATACTCTTTACAAAGGAATTCTGTCTAAAGGTGTAGATAAGATATTTTCAAGTGAATACGGTTGACAAAATGGATATTATATGCACAAAAATTTATCATTAAAAAATAGTTAATATACTTTGTGAAGGTAGACCTGTCGCTGCTAACTCAAACATAGAATGAGGGAGGCTATTGTCATGCAGGTATTTCGTCTTGAGGCGTTATCAGACAATTACATCTTTCTGCTTTTCGATGCAAACCAAAATATCGCTGCTGTAGTCGATCCGGCGGAGGCTGAACCAGTATTAAAGCAACTTGCTAAACTAAACGCTAAGTTGGTGGCGATTTTTAACACGCACCATCATCAGGATCATGTTGGTGGCAATAAACACTTAATGCAAAAATTACCGGATGTGACGGTTTATGCTGGTGCCGAGGATCGGGGGAGAATACCAGGACAGCAAGTGTTTCTTGTAGAAGGTTCTATTGTTCAGTTTGCAGACAGAATCGGGGAAGTTATCTTTGTTCCCGGACATACCCGCGCTCACATCGCTTACTATTTTCCCCCAGCGCAATCGAGTGAAACGGGGGAGTTATTCTGCGGTGATACGCTGTTTGCTGGGGGTTGCGGACGCTTATTTGAAGGAACTCCTACACAAATGGTGGATTCTCTGAGTAAACTACGCTCTCTACCGGATGATACGCGGGTTTGGTGCGCCCACGAATACACTTTAAAAAATCTTCAATTTGCGCTGACTGTAGATACACAGAACGCCGATTTACAAAATAGATATGATGAAGTGAAGGCTTACCGCAGTCGGGGAGAAGCTACTGTTCCTTCGCTATTGGGGGTGGAGAAGCGGACAAATCCCTTTTTACGTTGGGAGCAACCGACGTTACAATCATCTGTTAAGAGTAGCGATCCAGTACAAACCTTTGCGCGTTTGCGGGGGATGAAGGATAAATTTTAAGTAGAGACGCGATGTTCCTCGCGTCTGTACAATGGTTGGTTGTTAGTGGTTAGTTGTTGGTGGAAGCGTGGTCATCTTTGAAGCACTCACAGATTAAGGACTGGTGAAGTTTCTTGTGGCTAATGGTTGCGATCGCACCCTACATGAAGCTAGGATCTTTAAGCTTAAAGCTTTATGCTCCGATTAGCTTGTGGGAACACAGCTACTTTTCATGTGAGTTATCCTGCCCAAAGCTAAGATGTGAGAGATTTTACCGGAAAAAGAGAAACGAAAAACGATGGCGAAACGCATACAGTTAGTTTTAAACCAAGATGTCAACAAGCTGGGAAAATCTGGTGACTTAGTAGAAGTTGCTCCTGGCTATGCTCGTAATTATCTGATTCCACAGAAGTTGGCAATTAATGCTACTCCTGGTATTCTAAAGCAAGTTGAACGCCGTCGCGAGGTGGAACGTCAGCGGCAATTAGAACTCAAGCAACAAGCGCTTGAACAAAAAGCAGCTTTGGAAAAAGTTGCTAGCTTGAGAATTGCCAAGCAAGTTGGTGAAGGTGAAGCGATTTTCGGTACTGTCACTACTCAAGAAGTTGCTGATGCAATTAAAGAAAGTGCGGGACTAGAAGTAGATCGGCGCGGTATTACTATACCTGATATTAGCCAAACAGGTACTTATAAAGCTGAAATTAAGCTGCATTCGGAAGTAACCGCGCAAATCGATATTGAAGTCGTATCTAACTAACAGCTTTTTGATTTTAAACCACAGATACACACTCTGTTAATTTGTGTTGGTCTGTGGTTTTAAAGTTATGCTGTTGAATGCGATCGCAAATTGTCGTGCTTGTAAGTGGGTGAAATTAAACTTAAAACGTAGTGAGCGGTTTACCGCTCAAATCAAGGTTTTAAGGGCTGAAGCCCTTACTACAAAAAAATGCCCATCTACACCTGATTAAAAGGGATTTTGAGATATAAAATCCCCAATTTATATATAAAATTATTTATGGCAGAAGAACTAAGTTTTCAAGGTGATGGAAGCGATCGCTTGCCACCCCAAAACATCGAAGCGGAAGAAGCGATTTTGGGGGGAATTTTATTAGACCCAGAAGCGATCGGACGAGTTAGCGAAAGTCTTATTCCAGAAGCTTTTTATATTAGCGCTCATAAAGACATCTATCAAGCCGCGCTGCGTCTCCACTCTCAACGTAAACCCACGGATTTGCTGGCAGTGATCAATTGGCTAGCTGACCATGATATGCTTGCCCGCATTGGTGGCAGAAATAAATTAGCCTCTCTTGTAGATCGCACCGTTTCCGCTGTTAATATCGACGCTTTAGCATCGCTAGTAACAGAAAAATATCTCCGGCGTCAGTTAATTAAAACTGGTAATGAAATTGTCCATCTCGGTTTCGAGACAGAAACCGAATTACCAATAGTTTTCGATCAAGCAGAACAGAAAGTTTTCAACGTAACTCAAGAACGTCCGCAATCAGGTTTAATTCATATTGCTGACACTTTAATTAATGCTTTTCAGGATATTGAAGATCGTCATCAAGGTGTAGCTTTACCGGGTATTCCCTGCGGATTTTATGATTTAGATGCGATGACAACCGGCTTTCAGCGTTCTGATTTAATCATTGTCGCTGGCAGACCGTCAATGGGGAAATGCTTGCATGAAAATGCGGAAATACTTTTGAGTGACGGGAGTATCTCAACTATTAAAGAAATATATCATCGTCGGCAAGCTGAGTTAATAACTTTAGGAGATGATTGGAAATTTCATCTAACTCAAGCTTCAGCTTTTGTTGATGACGGGATTAAACCAGTTTTTGGTGTTACTACTCGCTTGGGACGATATATTGAAACTACTATCACCCATCCTTATTTAACCATCAATGGATGGCGAAAACTTTCAGAATTAAGAGTAGGCGATAAAATTGCTGTACCTCGTAAAATCGATGTATTTGGTACAGAAAGTATCCGCGAGTGTGAAGTTAAATTATTGGCATATTTCATAGGTGATGGGTGCTTGACAGATTCTACACCAGAATTTACTAATATTAACTCTCGCATTCAAAATGATTTCACATACGCTGTTACCAGCTTTTCAGATAAGTTGAAAGTTCGGATAGAAATTAGGAGCGACCGCACACCAATACTTTATGCAGGGATGTGTCAAGGGCAAAAGAATCCTTTAACAACATGGTTGGAAAACATAGGGTTATGGGGCAAAAAAGCTGATGCCAAAATCATTCCGCAAGTTATTTTTAAATTGGAGCGATCGCAAGTTTCCTTATTCCTCAATCGTTTGTTTGCAACCGATGGATGGGCTACTTTACTTACAAGCGGTCAATCGCAATTAGGCTACTGTACTGTCAGCGAAAAATTAGCTAGACAAATACAACATTTATTATTGCGATTTGGAATTATTGCCAGTCTGAAAAAACGCTCTGTGAAATATAAAGACACTCGCAGACAAGCTTGGCAATTAGATATTACTGATGCCCAAAGTATCAAAAGTTTTATCTCAGAAATTGGGATTTTTGGCAAAGAAGATGCATTAACTAAGGTCGCAGACGCAATAGCTCAAAAGAGATATCAAACAAATCGTGACCTCATTCCAATAGAAATTTGGCAACAGATAGCAACAGCTAAAGGTAATGAACCTTGGACTCTTTTAGCTCAACGTGCCGGAATTCAAGGGTATTCAAATATCCATGTAGGCAAACGTGCTTTATCACGAGAAAGACTGTGGATATTAGCAAGTACTTTAGAAAATTTGCCACTTCAACAGTTAGCAGCGAGTGATGTTTATTGGGATGAAATAGTTTCTATCGAGTCAGTTGGTAATAAACAAGTTTATGACTTAACAATCCCAGAGACACACAATTTTGTCGCCAATGATATTTGTGTTCACAATACCGCTTTCTGTCTCAATCTGGCTCATAATGTTGCTACTTCTTATAAATTACCCGTTGCTTTTTTCAGTTTAGAAATGTCAAAAGAGCAATTGGTACAGCGGTTATTAGCTAGCGAAGCGCAAATTGAAAGTGGTTATTTGCGGAGTGGACGCATTAGCCAAACTCAGTGGGAATCTTTAAGCCGTGCTATTGGTATCCTCTCAGAAATGCCAATTTATATTGACGATACGCCAAATATTACCGTTACACAAATGCGGAGTCAAGCGCGACGTTTGCAAGCAGAACAGAAAACAGAATTAGGATTAATTGTCATAGATTACTTGCAATTAATGGAAGGTGCCGGCGATAATCGCGTACAAGAATTATCTAAAATTACGCGCAATCTCAAAGGTTTAGCTCGTGAATTAAGTGTGCCGGTTATTGCTTTATCTCAGCTAAGTAGAGGTGTGGAAGCGCGTACTAATAAGCGTCCGATGTTGTCTGATTTAAGAGAATCGGGTTCCATCGAGCAAGATGCCGATTTAGTTATTATGCTTTATCGAGATGAATATTATACGCCAGATACACCCGATCGCGGTGTGGCTGAAGTGATAATTGCTAAACACCGCAATGGTCCCACAGGAACTGTGAAACTTTTGTTTGACCCGCTGTTTACTAAGTTTAAAAATTTAGCTAAACCAAGTAACTATTAAGTTTGGTAATAGGTAATTGGGAACGTGCGAATTGGAAAAAACCCATTACCAATCACCCATTACCCATTACCCATTACCAATTACCCAACCTTCAGCAATTCCACATCAAAAAGCAGGGTAGCGTTAGGTGGAATGACACCACCAGCACCACGCGCACCATAACCTAACTCTGGGGGGATGATTAATTTACGACGACCGCCTACTTTCATAGTGCTAAGTCCTTCGTCCCAACCTTTGATGACTTGTCCGACACCGAGTTTAAAGTCGAAGGGACGGTTGCGATCGCGTGAACTATCAAATTTTGTACCATCTTCTAAAGTGCCGGTGTAGTGTACTGTCACCTTTTGTCCGGTTTTAGGAGTATCACCAGTCCCCTCTACTATTTCGACGTACTTCAATCCAGAGGGGGTAGTGACGGCATTTTCATCAGCCATAGTTTTGCTCGCTATCAGGGTATTGTTTTCAGTTACAGTAGTGGACGCTGGTGTAGTTTGAGTTAAAGGTTCAGCAACAGATGTATTTTGTTTTCCGCCAACTTGAGCCAATACTAAAACCACTACACAGACCAGCATGAAACCCACGCTAAGTAAAATTGCTTTCATTCATCAGTCCTCCCTACATACGTGGTTTAGGATTATTGTTTACCAGTAGGACAAAACTTAGTTTAAATCAGAAAGCGCATCCTAACGCCAGAGCTTATTTTCTAAATCGCGAATTTGACGCTCCAGACGATCAATTCTACCGCGTAGTTCGTCCACTTCTGACTGGCGAGCAACACCCAAATCCTGCATCATATTTCGCATTTGCCGTTGCATGTTGCCTTCAAAGTTGCCCTGTTCGGACTTTAACTGCTGTGCAATATCATCGATTACCGCTTTGGCTTGTTCGGGATTCAGCTTGCCATCTTTGACCAAATCATCGCCCACTTGCTTGAGTTTGTCTGCTACCAAAGAGGTTGTACCAATACCAACCATTAATAATTGTTGCACCCAATTGTTGTTGTCCATATTTTTTTCCTATTACTTTTTTTAAACGAGCCGATTCTTGCTTTTGTGTGTAAGTAATTAAAGCTATGCAAAAAAGCAAGCGCTATTTTAGCCTACAGCTCTATTTTGGCAAATTTGCACTATTATACAAGGAATAAAAGGTGTGGTTATCGAACTACTCAAGGTGAAAATACCGCCCAAACTGCGAGAAAAATTTATTCAAACATAATGCAGAAATATGGACAGCAGCGCTGGCTAAGTATCCAGGATTTATCGCTTCATAGGTTTGGATCAACCCCAACGATCCCACAGAAGTTGTGCTGATAATTCATTGGGAAACTCGCGAACATTGGCACGCTATACCCAAAGTTGATTTAGAGGCGATCGCTTTCAAGTTCACAGCAGCGATGGGAAAATCTTATCCTATTGTGGAGGCAGGTGAATATCAAGTGCGGAAATTTCCCCATTCCTAAAAGCTGTGCCTCTACTAGAAGAGAAAATCGTTATAATCATGTTTGAGTTTTACAAAAAACCAGCCATGTTATTTAATCTGCCGAGGTACTTGCCCTCTGCCGAAGAACTACCCGATTCTGACGAAACACCTGTGGATAACGAACTGCAAGAATTAATACCAGGGTTGTTGAAAGCAATACTGCTGATACTTTGGTCAGAGCGCATGGACTGGTTTTTTGGCGTAGATATGGGTATTTATTATCACCCCGATAAGCCGCCGATTGTACCAGATGGATTTCTCAGCTTAGGGGTAGAGCGCGTTTATGATGAAGAATTACGCCCCAGTTATGTACTGTGGGATGAAAATGTTATTCCTATTTTGGTTCTAGAAGTAGTTTCTCAAAATTATCGCAAAGAATACAGCACCAAATTAGATGAATATGCAGCTTTGGGTGTACTTTATTATGTAATTTATTCTTCTCGCCGTCGCCGCAAACCGCGTTTGGAAGTGCATCGGTTAGTTAATGGTAAGTATGAATTGCAAGAAGGAAACCCCGTTTGGCTACCGGAGATTAATTTAGGAATTGGTTGCGAACGGGGAAATTATTGCGGGGTGACGCGAGAATGGATGTATTGGTATGACGAGCAGTTGAAACGATATCCCACACCGCAAGAACGAATTAAACAAGCAGAACAACGAGCTGAAATCGCACAACAACGCGCTCAACAGATGGCGGAACAATTGCGATCGCTTGGCATAGATCCTGATACTCTTGATTAAAATGATGTCTTTTGACTTGCCGCTTTACTCAGACTGATGTTTACTCTTAGTCAAAATTTCACACATATTTTACGCTCTCACGTTATTGGATAGTGGTTAATTGATAGTTGAAGCGTTGGTAGTTGCATTTTTGACGCTCCCAACAACAAAGCTCCTACTAACCAACAACCATTAACCACTAACCACTAACCACTAACCACTATCTAATTTCAATCTTATTAATCTAAAAGCACCTGTGTGTGATATATGTATATAACACCGTTAACGTACCTGCGAACGGTTGATTAGTTGCAGAGGTGCAGAATCAGTGGGCATTGTAGTTGAAAACGTATCCAAGCAATTTGGCAGTTTCAAAGCGGTTGATGATGTCAATCTGGAAATTAAAAGTGGCTCTCTTGTGGCTTTGCTTGGACCGTCGGGTTCGGGAAAGTCTACGCTGCTGCGGTTAATTTCCGGTTTGGAAATGCCGGATAGTGGTAAAATATTTCTCACTGGTAAGGATGCCACGTATCAAAGCGTGCAAGATCGCAATATTGGGTTTGTATTTCAGCATTATGCTTTGTTTAAGCATCTAACTGTGCGGAAAAATATTGGCTTTGGTTTGGAGCTTCGCAAAGCACCGAAAGCGAAAATTAAAGCGCGGGTAGAGCAGTTGTTGGAGTTGGTGCAATTGAGCGGATTAGGCGATCGCTATCCTTCGCAACTTTCTGGCGGTCAACGACAACGGGTAGCATTGGCACGAGCGCTAGCTGTTGAACCTAACGTTTTACTACTTGATGAACCTTTTGGCGCACTTGATGCTAAAGTCCGTAAAGACTTACGCGCATGGTTACGACGCCTCCATGATGAAGTTCATGTTACCACAGTTTTTGTCACTCACGACCAAGAAGAAGCGATGGAAGTTTCCGATGAGATTGTGGTGATGAATAAAGGACGTGTGGAACAGGTAGGAACACCAGCAGAAATTTACGATCATCCGGCTTCGGCGTTTGTGATGAGCTTTATTGGACCTGTGAATGTGTTGCCGAGTTCTTCGCGGATTTTCCAAGGTAACGGATTTGATTCGGCAAACCCAGAAATGTTTTTACGTCCGCAAGATGTAATTATAGAAACGGATGCTAACGGTTCAACTGTACCAGCTAGGGTAAGCAGGTTGATACATTTGGGTTGGGAAATTCAGGTAGAATTAACTTTAGATGATGGACAAGTGGTGACAGCGCATTTAACACGCGATCGCTTTGACCAATTAAACTTGGAACCACAACAGCGAGTGTATGTCAAGCCTAAGGATGCAAAATCTTTCCCGCTTTATTATTCGATTTAACTCTCAACTATTGCTGGAAAATTTCTACTATCTTGATAATCACCTCATTCAGTTTTTCCGGCTTAATTTGACCTGCTTTAGAGAGAATAATTTGTCTATCTGCTGTAAATAAACGATTTGGTCTAATATTACTACTTTGGCGGAGACTGCCAACACTAAAATCATCCACTTCTAGAGAAATTGCATATTGATCTGTAACTAAGCGACTTGTGATTTGACAAAGTATAAGGTCATTTCCCTGTAATACTGCAACTACCAGTGCAGGTCGTCTTTTAGCTTGTGTTAGGTCTGAAAAAGGAAAAGGAACTATAACAACATCTGCTTTTACAAATCCTGCCAAGCTTCATCCTCCTCTGGTTTCAACCAGTCTTTTGCTAAAGAAGATTCGCTGAGAATGCTTATCTGTGTATTTTCTTCTAAATGTTTAGCTTTGAGAAATTGCAGGAAATCAAGCACTTCCGTTAAAAGGAATTCTGGAACTTGCTCAATTTCTCTCAGCAGAAGGTCTTTTGTATTCATTTTTACTTTAGAGGATTGATTTCACAAAATAATTGCTAATTTAATATTAAACGTAAAATGGCGATCGCCACAAAGTTGATCGCCATACATTTATCAAAGCTGTATCCGCAATAAATTAAACTTAATTTGCAGCTTCTTCCACGAATTTTATCCGCCCTTGCTGATATGCTAAACGTAAAGCTATAGCTTCCGCGACGATTTGTTGTGGTAATAATCCCTCTTCATCCATCATTTTTTGTAGCGTGGTTCCGGTTCTTTCATCTACTTCATGAATTGGCGGAATTTGACAATATCTAGCGCCATTTTTCGTGCGACGCCAAATGCTGGGTTTTTGCGGTTTTGCTTGCTTGGGGGTGCGGTGCTTTTTAATTAACTCGCGTACCGCAGGTTGGGAAATTTCTGCTAAATCCAGCAATTGATCGAGTACTGGCTGGTATTTATTGCTATTTTGTGCTAGTAAAAATATGGTTGCTGGTTCGATGGGTGCTAAATTATCTGGAGAGAACTTTTCAAAAGCTGCTGCTACCTTCAGATATTTTTTCTCTTCACCTGAAAAACCATACTGTGAAAGTATTTGTTTATATTGTCTTTTTGAGTGCGTCTTTTTCAAGTCAGCTAAAAAGAAAGCATAACGTAGAATAGTTTCGGTGGCATCAGACAGCGCTCGAAAGTAGAAGTTTTTCGCATCAACGCTTTTGTTTTCTTCAGCGTATTGCTCAATCGAAGTTTGAGCAATTGCCCGATCAACTTTGGTTGCAATTGCACCTTTCTCTTGTGTCTTCAGTAACATGAGACTAAATATTTAGGTAGGTGTGAGCTTTTTATTTGATGGTGAAGCCTTACCCCTGCTCTTAATTCAAAGATTTTGAACCCGACAATAGGCTAGGGGTGGTTAAAACAAGGATTTTTTTATAAAATAATCTGAGGTATTAAGAGGATGACGATCGCCTTTACTCATTTGTCGTCGATTCAAACTAGAACAATTGTACTATAATTTTAGCAAAAAAATCTCCATGCGTGGGAAAAGTTTGGAGAAATAATCAAAGCTTTATATATGTGCGGTTTGGGGGTGATGATGTCGCTGATATGTTGCAGGCGATCGTCCTGATTTTACCAAAAACCTTGGTAGAGACGTTCCGCGCATAGGCATCTCTACAATCTTATGTTAATGCATCGCAATGTTGTGTTAACACATCGCAATGTTGTGTTAACACATCGCAATGTTGTGTTAACACATCGCAATGTTAAGCCAATACATCGCAATGTTAAGCCAATACATTGCAATGTTAAGCCAATACATCGCGATGTTAAGCCAATAGATCGTGATGTTAAGCCAATACATTGCAATGTTAAGCCAATACATTGCAATGTTAAGCCAATACATTGCAATGTTAAGCCAATAGACCTCTTGCAAAAGTCTATAAATACATGTTCTTCTTATCCCTTTCACGGCAGGTGCTCCACTTGGGGAGACCCCAAGACCGCACTGCCTCCCCTTTTCCCTTTCCCCTTTCCCCTGACTTCTGCAAGAAGTCTAATACATCCCCCTGCATTTTAAAATGCGTTCTGTCAAATCCCCCACATCGTTACAAAATCAGAAACGGATCGCATATCTATTTAAGAATGCCTGTAAGATAACAATGAAACTTCAGTGATATCTCTAAAGTAAATCAAATCATTTACCTAATAGATCCCCGACTTTGAGCGAGAAGTCGGGGATCTGAATAACTTGTTGAGGCTGAAGAATGAACAAAGGTGTAAAGTCTCGGCGGATTTTCTGGTGCTTGCTACCCAGTTTTACCCGAAGAAGTTTAATTTTATTACTCAGTGCCGTCTTTTTGTCATCGGTGGCAGCGACTCGCAGCACGAGTGTGCAGATAGCACAGCAACCAGGAACTGCTTCCCAGCAAGCAACTCGCGCTGCGGCTGAACGCCTCTTTGATGAAGGATTTAAACTGTATAAGCAAGGCACAGCAGAATCTCGGCGGCAGGCACTTGACAAATGGAAACAAGCGCTACCCTTGTGGCGGCAAGTAGGCGATAAGGAGTGGGAAGCTGTCACCCTCAACAATATTGGCGGTGTTTACTCAAATTTAGGCGAGAAGCAACAAGCCCTCAACTACTACAATCAGTCACTACCGTTGACGCGGCAAGTAGGCGATAAAGCGGGGGAAGCTACCACCCTCACGGGTATTGGCGCAGTCTACGATAGTTTAGGCGAGAAGCAACAAGCCCTCAAATACTTGAATCAATCACTACCCTTAAGGCGGCAAGTGGGCGATAAAGCGGGGGAAGCTACCACCCTCAACAATATTGGCGCAGTCTACAATAGTTTAGGCGAGAAGCAACAAGCCCTCAACTATTACAATCAGTCACTACCCTTAATGCGGCAAGTAGGCTATAAAGCGGGGGAAGCTACCACTCTCAACAATATTGGCTTAGTCTACGATAGTTTAGGCGACAAGCAACAAGCCCTCAAATACTACAATCAGTCACTTCCCTTAAGGCGGCAAGTAGGCAATAAAGCGGGGGAAGCTACCACCCTCAACAATATTGGCGGTGTCTACGATAGTTTAGGCGACAAGCAACAAGCCCTCAATTATTACAATCAGTCACTACCCTTATCGCGGCAAGTGGGCGATAAGGTGGGGGAAGCTACCACTCTCAACAATATTGGCAAAGTCTACTCAAATTTAGGCGACAAGCAACAAGCCCTCAATTACTTCAATCAGTCACTTCCCTTATCGCGGCAAGTGGGCGATAAAGCACAGGAAGCTACCACGCTTGGCAATATCGCTTATGTAGAACGCGACAGAGGCAACCTTCAACAAGCACTAACCCAAATTCAAGCAGCAATAAATATTATCGAAGATTTACGCACTAAAGTTGATAGCCAAGACCTACGAACATCCTACTTTGCCTCTCAACAGGATGTTTACAAATTGTACATCAACGTGTTGATGCAACTGCACAAAAAAGAGCCATCAAAAGGATACAACGCTATTGCTCTGCACATCAGCGAAAGCTCACGCGCCCGTGGTTTAATTGAACTATTAACCGAAGCTAGAGCAAATATCCGCTCATATGTTAACCCCAAACTATTAGCAGAAGAAAAGGACTTGCAATTAAAAATTGAAGCTATAGGAAAACTACTACAAAATTCATCTAACAAATCAGAAACCGCAACAGCTTTGCTTAAAAAAGAACTTGAAACTCTCCTCACTCAGCAGAAAGAACTACAAACAAAAATCCGCACGAATAGCCCGAAATACGCAGCGCTAAAGTATCCCCAACCCCTAAAGTTACCGCAAATTCAGCAACAACTCGATAAAGATACCCTGCTGTTAGAGTATTCCTTAGGTGAAGAACACAGTTATCTTTGGGCTGTAACTCCCAACTCCATCGACACCTACGAACTCCCCAAACGGAAAGAGATAGAGAAAGCAGCCACGGAATTTAGACGCAACTTGCAACAAAACGCAGCAGGGGACTTAACAGCCTTATCTGCTTTATCTGCTGCTAAACTAAGTAAACTCATCCTTGCACCTGTAGCTGACAAGTTAGGCAAAAAGCGCTTAGTCATTGTTGCTGATGGGGAATTACAGAAGATTCCCTTTGCGGCATTAAATGACCTAACCCCCCAACCCCCTTCCCTGCAAGGGAAGGGGGAGAAAGACTTGCTCCCCTCCCCTCATAGGGGAGGGGTTGGGGGAGAGGTTTATCAACCCCTAATAGTCAACCATGAAATAGTCAACTTACCTTCCGTCACAGCGATCGCTAGCCATAGACTTGACTTAAAAGGACGTTTAAGCGCACCCAAAACCCTCGCTGTACTTGCCGATCCGGTATTTGAAGCAAACGATACGCGCATCACTGGCAAACCTACAAGTATCGTTCCTAACTCA
>NZ_JTCM02000071.1 GCF_000817785.2 Hassallia byssoidea VB512170 | reverse complement strand
TCTTCACCCGCATCGAGGTTAAGCGCTGCCGCCTTGATAATGAAATTGGTGAAATTCTCGGTAGTCAGTTGGACGCTGAAAAGTCTCAGGGGCGTCCAGTAAGGTTAGTGCGATCGCGCATTAGTGCCAAAGCTGCAAAGTTACTATTTAAAAAACTAGTCGAGGGTCTAGAGTGAAAATGCAAATGAATTTGAATGAACTTGCTTTATAGGAGTTTCATATACTTGACAAAGTGCGCGGTATCGAAGGACTAATTGAACAGAAGGAGGCTGAGTTAGAAAGCAGCGGTATATTCGACAACACACGTCGTGTTTATAACAAATATGTGGATCTTGCTGTCCAGGGTGATATCGAAGCACTTAAACGAGCATTGTTCCTGTGGTGGTTTGATTTTGCAGAGCCATCATTCCTGACTGGATTGCACCAATTGGATGGGTGGGAGGTATTAGAACAGCTTGAAGCCCTTGCATCCACAAACAAGCTAGACAAAGAATTAAAATGGATGCTGCCATACTATTATTCAATAACTGATTATTACTTCGATGCGGTACTTGAAAACGAGGGGCAAGCGCTCAGAAAATTTTTAGACGAAAACAAAAATACAAGCTTACCCTGCAAAGATTTGCTGAGTGCAAGCTTAGAAGGGCGTGGTCAGATGGCTGACTACTGGCTTAGTATTTTGAGTTAATAAAGGTTCTCCTTGCAACAATTTCTGTTTATATTTTGATATTTTCGCGCTCTCTGCGCTGACTACAATCAGGACACGAGGCGCTAAATATTTTCACCGAATGTCTTTATAAAATTGCTTCAGGTATTGTGGGGACACACCAACACCCCAAAGAAAGCCGATGTAAAGATATATTGCGGTGGCTTTGAAGAAGCCCCATTTTGCGACACGGCGATCGCTACTTTGGACGATACGATTCACCAAGCGAATTTTTCCCCGTCGTACTATTTTTATGCACAAGTCGGCTTCTTCCATAATTGGGAGGTTGCTGTCAAAACCGCCACATTCCCAGAAATCAGCGCGGCGTGCGAAAATTACTTGATCGCCAAACAATAAACGCAGTCCTTGAAAAAACAAATGTGGGCGAAAAAGCAACGGTGCGTAATAAGTTTTCAGCCAGTTGTGCAGTGAAACTCCCCAGCGCGTTGTTTTTTCACCTGCCATCAGGGAAATAAAACCGCCAGCAACAACAGTTTTGTCTGCTAGTGTCTGCTCAATAACTGTTACCAAGTCGTCGCTTACCAAAGTGTCTGCGTGCAGAAAGCAGAGGATTTCTCCAGTTGCGACTTCTGCACCTTGATTTGATTGGGCAGCGCGTCCGCATTGTTTGGCAGAAATGACTTGTACACCTGCTGTTTGGGCGATGGCGATCGTTTCGTCAGAACTACCGCCATCCACAACCAGCACCTCCCAAGCTGGGGGTGTGAGTAAACTGAGATGACGCAAGGTGCGTCCCAGACACTTTGCCTCATTTAAAGTGGGGATGATAATCGAGACGCGGGACATAGATTAGTTATTGGTAATTGGTAATTGGTAATTGGTAATTGGTAATTGGTCGTCAGTTAGTAAAATAACCAACTATCAACTATCAACTAACAACTAACAACTAACAATTAACAAATAACTTTAACTCTATCTGCCGTTAGAAGACCTAACAATCGGGTTTTCGACAGATTCGCGATACTCTTGGACTTGGTCTGTGTAGCCTATGGGCAAAACAGCTTCAACGTTTTCATGGGGACGAGGAATAATTACCCAAGATTCCAAAGTACCACCATGAACATTTTCGACCGCATCAACACCAGCAGCCATAGCGGCTTTTACTTCCGAAACATCTCCGCGAATATTGACTGTAAAGCGAGCGCTACCAACTCTGATATAACCGACGAGGGTGACTCGACCGGCTTTCACCATTGCATCTGCTGCTGCTAGCACAGCGGGAAAACCTTTAGTTTCCAATGCTCCAACTGCCTGTGATGATGACATAATTGATCTCCTGTATAAGTAAACGTATGTGGCGCTACTCAATAATTGTACGAATGTTCGCTACCGATTTTGATGGCGAACTTGGTTAGAAGATACGGTATGGTTCTGATTTTTCGGTAAAGTGGATGGGCAAAATGCTTTCCACATTCTCCGGAGGGTTGGGAACGATGTAGTGGGTGATTACTTGACCACCGTAAGCTTCCTCTCCGGCAGCGATTCCGGCTGCAACCGCTGTTTTCACCTCAGCTACGTGTCCCCTGACTGCGACTACGAAGCGAGCGCTTTCCGCTAGACCGTAGTATACCAATGTTACGCCGGCAGCTTTCACCATTGCATCTGCTGCTGCTAACACAGCTGGAAAACCTAAAGTTTCAATTACTCCAACCGCCATCGGCATGGCATCAACTCCTAAGTCAAGGGATGGGTGTTATCAATTGTACGATGTTGTTACGTTAGCATCTTATAATTCGCCCAGTTCGTTTGGGTATGGAAAGATGAAAAAAAATGACTTGCAATTTTATGACTTGAGTGCAGATATTTGGTGGCAGTCAGATGCTAAAATCTACGCTCTCTATTACTTAAATCAACCCCGATTTGATTTTTTTGATCGGTACGTACCTTCTTGGCAGGGATTGCGAGTATTGGACATTGGCTGTGGCGGCGGGTTTTCTTGCGAATTTATGGCAAGAAGGGGAGCGATCGCCAGCGGGGTAGATCAATCAGCAAAATGTATTAAACAAGCTCAAGAACATGCAGCAATCAGCAAATTACCGATTGAATATCAACACGGATTTGCTGAAAATCTGCCTTATCAGGCAAACTCTTTTGATATTGTTGTATGTGTTGATGTCTTAGAACATGTTGCCGATTTAAGAAAAACAATTTCCGAAATTTCTAGAGTTTTACAACCTAACGGATTATTTTTATTTGACACTATCAATAGAACTGTAAAATCTCAATTTGTCATGATTTGGCTTTTAGAAAATATTTTGCGCGAGATTCCCTGCGGTATTCACGATTGGAAAAAGTTTATTAAGCCAGAAGAACTGACTAATTTACTGCATAATCATAACTTTGCCAGCATAGAAATTAACGGATTTGACTTATTTGGTGAAGGTTTATTCGATAACATCCTTGCCTACATCCACTATAAAAAAACTGGAGGATTTAAAGCAAAAATTACTAACAATACTTCTTTAATGTATATTGGTAAGGCAATCAACTCAGCGCTTTAGCGCTAAAAAGCTGACTACAAATTTTCTTTTAGTGGATAGCTATTTGCACCTTCGGCTGACCATTCCCACATTGAACCAGCATAGTTTTTGACATTAGTCAAGCCTAAATTTGCCATAACGCTGACAAAAAAAGCCGAACGAATACCACCTGTACAATAAGTAGCAATGGGAGTATCAGATTGAATTCCTAATTTTGCTAGTTTTGTGATAATTTCTTCAGCTGGAAGTAAGTTACCTTTATTATCTATTAAATCTTTGAAATAGAAATGCACTGCACCAGGGATATGTCCTCCGCGCTTTTCACCGTAAGGAGTTGCCCCATTATATTCTCGCTTTTCGCGAGTATCAATTACTATTAACTTATTTTCTGCTAGATTTGCTTTAAGTTCATCGCGCTGAATTTCCCATAATGCGGTGCGGTTGACTACAAAATCTCCGATTTGTTGAGGTTGATTTCCTCCAAAAGTAGTTTGAATACCTGCTTTTACAAGTGCATTATATCCGCCATCAACGAAAGCTGCGCTGTTATGTCCCAAGGTGCGTAACATCCAAACAATGCGTCCTTCTTCACCAAAGTTATGAGCGGGATTGCCAATTACAATTACAGGTTTTGAGTTGGAAATGCCTAATTTACGCAGTTTTTGTTGAAGAAGTTTTTCGTCTTTTAGGAGGTTGCCTCGATAAGGTTTTTCTGGTTGCGAAAATTCTTGCCAGGTGACGTGAATAGCGTCTGGTATATGTCCCAGAAACCATGCTAATTTGTTGCGGGTGTCAAGAATTGTTGCGCTTTGGGATATTAATTGTTTGGCTTGGTTGGGGGTGAGTATCCATTGGTTCATATATAGTAATAGTAGATGAGTTGTGAGAAATTTTTTTAAACGAACCGCCAAGAAACCAAGAGCGCCAAGAGAAGAAAGGAAAGTATATGTTCACAAGCTATTTATAATAGCTAGAGAATGCATTGATATAGGTTTTTTAGTTTGAGGGATAGAATTGCTATCTTTAGTTTTATAAGGTAAGCTAAAATTTATGTTTGCTAGTTTTCTTCCTGCGGCAGTTGGGCAATTAAGAGAAGCAAGTGCGATCGCACTCGCTCAAAGTATTGAGCAAATAGCGATAAGTACTCCTTTGAGTACTCAATCTATTACTACAAGTTATGTACATAAGGGAAGTGGTGGAACGCCGATTTTATTAATTCATGGCTTTGACAGTTCTTTGTTAGAATTTCGTCGCCTTTTACCATTCTTAGCAGAAAATAATGATACTTGGGCAGTAGATTTGTTGGGTTTTGGGTTTACTCATAGGGTTTCGGGAATACAGTTTAGTCCTACTGCAATTAAAACTCATCTTTATTGTTTCTGGAAAACTCTAATTAATCAACCTGTAATTTTGGTGGGTGCTTCGATGGGTGGTGCAGCAGCGATTGATTTCACTCTGACTTACCCGGAAGTGGTACAAAAGCTAGTGTTAATTGATAGTGCTGGTTTAGGGGGTAGTTCACCGTTAAGTAAGTTGATGTTTCCCCCGTTGGATTATTTGGCTACTCAGTTTTTACGTAACCCAAAGATACGCCAAAGTATTTCTCGCGCTGCTTACAAAAACAAAAGCCTCGCTGACAGTGATGCTCAAATTTGTGCAGCTTTACATTTAGAAATGCCTAGTTGGGAATTAGCTTTGATTGCTTTTACTAAAAGTGGTGGTTACGGTGGTTTTAGATTTAAGAAACTATCAGAAATTGTCCAACCTACGCTGATTTTGTGGGGCGATTCTGACAAGATTTTAGGTATCGAGGATGCTAAGAGATTTAAGAGGGCAATTCCCAATAGTAAACTTATCTGGATTAAAGATTGCGGTCATGTCCCTCATTTAGAACAGCCGCAAATTACGGCACAACATATTTTAGAATTTCAGGATGTCTTGCAATTAGTCTAACAGCTATTGCTCACTCTACCCTTAAGTGTCATCATTCCTAAAAGAGTAAAATTTTTTGCCCTCCTTCCGGATTTTGTTGATTGCTGGTTGAAAAAGCTACATGAGCGTGCAATCATTCCTGTCCCAAACTTTGTAGTAGCTACAAAAGATTTGAAAGTAGCGGCAAAGGAAGTTTTGAACATTAATGTTCAGAATGCTCGCAGCGTTGGCATAAAAGCAACTTGTACACATCCTTATTCGAGTTGTCCTTATGTGGCGTTTGTAGAGGCGAGTTTAGGCTAGTCTAAATCAGTAAATATTAACTTTCAGTTCCAGCACAGCAAGCACCATTCGCGTGTAGAGTGGGAAGCCCGAAGTGTAACTCACCACCTTATATTGGTGCATCACGGTGCTTTCTAGTTGTGTAATTTTTAAAAATTCACTGCGAGTATGGCGATCGCGCACCCTACTTTATGAATGACTGCTCTCGTTTGCCCTTTGTTATTTGTCATTGATTAATCACTAAATAATAGAAATCGGATACACCCAATCTCGATAATTGGATTCTCGATTTTCTGTAATTGCTATGAGTTTTTCTGTGAGCTTTTCAGTTATCGGTCTATTTTCTGGTAATTTATAACTTTCAATTCTTGTTACTGGAACAATTTTTGCTGCTGTACCACTTAAGAAAACTTCATCAGCAATTAAAAGTTCAGATTTATCAATAGAGCGTTCTACGGTTTTAATACCTAAGTCTTTTGCAATTGTCAGAATGGTATCTCTGGTAATTCCTTCTAGAATATCTTGATCGCTTGCTGGGGTAAATATTTGCCCATTCCTGACGATAAAAATATTCATCCCGGAGGCTTCACTTACTTTACCCTGAGAATTCATTAAAATCGCTTCGTCAAAACCAGATTCGACAGCTTCGGTTTTAGCAAGAGAAGAAGTAATATACGCTGCACTAATTTTCCCTCTTAATGGTAAACTGCGGTCTTCTTGTCGATACCAAGAACTAAATCGACAACTGACTCCTTCAGGAGATAAATAATCTCCTAATTCTAAACCATAAACAAAGAAATCTTTCTCAATGTTATGAAGTCTGGGTAAAATTCCCAAATCTGAGGTGTAGACAAAAGGTCGAATATAAAAAGACTTGGTAGGCTTATTTCTTTTAACAAATTCAATTATAATTTCTTCGATTTTCTCGGCTGGTAAGTTGTAGTGTAGAAATTTTGCACTGTCACTTAATCTTTGACAATGGCGGTCTAATCTAAATAATAAGATTTGTTTAGCTTCTTGTGGATCTAGGATACCTCGTAGTCCGCCAAAAGCGCCGGTTCCATAGTGCAAAGCATGAGTTGCGATGGAAATTTTCGCTTCTGCAAAAGGTAAGAATTGATTTTGAAAGTAGGCGATCGCTAAAAAGTTGTACATCCAAAAATAAGCACCTAATACTCCCAGTAACCGCAAAGATTACTTTGATTTAATTAATAATATATGCGTTTCTGAGATTTTTAGTCAAACAAAGCTTACTTTTTATTAAGTATTTATAAATCTGGCGATCGCTATTATCAACTATTCCTTACTATCGCAAAAACACTGGCTCACAAGTATAAACCTTTATAGCCGCATCCCAAAAAGGCTTGAGCTACTAAAGCAATCATATGCGCTTTCTTTTAATCATTTAATCAAGTAACCACATTTGAGAAGAATTATCCTCACCTTCATCCGGTTGATTTTGCGCTAAATCTACCGATGAGCGGTGTGATTTTTTGTAACTATCGGCTGGTTTAAATTCTTTATGTTCCGGTTGTGGTTGCGGTGGCTTTTGGGATGAGTAATATGATTTTTTGTAGTAGCTAGCGGCTGGTTTAAATTGATTTTGCTCCGGTTGGTGTTGCGGTGCTTTTTCTAATGGCTGATATGATTTTCTGTAGCTGCTAGCTGGGATAATTTCCTTTTCTTGTTTGACAACAATACTTTCCTTTTCCTTTTCCTTTTCTTTTTTGAGAACTTTGCTTTCTTCTATAAGTTGGGAATTAGCTTCTGCAAGTTGTAGTGCAGCTTTCTTAGCATCGTAAAGCTCTTTTGTCAATCGTTCTACTAATGCTTTTTGTTCTGACAAAAGCGATTGTTCTTTAGACAAAGCTGACTGCAAATCACTATTTTGTTGCTGTAATTGTTTTTCTCTCTGGCGCGATCGTTCGTCTTTTTCTTGCAACTCTTTGACCATTGCTTCTAAATCAGCCTTGGTTGGAGTGCGTCTAGCCGGAGTTTGCTCGGGTGTATGTGTTGACAATTCCTCAGATGATTCGGCATCTTCTACAATTGCCTCAGCAGGAACTTCGATTGCAGATTCACCTTCATCTGGTGTAAATTTTTGTGCTTGTTCTTGTAGCACGTCGGCTACACGTCTCTTAACCATAATTTCCTCCAATCACGCTTTAATTCATCAGCTACGCGGCGGTAGTCTGACTCCGCTTCGCGTGCATTATTTCCTCGCCATTGAGTAATTGCCATACCATCCAGCGCTGCTCGTTCGTGTGCTTTGTAAGCACGAATAAAGTTATTGCAAGCAGGTATTCCTAACTGTACCAAGGTATTTTTAGCTTCCTGTGCTTCTGCCAAACTCCGTGTATCCACTTTAGTTAGCAACACTCGATGGGGTGTTCCCAAGGGAGTGACGGCTTTTTGAATTGTGTCAATTAGGACAGCTAAATCCATTGGTGCTGGGGGTGTAGGCAAAACTAAATAGTTTGCGATCGCCAATACCGCCGCTAAAGCTTCAGACCGCAGCGCCGGGGGCGTATCTACCACTACTAAATCGTAACCTGTTATCTTTCCTAAATTACCTAAAAGTTGAGGATCTGTCTCTTGGGATAGGTCGAACCCCATATCATTCTGACTGCGGCTATACCACCAACTAGCAGAACCTTGAATATCTGCATCAATGAGAAGAACCTTTTTCTGTTGAGCAAATGTTGCAGCCAGATTGACGGCGGTAGTGGTTTTACCCACGCCACCTTTGCCATTGAGGATAGCGATGATTTTTGCCACTTACTTTTTGCTACTGACGCTACCTTACAAGACTATACATCTTTATGTGACATAAAAGCACGCTCTGGGAATGGGTAATGGGTAATGGGGAATGGGTAATGGGTAATGGGAATCGGATAAATTCTTCCTTGTCCTCCTTGTCCCCCCATCTCCCCAGTCCCCAGTCCCCAAAAGATAGAATCGAGAAGCCATCAACTTTAGAAGCAGATATGACCGCAAACGTAAATCTACCTGATGGACCAAAAATGCCGATATTTCTGCGGCGGATGAAATTTATTCTTCAGCCGTTGGAATACGCTGATAATTTTGCGTCTTCTTATGGTGACACTTTCACTCTTTCAAATACAAGTGATTCTGTTATTGTCTACTTTAGTCATCCGCAAGCACTACAAGAGATTTTTGCTGCTGATTCTAGCCATTTTGAGAGTGGAAGGGGAAATCGGGGTTTAAGATTTTTGCTAGGGGATAATTCTTTAATTTTACTGGATGGCGATCGCCACCACCGCCAACGCCAATTATTAACCCCTCCCTTTCATGGTGATAGAATGCGGGCTTATGGTGAAACTATTCGCCAAATCACCCAGCAAGTAAGCGACGAATGGAAAATTAACAAGTCTTTTAATATTCGTTCGTCGATGCAAGAAATCACCATGCGCGTCATTTTACGAGTTGTTTTTGGCTTAAATGAAGGACAGCGTTTTCAAGAACTTCGTCAGCTTCTAACATCCGTGCTGGATTTCATGGGTTCCCCATTTATGTCCGCTGCCTTCTTTTTTCGGTTCATCCAAAACGATTTTGGCACATGGAGTCCGTGGGGTCGAGTGTTGCGCTTGATGGAACGAATTGATAAGCTTGTTTATGCTTTAATTGAAGAACGAAGAACTGAATCAAACCAAAATCGCCAAGATATCCTCAGTTTGATGATGTCTGCTCGTTATGATGACGGACAGCCGATGTCAAATCAAGAGTTACGCGATGAGTTAATGACGCTGCTGGTTGCGGGACATGAAACTACAGCTTCTGCATTAACTTGGGCTTTTTACTGGATTGATTCTTTACCGGAAGTGCGCGACAAACTACTAAAAGAACTTGCTTTTTTTGGTAACAACCCAGATCCAAGTATTATTGCTAAACTGCCTTATTTAAATGCAGTATGCCAAGAAACATTGCGAATTTATCCGATCGCAATGAATGGTTTTATTCGGGTAGTCAAATCGCCAATTAAAATTATGGGCTATCATCTACCAGCAAAAACTATAGTAGTTCCCAGTATCTATTTAGCGCACCACCGCGAACAAGTCTACCCACAACCGAAGCAATTCAAACCAGAACGCTTTTTAGAAAGACAATTTTCTCAATACGAGTATTTACCCTTTGGTGGTGGTAATCGTCGCTGTATTGGTATGGCTTTTGCTCAGTATGAAATGAAACTGGTATTGGCAACAATTCTTTCTCAGTTTCAAGTCTCGCTAGTAAATAAGCGTCCTGTGCGTCCTGTGCGTCGTGGTTTGACTTTAGCCGCACCAGCAGGAATGCAGATGATTGCAACGCCTTATGTTTTAACTTGAAAAACGCTGACCAAAATTTTTCGGCAGGGTGGAAACATCAATTATCATCTCTTCGTCTAGGTGGTGGGTGTTTTCCACCCTTTTATTATTAAATGATTTTAATTGCTTTTGCCAATGGCAATGGCACAATTTTTTGTATTTGTATATTTTAATTATTAAATGTTTATTGAGTTTTTTGACATTTTATTATCCTGATGCAAAGCAAAATTCTGGTAAATAAAGTTTAAGTAAATGTAAATACATTTTAAACACGCACATGAAATGTCGCTTATTTTTGGCAAGCTTGGCTAGTTTAGTGTTAATGTCTGAGCAAGCAAATGCAGCTAAATTAGAATCTTGGTATTTTGACCAAGCTCAAAATCAGTTACATATCACCACCGATTCTGGTATACAGCCTAAAGCTTTTTTACTTGATAACCCTAAACGATTAGTAATTGACTTACCTGGAACGACTATTGACACTACAACTATGCGAAAAAGCTTTGGCAAAGCTATTAAAGAAATTCGCATTGGACAACCTGATGAAAAAAGCACTCGATTAGTAATTGAATTAGCACCTGGTTACAATATTTCTCCTCAAGGTCTTTCAATTAAAGGCGATTCGCGATCGCATTGGGTGGTGAATTTTTCATCAATTAACCGTCAGCCAAATGATGTCTCATTTTCGGCTGGTGAAAACCGCCAAGATATTGCGATCGCCCCAACTGATGCTTCGACGTTTGCGGGAGTTGTGAATTTAGGTCAAGAAATACCAGTTTTAAATTCGCAAATAAAAGCATTAATGAATCGTTATCGTTCTTTAAATCCGGGAATGTTTTTCTTAGATTTACAAACAGGTAACTATGTAGATATTAATGGTGAAAAGATATTTTCAGCAGCTAGTACTATCAAGTTTCCGGTTTTGGTAGCTTTGTTTGAAGAAATAGACGCAGGTAGAATTAAGCTGAATGAAAAACTGGTGATGCGTCGTGGCTTAATTGCAGGTGAATCTGGAACAATGCAATACAAGCCTGTAGGCACAAAATTCAGCGTTTTGCAAACTATAACTAATATGATAGTTATTAGCGACAATACGGCGACAAATATGATTATCGACCGTTTGGGCGGAGAAACTAAACTAAATCAACGCTTTCGTAATTGGGGCTTGCAAAATACAGTAATTCGTAATAATCTTCCCGATGTCGGTGGTACGAATACAACTAGCCCGAAAGATTTGGTAAGACTGTCAGCGTTACTTAGTAACAATCGTTTGCTATCACCACAAAGCCGCAATCAAGTTTTAGCCATTATGCGCGGGACTCGCAATAGGTCTTTACTTCCCGCTGGTATAGATAAGAAAGCTATAATTTCTCACAAAACTGGTACACTCAGATTTATATTGGGCGATGCTGGCATAATTCAAATGCCAAACGGGAAAAGCTATTTAGCGGGTATTTTGGTACGCAGACCTAATTACGATGATGGGGCTGTAAGCTTTATTCGTCAAGTGTCAAGAGCGGTTTATAACTATTTGGGCGAGTCAAAACTTGGCAATGTTCCTGTTAATGAATCTAGCTTTGTAGATCGCTGACGCGAAAGTATTTGTAGTGGGCACTTAAGTGCCCAAAATAAGCGTTTCAACGCTTACTACGGTAATAAACAACGTTCTATTGTAGTGGGCACTTAAGTGCCCAAAATAAGCGTTTCAACGCTTACTACGGTTATAAACAACGTTCTATTGTGGCGACTACTGATTGAGAAAGTGTTTTAAAATCATAGCCACCTTCTAAGCCAAAAAGAATTTTCCGAGTTAATCCCAAACAATAATCGGTAAATAAACCATAATCTTTTGGTTGTAAATTAATCATTGCTAAAGGATCGTCAGCGTTACCATCATAACCAGCACTGACAATCAGTAAATCTGGCTGAAAGTTGGCTAAAAAGGGAATTATCTTTTTTTCAAATAGTGGCTGATATACTGCCACATCGCTACCCGGAGGAACGGGTAAGTTTAACACGTTATCATGAAAACCGCGTTCTGTGGCTCTGCCAGTACCGGGATAGCAGGGGTATTGATGCAAAGAACAGTAAGCAATCTGTTCAGTCGTTTCAACGATCGCCTGTGTACCATTACCATGATGCACATCCCAATCGAGAATGGCGACACGTTGAATTTCCGGTTGTTGTAAAGCGTAAAAAGCGGCGATCGCTGCATTAGAAAATAAGCAAAACCCCATCCCCGTATCACTTTCGGCGTGGTGTCCCGGTGGACGCGCTAGCACAAAAGCGGGATTTTCAGTTGCTAACACAGCATTAATTCCATCCACCCAAGCACTCGCTGCCAATAACGCTACATCATAACTGCGCGGGGAAATTGGCGTATCTCCATCCAAATAACCACCGCCGGTAGAAGCGATTTGTTGGACTTTTTGAATGTAGCGCGGAGTGTGTGCTTGTTGCAGAACAGACATCAAATCAAGCGCTTGGGATGTTGGTGTAGGCGATCGCCATTCAATGTGTTCTGCAAACGCAGCTGCTTTGATAGCGGAAGCGATCGCTGTTAACCTTTCTGGCTTCTCTGGATGGAGATATCCAGTTTTGTGTTCCAAAAACTCGCTACTATAGATAACTGGGAACATAGCGTCAGCAAACTGGGCAGCAGGATACAGCGGTTTCAATTGTATCCTTTAAACCATAATTCCCGCAGACCTAACCCACGCCAGTCCGCTCAACGGAGGGAACCTCCGCACGCGGCTGGCTCCCCTTCCCAGAGTAGGGAAGGGGGGAATTTAAAGCCCTATTGATTGAAAAATCGCATTAATCAACTATTCTTAGCTCATACCACTCATTTCATCTTTCATCGTTTGGTTCATCAAGCATTTCCGGTACTACACCGGGCATACCTCGAAGTTCTTCTGGGGGTAGTTCCCGTAACACATCTTCAATATTGGGCGGATGTTTGATCATGTCCAACACCTCTGGACTTAATTCTGGCGCATCCTCCTCTGGATTCATCTTTTCAGCTTGATTAATATGTTTTTCCTCAGTCATAATTTTTGCCCTATAGAACTTACGCCTCAGCTTAAACTCTGCTGCGATCGCACACACACTATCTTGGGGCTTAAATTACTAAGATTGAGCGGACAAGGCACAGAAAGTCAACCTTCCTTTGGCTGGAAGATAATACACCAAAATCAATGCTATTACTCATAAAAAGCAGAAAGATTCAGTAGTTTACGTTACATTTTTTTATTTAAATAGGAAATCAGCAGTGCTACCAAAGCGTAACAATTCCGATCAAACTCAACGTTGGACACCTCAGCTTTTTGGACTGCTAAGACGTAATCCGCTGATGATTTCGCGGTGGGTTTTACGCTGGGCAGGTGTGGGGACTGTTTGTGGTCTATTTGCTGCTTTGTACTGGAATGTTTTAGAACTAATTACTCACCAACTGCAACGATTTAACGGTCTGAGTTTGTTGATAGTGATGCCATTAGCCGGTTTAGTTATTGGGCTGGTGATTCATTTTTTGGGAAATCCTGGTGAAATCGCCGTAATTGTCGATAATATCCATTTTCGCGGCGGACGGCTGGATGCTCGCAAAAATCCTTCGATGATTCTGGCTTCTTTAGTGAGTATATCGGCAGGCGGCAGTGCAGGACCTGAAGCACCACTGGTACAGGTAACAGGTTCTTTTGGTACTTGGATTGGCGATCGCTGGCAACTTCAAGGTGAAGACCTCAGAACCATGAGTTTAGCAGCAATGGCTGCGGGTTTTACAGCTTTGTTTGGCGCACCTCTTGGTGGTGCGATGTTCGCTTTAGAAATCTTACACCATCAGCATATCGTGGAGTACTACGAAGCGTTGATGCCAGCGATTGTTTCGAGTTGTGCTAGTTATGTGGTGTTTGCGGCAATTACACACTTGGGAATTGCCCCAACTTGGCATTTCCCCAACTACCAGCTAGAAAACATTGATGATTTTGCTTTGGCTATCTTGTTTGGGATGATTGGGGCAGTCGCAGGATGGATTTTCATCGGCATTTTTCGCTCTTGCGATCGCCTATACACCCAGATTCCCGGACCAATTTATTTACGCACAACACTAGCAGGATTCGCATTAGGCTGTTTAGCCGCAATATTCCCGCTAACTCGTTATTTTGGACATGAAGAGTTAGAATCTGTCGTTAATACTAACTTGGATGCTGTTTTCCTCTTAACTCTTGCTTTGGGCAAAATGGCTGCGATTAGCCTTACCGTTACAGGTGGATGGCGTGGTGGATTTATCATACCTTTATTCTTTACTGGTGCTTGTATCGGCAAAGCGATCGCAATTTTAATTCCAGGAATTAATCCGGCGCTGGCAATGATTTGTACAATGGCAGCTATCAATGCAGCAGTGACGCGCACACCTGTAAGTACAACTTTGCTGCTGTCAAAATTAACTAACTTCAGTCCCATGACACCGATTCTCTTTGCGAGTTTGATGGGATTTTTTCTTGCCCCTAAAGTTCCCTTAATTGCATCTCAACTCAAGTCTGAGGAATCCCGTCAAGAAGACTAGGGAGAGGGGGGGAGGGGGGGATGAGGGAGATGGGGGAGATGAGGGAGAAATTCCCCCTTGTCCTCCTTGTCCTCCTTGTCCCCCTTGTCCCCCCACTCCCCACTCCCCACTCCCCACTCCCCACTCCCCACTCCCCGCTCCCCACTCCCCACTCCCCAGTCCCTAATCCCGGCAAACGAAGGCAAAATGTGCTAGAATTTTAACAAATAATTGCCATTATTCAAGACAAATTTAGAATAATTCGGCGTTTACTGAATTAAAAAAGCGAAAATCTGCCACTTTTGGAGTTTTTTAAGGTTATATGACTTATTCCCAGGATAGGATAATCCCCACCGATCTGCGGAACGAAATGTCCCGGTCTTATCTGGAATACGCGATGAGCGTAATTGTAGGTAGGGCATTGCCAGATGCCAGGGATGGTCTGAAACCTGTGCATCGCCGCATCCTTTATGCCATGCATGAGTTGGGGTTGACAGCAGACCGTCCTTTTAAAAAATGCGCCCGTGTAGTCGGGGAAGTGTTGGGTAAATATCACCCCCACGGCGACACGGCAGTGTATGATGCTTTGGTGCGGATGGCGCAAGATTTTTCGATGCGATCGCCTCTCGTCAACGGGCATGGTAACTTCGGTTCAGTAGACAACGACCCGCCAGCGGCAATGCGTTACACTGAATGTCGCTTGCAAGCCTTAACCAGCGCCGCTTTACTACAAGACATCGAATCGGAAACGGTAGACTTTATCGATAACTTCGACGGTTCCCAACAAGAACCGACAGTTTTACCCGCACGTATTCCCCAGTTACTCCTCAACGGTTCTTCTGGGATTGCCGTAGGGATGGCAACTAACATCCCTCCCCACAACTTGGGCGAATTGATTGATGGTTTTGTAGCGCTGATTCACAACCCGGAAATCACTGATATCCAGTTAATGCAATATATCCACGGTCCCGACTTTCCTACGGGAGCGCAGATTCTGGGAACAGCAGCAATTAAAGAAGCTTACACCACCGGACGCGGTTCGATAACCATGCGGGGCGTAGCTACAATTGAAACCGTAGAACAGCGCGGACGCCCGGATAGAGAAGCGATTATCATCACCGAACTGCCCTACCAAACCAACAAAGCGGCGTTAATTGAAAGAATCGCCGAAATGGTGAACGAAAAGCGCTTAGAGGGAATTGCAGATATTCGAGATGAAAGCGATCGCGATGGAATGCGAATCGTCATCGAACTCAAACGCGATGCTTATCCCCGCGTCGTCTTAAACAATCTCTACAAACAAACGCCTTTGCAAGCCAACTTTGGCGCAAATATGCTGGCGTTGGTAAATTCCGAACCCCAAGTTCTGACCCTCAAACAGTTCTTAAGCGTCTTTTTAGATTTTCGCATTCAAGCGATTACTAGAAGAACGCAATACGAACTGCGAAAAGCCGAAGAACGCGACCATCTCTTACAAGGGTTATTAATTGCCCTATCACATTTAGATGCAATTATTAACTTAATTCGTCATGCACCGGATGCACCTACGGCAAAAGGTGAGTTAATCACAACTTACGGACTTTCAGAAGTGCAAGCGGACGCAATTTTGCAAATGCAACTGCGACGTTTAACAGCACTAGAAGCAGATAAAATTCGCCTGGAACACGAAGATTTACAAAATCAAATTGCCGACTTGCAAGATATATTGGCACGGCGGGAACGGATTTTAGAAATCATTGAAACCGAAATCACCCAAATAAAAGCAACTCATGCCACACCGCGCCGCACGGTAATTTCATTAGGTGAAGGCGAATTAGATGACCTTGATTTGATCGCCAATGAAAAAGCGATTATTTTGATTACTAAACAAGGTTACATCAAACGAATGCCAGTGAATACCTTTGAAGCACAAAATCGTGCTACCAGAGGTAAAGCTGCTGCCAAAGTGAAAGATGATGACACCGTTGAGCATTTCTTGAGTTGTTGCGATCACGACAGTGTTTTATTTTTTAGCGATCGCGGAGTTGTTTACTGCGTCAAAGCATATCAAATTCCCGTGAGTTCCCGCACCTCACGCGGTACACCAATCGTGCAAATGCTGCCGATTCCCAAAGAGGAAAAAATCACTTCTATCGTCCCCGTTTCCGAGTTTAGCAACGATGAATATCTGGTAATGCTCACCAAAGGCGGCAACATCAAGAAAACCGCATTAGAAGCATTTAGCAACATTCGCGCCAACGGCTTAATAGCCATATCTCTCGAAGAAGGCGACCAACTCCGCTGGGTAGGACGCGCTAGAGTAGAAGACAGCATCATCATTGGTTCTCGTCTCGGTATGGCAATTCACTTTCGCTGTACCCATGAGCAATTGCGTCCTCTAGGTAGGGCAACTCGTGGAGTCAAAGCCATGAAGCTGAAGAAGGACGACGAACTGGTGGGTATGGCAATTTTACCAGCCGCAATTCTTGACACCTTGGATACGGTTACAGAGACAGAAGTTGACCTGAGCGAGGATATCGAAACAGAAGAAATCATCCCTGAAGAAGAATCACAAGAAATTCCCGCTAACGGCAGTATTGGTCCTTGGGTGTTGGTCATTACAATGGGAGGATATGGCAAGCGCGTCCCAGTTGCTCAATTCCGCTTGCAAAATCGTGCCGGTCAAGGTTTAATGGCAACCAAGTTCAAAAACCGCAAAACCAAAGACAAATTGGCGGCTTTGCACATTGTCAACAGCGACGACGAAATCATGATGGTTACTAATCGCGGTATTATTATCCGACAGGCGACAAATGCCATTTCTGTCCAATCGCGATCTGCCACTGGAGTGCGAGTGCAGCGTTTAGACGAAGAGGACGCAATTACCGGAGTAGCGATCGTTCCCCCCGATAGTGGTGATGTCACACCCGATACTGTTGATGTAGCAGAGGTGGAATAGTTGGGAGTAGAGACGTTCCACACCGAACGTCTGTACAAAAGTTAGGAGTTAAAAGAACGGAGTAAGAGTTATGAGTTTAAAAAATTTCCAATTCAAAACTCATAACTCAAAACTCATAGCTGCTTTAATTAGCGGTATTTTTATGGGGCTTACCGTTGCCCCATTTAATGCATGGTTCTTAGCTTGGATAGCCCTAGCCCCCCTATGGGTATTAGTTATAGAAGAAAGTAAAAAGTTAGAAGGGAAAAGAAAGAATTTTCCCCTTTCCCCTTTCCCCTTTCCCCTTTCCCCTTTATTGTGGGGTATAGGTTATCACGGTCTTGCCCTATCCTGGATTACTGGAATTCATCCGATGACTTGGATGGGCGTTCCTTGGTTGGCGAGTTTGGGAATAGCCTTATTTTGTTGGACATTCATAACTTTGTGGGGTGCCGCATTAGTCGCTATTTGGGCGATCGCCATGAGAACGATTTCCAGCCAAAATAAATTTACTCGCCTTCTCATTGGCACAGCCCTTTGGTGCGGGTTAGAATCACTTTGGAGTAATGGCGCTTTGTGGTGGACTACTATTTCTTACACTCAAGCTCCGTATAATCTCGTAATTTTACATTTAGGTCAACTTTCAGGCTCAAGTGCGGTGACAGCGGCAATTGTCGCCGTGAATGGCTTGGTTGCCGAAGCTTGGATACAAGGAAAAAGTAAAAAGGTAGAAGGTAGAAGTAAAAATTCTTTCTTCTACCTTCTACCTTTTGCCTTTTGCCTTATTATCCACCTCATCGGCTTTAGTTTATACAGCCGTCCCCTCACGCAACCACCAGAAACCGCCTTAAAAGTAGGAATTATTCAGGGGAATGTCCCCAACGAAATCAAGCTTTACCCTGAAGGTTTTCGTCGCGCTATTGAAGGTTACACTACTGGATATTTAACATTAGCAAATCAAGGTATAAATGCAGTTTTAACTCCAGAAGGAGCTTTACCTTTTTTCCAGCGTGACTTAAAGAATACTTCCCTCATCTCAGCAATACGAGAAAAAGGCGTAGTTGCTTGGATTGGCGCTTTTGGAGAACGAGGACGCAGTTATACAAATAGCTTATTTACCTTTACTGGTAACGGAGAAATTTTCAGCCGTTACGACAAAGCAAAGTTAGTTCCTATTGGCGAGTATGTTCCCTTTGAGGAAATTTTAGGTGGTATTATTCAGCGGTTATCACCTTTAGACGAACACCAAGTTCCCGGCTCATCAAATCAAGTATTTAACACACCTTTTGGTCGTGCTATTGTTGGTATTTGTTACGAATCTGCTTTTTCCGAACAATTCCGCCGTCAAGCTGCCGCAGGTGGACAATTTATACTTAGCCCTTCTAACGATGCCCATTACAGCGCTGCCATGCCCGCTCAACACCATGCCCAAGATATCATGCGGGCAATTGAAACTGATAGATGGGGAGTGCGGGCAACGAATACGGGATATTCAGCTTTTGTTGATCCTCACGGCAGAACTTTGTGGATATCTGGACACAATACTTACGAAACTCACGTCGAAACAATTTATCGCCGACAAACGCAGACTTTTTATGTACGTTGGGGCGATTGGTTGACACCATTATTATTAGGATTAGCCGCGTTAGCGTGGTTTCTAGAAAGACAGGTAAAAACAGATTGAATTATCTGTAAACAGAAAATACTCTCTTGATTGGTAGTGAGCAGCTCTATCCCTCATAACTTCGGTTTTAAGGGCTGAAGCCCTTACTACAAATAAGCATAGAAAATTGTATCTTTTATTTCAGATATTTTTCAACTTGCACAATTAAAATCCAGGTTTGCAGATTTCAACAGATGTGACGAGTGATGTTACCATTTCAATTTGATAATGTTTGCGCTCTCATATGAAGGTTTAATTATATCGCTAGCTGATGAAAAGCTAAAACTTGCATAAATATTTCAAGGGTGTTTGAAATCTATGGTAAGAAAATCTTTAGGTTTGGTAATTATCGTGTTTGGTATCAGTTTAATAGCAGCCGTATTTAGTTCAGCAATAGTAAATGGAAATATATTTCCAGTCGCTTTCCTTGTGGTTTTTATCGGTGGTTTATTACTATTTTGGGAAGCAGACAGAAGCTAGCAATCAAATCAAATCGTTATACCGCCAACTTTCTTTGGCACTATCAAGACTAGACCGTTTTTTGCTAAAATGCTGCGAGTACCACAGAACTACCTGTCCTGCTAGCTTGAAAGTATCCACCTGATACCAGCAAGGTGCAGTTAAATTGTGCTACTACAGAAGATGGAGTTAGCAGCGGCAAGTTAATTGCCAGCATTATGCTAATGAAAGCCAGAATTCGTCTGCTTTTTATGGTCAAATTGTAATTAAAGAAACTTTTTGCGTAAAATTAACGCTTGGTAGTATCTTACCAGCACAACGAAAAAATTACCAATAAAATTGGTATAAATATGCCAAGAAAAGAACAAGGATGGATCACTTTTCAAACATCTGACGAGGAACGGAAAATTCTCGAAGAGTTCTGTCAGCAGTCTCAGCGCACTAAGACGGAGATTTTGCGGGAACTAGTGCGGGGTTTAAATACGCTTTCCTCTCCACCGTCAGCACCACCACCAACCAAGCAAACAAAGAAAAAAGGTGCTGATACTCCACGCATAGAAATTAGTACTCAAAAGAAACCTTTAAAAGTTAGCTCTCGCAATATTCTTAAAGGTGTGGTAAAACAAGTTATTCGCGGAGAAGTTAACAGTCAAGTGACGATAAAGGTAATTCACGAAGTTGAGTTAACATCGGTTATTACTACAGCATCAGCGGATGATTTAGAACTATATGAGGGAACAGAAGCATATGCGCTGATTAAGTCCAGCGATATTGCGATCGCTAAGGACTGAAGAACCGTTAATTTCTTTGAGTTTCTAATAATTAAGAATTTAAATATTGGCAGCAAAATTTAATTTTGTATTTTCTCAAAGTGACAACCATGCCCAGAAACCCGACTTCTTTAATAAGTCGGGTTTCTAAATCTAAATCGTTTGTTGATCTAGTCGCTAAATATCTATTCTACAGCTACCATTACATCGGTTGATTTAATTACTGCATAAGCTTCTTTGCCTTCTGCAAGTCCTAGCGTCTCTCCTGAATGTTTTGTAATTATTGCTGTTATTTCTACTCCAGGTGCTATTTCTAATACTACTTCAGTATTAATAGAGCCTGGTTCAATTTTTTTCACAGTAGCTTTGATAGCATTGCGTGCGCTAATTTTCATCTTTTATTACCCTAATTAAACAAAATGTTACTCATAAATATTAACAATAATCTTGGATTCAATTATTAAGATTTAAAAATAATTAATATTTCTAGCAGTTGATGGCTTGTATTTGCATTCTCAAAAATATTATCAGCGCATTCAGTAGATAGTAGCCGATTGTTAAGTTAACGACTGAGCAATGGAAATTATGCAAGATTATGCAGTGTAAAAGTTAATTTTTTCTAAATGCACATACTTTGCAAAATGTAAATATACGTAGTAATTTGTCAAATCAGAACCTAAAAACGGTTAAAATGCAGATGTTTTTAGCATGTAATAGGCGGTTATCTCACGCTTAGATGAACCACTGACTTCTCCAGTCTTTTTTCAACTCGTGGGTGCTGCAACAGTTACGTAAGTCTTGTATCTGCTATATTACTAAAGGTGAATTTTATGGATATTAGCGATCGCCTAAACAATCCAAATGACTTAAGTCCTAAGTTTGAAGGATTTTTTCTAGAGATGGCAATGCCGGGACAAAAGCAAAGAGTCCAGGAAATCGTCACCGAAGCATTTGGTTTAGATTGGAATGTTGAAGAAATCGGTGATAATCTGACTGAGTTTGAAGTCACTCTTAACAAAGAAGTTTTGTCAGTCAAAGATGCTTGGGATAAGTCTTATAATCTGCGTTCTCAACCAGGAGTTGTGGATGCACAGCCATTGTTTGCAGTTCCTTTAAGCGATCGCCAAGACTTCAATCTTGAGCCTGAAGTTGTCATGGAACGCTCAATAGATAATCTTAACACTGATGTCGAATGGAGTCTCAAACAGATGCGCGTATTTGAGGCATGGTCACGCTTTTTCCCTGACCCGAATCGACCACCAGGACACGGAATTATTATCGGGCTACCGGATACAGGTTATACCCAACACCCGGAAATTATTACCAATATACTTGTAAAAAAAGGCTACGATTTTCTCAAGAACGACAAAGACGCTAAAGACGAACTCGAAGCACCTTCAGGGGTATTGTTACCCGCTCCAAGTCACGGTACATACACATCTAGTTTGATGAGTAGTCCAAGAGGAGCACAACGCAATTATCCAAGCGGAAAAGGAATGACGGGAGTAGCTCCGGGCGCGAAAATAATACCTTTACGAGTATGTTACTCAGTTATACTGTTGAGCGTAGTTAATCTAGCTAAAGCGATCGAGTATGCAGCGGATAATGGTGCTCATGTCCTCTCAATTAGCTTGGGTAGTGGTTTGTTCAACAAACGGCTGCGAAGTGCGATAACTTATGCTCAAAAACGAGGTTTAATTATAGTAGCAGCTGCTGGTAACTTTGTTCCTTACGTAGTTTGGCCCGCTGCCTATGAAGAAGTGATTGCTGTTACTGGCTGTGATGTGCAGCGTGAAATCTGGAAGGGTTCAGCGCGGGGACAGCAAGTTGATGTCACGGCGCCTTGTGATGGAGTTTGGTGTGCAAAAACTAAAAAGAAAAACGGTGAAATTGAATATGACGTTGAACCAGGTACCGGCACTTCTTTATGTACTCCCCAAGTCGCGGGTATAGCGGCTTTATGGTTGTCATATCATGGAAGAGATCAACTCATCCAACGCTATGGAGCCGAAAAAATTCCTTTTATCTTTAATCAAATTTTGCGTGATAGTTGCGAGCAATTTCCTACATGGAAGCCGAATAAATTTGGTGCAGGAATTGTTAATGCAGAAAAAGTCCTCGCAGCACCATTACCTGATGATATTACTCGTTCAATTATTGCCCCAGCGCAAGTAGAACAACATCCGGCTATAGACAGCGGAAAACTCGATACTTTCGCTCATCTGTTTGAGGAGCAAGTATTTGACAGTCAAGAAGAAACTAATTTTATGGAAGTGGTTGAAGATAACAAGAAACTGCAAGCTAGTCTTGCTGAACTGTTGCAAACAACAGAAACTCAATTACCACAGCGATTGAAAGAGGTGGGACAAGAGTTAGCTTTTTATTTTGCGACAAACCCGGAACTTTATCAGCAATTAGCCGAAGCTTTAAAGAGCGAAAAGTCAGATCCAAATCAGTTGAAAACAAGAACTTTAACTGAGTCATCAAAACCAAATAATTTGGATTCGGTGCGCGAGATGTTGTTGCAGAATGTGTCTGAAGTTTTCAAGACAAAATTGGGATGACATATTACATCATGTTTGGGAAATTACACATATTGTAGAGACGTTCCGGACCGAACGTCTCTACGAGGGTTAATGAGAGCAAGAATTTGCTGTCTTATGATACAGTCAAACGCAGTGTGTGACTCAACTTAACCCATCGTGAACTCAGGGAGGATGGGGATTTTTTTGATGTCTGCGGCGTTATCCATATCTGCACTAACCTAGATAACTTTAGCCTGGGTATATCAATTTGATTTATAGGGCGATCGCTCTTGCCCAAGAGTCAAATTATAGATAACATGTTTTGTGTAGGGTGTATTAGACTTAATTAAAGGTAACGAAAGTTAAATTAAATTCTTAAAGAGTGCAAATCGCTTGATTGAGAATAAAATTAAAGAAAAGATATGTGGGGGCAATCATTAACACCAACTGACTGATATTGAGAAAATCCAAGGTTAGCAATAAAGATTATTCACGGCACATTGCTCACACCTACCACAATTGAGTTGCCGGAACAAAGTTTTGGCGATCGCGTTACAATACTAGATATCCCCCATACAATAAATGTGCGAAAAAGGCAACGTGCATTACTTTGAAAGCCACAAATGAAAGAATTTCTTAAAACTTTGCTGTCAGATGTCCGATTTGTGTGAATAGGCAAATCCATTAAGATAAATTGTGGCAAGTTTTCTCTACCTACGCTATTGATATAAAAAGTTGTTACGAAAATAGCTACCCCCTATGGCATTTGCCATAAAGAAAGTTATTCTCGTATATTTTGATAAACACGCTCAAGTTATTAAGTCGGTTGTGCAATCCCAAAAAGCCGAAAAAATAGACTTTAACAATGAATATCCGTGTCCCTGTCGTCGTCGGGGACGCTTAATTCCGATTACGTTGACGGATGCCTTTGGTTGCGATCGCTGTCAGCAAATCTTTGTAGTGCAAGATAATGGTATTGTGCTAGAGCAACTTTCCACCACCTATCCTTACAAGCGAGCTTGGCGCTGGACAGGTTCTAGTTGGCATGTTGTGCATCCTCGGTTTGGAGAAAGTTATCTGCCCATAGCGCTAAGTATCATTTTCGTGCTAGTGATTATATGGCTGCCATTAGCACTAAAATTGGCAAATGGTTCCAGCATAATTGCTTGGGCAATGGTCGCGGTGCTTTTGGCTATCTTACCCGCACTGATGGTCTGGCTAACCTACAGACGTTAACAATGGTGATTGAAGTTTTTGACGATCGCCCCGAACCCATGAAAAGCGCTTTTCGCGCTTATCTAGCTTCCCTCAAATTGGGCATCACCAGGGGAGCAGATCGCAGTCGCGCTGTGTTGGCGATGGCAGAGGCGCTTAACCGCTCGTTTGATGACATTCTAGAGGCAAATACCTTGGATCTAGAAGCAAGTCGGGAAATGGCGGTGCCTGAGTTGATTTTGGACTGGCTGAAGCTAACTCCACAACGCTTAGAAACGACAGTGGAGATTTTGCAAAGGTTGGGGGAATTGCCAGATCCGCTGCGACGGGTGAGAAACGCCGACTATCAATTAGACGATTCCCAAACTTACTCGCAGTTAATGCCTTTGGGAGTGATTGCATTTATTTATGAGGCGTTTCCCGATTTAGGAGCGATCGCCGCAGGTTTATGCATCAAAACCGGCAACAGTATCATTCTCAAAGGTGGTGCTGAAGCTAGTCATTCTAACGCGGCGATCGCTAACGCCTTGCAAAGTGCGATCGCCGAAGTTAATTTACCATCAGGCTGTTTAGAATTAGTCAGCGCCGAACATGGAGCTTCAATTCGAGATTTAGTCAACCAAGACCAATACCTGAATTTAGTCATTCCCTACGGACGTTCTAGCTTAGTACAACAAGTAGTGCGACAGTCAACCGTTCCTGTGTTAAAATCAGGAATGGGCAACTGTTACCTTTACTGGTCGCTGAATGGCAGTTTGGAAATGGTGCGGGGAGTGATTTTAGACAGCTATCAAAGCGAACCAGACCCAGTAAACGCCATAGAAAAAGTATTAATTCATCGCCAAGCTTTACCGTCATCCTTAGCAGTTTTGTGGAACAGCTTGAAAGAAAAAGGCTTTGAAATTAAAGCAGATGCCGAACTAGTAGAAGCCTTTCCTCAGTTGCAGCTAGCTAAAGATACTGAGTGGGGAAGTGCTTATTTAACTAAGACAGTAGCCTTTAAATTGGTGGATAGTTTAGAAGTAGCGATCGCCTGGATTAATCAATACAGCAGCGGTCATGCCGATTGCATTGTCACCGAATCTTATCAGGAAAGTCGGCAATTTGCTTTAGGAGTCAACAGCGCTTCTACCTACATCAACGCTTCCCCGCGTTTTTCTCGCAACCCCTCGCGGGGAGACTCAGTATTTTTAGGAATGTCTAATCAAAAAGGTCATCGACGCGGTTTGATTAGTTTAGAAACTTTGACGACTGTCAAGCATATTGTCCAGGGAAATGGACGGTTTTAAAAGTTAGGAGTTAAGAATAATTGTAGGTTGGGTTTCCTATCTTTGCGGAATTATTTAGTTATGAGTTCCAAATTGGTAATTTATCCAGAAAATCCGACTTGTGCTGCTATTCAAGAATTGATTACAGAACTTGACAATCATTTGGCGGCTCTTTATCCTCCTGAGAGTAGGCACGGTCTTAATATTCAGGCTTTGCTTAATAAATCTGTTACCGTTTTTCTTGCTAAATTAGACGATAAGCCAGTAGGCTGTGGTGCTTTAAAGTTATTTGCACCCCTTTATGCTGAAGTAAAGCGGATGTATATTAAACCAGCCTTTCGCGGTAAAGGAATTGGTAAGAAAATCCTTAATGAGATAGAACTATCCGCAAAGCAAGCGAATATTTACACACTGCGTATAGAAACAGGTATCTATCAACTAGAAGCTATTGGATTGTATGAAAAGCTTGGCTTTTACAGAATTCCTGCATTCGGTGATTATAAACCAGATTCGTTGAGTCTTTTCTTTGAGAAAAAGCTTGTTTAATATGATTTAAAAGTAAAATCCGCTCTTGTGCATAGTGTAAGAAAATCTAAGCAGTTTTGAGGCTTTTGGCATTGTAATGCCATTTCTGTATGAAGATGCGCCTAATGCACGCCCACGCAAATAGGCTTTGTCTGTATTTAGCCCACGCAGAGATTTATTATATATTTCATTATCCTAAGAGATGCGCCAAGAGCGCCATCCGAATAGGCACACCATTCGATGCTTGCTTGAAATAGCAAGCATAAGGTGTTGTATCAACATCGGGTGAAATCGCACCTGTTCGAGGCAAAGCGTCCATCACAATCGCGTGTTTGGGAACACGAGTAAGCTTTGCTGCCGTGATCTGATACTCATCTGGAATCGGCTCCGGAGTGCTTTCCTTCCAACCATTATGGTAGATGACATCGGCTTCCAGCAGCGCTTCTTCCATTGACTCGACACGGTGATAATTGAGACCTAGCATCCTCAGTTCCGCTTCTTCGTCTTTTGAAAGCCACAATGAATCTGGACAATGGATAAGAATCCGCACATGAAAAAATCTGGCGATCGCCAGCAAGAGCGAGTGCCCAACACGTATTTGCATCCCCCCTACGATCAGCATTGTAATCCCGTTAATCTGTCCAAAGACCTTCGAGATGGTGTAGAGATCGATCAGCGCTTGAGTTGGATGTTCAGATCCCGGACCTTCACCATCACCACCATTGATGACTGGAACATCAGCGTATTGCGCGAAGGAGTTTGCGGACCCGACCAAGGGATGACGAATAACTACTAAATCGGCGTAGTTGTTTATCACGCGGGCAGTATCGGCTAAAGTCTCGCCGCATTTCGTGCCAGCCCGCGTTGCCTCCGGATTACCGAAAGTCAAGACCGAACCGCCGAGACGAAACATCGCCGATTCAAAGCTCAAGCGCGTTCGCGTACTCGGTTGAAAGAATATGGTAGCCATGATCTTGCCGTGAAGAAAATCGATGCAACGGCGATCGCGCACGATTTTCTCCATGTCGCTGGTTAGAGAAAATATGGATTTAATGTCTTTAGTCGTAAGGTCGCGGATTGAGAGAAGATGGTGTCCTTTCAAACTCGCTCTAATGATATGCATATTTGAGGCTTTTGCGCCGTAACGCACCATAATAAAACGGTGCGTTAACGCAGTGTAACGCACCCTACTTTATACTTTCTACTTTTATGCTAACTTTTCATCCGCCAGTTGATATATAGTTGCCCTCATTTCGTTAAGAAAATCAAGTGCTTCGCCTACATCATTAGTTGGTTCCACATATTGACGTAAAGCTGTTTCTGCTTGCGGCTGATAATACGGATAATATTCCGAAAACTTTTGCGTCATTTCCTGCATATTTCTGGTGTAGAATGGCTCATCTACCATGACAATACCCAAACACAAACGCAACACTTTTTTTGAGAACCACCGCACGTATTCCATTAGATATTTAGGATTCTTTCGGTCATCTTCATCTGGTTCTATAATATTTTTTTGTATCTCCTCTAATGCTTTGTAGTAATTACCATTCAAAAGTTTTGCTAATTTTAATCCTGGCGGATATGATGAAAAGTTGGCTGTAATATCTTCACCGCAAATCAACACACTATCCGTTTTGAAGATAAATCTCAATCGTTCTGCTTTTGGGTCATCAAATTCTTTTTCTTCCATAGAACTGATGTCAAGACGCTCAAGTTTAGGATACTGTGGTTCAAATTCGTCTTTGATTTCTTTTTCCCATACTTCATCGTCATCAGTGATACCACGTCGCAGAATAACTACTGTATCCATATCTGAAATTCCTGGACGGTCTTCCCCACGTCCAACACTACCCAAAAGATAATAAGCACACAAGTCAACACCAAAGCGATTTTCTACTTTTTCTCGCAAGTCGTTAAGCAGTTTTTGATATTCTGGCTTAACTTTCGAGAGTGAAGATTGGTTGATAATTAATTTCATATACGTTATATGTACATGTCGATAAGAAAAGTTAAAAGTAGGGTGCGTTAACGAAGTAACGCACCCTACTTCTATGGCTCCAAAATAGTATTAGCTTTTCGCTAATTTCTTATTAGAAGTATAGTAAACCTTATCTCCAGTATCCGGGACAAAATGACAACTAAGAGATGAGCGCCAAACTGATTTCCAAATTGGCTCTTCAGATTTGCGGTAGTAGTCACCCAAAATTGGTTTAATAGCCTCAGTAGCCTTTTTCAAATTGTAGTGAGGCATATTCAAGAAAATGTGGTGAGCTACATGAGTACCGATATCATGATGGATATGGTTAATAAAACCATAATCGCGGTCAATGGTGGAAATAGCACCTTTAAGAAAAGTCCAATTTTCGCCACGATACCAGGGAATATCTGCTTCGGTGTGGTGCAAAAATGTCACCAAGTCGAGCCACATGATAAACACAAGATAGGGTACAGCATAGTATTTCAACAACCACATCCAACCCCATTGGTAAGTTCCTAAAGCTAGTAAACTCACCATGCAAATTAACCAGATACTGCTGGTGATGACATCCCATTTTTCTGAAGGTTTAAAAAGTGGGCTGTTGGGGTGAAAGTGGGAACCCTCTTTATTAGGACTCCGCATAAATAAATACACCGGATAAGCCAATAAAAACACATAATATCGACCTATCTTTTCATCCCAAGGCATCGCTTTGTACTGCGATTCACTCACAGGATACCAGCTTTCATCATTTTCCAGACTGGCAGTATTTAAGTGGTGAGTTCTATGACTAATTCGCCAACCATGATAAGGAACGAGTATCGGTGTGTGCGAAAGATGACCAATCAAATCATTCAGCCATTTCTTTTTAGAAAAAGATTGGTGTCCGCAGTCATGTCCAACTACAAATAAAGCCCAAAACATCGTTCCTTGCATTACCCAGAAAATCGGAAAGAAATACCAAGAGTCCAGGTAATGAGCTACTGCATAAAGCAGACCAATAATCAAGATGTCTTGAAAAAAATAATAAAGTGATTTGCCAACATTAGGCTGAAAACATTCAGCGGGTATTGCCGCTTTCAAATCACCAAGAGTGAAGGGCAGGTTGGTTGTATCCTCATTCGAGTTCTGAGGATTATCTAATTTAATTGTATCTAATTGCACTTGATTTTGTTGTAGTCAATGAACCGGACATTTTTGGACGCATGAAATTTAACCTCCTCAACGAACTGTTTGAGGTATGTTTCAGTTTTTGTTTGTTTGCAGGATGAATATATCTGGCAATGTATCTAACACTTTGCGTGTATGGATGATTGCCAGAATCTATTTGAAAGCATGAAGAATAAAGCATGAAAATCTAAACTTATCATGCTTTATCTTGATACTTCAGGCTTTTTTATCGTCCTGCGTAATAGTCGTTAAAAGACTTATAGCCACTATCGGTTCTATACAGTTGACATTGGTCTGTAATTTGCTTCATTAAAGACCAAGAAAACCGACATTCATCATGTAGATACGTGCCCCAATTTTCTTGGATACTGCGATAAGCCATCCGCAAATTATAAGAGGGAATAGCAGTAGAAATGTGATGGGGGACGTGAACATTAATATCGTGGCAAAGGAATTCTACCCAGCGTGGGTAATCGCAGTGAATTGAGCCAAATAGCTGTGCTATTCCAGCATTCCACTTAGAAGCTTCCACAAAAGGAACATCTGAAGCGGTATGGTGAACAATAGTAAAGGTACTCATCCAGAAATGGTAGACCAGCCAGGGTATCAGCCAAAATTTGACAAAACCCCAAATACCGGTTGTAGCGATGAGAGTCGGGAAAGCGATCGCAGCAAAAATAGCTACTACAGCCACAGAAAGTTTAACACTGTTATGCTCTTTTGTTTGGAACTTTCGCCAATCAAAGTGTACAACCGCCCAATGTCCAACTGAACCTACCCACCACAAGCGTTTAGTGATGAATACCTCAAAGGCAGACTGTCGGGTTTTATCCCAACCTTCAAACACTTCTGTTCTGATGGGATGCCAAGCGTTGTCTTCGTCTAGCTTATTGGTATGAGTGTGATGATAATTATGCTTAATCCGCCAACTGTGGAACGGGTAAATCAACGGCATCATAAATAAATGCCCTACCACATCATTTACCCAACGACGTTTGGCAAATGAACGATGACCACAATCATGTCCGATCACAAAAAAACCCGTCAACGCGGTTCCTGTGAAAAGCCACGCTACGGGTAAGAGAAACCAAGGAGAAAATATCAGGCTTAAGTAGCCAAGGCTTACCATCAAGACACTGATTATTGCTGTTGTCCAAGCTTTGCGACGATTCTGTACAAAACATTCTCGTGGCAGGGTTTTGATAATATCTTTAAGCTTCAGGTCGGAATTATCAAAGTCACGAGCTTCTTGTTGGCTGCTGATTGTTGATGTAGTCATGAATACCTGATAGACAACAAACCTCACACTACCGATTAAGAGACACGAGTTTTCATGTCTCTACAGACTGATTGCAAAGTTTCGTAACATTACATAATCGCTTAGGATTATAGCAACCTAACTGAGCATAGCGCACCAGTAAATCGCTTTTGTCCGCTTTTTCGGTATTTACGAATCTATATTGGTGAAAGTCTTTTATTATTAGTCATTAGTCAAGCGTCAAAAGTCAAGAGTTTATTGACTATTAATCATTGACTAATGACTGACTTGCTACTTTCCAGGTGCCAGCTTTACATTCGTAGCTAGACCAAGTGCTTGCAGCAGTTGAATTGTCATCCATGTTAAATCGATTTCCCACCATTCCAGCCCGTGACGAGCCGAGTATTGATAAGCGTGGTGGTTATTGTGCCAACCTTCGCCAAATACTAAAACAGCTACCCACCAGCAATTAGTTGAGCGATCGCCACTATCGTGCGTGCGGTAGCCAAATTTGTGCGTAGCGCTGTTTACCAACCAAGTGCAGTGATAAACCCAGACAATGCGAACAAAAATTCCCCAAACAACAAACGACCAACCACCGATTAACAAAAGCAGTCCACCCAGCCCAAATTGGATGAGAATAAAATATTTTTGTAAAAACTGATAAACTGGGTCGTCGTTGAGGTCTTTAGTAAAGCGATGAGCTTCCGCATGAGCGGGGGAATGATAAATTAGCCAACCCATATGACTCCACCAAAAGCCTTTATTGGAATCATGCGGATCGGCGGTTTGGTCAGAGTGCAAATGGTGTATCCTGTGTGTACCGATCCACTCAATGGGTCCACCTTGACAGGCGAGTGTCCCGCAAAATACGAGAAAATATTCTAGCCACTTGGGAGTTTGAAAACTGCGGTGAGTCACAAGACGGTGAAATCCGAGAGTAACACCTAAGCCACCAGTCACCCAGTAAAGAAATAAAGCGACGCCAACAGCTTTCCAGCTAAAGTTACTAGGAAGCAGTGCAAATAAAGCTCCGATGTGCAGAGCAAGGAAAAAGAGGGTGTTAACCCAGTTAATTTGAGATTTAGTTGAGGCAGCAATTGTCATGCAGTAATCACCTGAGTAGGAAATGAATGAACGTTAGGAACCGCGAGATCGAAAGATCCGCATGTGTATTTTTTTTTAAGAGGAACAGATGAACAGCTTTGATGTGCTGCAAGAAGCAGAACAGGCACTGTTACAGATTTTTTCTGGAATTGACGCTCAGGTCAAGCATAATCTGAAACGAGTGCTGGATGCATTTCGCGATCGCCGTGTAGGGGCACACCATTTTGCTGGTGTAAGTGGTTATGGTCATGATGATTTAGGACGAGAAACTTTAGATAAAGTTTTTGCGGATGTGATGGGTGCTGAGGCGTCGGTGGTGCGGGTGCAGTTTGTATCCGGAACCCATGCGATCGCTTGTGCTTTATATGGTGTCCTCCGTCCTGGAGATGAAATGCTTGCTGTAGTCGGGGCACCCTACGATACTCTCGAAGAAGTCATTGGTTTACGCAGTGAAAATCAAGGTTCTCTTCTTGATTTTGGCATAAATTACCGACAATTGAATCTAACCCCTGAAGGAACAATCGATTGGCAAGCTTTAAGCCAAGGGGTAGAAGAAAATACTCGCTTAGTATTAATTCAACGTTCTTGTGGCTATTCGTGGCGTCCAAGTTTATCAATTGCGGAGATTGAAAAAATTATCCACATAGTCAAACAGCAAAATCCCAACACCATTTGTTTTGTAGATAATTGCTATGGCGAATTTATCGAAACTCAAGAACCCACAGCCGTAGGTGCTGATTTGATGGCGGGGTCATTAATTAAAAATCCTGGTGGTACAATTGTCAACGCTGGCGGATACGTCGCCGGTCGCGCCGACTTAGTAGAAGCAGCCGCATGTCGCCTTACCGCACCGGGAATTGGTAGTTATGGTGGTGCGACTTTCGACCAAAATCGCATTCTCTTCCAAGGCTTATTTCTCGCTCCGCAAATGGTAGGAGAGGCAATGAAAGGCACTCACCTCACCGGTTATGTGTTTGATAAACTCGGTTATCCGGTGAATCCCGCACCTTTTGCGCCCCGCCGCGATGTGATTCAATCAATTAAACTGGGTTCCGCGAAAAAGCTGATTGCCTTTTGTAAAGCGATACAACAGCATTCTCCCATCGGTTCCTACCTCGACCCCGTTCCCGATGAAATGCCTGGGTACTCAAGCCAGGTAGTGATGGCTGGAGGAACGTTTATTGAGGGTAGTACTTCGGAGTTTTCCGCCGATGGTCCATTGCGGGAGCCGTATGTGGTTTATTGTCAAGGGGGGACTCATTGGACCCATGTGGCGATCGCCTTAGAAGCAGCGATCGATGCGGTGGGAGAAGCTTAAGTAGTTGGACAAAATTAAATTCATTCGTGGAGTCGGGGAATACGGAGTAGGATTTCAATGTGTGTAATTAATTTTGTCTCAGTACTTAGTATTAACAATGCAAGCCGATGCATTAACAATGCAAGCCGATGCATTAACAATGCAAGCCGATGCATTAACAATGCAAGCCGATGCATTAACAATGCAA
>NZ_JTCM02000070.1 GCF_000817785.2 Hassallia byssoidea VB512170 | reverse complement strand
TTTCACCGACTGATAGTTTGAGAGAAACTCAAGAAAAGATGCGAGAATATCGAGATAATGGTGCGCGTTTGGGTTGGTTAATTAATCGCAAATCTCGACAAGTAGAGATTTATCGCATTGGACAAGATGTTGAGGTGTTGGAATCTCCTGTTAGTTTATCAGGGGAAGATGTGCTGCCTGGGTTTGTATTGAATCTGGAACCGATTTGGTAATAATATTTTTACTCAAAGATGATAGTGTTATGTTTGCTTAATGGATTCAAAAAGTTGTGCGATCGCCTTCTCATCAACTTTTACTCCGGGCAAAATTTCAAAGCGATCACAATGTTGAAAGCGGTATCCAAGCCTACAATTGTCCCTTGTAACTGAACTATCCATTCCATGAGTCGCGTTCCTGATTGACATATTCTTGAGCATCAATGCCATTCCAGATTTCTTTACCCAACCCTTCCAATTCAAGAATGCTACGCTTTGGCTTAGGTGTCAGTGTAACTCTTTGACGAATTGACCTTGATAAATCCTCAATCAGCCGCATTTGTTCATCAGGGGTGAGGCTTTGGGCTAGACGGCGTACTTCGTTATATGTAGACATAGAATTTATCGTTTAATTGTCTTGTTCTAAATTCAATATACACAAAGCGTGCATCTAAAGGATGAAGTATGAAGTATAAAGGATGAAAAAAGTATGAAGTGTGTTCGCGCAGCGTCTCCTTTGGAGAAGTATGAAGTATGAAAAAAAGGGCATTTATTGTGAAGTCTGAACGATGAAATAATTCCCAATTTACGCTTCATACTTCATACTTCATCCTTTATCCTTTTTGGTAACATTGTTTGGTAAAGATAATTTTTATTAAACAATATCTATTTAATTCGCAGTCCCATGATTACTAAATCGCGTTCAATACCGTCCAGTTGTGCGACTTGAGGTAAGTAACCCCAAGGTTGAAAGCTGAATTTTTCAAACAGTTTTAAACTAGGTTGATTGTGGGCAAAAATCAAACCTAATAAAGTGTTTAAACCCAAACTAGGACTTTGATGAATTGCTTGTGCTAGAAGTTGCCGTCCCAAACCACGCTGATGATATGCAGGGGCAATATAAATACTAATTTCCGCAGTGGTATGGTAAGCTGGTCGTCCATAAAACGATTGGAAACTGAGCCAGCCGGCAATTACACCTTCTACTTCTATTACCCAAATTGGGCGGATGTTATGCGATCGCCCACTAAACCAAGCCAACCGACTCGCTACAGACACCGGCTCTAAATCAGCAGTTGCCATGCGGCTAGGAATTGCCGCATTGTAAATCGCTACAATTGTTGGCAAGTCAGTTTCAGTGGCATGGCGGATAGTCATTGCAGCCGTCTTTTAAGAAAATATTTAAGAATAATACAACCTTAGAAGTAGCAATTCTACAGCTGTGTCAGAATTTAATCACACAACAGCACTTTTATTCGCTAAAACGATGCAGGCTCACCATTTAAAAAGCAATTTGTGCTTTGCTTAAATATTAATCCAAAGCGAGAATTAAATGTTTGCCTGCGATGACTCAATTTTCTCCTGGCTTTTGAGAATTATTACTTTTGTGTAAACGAGCCGCCAATGCCTCTTGATAAGCCTTAACTGCCTCAATATGAGTCTCTATTGCGTCTATATGCCCCTGTGAATACTCTAAATATGCTTCTGTTGAGTAGCCCTCTTCGGAAATTTTCTCTGCCTTCAAATGGTTTTCCTGCGCTTGCTTTTGGATACTTTTTCCTTGCGCTTCGATGCGTTTGCCAAGTTCGATATCCGGATGCTCACCCTCTTGTAAAGCCTTACCCACTTCTTCAATTGATTTTCCATGCTTTTGTGAAGCAAGAGCGTGTTTCTCTGCGGCTTGTGCAGTCTGTTGTGAAATTTTATGCATGATGCAACTACCTAATATTATTTATTGATTTTGTAGCGGCGAATACGCTAATTAGTTAACACTTCAATCTTCCGTCTTCAGCTATAATTATACTTATAATTAACTAAGAATAATTCCTCCTTTAGAAACATCTGTTATAAATAATCTATCTTATTTTTATCTTGTTATTCATGAGGTAACTAACTACAACTATAGGTAGAGGTTAGTGAAAGGATATTTTTGCCATATATGTCATTACAAGCAAGATTTAATTTTATTTACATCACTTGACTGAAGTAAATTATTATGCCTAGTAATCTTATTCAGACTGATAATAACGAGCCGAAAAATAATCTGCCCGTAGAAGTAGAATTGGCTATTTTAGTTGGGAAAATAAAAAATAGTATCTGGTTTTTCGGTATTCCGTCTTGGGTTTTTGGAATCAGCGATAGAAGCCTTGCTGCATTAGCTGACGGGTATTTATCTCCGATAGAAATTCTCCAGCTATTGACAGCCTCATTCTTGTTTTTTAGTTGGCTGTATTTGCGACCGGAGACAAACTTAAACGGTGATGGAACTGAAACATATCTATGTCCGAGTCAAGTTAGCAACTTTGACTTGAAGAAGCGACATATGATTAGCCAAGAGTACATTTTACCTTTTCCTTATCTTTGCCAAATCTATCATCTCTTGAGCTTAAAGCATTTAGAAACTGTTCATAAGTTTAGCTTGAATAACTTGAAAGTTATTAATGTGAGTCATGTAGAAGCTACAGATATTGGAGGAATAATCAAATTTCAAACAGTTTTAGATTCTCCAGTAAATGCTTTGAAGATTTGGAGACAACCGATTGTTGAGGTAGATTTAATACTGCACAATCCTTATACTGTAGAACTGAGTATTCCGGTTTACAATAACAAGAGAATAATTGTTATCTTTAACGTCTTTCCTTTAACGGATACGGAGCATCAATTCTTTATAGATATTTACAGCGATTTAGAATGGAATAAACCAATATTGCAAGTAATATTGCATTTTGCTGCGTGTTTGACACTGTTTGAAGATTTGCCCTATTTACGTAGTCTAGCTGATAAAAATGTAGAGCGTTTATTTCATTCAAATAAATCTGCAAGTCACGAAACTATGTGGCTGTTTAAAAGATTCGTTGAGCTATATGGTTCGAGGGGAGAAACCACAAAGTTGATTGAGAGAGGGGAGTAGGGAATGGGGCATGGGGCATTGGGCATGGGGCATTGGGCAATGGGCATTGGGAATTGGGAATTGGGAATTGGGCATTGGGCATGGGGCATAGAAAAAATCTCCCATTACCCATTCCCCATTACCCATTACCTATTACCAATTCCCTATTACCAATTCCCAATTCCCTACATTTAATTAAGCTCGTGCTAATAAGGGAGCAGCAGCTAGTAAGGTTTTGGTGTAGGGGTGTTGAGGATTGGCAAAAATCTGTTTTGTTGCACCTAGTTCGACGATTTTACCACCATTCATCACGGCAATCCGATCGCACAAAAATCTCGCTAACCACAAATCATGGGTGATAAACAAATAAGTTAAATCAAACTCATCCTTTAGTTGCAACATCAAATCCAGCACTTGCGATTGCACGCTAGCATCTAGCATACTCACCGGTTCGTCGCAAATCAGCAGTTTGGGACGAGTAATTAAAGCGCGTGCGATCGCTACCCTTTGTTGTTGTCCCCCAGATAAATCAGATGGATAACGCTGATAATATACGGATGCCGGCTTTAAACCGACTTTCTCTAACATTAACAGCACTTGTTTTTTTGCTTGTTCCGCATCGGTGATATGATGAATTAACAAAGGGTCAGCGATACTTTGTCCTACAGTCATCGCCGGATTCAGACAAGCATGAGGGTCTTGAAACACCATTTGCATTTGTCTTCTGGAAGAGCGAATTTCTTGACTCGATAAGTTAGTTAAATCTTTTCCGAAAAACTCGATTTTACCACCAGTGGGACGAATTAATTGCAAAATTGTCCGCGATAGCGTACTTTTACCGCAACCTGACTCACCAACTAATCCGAGAATTTCTCCTTGATATAATTCTAAGTTAATACCATCGACTGCTTTAATTGTCTGAGTTTGCGCTTTAAATAGGCGTTCAATAAAGCTAGGTTCTATATTATAGTGTTGCTGTAATTCCGTTACCCGCAAAATTGGTGATTGAGAATGGGTAATTGGTGAGCCAGCGCGGTCATGTTCGTTACCCCCATGAGCGACTGGCGAACCCCGGAGGGGTAATTGGGAATTTTCCCCACTCCCCACTCCCAACTCCCCACTCCCCACTCCCAACTCCCCACTCCCTAACTCATCCACAGATTGAATGTGCAAAGCTGCTTGCAAAAGCGATCGCGTATATTCGTGAGTTGGTTCTCTAAATACAGATTCGGTAGCACCCTTTTCTACCATTTTGCCGTTATACATCACCCCAATGCGATCGCAATATTCTGCTACCATTGCCAAATCGTGAGAAATTAGCAACAATCCCATATTCTCTTCACCGCACAATCGTGTTAATTCTTGTAAAATTTGTGCGGAAACCGTGACATCCAAACTCGTTGTCGGTTCATCGGCAACAATTAACTTCGGGTTGAGAAGTAAAGCTAAAGCGATCGCTACTCTTTGACGCATTCCCCCGCTAAACTCGTGAGGAAACTGATTCCAACGACTGGCAGGAATTTTCACCTTTTCTAAAGTGGCGATCGCTGTTTCTTTCGCTTGTTTAGTTGATAAACTAGGTGAATGCGCCTTCAAAGTTTCTAAACAATGCTTACCGATTGTCATCAACGGATCTAGCCGTGTCATCGGATCTTGAAAAATCAGCGCTACCGCTTCTCCGCGAAATTTTCGCAACTGATTCGGATTTAAATCAAATACCGATTGCCCTTGAAACATCACCCGTCCTTCAATACGGGTAGATGAGGGTAATAAGCGCATCGCTGCACGTCCCAAAGTTGATTTTCCACAACCTGACTCTCCTACCAATCCCATTCTTTCACCGGGTTGCAGAGTAAAAGAGACATCATCAACCGCCCATCTAAGTTCTTCATCACCACGGTGAGGATAGGCAACGCGCAGATTTTCGATTTGGAATAAAGCTTCATTCATATTTTATCATTTGGCGCGATCGCTACAATCGCTTTTATAATTTCAAATTTCAGATAGTGTATCAGATGTATTCTCGTAGTGAGCGATTTATCGCTCAATTTTAAGGGCTAAAGCCCTTACTACGAACTTTATGCAACACCGAAGAATGTACAATGCTATATTAGACAGCTGATTCGCCTTGGCTGTTTCTTCCTTGCATTTGAAACGCGAATTGCGGCTTGAACTTTAACATCAAAGTCAGGATCGTCTAAAGTCGCGATCGCATTGCAAAGGACGTGTACTAAGTCTATCTAGATATGCCTGAAGTGCAATTTTGTCTTGCCGATGTTGGAGAAAGTATTGCCTCAATTCTTCATCAGACATATCAGCATAATTAATCTGACTCATCAGAATACCTCTTTATTCGGTGCAATCTGATAGCAAACACGATATAAGCTTTCTAACCCGTGCTTCAGTAGGCATCCGAAACACTGACTGTACACCGGGGCTATTTTACCATTCGTCCTAGTATTCTCTAAAAAACTTCCCAAACCCCAAGCTAAGTGCTGACAAATGTTAAATTTTCCACACCTTAGCAGATGAAATATGTTACTTTTTTAGGTAATGTTTCTTTACAATATAAACAGAGAAGGTAAAAGCGAGAAAAAAAAACTTCTTGCCAATTTTACCTTTTTATGCTTATTCTTGTTGCAGTATTGCTTCGCAGTATTGCATGAGAGTAGTCAAGCGATCGCTAATTGTCTGGAGTCTAGCTTGAGCAGTAGCTGGTTGCCTCGCTCCTTGGAAAAACATTACATCCAATTCCAATAAGCGCAGTTGCTTGCTCATCTCGGTTTGATAAGACTGTTCCCTTGAATTGTAAGGTGTCTGAGCATCTTCATCAGCCAAAGGCACAATCTGCTGCTGAAACATTTGCTGCAAAGATGCCACACGCTGCCGCAGTCCGGGCGCATTTAGTTCAGCAGTCGTGGTATAGTCACGTAATTGCTGGAGCAACATTGCGAATGTGTGATAGTTCTGGCGATTTAGAGACATTAAGTGCTTCTTGAGATACTATTAATGTCAAGATTTTTTTCTTCTCAAACAGATTTTTTAAACTTTTATTATAATTACTCGCCTCAAATGATGCTAGGGGGCTGCATTTGCCATAATTCCATTTTCCCAACTATGATTGTTGACACTCAAACCGGATAAGATAGCAATTCTTCTTGCTTTGCAAATCCTTCTAACACTGCTTTTACCGCCAAATTAAGGCAACAATTAGGCGGCAATGGCATTGTCTTCGTACATCCACTTAACCACAGATTACCTTAATTTCGATTTTATGAGCGGTATACTTATAAATTCCCCAGTTGAAATCACCCTTCCGGATTGGCTAAAAAAATGTTTACAAGAGTCATCCGCACCCAACGCCCAAGAAGATGACAAAAAGCCTTATGATACAACTTTGATTTGTCGAGCATTTAGATTTGCTTACGAGTTGCATCAAGGTCAATACCGCAAATCGGGAGAACCATATATTTGTCATCCCGTAGCTGTAGCTGGATTGTTACGCGACTTGGGGGGAAGTTCTGCCATGATAGCAGCTGGATTTCTCCATGATGTCGTCGAGGATACAGATATAACAATTGAGCAAATAGAAGAGCATTTTGGAGCAGAAGTTAGACAATTGGTAGAAGGTGTTACCAAGCTTTCTAAATTTAACTTTAAAAGCAAAACCGAAAGCCAAGCCGAAAATTTCCGACGAATGTTTTTGGCAATGGCAAAAGATATCCGAGTAATTGTGGTGAAATTGGCAGATCGGCTGCATAATATGCGAACTTTGCAGTTTATGTCCGAAGAAAGTCGTCGCAGCAACGCTCAAGAAACGCGAGATATTTTTGCTCCCTTAGCTAATCGGTTGGGAATCTGGCAAATAAAGTGGGAATTGGAGGATTTGGCATTTAAGTATCTCGAACCAGAATCTTTTCGCCAAATTCAAACACATGTCGCCGAAAAACGAGCAGCGCGAGAAGAAAGACTGGAGAAAATTACGAAAACTTTGCGCGATCGCTTGCAGCAAGCCGGTATTGAAGTCATCGATGTCAGCGGACGCCCGAAGCATCTTTATAGTATTTACCAAAAAATGCATCGCCAGCAAAAAGAATTTCACGAAATTTACGATTTGGCTGCATTGCGAATTATCGTTAAAACCAATGAAGAATGCTATCGCGCTTTGGCTGTAGTTCACGATGCCTTTCGCCCAATTCCTGGTAGATTTAAAGACTATATTGGACTGCCCAAACCAAATCGTTACCAATCGTTGCATACTGGTGTGATGGGTTTTACAGGTCGTCCTTTGGAAGTGCAAATCCGAACGCAGGAAATGCACCGGATAGCCGAGTATGGAATTGCTGCTCATTGGAAGTACAAAGAAACAGGTGGTTCTAACAACATTCAGGCAACAGGACAAGATGAGAAGTTCACTTGGTTGCGGCAGTTGTTGGAATGGCAAAGTGACCTGAAAGACGCTCAAGAATATCTAGAAAGCATCAAAGATAATTTATTTGAAGATGATGTTTATGTCTTCACCCCTAAGGGGGATTTAGTTTCCTTAAGTCCGGGTTCGACAACAATAGACTTTGCTTATCGGATTCACACAGAAGTCGGAAATCATTGTGCGGGGGCGCGGGTGAATGCCAGAATGGTACCACTGTCAACGCGCTTGCAAAATGGCGATATTGTCGAGATTTTGACGCAAAAGAACAGCCATCCCAGTTTAGATTGGTTGAACTTTGTGAGAACTTCTGCGGCGAAGAATCGGATAAAACAATGGTACAAGCGATCGCGCCGTGAAGAAAATCTTGCCCGTGGGCGAGATTTGTTAGAAAAAGAACTCGGTAGAACAGGTTTTGAAAGTTTGCTGAAGTCAGACGCGATGTCAGCTGTAGCCGAAAAGTGTAATTATCATAGTGTGGACGATTTATTAGCGGCTTTAGGTTACGGTGAAATCACCTTAAACTTAGTATTAAATCGTTGGCGAGAAATAGTCAAAGCGCAACAACCTGCGACAAACGTCATAGAAATTACATCGATACCTTCACCCAAAGCCTTACGCGATGTACCTGCTACCGGACGCGCTAGCGATTCGCCAATTGTTGGGGTAGAAGGATTAGTGTATCATTTATCAGGGTGTTGTACGCCAATTCCCGGAGAGTCGATTATTGGTGTAGTGACACGAGGTAGGGGAATTTCCATCCATCGCCAAGGATGTCATAATTTAGAGCCAGTGGAGTGCGATCGCTTAGTACCAGTTAGTTGGAATTCAGCCAGGGAAAATCGGAATCGTCCGCAAACCTACCCAGTGAGTATTCAAATTGAAGCGCTGGATCGAGTGGGAGTATTGAAAGACATTTTATCACGCTTGAGCGACCAAGGAATCAACGTCCGTCACGCTCAAGTAAAAACCGCTTTCGGACAACCAGCGTTAATGGACTTGGGGATTGATGTATGCGATCGCTTTCAACTCGAACAAGTATTTATCCAAATCAAGAAAATGAGTGACATTCTCAACATTCGTCGTGTCGGTCAAATTGACGAATAATCACATAACCCGTAGTGACGCGATTTATCGCGTCCTTCTTTGTGATAATGTTTTATTACCCAAAGCTAGCCACTTCCACAGGACGTTCAACAGCCAAACTTTGACGATTTCGTTTAATGCGATCGATTTCGTGAAGTGTTGTCGCACTTAAGTAACTCTCACCGCAATGAGGACAGGTAACTACTGGGATATTCTCTATCACCAGCAAATCTTCACCCTTACCATAGCTTCTAGAAATCCTGCGAATACGCACACCTTCGTTACCACAAATATCGCACATCATATAGCAATTCTTGATTATTAGAGTACATATTTGTAGCTTGATTCTTTATATAGTATTTCACAATTAAGGGCAAGGCGATCGCGTTGCAGCTGTAGTGATGCGATACCCAAGCGTCTTAGCGTCTTAGCGTTTTTACCGACATCCTAAAAACTTCTTATTTATCTTACTTATATTCCCTGAGGTTGCTGACTAATCAAATAGACCTTTTTTTAAAACACAGCTTTATTTTGATAAGCATTTTAACGGTATGACTTATCAATGGTTTAATATTTCTAAAAATGGTGAGCAAAACAGTTATATTTGTTTATCTGGTATTGGTGCATCAAAACCGTTTCAGTGCTTAATGACGAATCAGATTACTTGTCTTGATTTTCTAGAAAAAACTCAATGTCTTCCCCTTTACCGCTACGATAAAGACGGAAACCGTATCGACAACATCACCGACTGGGGATTGAAACAATTCCAAAATCATTACAACGACACCACAATTACCAAATTAGATATTTTTCACTACACCTACGCAGTCTTACACAACCCGGTTTACCGAGAAAAATACGAACTCAATCTGAAACGCGAATTTCCCCGCTTACCCTTCTACGATGACTTTCAGCAATGGGTTAGCTGGGGTAAACAGTTGATGGAATTGCACATCAATTATGAAACTGTCGCACCCTATCCTTTAAAACGAATTGATTTACCTTTGGGTAAAGATAGAAAAACCACACCCAAAACGAAACTAAAAGCTGATAAAATTAACCAAAGCATCATTTTAGATGATGTCACAACTCTAAAAGATGTCCCCAAACTCGCTTGGGAATATCACCTCGGCAATCGTTGCGCTTTGATGTGGATTTTGGATCAATATAAAGAAAAGAAGCCAAAAGATCCAACTATTGCCGAAAAATTCAATACTTATCGCTTTGCAGATTACAAAGAACAGGTGATAGATTTACTACAACGAGTCTGTACTGTCAGTGTGGAGACGATGCAGATTATTCAACAGATGAAGGGTGAATAAAAACGTAATTTCGTGAATTTACATAAATATTGATGCAAATGATGTTATTTTATACAATAAATCTGCCAATTAAAGCACCCTTCTAGGGTGTGGGCGATTTTTCTCCAAATATAATCGTATTTTTATGATATATGAACTGCCATTGATAACAAGCGATCGCCTATTATTACGACTAGCGACCACATACGATATACCGCAAATTATAAACTACTTCACAGAAAACAAAACTTATCTTACACCATTCTATCCTCAGTGGAACGAAAAATTTTTCACACAAGAATATTGGCAGATACAAGTAGAGATAGATTTACAAGAATTTATCAATGACCTAGCATTAAAATTATTTATTTTTGTTCAGTCAGAACCAACAACAATTATCGGCAATATCAACTTTCGTAACATTATCCGGGGAGCTGCTCAATTTTGCTCTGTAGGATACAGTATTGCCGAAACTGAACAAAGTAAAGGTTATATGACAGAAGCACTAAATGCGGCAATTGAATACGTCTTTCAAGAATTAAATTTACACCGAATAATGGCAAACTATATGCCTCACAATCAGCGTAGCGGCAATTTGCTAAAAAGGCTAGGATTTGTTGTTGAAGGATATGCGAGAGACTATTTATTAATCAATGGACAATGGCAAGACCACATTCTCACGAGTCTGACAAATCCTAACTGGCAACCTTAGAAAGCAAAAAGATAAAATTAGGAATTTATCCCAAATCTAATACCAATTTAAAAAATAAATCCTACCTCTGACAATCCAAAATCCCAAATCTAAAATCCAAAATCGTATAAGATGCACCCATTCGCCTAAATTAGGCTTTAATTAAAGAACTTGCAGTAGACTTTGGTTGAGCCAGTCCTCATACCAATCATAAAAACTCAAAGGTTCGTGTTCTTCTTCAGAAGATTGAAAGTCATCTGGATCGTCTGCATGGAAATAATGACAAAAATTCAAAGTAGCAGGATAAATTCCACCATCATTAGTCCGGTCATCTATCCAAATTTTTCCTTTTTGTTCTCCAGTAATAACTAATATAGCGTAAATACCACAACCATAATGTGCAATGGTGATAGTTCCCTGAACAAATTTGCTATCAAAGTAAGGGATGCTTTCAGAATCAGCTTTGTCTTTCATCAAACTTAAATCATTCCACGCCTCTTTTAAGGGAAATGGTTTGCACAATAAACCTTCATTTTCTTTACTCGGTATTGCTGTTATTTCACTTTCATTTTCCAAATCTGGTAGTCTGTATAAACCATATCCAGGTCCAGTACCGCCATTACCAACTTCTAGCAAAAAGTTTCGATATTCACAGGGAAGCCGAATATTGTATTTAACTTCAAAAGCTTCAATTTCAGCTTCCTCCAAGCAAGGGTTGAATTGATATTGGTGTGATTCTGAGCCAAAAATTTGAAATGTTGTATCTAAAATTGCTAATTGAGTCAACTTGTTTCTTATTTGCCAAAGTTTATCCATTCTGCGCTCCAGATTTTAAAGGTGGCGCTGCCATAGACAAATTTTAGCGAGCCTTGTTCAATTAAAGCTAACAAAAGTGCTGTCATTTCCCACCAGAGGTAGTATTAAAGAAAGAATATACCAAGTTTGGCTCGTAATGACTTTGGCTGAAACTCAAAACGACGCTTCTAACAATCCGTTTGTTGCTCTCAACTACGAACCAGCCTTAGAATCTCTAGGGGATGACTACTACGACGAAGTTGCAGCAGCAGAATTTCCCCAACACATCCTGCGCTGGCGCAACGACGCACTTCTGCCGCGTTTGGGGCTAAATCCCCAACTCGTAACAGACGAAGATTTTATCGTCGCCTTTGGCAAATTTGAAGGGCGCAAACCATTGTTAGCGCTGCGTTACCACGGCTATCAATTCGGTGAATACAATCCCGGCTTGGGTGACGGCAGAGGCTTTCTCTACGGGCAAGTACGCGGCACTGATGGCGAATTGTACGACTTTGGGACAAAAGGTTCTGGGAGAACGCCCTACTCCCGTGGTGGAGATGGAATGCTCACACTCAAAGGTGGTGTGCGCGAAGTTCTCGCAGCGGAAGCGCTGCATTATATGGGTGTGCGAACCTCGCGCTGTTTGAGCTTGGTTGAAACAGGTTTACCTTTGTGGCGCGGTGATGAACCTTCCCCGACTCGCTCATCAGTAATGGTCAGGATGAGCAAATCTCATATTCGCTTTGGCACTTTTGAACGACTGCACTATCTTAAACGTCCAGATTTAAGCAAAAGGCTTTTAGACCACGTAATTGAACAGTATTACTCAAAAATCGCTACAGAACAAGATAAATACGCTTTATTTTATGCAGAATTAGTTAAGCGCGTAGCCGAACTAGCAGCGCAATGGATGGCAGCGGGCTTTTGTCATGCTGTCTTAAATACTGACAATATGTCGATTACGGGTGAGAGTTTTGACTATGGACCTTATGCATTTATTCCGAGTTACGATCCGTACTTTGTCGCTGCGTATTTCGATTATTATGGGCGCTACTGCTACAGCCATCAACCGTTAGTTTGCAAGTTGAATTTAGAAATGCTGCAAGAACCGTTAAAGAGTGTTTTTGCTCAAGATGACATGGAATCTGGGCTATCAACTTTTGATGAGCATTATCATAATGAATATCGCTCTTTAATGTTGAAAAAATTGGGTTTTGAGCAGTTGTCTATATCAGATGGTGAAGAACTTTTAAAGGCAACTATTGAATTCTTAAAGATGTATCCAGTTAGTTATCACCACTTTTTTGCGGAAATGGCTAGCAGCTTTTCTACTAAGTGGGGAGATAATGCCAGCGATATTTTGAGAGATTCCGAGATTGGGCAATCTTTAGGAGCAACAGAGTTATTTGTCAATTGGTCTGGTATATATCATCGAATTTTGACTAATTTAACTCCAGAAGAGGTAGAAAAAATTGGTAAGTGTCTAACTCGTTATAATCCGCAAACGCCGTTATTAAGACCTGTGATTGAATCTATTTGGGAAGCGATCGCTCAGGAAAATAATTGGCAACCTTTTTATGAGTTACTTGAGAAAATTCGGTCGGGTCAATAAAAAATCGCCCTCATTTGACCAAAAAACCCTTGTAGAGACGTTCCACACCGAACGTCTCTACAATCGTGAAAAATATTTTTTCTCGTTCCTTGCCAGAGGTAAGGAACGAGGTATGATGGGTTTTTGTACTAAGTCCAGTAGAGAATGCGACCTTGAGGAAAACGCCGTTGAATCTCGCTTTCAAAAAAGCGGCGCAGCATCTTCATTGTATCACCATCGTAAACATACTTCGTGCCGCCAAACTTGTTGCGCTTAACGCTGCGTGTCGCTTCGTCCATATCCAGCTTTGATTGAGGATACCAAGTCTGTAATACTTCTTTTGACCCAGGTGTGAAGCGGTGGGAAATTAACTCAAAAGTCAAGTCACAATCAAAATCTAATGCTTCACTGATAGAATCAAATAAACGAGTATAATGTGCTTCCCAATCGTCTATAGGCATAATTGGGGCAATTACCAACCCCACCGGATAGCCCAAAGCACCTTTTGACTGAGGTAACGCCAAGCGCCGCAAGGCATTAAGCCGGGAAGCTACTGGTGCGGTGCCGCCCTCAAACCGACCGGAAACAGGCGCAGCATTGACACTCATCCTCATGCGCGTATGACCGTTGTGCGGCAAGTCGAGTAAATTATCTACTCCGTCAAACTTGGAAACAGTACGCAGATATCCGTTCTCACGTGTGCCAAAGTAGCGAATGCATTCAGCGAGGCTGCCTGTCAAATGCTCAATTCCTAAGGGGTCAGTATAGCAGCTGACTTCAAAACTCGTGGCTTTATTTGGTTGCTCGTATGCTGCGAGATTTTGTAATATTTGCGGCAAGTTGGCAAAAACGCGGATAACTGGCGGACCTTGCAAACTACCTGCGAGATAGCAGTATTGACAATGTGCCGGACAACCTTCGGCGATGTGAAATTGCCAGTCGGCGGAAGGAGGGATGGGACTAAGTTTGAAAGAACTGGGGGGTGCGGTGACGACTGCGAGAGTACGCTTGGCAATATCATAAGTGTCGCGATCGCTCTCACCCCGCAAACCTGTCAGGCGATTTCGCGGCAACTCTTCTACTGGTAAATTAAGAGACTTGAAGCGCTGTAATATTTGCTGCCCATAAGATTCTTCTAAAGCTGCGGGTGTAAATACTACGCGATCGGGCATCCACAAACGAGGCTGACGCGCAACTTGATTATCTGCAATTGCCTGCATACTATCATCTCCGTATTGCTTGGCGCTAAAAATCACTTGAGGACAAAAGGGCGGTTCCGTGGTTCGGGAAACGCCCATTATTTAATTAATTCTCTAAAACTTGGCGGATGCGCCGCTCCAACCGTTCAAGATCCAAACCGCCTTCATCACGACTGATCCGCCGCACAGTTGAGTTAACGTTGCCTAAATCTACCAATAAATCTTGGAGAATTTCTTGCTGTTGACGTGATTGAGTAACTTCTCGCGGCTCCTGCACCAAATCGCGCACGATGGTGTCTTCAGCCCGCGAAGCGATAACTGGGTCGTTTTGCCCCTGTAGATGAACAAAAGTTCGCCGCCCAGGTCCGCGCTCTTCCTCAATTGGTACTACTGCTGTTACCTGATCTGAGCGCACGTATTTTCCGAATCCCAGATGGACTAGCACTGATGACTGTATTTTCATGTAGAAGAGTGTTTTTTTTCTGACTTACTTCTATTTTAAATTTAAGTTAAATGACCTAACATCTATAACTAGAACGGGTTCTACCCAATGCACGAGTAGTAGTTTCCCATTGCCAATTCTCATATTATTTCTTTGTGATTTTGCACTTAAGCGCCCACAGGCTTCCAGCCTGTGGCTATACAAACAAAGCCTGCCTTCGCAGGCTTTTAGGCATTAAGTCCGCGCCGGCGGACTTCGTTTTTATAGCCGCGACTTCAGTCGTCGGGTAATGAGTCTTGAGGTCTAATAACTAAGAAACATCTTTTGGTTGATAAACTGCACCAAAACTATGGTCAGTATTAATCTCGATAACTAAATCAACTAATGTCGGCATTGTTACCAATGGTTTGATGAATAATTCGGGATGAAGAGAACGCCAAAAATAATAAACAAATTGCTCTATTTCTTTTTCGCTCATTCCTGATTTACCAGCAGCAATCATCTGCTGTTCCGCTTGGAGGCGCCATTCTAAAGAGCATCGGTAATCTTTAGGATACAGCACGATTAAGCTGTCCAATCGCTGCCACAGTGGTAGATAATCGCTTAATCGGCGATTCATATCACGAGCAAATGCTTTATCTTCATCTGTAATAATTGGTGGGGGTGCAGTATCAAATGCTGCGGGGTTGATGGGTTGCACGCCAACAAACCAACCTTCAAATAATACAATATCTACACCTTCGACAATTTCTGGAGTGATTCTATCACCCGCACCGCCGCAAGCAGATTTATCAAAGCGGGGAACTGCTACTGGATTTTGTAACTGGCGAATTCGATCTAGTACAGTTAAGCCTAAGTCTATATCATGGGTTCCTGGGGGACCGCGCCAAATTAAACGGGGGTCTTGCTGTGTTAGTTTTAGGCGATCGCTATAAGTTTTGTATAAGTCATCTAATGATAAACTCAGGGTATGATATCCCAACTCTTTGAGAATCAAGGTGAGAACCGCGCACATTGTCGTTTTCCCGGTTCCCTGTCCTCCTAAAATTCCCTGTATAAATGGACGCCCCAACTCTTGACGGCGTGATGCTAGTTGCATTCCCAAAGGTAGCCACAAATTCCTCAACACCTCTAACATCGCATTGGGTTGACGATGTAGCGTAGTTTCGCAGAACTGGCTAAAAGCTGGGTAGACAGATTTCAACAAACGTAATTGGTCATTGGGCATTGGTAATGGGTAATGGGTAATGGGTAATGGGTAGTGGGTAATTGGTTAAGGGTTAGTGGATAGTGGATAGTTGTTAGTCGGAGCGTGGATAGTGCTTAGTCGGAGCGTGGGTAGTGCTTAGTTGTCCACGCCAGATGCAGATAGCGCGGGAAACCCGCGCAACGCACTGGCTCCCCAAGTCTCCCAAGTCTGCCTTGTCCCCCAAGTCTGCCTTGTCCCCCCATCCCCCCATCCCCCCCTCCCCCCCTCCCCCACTCCTCACGATCCCAGCTTGAAGGCTTCGAGAAATAAACTGTAGGTGAAACCAACTTTGAGAAAGTTTAGGGATTCTATCCAGAGCGATCGCCTTGCGAAAATGCTGCTACGATAAAATATTCTGCTGCTGACTTCTGTCACTACTACTAAAGTTCCGGCTACCACAATATCCCATTCAGCAGTTTGTCCGGCTGTGGTAGCAACTGCCGATCCCAAAAAAAAACCGAACAAAAAACTAATCAATAGCAGCGATAGTCGCCGCCAAGGATTGAAAAACCATTCCCTTAGGCGGGTAGCAATGGCATTCGACAAATTATTGAGACGAGTATTTTGCATTGACTCAGACTTTTATGGAAAAGTCAACATATCATAAAATACTTCTCTAGAGAGAATATCGTTTTGAGCATAAGTTTGTTTGAATAGTATTGTAGATGCTATTGGTTTTTTTGGCGTAAATAAAAGATTATACATTTTGTCGTACTGAGCCAAGCTGAAAAGCTTTGTTAAGGCTACTTGCCAGCGGGTATACTTTTGCTCAAAATGACATTTTTGATACATTTTATTTGCTAATTTAAAGAGAGTCTACAATAGGCAATTTTGTTTAATTGCTTTTTTGGATAATAAGCTACTATTTGGGCAAGCCTAAACAAAATACTTATTTCTAATAATTATCAATATGAAATCGTCAGTGTATCGTAACGCTACTGTCGTAGCTTGTGCTTTGGGGCTGCTTGGACTGTTGCTGGCATACTTTCAAGTAAGTGTGTCTTTCGAGTCAGAAAAGCCAGAAAAGTCTTTTCTACCGCCTACACACAAGCCTGAAGACCAGATGACAGATTCTGCACCTGTTTTTGATAACAAAGCGGACAGCAGTAAAGAGACTGGTAATTCGGTCTTAACATATAGTAATGATAACTCGGCTCCAAAGGCGGGAGAGCAAGGTAGTTTGCGAATGAGCAATCAAACAGATCAGCCTGTAAGACTAGCAATGCTAGCGCGATCGCCTTCTAAAGGCGAGAAAACTCAAACTAACTCTTTCGATGTGCCGGCGCATTGGGATTTTGCTCCTAGGGAAGGTAATGAGAAGGGGCTAATTCTTTCTTTGCCTCAAGGGAACTTAAAGCTAGAGAAGGGAGATATTTTAGTGGCTTTTGCCCAAGATGGTTCGCGCCGTTACTGGGGACCATATGTTGTCGGCGAAACTTCCATACCTGTTTGGAATGCTCAAGGCAAAGAATGGCAATTAATTCTGAGTCAATAGTTTAGGGAATGGGGAATGGGGAATGGGGAATGGGGACAAGGGGGAGTGGGGGGACAAGGGGAGCCAGTGCGTTGCGATCGCCAGTGCCGTGCGGAGGTCACGAACGTTATGGTATCCACTCTTCTTTGATTGCTCTAACTAGGAAACCAGCCGGATTTGGCACTTCTGCTTTAGACTGAGCTTCTTTAAGCGCTTCAATAGCCAAGAGTGTCGCTTTCTCAGAAACGGAGCTTATCGTTTTTTTTAAGGTAAGATTCAATTGGATTTCCAACGTATCCAACTCAGCTTGAATCTTAGTGCTGACGTTAGTAGACGGAGATTTACGGGTGGAGATAGCTGTTATTTTTTCTTTAGCGCTGTCCACTTTGTGCGGCACGTTTCCGGAGGAAGCACTCAGGTGAAAACTGCCTTCTTGATCTGTCACCTCCAGGTTGCTAGGGCATTGTTGCAATAATTGTGACTTCTGCTTTAGTCTTTCAACTTCTTTATATGCTTCAGATAAGGATTTTGTTAGACGCTCAACTTCTCTGAGCAGTACTTCATTCTCGTCCGCTAAGACTCGCTGCCGTCCGTGAATCGCTTCTAAATGCTCACGTAATCCACGGTTTTCAGCTTCAATATCTTGCACTCGCCGCTTCAGGGTTTGATACTTGGCATCTTTTGATGCATCTGTTGCCTTTTGTAACGATGGTACTGATTTCTGTTTCCTAGTTCCTGCTTCACGAAGATGCTCAATGCGAGACTTTATTTCAGGCTCTTTGTACAGCCAAGCAGTAGAAACCTCCGCAACCTCGGCAACAGTTTTAAAGTTTATGGAACGGTTTTCTTTTATAAGTTGCTTAATTGCTGCCTCAACCCTATCAAAAGCTTCTTGCCTTTTCTTCAGGGCATTTTGACGTAACCCCTCCACATTACGTTGATGTTTCATTGCAATCCTCCAAAGAAACGATAATGCGTTCTAGATTAGTTTTAACTGGTAGGTTCTCTTTGAGAATTTCTTGAGAGCGTCTGCTTTGTGAGTTTTCTTCAGCCCAAGTGACTATTTTATTGGTACGATCGCGCATGTTCCTTATGCCTATCTAAATACCTGCTATCAGTTTTGATCGGGAGCGCATCCTTTGCCATCTGTTCCGGTCAGGCATTTATTAGCACCCCAAGGACAGACACCTTGAACTACAGGCAAAGCGCATAGTCCGCTCTTGTAATGCTTGCGCTAATATATTTCGTTTCAACCATTGCTCATCAATATTATTGGAGTCTGAACCAGATACTAATTATTGTACAATTGCATCTTGCGATATCGTCTTTCCTGTTACGTCAACAATTTTGTCCTTAAATTTTATAAATTCATTTTTTAAAGTTTTGTCAAAAATATAAGCATAGGTTGCTGTCATTGTCGGCGATTCATGCCCTAAATACCGTTGAACAATATGCTGAGGTACTCCATTATTAATCATTTTTGTACCAACAGTATGCCGAAATTGATGGGTTTGAAAATGCCAAATATTACCGTTTATATCTCGAATTTATTTTTGAACAGCTAGTTTATTTAAAGCATCCGCGAATGGTTTAGGTCTGACTGGTCTACCCTTACCATGAGGTTTTGGGGCAGGAAATAAGTAAGAAAAATTATCACCCCATTCTTCTCTGACTATCGATTGTTGTTCTTGAATCACTGTTGCAACATATGGAGAGATTGGTATTGTATGCTCTTTTTTCATTTTAAATTGATAGTAAAGTAAAAACCAATCTCGCTCATTGTCTTGAATCAAACAGTCAAATGAGATGTTACATAGCTCGCTAATTCGCATTCCACATTCCTGAATGATTAGAGCCATTCGCATATAATATGGATGCAACTGTTCAATATTTTGATTGAATTGAACTAATACTTATTCAGGAATATAACGAGGTAGTCCTCTTGTAGGTTTGGGAAAATCTTCGGCATAAATTAGTCTTTTATCAGGAACAGGCAGCCACTCCTCAATTGCACACATTTCTAGAAACTTTTTTAAAGAACCAATAGATTTCGATATTGTTCGAGGATGCAATCCAGTATGTGGAAGTTGAGTTATGTACTCCAATATTAAGCGACGGTCAATATCTTGCGCTTGTAACAAAGGATGATAGTAAGCAATAAATGCGGAAAAATCATTAATGGCTCCTATGCTATCTAAAGATTTTTCTGCTGAATAAATCGATAATCTATAGCGAATATACTTTTTAGTAGCTTCTTTCAACCAGGCTTGATTAATCCTAGTAAAATTTAAAGTACATTTAGCGCGAGAGGGATTAACTCTGACTCCCAATTTATGCAGTTCCCACACATCTTTCTCATGCTCATCTCTGTCGTCGTAGTAATCCAATATAACTTTATAAATTTGGGTAAAGTAAATGAGTGTTTCATCTTTAATAAAAACCTTTTTATTCACTTGAAACTTAACATTGTAATATTCTCTAGTGCGTTTTTTTAATTCATTATGTTCAGATAAATAAGAACGCAATGACAATTCCCATCTTTCGTCATGTTCTCTAGTAAAGAAATTCCTTTATTCGTTACACTATTTAACCACTCTACAATATTCTTAATTTTTCTCTTGTGAATCCATAAAGTATTAATTGACCATTCCTGTTTTATAAGTTTTTGCCAGCAAGCATATTTTAGTTCTGCATTAATTGTTGGTGAGTTACACCCAAAATTAATATACCGATTGCTTGAAACTCTTTTTTGCTGTCCAAATAGCGGACATTTAGTTATATCCCATTCGTCGTTCGCCCAAAAACCTTTCAAATCTGCTTCTAACGCTTGATGTTTATCCAACGACCAATGAATTTTTAAAGCTTCCATTACTTTATTTTTTACTTCTTCGGTTTATCTAAATATTCTTTGTAAGCCTCTTTCAAATCATCGTCATTCAAATTAATGTAAGTTTTGATTGTAGTTTGTACATCAGAATGACCCAACCTTTTTTGAATGTAGGAAGCATCCCACCCACTACGCGCTAATTCAGTCCCGTGGGTATGGCGCATCATGTGGGCATTAAATTTAATTCCAGTTTTCTTGCTAAGACGGCGGAATAAATCTGCTACAGCGGGATATTTCATCGGCTGCCCTATTACACCATCCCATAAGTTTATAAAAACATAATCGCTATCACATTCATTAAATTCTCCTAATAAATATCTGGAGTAGAACTCCATCAATTCCTTAGTAACATGAACGTTATATTCTTCTTTTGTTTTTGCTCTAGCTCCATTAGCGTTATCACAGCGGGGAACTATTTTAATTAAATTATCCCAGGACTTGATGTCAGAATGTCTTAAGCCTAATGCTTGACCAATTCGCATTCCTGTTTCATAAAGTAAGAAAATTAAAAATTTATCCCTGAAGCGATCGCAAGCAGTAATTAATCCTGTGACCTGCTCTTGAGTTAGAGTTTTAGGAATACGCTTTGGTTCTTTCAGTTTGATTAACTTAGTCTTAACAGGTTTACTTTTATTTATATGGTGCAAAAAGCTTTTATACTGCCTACCTTGTATCATCTGACTGTAAATTGGAATTTCTTTAACTGTGCCTAAACGCTCTTGGTAATCATAAAGTACGCACACCGAAGTAATAATCACGTTTACTGTTGTCTCGGTACGTCTAGCTTCTTGTGGTTGCAGCGATAAAACACCCACTTGAGGTTGGCGCAAGTAAGAGATAAATTCAGCTAAATCAGAAATTTTGATTTTTGTCCAGTCTCTATTGGTATCCCGCAAAAATTCCCAATACAGCTTGAGGTGGTGAGCGTAAGCCCTGATGGTGTTTGGCGATCGCTCAATACTTTCCAGATAGCTGATAAACTGCTCGATAGGTCGAATTGGCAGATAATCATCTCCTAGCACCGTCCAAGTTACACTGTCGGTGTTAGGGAGGCGCACCCTTTGTACTTTCATTATACTTAGTTTACAACGTTTACATCATAGAATAGCTAGCTGGGATTATTCTATAATGTAAACTGATCGTAGGTCAATATGTTGTTGTTTACTTTAAAGAATTGTTTTGGGCAACTATTGTTAAGTAATCAACGACTATTGACTAGTTGCGGTTGACTAGTAACTATTGATTGTTATAATTCGCGATCGCGCTGCCTAGTAACTAATGACTAATGACTGATGACCAATGACTAATCGCGCAGTTGACCGATGGTTCAACAATTTAGGAAAGCGTCCAGTTCTAGCTGTGACTCTATCGATTTTCTGGCTGATTTTGATTGGTTGGGTGGGTTATGGGTGGAATTTGGGCAGTATTGGCTTGATTGATGAGACAGAGCCGCTGTTTGCCGAAGCTTCACGCCAAATGTTCGTTACGGGTGATTGGATCACGCCGTTTTTCAATGGTGAAACTCGTTTTGATAAGCCTGCTTTGATTTACTGGTGTCAGGCGATCGCCTATGCAATCATTGGTGTGAATGAATGGGCAGTGCGTCTGCCAAGTGCGATCGCCGCGCTAGCTGTGATTAGTGTGTCATTTTACACTTTGCTCATGTATCTGGCTAGACTTGACGAGTTAGAGCATATTTCTCGCCCGACTCGACGCTGGTTAACAGCTGCTTTAGGAGCCGCTATCATGGCACTCACTCCAGAAATGATTGTCTGGGGAAGAACGGGTGTCTCAGATATGCTGCTAACTGGATGCGTAGCAACAGCTTTGTTATGCTTTTTTCTGGGATACGCAAGTAAGGGAATGGGGAATGGTGAGTCCAGCGCCGTGCGCGGGTTCCCCGCGTTGAGGCGACTGGCTCTCCCGTTGGGGGAATGGGGAATGGGGAAGAAGGTTATTCCCAATCTCTCATCCCAATCGCTATTGCCGAATAAGTGGTATTTAGCTTTTTATGTGCTAATTGCTGGGGCGATTTTGACTAAGGGACCGGTGGGAATTGTCTTACCGGGGCTGATTATCGCGGCGTTTCTGCTTTACGTCGGGAAGGTGCGAGAAGTGTTGCGAGAAATGCGCTTTCTCATCGGGATGCTGATAATTTTTACTTTATCAGTACCCTGGTATGTGTTGGTAATTTGGCGCAATGGTTGGAATTATATTAACTCGTTTTTTGGCTATCACAACCTAGAACGCTTTACAGAAGTCGTTAATGGTCACAGAGCGCCTTGGTATTTTTACTTTGTAGTAGTACTGCTAGGCTTTGCGCCATACTCAGTTTACTTGCCGATTGCGATCGCCAGGTTGAAGTTTTGGCAAATAAAATACTGGCGCTCTCAAGAACGCTCTCAACAACTTAGTTTATTTGCCTTTATCTGGTTTATTGTTGTCTTTAGCTTTTTCACCATTGCTGTCACCAAACTCCCCAGTTATGTTTTACCTTTAATGCCAGCAGCAGCAATTTTAGTAACGCTCTTATGGAGCGACTTTCTCTTAGACAAGGGGACAAGAGGGCAGGGGGACAAGGGGCACAAGGGGCACAAGGGGGACAAGGGGGAGTTTGTCTCCTCGTCTTCCTTGTCTTCCCCCACTCCCCCCCTCCCCCCATCCCCCCCTCTCCCCATCCCCCCCTCTCCCCATTTCCCCCTCTGGAGTGGCTGGGTAAATGTAGCATTTTTATCGGCGGTAGGAGTGGCATTATTTCACTTACCTGAATTATTAGGTAAAGATCCAGCTGCACCTAACTTTCCCCAACAACTTCAACAGTTAAATTTACCGATGTTGGGGGGTATAATTTGGCTGCTTTGTGCGGTAATTATTGCGGTTTTATTACTGCGTCGTTTTTGGCTGCCGATTATCGGTGTAAATTTACTGGGATTAACGGCGTTTTTAATTGTTGTGTTGATGCCTGCTTTGTTTTTGATAGATCATGAGCGTCAGTTGCCTTTAAGAGAATTATCGGCGATCGCAGTACAAGCAAAACAACCAAATGAAGAATTAATCATGGTTGGGTTTAAAAAACCAACTGTTGTATTTTACACTCATGAAAATGTAACTTTCCTCAAATTTACTGAACATGCTCAAGAGCATATCCAAAACCAAGCAGCGAAGAAAGCACAGCCAGCCTCAGTGCTGGTTCTTTCTCAGCCGAAAAAGTTGATACAAATGAATTTGCAACCAGCCGATTACGAAAATTTAGGCATCAGTGGTGCTTATCAATTGATTAGAGTGCCTTTTAAAAGTTAGAAGTTAGGAGAACTCCGTTCTCCTAACCCCTAACTCCTACTCCGTTCTCCTAACCCCTAACCCCTAACCCCTAACTCCTCTTCAAAGCTTGATTAATCTGGTTTAACAAATCTTCCATCGAGATTGAGCGGGGCAAAATCTGAGTAGCGATCGCATCCACAACCGTTTCTATTGACTCCAATTTCTCCTGAGTTTTTTTCTGGTTTTTCTTATGCGCTGAACTAACCTCTTGGGGATTTAATCGCTGGTCTAGTACCAAAATCGGTGGCAAATCAAAAGGCAATTGTCCTAATGTTTTCAGTGCAGCTCGCGCTTCTTTTTCATTAGAAGATTCACCTAAACAAATCAGCAATAAATCAACGCTGTGGTGGCGAATTTGTTGTAGCATTTCTGCCCAAGAGCGACCCATTGCAGCTTTCAAACCTGCTGTTTGCAGATACTGAATTAAAGCTTGAAACCACTCAGAACCGCGCTCCGCTGTTAAATTGTTGAGTGCGGAATTATTGGACGATCCATAATCGCTAATCTGCTTGCGCGTTAACTGTGGCAGATCGGGCAACATGGTCAAATCGACTACTAACAAGCTGGGTGGACAGCACATCCCAGAAGCAATTTGCAGCACTGACAATAAAGCGTCTGTTTTCCCTGTTTGACTATTGTTATCGTTGGTAAATGACGACAAGCAAGGAAATACAGAAAGTCCATCCACTTGTGAAGCTTCTAATGTCGTTGCTACATCGCAGGTAACTAATGGTAAAGCTGCCAAACGAGGATGTTGACTGAGTTGTTGCAAATAAACTTTTGCTTTTGAAACTTCTTTATCCAGCAATATTACATCGAACTGCCAAACTCGCGCTAAAAGTTCTGCTTGATCTAAATCATCAACTTCGATTACCCGATGTTCTCGCAGTGATGGATGGGGATTGACAGATTCTAACTCGGAATTGACCAACCGAAGAATTCGCAGTGGGGTGTGAACATTGATTTTTGTATTATCTTGACTCGGTTGCTGCGCTTCTTTAGCTGCACACAACTTTTCTAGAAGTGGTGCCAAAACCTGATGCTGCACTGGTAAGCTGATAAAACCATCGGCACTATTAGCAAATGCTTGTTCTTTTTCGGCTCCTGTTGCTGTCACAATCACTCTTATGTGACGAGTTGCAGCATCTGATTTAATTAAAGTCAGCACATCCCAACCCGACAAAAGGGGTAACAGTGGATTCAAAAATACAGCTTTCGGTTGCAAGCGACGGGCTTTTTCAACTGCTTCGCATCCCGATCGCGCAATCACTACCCGATAACCCAAACCTGTCAACTGCTCGGTGAGTTCTTCAATATATCGAGCTACTGCCTCAACTACTAACACTAAACGTTGTTCGCTAGCGGCAAGATTGGCAGGAGTTGAAGACACGCTGAGACGAGAACGAGGCAAGACGCTTAAGCTATCGGCGTCTTCGATTTTGTGCGCTGCGGTGTCTTCTACCCCCATATCTTGATCGCCGAAGTTTGTTTTGGGAGGACTGGGGGGTAGTAGTAAAGTAAATTGGCTACCTTTGCCTTCACGAGAGAGAAAGCTCACATCACCACCGTGGAGACGTGCCAAAGCTCTAGTTAATACTAACCCCAAACCTGTGCCTTCAAATTGGCGGGTGAGGGGATTTTCTAGTTGTTGAAATTTTTGAAATATTAAGTGCTGTTGATGTTCGGGAATACCTATACCTGTGTCCCAGACTGTAAAAGCAATCCAACCTTCCCAACGACTTACCCGCAGCCCAATTTCTCCACCTGTTTCGGTGAATTTGAAAGCATTGGAAAGCAAATGTACCAACATTTGCCGCAAGCGTAATTCATCGGCGATGATTTGGTCTAAACCTGGTTCGATGGAAAGGGTAAATTGATGGTCGGGTGAACGTGAAGCTTGAGGAGAGACGTTGACTGGAGTTTTACTGTTTTGAGTGTGGATGGCTTTCGCTTCGGATGCAGCGCGATCGCATACTGCCCGAATTTTTGCCGGTGTTAAAGTCAACTCCATCTGTCCGGTTTCCATGCGGGTCAAATCTAAAATGTCATTGACCACACTCATTAAATGTCGTCCGCTTTGATGAATCAATCCCGCGTAACGCGCTTGACGCTCGTTTAATTCTCCTAATTGTCGATCTACAAGCAACCTTGATAATCCTAAAACGGCAGTCAAAGGTGTTTTTAATTCGTGACTAATACAAGCTAAAAATTCATCTTTTAAGCGATTCAATTGAACTAAGTCGGCATTTTTTGCCGCCAGTTCTTTACAAAGTTGCTGCTGTTCGGTTACGTCAGTTGCTAAGACTAACCACAATTCATTGCCTTCTGATTCCTGTGTCTGGGGCATCTCTAACTCAGGATTCAGAATTTTCAACTCAATACTATCTAAGGGAATTTTCGCAAATTGCCAAACTCGCTCTTGACCATTTTGCACTTCTAAAATGCAGGTGCATATTCCTAAATTGCTATCAAACAAACATCGATTTGCAGTATTAGCTTCGGTAAATATTTGCTCTGGTAATTTTTTGATTATTGGTATTGATTTTCGTCGTGGCGACAAGCTTTTTTTAGTTATTACTTCGGAAGTATTTTCTCGACAATTAAGTTGAATATCTCTAGATACCTCCTCATCAAGGTCGTTGCATGTGTTAATGATATTGCCAATCGTGGCTGTCGGATATTCTGATTTTGTTGATGAATTTAATATTTCTCCTACTTGTTGCCTCACTCCTTCTGGATCTTTCAATCCACCTAATTGTTGCCACCATGCTGGGTTTTGGGTGACTACTTCGCCACTACTAGTTTGCAACATTAAGGGCCAAGGCAATCGTTCCAATAACTGCACCAGTGGTTTGTGTCCCTCTGGCTGATATTCTTTTTGTTTAGCCGATGTCTGATGACAAGCTCCTTTGGGTCTACCCTTAGGAATTAACGTACTACTAGCTTTTTTCTGCTGTACAGTTTTTTTGCTGTTGTCGCGATCGCTCTCACTTGCGTCAATTTCCACTTGCGCTAACAATCGTAACAGGCTAACTGTATCTACCAATCCCAAATATTTTTTCTTTGCGTCAATTAGCGCCCAATTTAAGTTATTGCTTTCGCCACTTTGAGAAGCCAAAAACAAGCCAAATTGATCCACATTTAAAGATGCGGACAATATTTGTATTGGTTCAATTAAAGCTTTATCTAATATTGAGATTGGCTGCTGTAAATCTAAAAACTTAAAATTTCCTTGGCGTTGTTTTGCCGCCAAAAATTGTGGTATTAAACGCGATGAGTACAGCAACCCTATTGGGTATTCTTGCTCATTCACCACTACGACGCGATCGCACTGTTGTTGGGCAAATATTTCTAGCAAAACTGCCAGAGTTGTTGTTTCTCTACAACTCGGTACGGTTGCCACAAAATCATTAAGCGGGTACTGTAACATTGGCATAAAACTTTGGTTGTCCCACGTGACTATGGAAGCTCCAGCATCACCACCTGCTTTAAAAGTAGCCGATGGCGTTTCACAGCGAAGCAATATCCGACGTATGAAGCAAAGCGCGATCGCGCTTTGTGGTTACAATTTCAACGCCATTCTTGAATAGCAGCTCGCAAATCGATAGTGTCTGTTCTGCACTTATGAATGAAAAGTTAACAATTATTACGGCGGTGTCAAACTAAGCCGCTCGTCACTTCAATCAAGCATCCTTAAGTGTATCCTCCTAGTGTTTAAATCGAGAAAGCAATATTCTGTAACTAGAACAATTATGTAATAAAGATTCGCTTTTGAACCTTGAGGAATTATAATGATTTAGAATACGACAATTTTTTAAGTTCGTTTAAGTATCTTATCAAGGAGTGAATTCCCAAAATCTATATTTAGATAGATATATACACCCTAACAAAAAATTAAACACTGCTCTCTCCACCACCAACCCTGACTCAACAACTACCATTATCTCAGAGTTTAGTAGCTGCCATTTGTTAAATAGTTAACATCATATTTTGATATAAAACTTTACATTTGGCTGGACTAGAAGTTGACTTGACGCTCAGTCTGACTGAATGGTGCCACTTGTTATCCGTTGATAATTCTTGGTCGGCAAAACTTACCCTAATGATAAGAGCAAAATTTCAGCACTCAATATATGTGAGGTGATTTCATACATAATTACCCATCGCCATAGAATAAGTAAAGAAATGCAAAAAAACTATATGAAAAACTTCTTGACAAATATTATGATTTATTTACATTGCCCAAAACCTCAGCAGTTTTTTAGCAGATGACGAGAGCCGACAAGCAGGCATTGTTGCAGCAACTTAAATCAGATTACCGACAAATTCTTATAAATTACTTTACCACAGACAAAACACTGAAGGAAAAAATTGATAAATTTATCAATGCAGTATTTTGTGCTAATATTCCTGTGCCGCAAATTATAGAGATTCACATGGATTTAATTGAAGAGTTTTCCAAACAGCTAAAATTAGAAGGAAGGAGCGATGAATCGTTACTTGATTATCGGCTGACACTGATTGATGTTTTGGCTCACCTATGCGAAGCATATAGAAGTTCGATTTATAAATAAATTGAACAAGAGCGAACATCAGTACAAAAGTTACCGAGGGTCGAAAACGTTCTTTTAAAGATGCGATGTCGGGACGACAACGCTCCGCGAACGCGTTCAATGCCTGGACCGACAGTGCGTAGATTAAGATCGACTTATCGCTACTTAGAACGCAATGAGTGCGTAGTTTCATTTCTCACTATAGCCTGTACTTTTATGAATAAAGTCAGAAAAACCTATGTTCTCAAACTTTATGTAGCAGGGAACACCGCCAATTCAGTACGGGCGTTAAAAATACTCAAAAACATATTAGACCAAGAATTTCAAGGTATTTATGCTTTGAAAGTAATCGACGTACTGAAAAACCCGCAACTAGCAGAAGAAGACAAGATATTAGCCACACCAACATTATCGAAAATTTTACCTCCACCAGTTCGCAAAATAATCGGCGATCTTTCAGACAGAGAAAAAGTGTTGATAGGATTGGATTTACTTTATGAAGAACTAACTGAAGAAGACTATTTTGGGGAATAGATTATTTAATCAAAAACTAGAAATTTTAGTCACAATGGTTTTTCTTGCGATTTGTTAATTTAACTGGCAATGAGTGAAAACGAGCAAACAGAGCAAAGCAATACCTCACCAAGTGGGGGTGTAGAAAAAATTCGTACAATGATCGAGGGGTTTGATGACATCAGTCATGGTGGTTTACCTGTTGGTAGAACTACTTTAGTCAGCGGCACCTCTGGAACTGGCAAAACTTTATTATCTCTTCAGTTTCTCTATAGCGGTATCACCTACTTTGATGAAGCGGGAGTATTTGTTACCTTTGAAGAATCACCCAGTGACATCATTAAAAATGCGGGTATTTTTGGTTGGAATTTACAACACCTAATCGCTGAAGGCAAATTATTTATTCTTGATGCTTCTCCCGATCCAGAAGGTCAAGATATAGTAGGAAACTTTGACCTTTCAGCACTCATTGAGCGACTGCAATACGCAATTCGTAAATATAAAGCCAAACGAGTTTCAATAGATTCTATCACAGCGGTATTTCAACAGTACGAAGCTGTCGCAGTCGTGCGACGAGAAATTTTTCGCCTTGTAGCACGTCTCAAACAACTAAATGTCACAACAATTATAACTACCGAACGCGCTCAAGAATATGGTCCTGTAGCCTCTTTTGGGGTAGAAGAATTTGTTTCTGATAATGTAGCAATTGTCCGCAACGTTTTAGAAGGAGAACGTCGTCGTCGCACAATTGAAATTCTCAAATTGCGCGGTACAACTCATATGAAAGGTGAGTATCCTTTTACTATAACCAATGCCGGGGTTAATATTTTTCCACTAGGAGCAATGCGCTTGACGCAAAGGTCTTCTAATATCCGCGTATCTTCTGGGGTGAAAACTTTAGATGACATGTGCGGTGGTGGTTTCTTTAAAGATTCTATTATTTTGGCAACAGGAGCTACTGGCACTGGTAAGACTTTATTAGTTAGCCAGTTCATCCAGGAAGCCTGCCTCAACAACGAACGCTCAATATTATTTGCTTATGAAGAATCACGCGCTCAATTGTCTCGAAACGCTCAATCTTGGGGAATTGATTTTGAAGAATTAGAACATGAAGGTTTGCTGAAAATAATTTGTACTTATCCGGAATCTACGGGTTTAGAAGACCACCTACAAATTATCAAGTCAGAGATTGCTGAGTTTAAACCGGCTCGGATTGCGATTGATTCTCTTTCAGCGTTAGCAAGAGGAGTAAGCAATAATGCATTTCGGCAATTTGTAATTGGGGTGACGGGTTACGCTAAACAAGAAGAAATTACAGGTTTTTTTACAAATACAACTGACCAATTCATGGGTTCTCATGCAATTACAGATTCTCATATATCCACGATTACCGACACAATTCTCATGTTGCAGTATGTAGAAATCAAAGGCGAGATGTCAAGAGCCATTAACGTATTCAAAATGCGCGGTTCATGGCATGATAAAGGTATCCGGGAGTACAATATTACTGCCGACGGTCCAGAAATTAAAGATTCTTTCAGGAACTACGAAAGAATTGTCAGCGGTGCGCCAACCCGCGTTAGTATCGATGAAAAGGCGGAACTTTCTCGCATCGTCAAACGTTTTGAAGACAAACAGAGTTCCGATTCCTAAATTTGGCATCGTGCTATATTCTGTGGTGAGTAAAGGGTTTCTGCCGCTTGATTTCGTGTGAGGGGACGCGGTGAAAGGACAGCAATTATTCCATAGCTTCTTGCCTGGTGTGATAGTAATATTAGCAATTCAGCCTGCTTCGGCTGAAACTGTAAAAGCTGAGGAAGTACAGCTGGCTGCTTCTGGTAATGTCTCAAGTTCCACTCATAGTGAAACTTCCGTTACAGACATGATCGATCGACGGCTGCCCAATACTGCCAGAGATAGTATACCAGAGGTAATTACATCCTCGACTACAGTTAAACCTTTAATTAGTAACAGTATTCCAGCAACAGTGACGGGCAAGACTGGTGTGTTAATCGGACAAAAAGGTATAGTATCCAGTTGGGTGCCGACTGAAAATTATTTTGAGTTAGGAGATAAAATTCGCTCTCGCATCGCTTTTGAAAAACAAAGCGCGATGTCTAACGACAAGTCGCTGCGCGTCTACGGATTCAAATTAGCACAAAATACACCGACTTCAGCTGACCAGAAAGCAACTACGTTCCCGGCAGCGTTGACAAACAAAAAAAATCCGGCTACTGAGTTGCAGACAGTATCACAAGTTTCAACTTCTGATTCGACAGCAGCAAGTTTACAAGATAAACAGCAGTTTTGCCCCCAGAAACCACAAAACAGCCAAACCTTTTCCTTAACCGATGGGGTGATTGACTTAAAAGCCTGCCGAGAAAGACAAAATAATTCTACTGGTGGTAATTCGGGAACTCAAGCACAAACACCCAGAAGCGCACCAATAACACCGATTCCTACCCCCGCACCGGGAGGAGGAGTGCAAACTCCAACACCAATACCAGTAACACCTACACCTACAGGGGAAATACAAATTCCCGATTACCTCAATCAAAACCCAAATCCGCTACAGTTTCCCACCAAACCAGAAGAAGTGAGGCTACAGGGAATCCAGCCGATTACTTTAGCACAAGCACTAGAACTAGCACGGCGAAATAATCGCGATCTACAGGTGTCATTATTGCAGCTACAACGCAGTCAATATGCCGTACGCGAGGCGCAAGCTGCTTTGTTACCCAATTTTGATGTTAATGCTAGTGTAACTCGTCAGCAGTCTGCCAGCGGTCAGCTTGGGGCAGAGCTACGGCAACAACAAACAGGGATTTCCGCAAATCAAGACGAACCTAGTACGGGTTTGAATGGTCAAGCGCAACTTTCGTACAACCTCTATACTTCTGGGAGCCGGCAAGCTGTTATTAGACAGGCTGAAGAACAAGCACGGTTTCAAGAGTTGGATGTTGAGCGTCAATCCGAAGTAATCCGGCTGAATGTCTCCACTGATTACTACAACTTGCAACAAGCAGATGAAACTGTTCGGATTAACACTGCGGCTGTGACTAACGCCCAAGCTAGTTTACGAGATGCACAAGCTTTAGAACAAGCTGGAGTGGGTACGCGCTTCTCTGTACTGCAATCACAGGTGAATTTAGCAAACGCCCAACAAGATTTGACTAATTCTATCTCGCAGCAGCAAATCGCCCGCCGCCAGTTAGTGACTCGGTTGAGTTTGAGTCAGTCGGTGAATGTCGTTGCCGCAGACCCGGTAAGATTAGCAGGTCTTTGGAATCAAACGCTGGAACAAAGTATTATTTTAGCTTTCCAAAACCGTCCAGAATTGCAACAACAGTTAGCACAACGTAACATATTTGAGCAACAGCGACGCGGAGCGCTTGCACAAATAGGTCCGCAAGTTAGTTTAGTTGCCAACTACAATCTGCTAGATCAGTTTAATGATAATGCTAGCGTTACCGATGGTTATTCGGTGGGAGTGCAAGCAAACTGGAGGTTGTTTGATGGAGGAGCAGCAAGAGCAAGGGCGAATCAACAAAGAAGTAATATTGCGATCGCCGAAACTCAATTTGCTCAACAGCGCGATCAAACCCGCTTTGAGGTAGAACAAGCCTATTCTACCCTGCAATCTAATTTGCAGAACGTCAGCACCGCTACAGGCGCCCTAGAACAAGCTAGAGAGTCTCTGCGGTTAGCGCGTTTGCGATTTCAAGCTGGTGTAGGTACTCAAACCGAAGTAATTGACGCGGAAACCGCACTTACACAAGCCGAAGGAAACCGAGTCCAAGCTATTTTGGATTACAACCGCGCTTTAGCTAGTTTACAACGCTCCGTCACCTCTAGAGCGTTGCGTTAGTTAATGTTAGTGGATAGTGGATGGTGGATGGTGGTTGGTGGATAGTGGTTGGTGGATAGTGGGCATAGGTTTGGCTGTGCGGTCTTGGTGTCGGACCTGCGTCGAGCATCTGCCGTCATTGGGCATGGGTAATGGGTAATGGGTAATGGGTAATGGGTAATGGGTAATGGGTAAGAAAGAAGAAATATTTCTCAAGAAAGCGATAAGATTGCCCCCCTGCCTCCCCTGCCTCCCCTTGTCCCTTGGACTGAACCCGGACAAAAATGGACAGGCTTCATCCTTTGTGACTCGCTATCGTGTTGAGGATCTTTAAAACAAGCCTGTCCATTTTTGTC
>NZ_JTCM02000214.1 GCF_000817785.2 Hassallia byssoidea VB512170 | reverse complement strand
AATCAAAGATACTAATCATTTAATTAGATGCTGGTAGAAGGTCAATTTTACTTTATACCATTTTTTTGTACCCAAATCATATTCCGGACGTGTCTAACGATCAACGTCCAACTAACTTTAAAATTTACCAGTCAGGCAGAGAATTAGCTCCAGAAGAACTGGCTATGCAATATGCTACCACTCATGGTGTGGAAATACTAGATTCTGAGATTGAGGTAGTTCGTGATGATAATATCAGAATTAACCTGTCGCAGTATGCTGCCCCTTTATTTGATGAAGATGGAAAAGTGCGGGGGTGTGTAAGTATATTTCTAGATATTACCCAGCGCAACCAGGCAGAAAAAAAACTGCAAGCTGCTAGAGATCAGTTGCAGACTGTACTGGAGGCTGTACCTGGAATTGTATTTTGGGTCAGTTCCGACTTGTGCTATCTAGGTGTCAACAAGCATTTAGCTGATAGTTTTAATTTGCCTCCCGAAGCTTTTGTTGGTCAGGATATTGGTTTTTTAGCTAGTGGTAATGGGTTTCGTGAATTCGTGCAAAAGTTCTTTGCTGGAGATGAATCTGAAGCATTATATGAGTTGAAATCCATAAAAGCAGATCGTAGTTATTTAATTGTGGCTCAAAAATATGACCAGAACAGAGCCGCATTTTTGATCGGCATTGATATCACCGAACAAAAGCGTGTAGAGAATGAACTGAGACAAAAGACTGAGGAACTGGCAAAAATAAATCGAGTAAAGGATGAATTCGTTGCTGTCTTGTCTCATGAGTTACGTACTCCTATGCATAATCTTCACGGTTGGGCGCAACTATTGCTAACTGAATCTGAGATGGATGAAGCACTGAAAATTGAGGGACTGGAAACGATTGAGCGGAATGCCCGTCTACAAGTTCGCTTAATTGATGATTTGCTAGATTTGGCTAGGATGCAGAAGGGCGAGATGAATTTGGAAATCGGGCTTGTTGACCTAGCAAGTGTAATTAGGTCAGCAGCAGATACTATTCGATTATCAGCCGAAACAAAAGGCATTGAAATTCAGTTACATCTTGATGCTGCTGTGTCCAACGTTTTGGGTGATGCCATTCGTTTACAACAAGTGGTTTGGAATTTGCTTTCAAATGCAATCAAGTTTAGTTCCAAGAATGAAAGTGTAGAGGTCAGGTTGGAGGAAGTTGAGTCTCAGGCTCAAATTACTGTTATTGATAGAGGGAGGGGCATAGAAGCAGAATTTATACCATTTGTCTTTGAACGGTTTAGTCAGCGTGACGCTTCCACTACTCGTTCTGCTGGTGGATTAGGGTTAGGACTAGCGATCGCTCTAACAATTGTAGAACTCCACAATGGCAATATCACAGCAGCCAGTGCAGGATTCGGCAAGGGATCGACATTCACCGTGAGGCTACCTATCGTTACAATGACAGGGCAGTTAAGCAATGATGAAATAGTACCAGGAGAAGCGGTTCATGGCAATAAGAAAATTGCCCAATTGCAGAACTTGTGCATTCTGGTTGTGGATGACGATGCAGATGCTCGTATGTTAATGCAGACTGTTCTCCAGAGCACCGGGGCAGATGTATTAGTGGCAGCATCAGTAAAAGAAGCATTGGCACTTTTAGAACAGCGCTCGCCCGCTCTAGTAATTAGTGATATCAATATGCCAGATGAGGATGGCTTTACCTTAATTCGTCAGGTTCGCTCGCGCACTATAAAGAAAGGGGGACAAATTCCGGCGATCGCTCTCACCGCATTTGCTGGAGCCAAAAATGAGCAACGTATTTTAAAAGCAGGGTTTCAACTTTTTATTACCAAGCCAATTGAGCCAATGGAACTCGTGGACAAGATAATCGAGGTGTTAAAAACTTAATCAATAGACCTGTCCGCATTCTAAAGCTCAAAATAGCTGAAACCCTTACATAGCTAACTTTTTTTCTATTTTTCCCAGTGCATCACCGAAGAACGTTGCTGTCCTAGTCTCAGTAGACGGTCATTTAAGGCGATTCTTCCTAATTCAGAAATAACCTCAACTGGAACACCAACAGATGTAGCTGCTTCTGGGATTGTTACTCTGCTATTTCGCAACAGAGATAAAACTTGCTGCACTTTAGGAACAACTGGATCGCTTTTGTTGGTGTAACCCCGATTAATAGCAATTCTCAGCCCGGTTTCAATATCATCTACTCTCGCTCTGCGATTTTTATCTATCAATAGTGTCTGCTGTCCAGCGATTGCGCTACTTTCAGAAGCCGCTCCGGGTCTTGGCGCAGTGCCGGAGGCAATCGCATTTGCAATCTCAATACCTACATACGCAGTGTTTCTACGCACTGGGACAATATCGAAGTTGTAGAGTCGCTTTTGTCCCGCTTGGTCTACAGTTTGGACAAGTAAGTTAGTAATAGCAGTGGTGGTAGCCCCTGGAAACTTCAGCGGTTGGATTGCCCTCAGAAAAATGGTTGTAGCGCGTCCGCTTTTTAAATCCGTATCTGTGGTGTAGACCAGTCGTGAAGGATCTGCTACCAAAATGTAGGCGATCGCCTCGTCGGTTTGAGTGAAGCTAATAGGCGTAGCACGTCCTGGAGTAACTTGAACCTGAATCCTATTGTTTGCAGCCATATCCCGTTCAATTAAGCGATATGCAGGAGTTTGTGCTTGTGCATGTATAACAGGTATCGTTACACCGAGCAGTAATGTGCTAGTGATGATGATAAGAGTAGCAAATTGTTTCATCGGTCCACTTTCAAAAAACTATTGACGACAACCGAGACTTCTGTACCTTCAGGTAAAAACTGGATATTTGGACGTTGTAGTAATTCCTGCACTGCCTGGTCAGAGCGTCTAGACAGACGTTCAGCTACTGGACTAAAAAACCCTGACAGCGCCGATGCCCAAATTTGAGGATTAGAGTTGCTAGTAACGGTACTTTGGTTAAAAGTGCCACTAGAAACAACAGTGCTAGATTGAGTACGGGGTTGATTCACTATGCTACCCACCCTACCCAAACTACTGAGTAATCCCACCAATAAATCTTGTTGGGCAATATCTGTCCCCACATCATTCAGCTTTTTAGCAATTAACGGTTGCTGTCCTCGACCACGAATTAACAAAGTCTCAGCCGGAATGGTTTCCTGTTTGACTGTGCCTTGGGAGTCAGGGTAAATAAGCGCGATCGCACTAGCAGATACCAAGTTATTCTTTTTACCTACTGCCACTGTTTTCGCTACTAAAACAGTACCAGCCGGGAGTGCCACCGTGCCATCTGTAGCTGTGAGAGGTTTGGTTAACTCGATAGCAAAGCGATCGCTCTTATTATTGCCTCCCTCATCCCAAATCATCGGCATGATAATTTTACCTTTGGTGGATGTACCCAGTGCTACCTCTTTAGTTTCGCTTACATTGAGATCGGCTGGAACTACAGGGGACTCACAAACAATAGACAAAAATGGACAGCCTTGTTTTGAAATATTCGTGCAGCATCATAGACAGTCTGTGTAGAAGGCTGTCCATTTTTGTCC
>NZ_JTCM02000069.1 GCF_000817785.2 Hassallia byssoidea VB512170 | reverse complement strand
GAAAAGTCTCAGGGGCGTCCGGTAAGATTAGTGCGATCGCGCATTAGTGCCAAAGCTGCAAAGTTACTATTTAAAAAACTAGTCGAGGGTCTAGAGTGAATAGCGATGAGTACAAAATGGCAGGGGGTGTTCGTCGAAGCGATCGCAAGCGTCCGGTGCGGAAGCCTAAACAAGAAGCTGTTGCTTGATAAAGACGTTAACAATTCAACAGCCCTTTGGACAAGGCAGAAGGGAAAAATTCTACCCTCTGCCTTTTTGTAAATTTCCGGGCGATCGCATCACTTTAACTGGTAATTTAACCTTCAACAACTTAAACATCAAAACTTTATAAATAAAATCAAGTTTATATGCGTATAATTACTCTATCCAAGTATTAATTTTACAGCATCTGCCCAAAAATACAATTATGTTAAATGATTCGTTAATTCCCATCAAGAACGCTGGCTTTGAATTGACAGTGCTGCCAGATGGTGGGTATACTTTAGAACCACCACCAGGTTGGACAGCATATAACCCAGATGGACTTCTACCTGCAATTCGAGAAATTAGTCCGGAAAATATTACTTCAAATATTGACACTTTTAATCCCACCGCAAACTTTTATAATCAAGTTCCCGAAGGTGAGAATATAGCGAATATTTCTTTAATTCAATCTCCCGGAAGCGGTATTGCAGGTTTAACCCAGACTCTCGATGCTGTTGTGGCAGCAAATACGAAGTATACCTTGACAGTTGATGTCGGTAGTGCAGCAGGTAACTTCTTTGGGTTTGACTTAACTGGTTCTCCTGGATATCGCGTTGAATTGTTAGCAGGGGATGAAGCGATCGCTGTAGATAATAACAGCTTAACACTTGAAGACGGCAAGTTTACTACTACCACCATTACTTATACTGCTGCTGCTGGTGAATCTATTATCGGGAAAAACTTAGGTATCCGCTTAGTTAATCTGCTTAATGGTGGAGGTGTAGAAGTAGACTTCGATAACGTGCAACTGAAAGCATCAGCTTTTGCCGCATCTCCCATCACAACAAATCAAACTTTATTCGGTAGCAGTAATAGTACTACCCTAAATGGTGGTTTGGGTAATGATACCATCTATGGTAATGGCTTGGCAACTATCATCTTTGCTGGTGATGGTAATGATAAAATTTACGGTTCTGCCAAAGATGAATATTTAAGCGGTGGTGCTGGTAATGACACCATTTATGGCAATGGTGGTTTTGATACCATCTACGCTGGTGAAGGTAATAACCTTATATATGGTGGTTCGCAAGCTGATAGGATTTACGCAGGTGCTGGTAATGACACTATCTTTGCCAATGGTGGTGGTGACTTCATTAACAGTGGTGCAGGTTTAGATACTATTTTCTTGGGTGGAAAAGCTACGGTAACGCTAGAAAAAGGTGAAGGTTACGACACCATCAACAACTTTGAATTAGGCTCAAGTAGATTTATGATAGGTAGCTTGCTGAATGATTTGAGCTTTGCTGACAGTGCAGGTGGTGTGCGTATTTTTGCAGGTAATGACTTGCTTGCGGTTGTATCTAATCAGTCTGCGAGTACTTTTAGGAGTAACGTTGGGGGAATTTTTGCCTAACTTAACTCTCTTGTAGAAGTTTAAAAGCCAGAAGCGATCGCTTCTGGTTATTTTTTGATTTTATTTTTGTAGAGCTATTTGTAATTCTCGCAGTTTTTGGGAAAATTAACCAACTTATAACCTTTTCTTGACCTTTAATCGGTACGTTATTACTTAAGGTAATAAATGACAGCGGCAAACCCGATAAAAACTGATATGACTGCAATAAATTTGCAAGTTGGCGATGTTTGGCAACAAGCCGCTACACATATAAGTAAAATTACATCTGGGGAAATTATTTCCCTACTAAAGCAGTATGGTATAATGCCGCAGTTTATGCGAGAGATTTTGATCGATTGTGCGATCGCCGATATTACTCTGACAACCGAAGAAACCTTTAAAGCGTGTCAGCAGTTTTATCAGCAACATCAACTCAAATCGGATGCTGATTTAGAAACATGGCTTGTCTTGCGTGGGTTATCTCGCGAACAACTTGACCATATCATCACCCGCAACACCAAGCTGGAATACTTCAAGCAAGGTAATTGGGGAAATAAACTAGAGTCTTATTTTCTCCAACGCAAAGCAAAGTTAGATCGGGTAATATATTCATTAATTCGAGTCAAAGATATCGGTATTGCTCAAGAACTTTACTTCCGCATTCAAGAAAAAGAACAGTCATTTAGTGAACTTGCAAGTAAATATTCTTTAGGTTCCGAAGCAGAAACAGGGGGTTTACTCGGTCCGATGGAATTGTCAACTCCCCATCCAGATTTAGCAAAAATGCTAATAGCAAGTCAACCCGGTAAGCTTTTACCACCAACCCGCTTAGGAGAGTGGATCGTCATTGTCAGATTAGAAAAGTTTATCAAGGCTCAGTTAAATGAGTCAATGCGTCAGCGACTATTAAATGAATTATTTGAAAATTGGATACAAACTCAGTATAAACAGCTGATTGCTCAATAAATAATAACTTTTAATTATTATATAACTTACGTAAAAATTCTCTCTCTTCCTCATTCCTCTGTGAACTCTGCGTCGCGCCAGTCGCTACAACGGGGGGAACCCCCGCAACGCGCTGGCTTCTCTGCGGTTCGTTTTTCCATAACAAATGCAGTAAGTCCTAAATCTTAATGTTAATTACCCTAAAAGCATTGACTTGATGAGCTACACAACAATTAACACAGAAACATTTCTTAAAGCGATCGCTCCTTTTGACCAACTTTCACAAATCGCACTATCTAAGGTATCACAACAGACGCAGTTATTGCGCTACCGCATGGGGCAAACAATTGTCATGCGGGAAAAAATACCCGCTGTAATTTCTATTATTTTTGAAGGACAAGCGCGACTATTAGGATACGATCCGAAAAGTCAGATGCCGATAACTTTAAAGTTACTGCAAAGAGGAGATATTTTAGGTTGGGTTGGGTTGGTGCGGGGAGTAGGTTGTGAAACAGCGATCGCTTCCAGTGAAACTATCTGTCTAACTATAAAATCAACCGAATTTCTCACACTTTTACAGCAAGAAAAAGCCTTTGCATCTTACTTTAGCAATCGTGCGGAATTAATCGAAGTCTTTGATTTATTAGCAGCAGAATTGCAAAGTCGTGCAGATAACGAGTTATTACTTGAAGCGACTCATTCAAATTCGTTGAAAGAATTAGCTTTAAAGGTTCATTCAGAAACTATAGTTGTCAATCTACCTCAAGATTCTCAAAATGAACTGCCAAGCGATCGCTTATGGTTAATTAGTGGGGGAACCATTCCACTTGAAGCGATCGCTACTCGCTATCACCCCCAAACGCACCTCACAAAAGGAAAGCATCTGCGTTTACTCGGCTTTCCCACAAATATTCTCCCCACCCTCCCCCTCTCCACGCCAGACGCCTCAACGGAGGACGCCTCCGCACAGCGCTGGCTTCCCTCCCCCACTCCCCCCCTCTCCCCCTCCCGTGATGATATCCCCTACGCACCAGATGAACCAGAAGGAAGACTCGTTGAAACTTCTAACCTAAAAAAATATCCATACGTGCGCGGTAGTGGTAAAATAGATGCGGCTCTCGCTTGCTTTCAAATGTTGAGCAAGCAGTTGAATTTGCCTTTTCGTCGCGAAGTTTTACGTAAGATTTTGCTTTCGCAGCAACGGAGAACAGGTTCGCTATCGTTGCAGCATTGTGGAGCGATCGCTGAATCATTGGGTTTAAATGCTCAACTTATCAGTTTACCAGTCAACGCGGTAGGACGACTTCAAGCACCGGCGATTGTTCAATGGCAAGATAGTTTTGCCCTACTTTACGAAATCAATACTCAAGCGATCGTTTTAGGAATTCCCGAAGTTGGAGTTTTACGGCAAAAAACCGCAGATGTTGCCAGTATTCTGCTACAATCGGCAACCAAACCAGACGAATCTCCAAAAGAAGCTGTTCCAGTTTTGCTGTTACAACAAACTAGATATACACCCCAGCAAAAGTTTGGTTTAAGTTGGTTTTTACCTTCTTTATATAAATATCGTCAAGTACTAATAGAGGTATTTATTGCCTCTTTCTTTGTCCAATTATTTGGGTTAGCAAATCCGTTGATGACCCAAGTTATTATCGACAAAGTATTAGTCCAAAATAGCGCTGATACATTGCAAGTATTGGGAATTTTTCTAATAGTGATTGCAGTATTTGAAGCCGTGCTTACCAGTATTCGGACTTATTTATTCGTCGATACCACCAATCGAATAGACTTAACGCTAGGTTCAGAAATTATTGACCATTTGCTACGTTTACCTTTACGATACTTTGAAAGGCGTCCTGTAGGTGAATTATCAACGCGAGTAAATGAGTTAGAAAATATTCGCCAATTCTTAACCGGAACAGCTTTAACAGTCGTTTTGGATGCGGTGTTTTCAGTTATTTATATTGTGGTAATGTTTATCTATAGTTGGCTGCTGAGTTTAGTAGCACTTTCTACATTACCGTTATTCGTACTTTTAACAACATTAGTTTCTCCAATTGTACGCCGACAACTGCGAACAAAAGCAGAACGCAATGCGGAAGCGCAATCTCATTTAGTTGAGGTACTGTCGGGTATCCAAACAGTAAAAGCGCAAAATATCGAATTGCGATCGCGTTGGCAATGGCAAGAACGTTACGCTCGTTATGTCAGCGCAGGTTTTAAGACAGTTCAAACTTCTACCGCAGCAGGTTCTACAAGCAACTTCTTAAGTCAACTTTCTAGTTTACTCGTGTTGTGGGTAGGAGCGTATTTAGTACTCAAAGGCGAACTTACTTTAGGGCAATTAATCGCCTTTCGGATTATAGCAGGTTACGTCACCAGTCCATTGCTGCGTTTAACGCAACTATGGCAGAACTTCCAAGAAACCGCACTTTCTTTGGAAAGGTTGAGCGACATTATCGACTCACCTACAGAATCTTCCGAAAGCGATCGCGGTAACATTCCCATGCCGATGATTCAGGGTTCAGTAAAGTATGATAATGTATCTTTCCGCTTCAATCCCAGCGGACCGCTGCAACTCAACAATATCAACTTAGAATTTCCCGCTGGTATATTTGTCGGGATAGTCGGTCAAAGCGGTTCCGGTAAAAGTACTTTGATGAAACTTCTGCCGCGTCTGTATCCTCTAGAATCAGGTCGAATTTTAATCGACGGTTACGACATCAACAAAGTCGAACTTTATTCACTCAGACGACAGATAGGTATTGTACCACAAGATACGCTGCTATTTGATGGGACAATCCAAGAAAATATCGCCTTAAATTATCCAGACGCTAGCTCAGAAGAAATTATCGAAGCTGCGAAAATAGCCTTTGCTCACGAGTTTATTATGAACCTACCCAATGGCTACAATACCAGAGTTGGAGAGCGCGGTGCATCGCTTTCTGGGGGACAGCGACAACGAATAGCGATCGCTCGAACCATCCTCCAAAATCCGCAAATGCTCATTCTCGACGAAGCTACCAGCGCTCTTGATTATGAATCAGAACGGCAAGTTTGTTTAAATTTAGCCGAAGCATTCAGCGAGAGAACAGTTTTTTTTATTACCCATCGTCTCAGCACAATCCGCAACGCCGATTTAATTTTAATGCTGGATCAAGGTTTTGTAGTTGAACAAGGAACCCATCAAAAATTAATGAGTGAAAAAGGTCGTTATTACTGTTTATATCAACAACAGGGAATGGGTAATGGGTAATGGGTAATAGTGAATAGGTAATAGAAAATAGGTTAATAAAAACAATTACCAATTACCAACTGCCCATTACCCATTACCCATTACCCATCACCAATTACCCATTCCCAATTACCCATTACCCATTACCCATTCCCAATGAATTCTGAATTTGACCAACCTGTAATTTTACAGCGATCGCCTATATTATCACGAGCAGTACTATATTCTATTGTTGGTGTAACTAGCTTCACGCTTATTTGGTCTGCCGTTGCTAAAATTGAAGAAGCGATTCCGGCAACTGGTAAACTAGAACCACAAGGAACGGTCAGAGAAGTTAAAGTACCGCTCAATGGTTTGGTAAAAGAGGTTTATGTTAAAGACGGTCAGCAAGTTAAGCAGGGAGACTTGCTGTTGCGTCTTGACCACACTGCACAAAAAGCGCAAAAAGTCTATTTCCAAAAAGTTCGTAATACTTTACTACAAGAAAATCAATTTTATCAATCCCAGATGGATGGTAAGGTTCGCATTCCGGCGAAAAATCAAGTAAAATTGCCTGAAGAGATAGCAATGTTGACGAAAAATCGCGCAGCTTTAGTTGCCGAAAATCAACTTTATCGAGTGCAACTTTCAGGAAAATTACAAGGAGTAAATCTGACACCCGATCAGCAATTACGCTTGCAAACCAGTCAACAAGAACTGAAAACAAAAGCTGCTACAGTGAAGTTAGAAGCCTCGCAATTAGAAAAGCAGGTGGTACAAAATCAGGTAAAATTGGCGAATGCGAAAAACGTTTTAAAAATCAATTCCCGCATTCTCAAAGATTTAGAACCGTTGTTTAAACAAGGTGCGATCGCTCGACTACAATATTTACAGCAGCAGCAGCAAGTAAGCACTCAACAGTCAGAAGTCGATGAGTTAATCCAAGAAGGAGAACGTTTGAAATTAGCGATCGCTCAATCTGGGGAACGTCTGCAAAATACCATGTCTGCGTCAAATCAAGATTTGTGGACGAAAATAGCCGACAACGACAAACGCATCGCGGAAATAGACAGCCAATTAAAAAAGGCGATCGTTGAAAACGAAAAGAACATTGCCGAACTCGACAGCCAAATCAGTCAAAACCAAGTTTCTTTAGATTATCAAGAAATTCGTTCCCCAGTCAATGGTACAGTATTTGATTTGAAAGCCAGCAACCCTGGATTTGTTGCCAATTCTACCGAACCCGTTCTCAAAGTTGTACCCGAAAACTCTCTCAAAGCCGAAGTATTTCTAACCAACAAAGATATCGGTTTCGTCAAAACAGGAATGCCAGTAGACGTGAGAATAGACTCTTTTCCCTTTAGCGAATTTGGTGATATCAAAGGTACACTAGAATCGATTGGTTCCGATGCCTTACCACCCACCGAAATTCGTCCTTACTACAGCTTTCCAGTAAAAGTGCGTTTAAATCAGCAAGCACTTATACTCAAAGACAAACAACTACCTCTTCAATCAGGCATGTCAGTAAGTGTTAACATCAAACTACGAAAACGCACAATTTTAAGCATCTTCATCGACGGATTTACCCAACAAATAGAAAGCCTAAAATTCATGAGATAAACGTAGTAAGCGCTGAAGCGCTTTCTTAACCCATACCTCATTTCCATAAATTAAAATGGACTGGAACCAACTCGCACAAACAGCACTAACTCAATACAATATCACCGATGCGAGATTATTTTTCCTCGGTCATAGCGAAAACGTAACCTTTCGCATTGAAACATCTAATTCATATAGCGGAAAACCAGCAAAATTCCTTTTTCGTATCCATCACCCAATTGCTCAACAAAGCGATTCAATTTGGCAGCAACACAACGTAATTGACTCAGAACTCTTATGGCTGTCAGCATTACATCGCGATACCAATCTGATAGTACCGAAGCCAATGCAAAACAAAAACGGTACTTTCGTCACCTCTGTTGCAATTGATAGAAAACTACCACTCAATTGCACTTTAATGCAGTGGGTTGAGGGTTGCCAAATCAGTACGCAACCCACACCAACTCAAGCATGGCAAATTGGCGAATTGATGGCACGATTGCATCAACACACCAGCGTTTGGGAGTTACCTTTAGGCTTCGTGCGACCAAAATACGACTGGGAAGAGTTACAAACCTCACTTATGAGGCTGCATCTAGTGACAATATCTGACGCTGATTTTGCTGTGCTGGAGACAGCAGTCAAGCAAATTTCTCTAGTGATGACAGCGTTAGGAAAAACACGCTCTTCTTGGGGTGTGATACACGCAGACCTAAACGAAAACAATTATATCTTTCATGAAGATGAAGCACGAGCGATCGACTTTTCACGTTGTGGCTTCGGTTATTATCTTTATGATATTGCCTCTACACTGCTACATCTGCTTTGTGAAAACCGTAAAGCGTTCCTCAATGGTTATCAAAGCGTGCGCTTATTACCTGATGACTATCAAAATATATTAGAGGCATTTTTTCTCGCCGCAATGATACATAATTTTGCATTTCACGCATCAAATCCCAACGAACACGATTATTTATTGGAAAATATACCCTACCTAACTGAGACACTTTGTAGCAGATATCTTCAAGGCGAACCATTCTTATTTTACTACTACTAAAGAAAGAGGAATAATTACTTCTTCAAGATGAGGCAAAACTAATGAATTAGCTGTTTATGTTGATAAGAGCAACCATTAAGCCTAAAAACCATGAATAAGACATTACTATCAACTTTAATCTTTGCCTTCTTACTCTTGTTCATCCTTTCTCCCTTTGCTGCACTTGCTAGTTTAATGCTCGTGTTATTAGTAGGAGCGTTTTTCTCTTTAGTAGGGAATATCTTTCAAGCAATTATTGGTAGTAACAGCGATTCTCGATCGCAAAAAGAAGCTCACGAATAAAAGCATTTATTTTTGGATGTTGAAAAATTGTGCGATGGCACTTTGTGCCCGCCGTAGGCGATCGCCAAAAACAAGATACCCGACTTCGCAATAGTTGTCGGGTATCTGAAACCAAATATTACTATACCTACCATGCAAAACATCGAAGCGCAAGTAAACGAATATCTTCAAGTACATACCAACAAATACTATTTTAGCGGTTCTGTATTAATCGCTCAAAACGGTAATATTTTAATCAGTAAAGGATATGGCATGGCAAATTATGAACTTGATGTTCCTAATACCCCTCAAACCAAATTCCGCATAGCTTCCATTACCAAACAGTTTACTGCAATGGCGATCGTGCAATTGCAAGAAAAAAACTTGCTCAACGTCAACGATTCAATAAGCAAACATATACCCGATTATCCAGAAACAGGTAAACAAATTACCATCCATCATTTATTAACTCATACATCAGGCATTCCTAATTTTACAAGTTTTCCTGATTATGAGCAAACTATGATGATACCTTCTTCTGTTGAAACAACTATTGACAAATTTAAAGATAAACCCTTAGAATTTACCCCCGGAGAAAAATATAGCTACTGCAATTCTGGATATATTTTATTAGGCTACATCATCGAAAAGATTTCTGGCAAACTCTATGAAACTTATCTCCAAGAGAATATTTTCCAACCTTTGGAGATGAAAAATACTGGATATGACCATTACAGTAACATAATTAAAAATCGCGCTTCTGGTTACTATATGACTGGTAATGGTTCAATAAATGCAGCTTATATAGATACGTCTATTGGTTATAGTGCAGGTGCTTTGTACTCCACAGTAGAAGATTTATATTTGTGGGATAGAGCATTATATACTGAAAAAATCGTCAGTAAAGCTTCTTTAGATAATGCTTTTAATCCTTTTCTAGAAAACTATGGCTATGGTTGGCTCATAACAGAAATATTCAGTCATAAAGTTGTCGGTCATAACGGGGCAATTAATGGTTTTGTTACAAATATCGACCGATATATTAATGATGATGTTTGTATCATTGTGTTGTGCAATAATGGATTTTCAATGATTAATGTAATTAGTAAAGACTTAGCCGCAATTGTTTTTGGGGAAAAATATGAACTTCCTAAAGAAAGAACTGCGATAAAAGTTGACCCCAAAATCTATGATGCTTATATTGGAGAATATGAACTAGCTCCTAACTTTATCATTACAATTACCAAAGAAAATGACCAAATTTTTGCTCAAGCTACTGCACAATCTAAAGTTGAAATCTACCCCGAATCAGAAACGGAATTTTTCTACACGCTAGTTTATGCCCAAATAACCTTTGTCAAAAATGAAAAAGGAGAAGTGACAGAATTAATTCTGCACCAAAATGGACAAGAAATGCCTGCTAAAAAGATTAAGTAAGTATTAACATTTACCTTAAGCAGTTTCACGGATCTCAGATGGTTTCTTGCCCAGATATAACATGATTAAATTACCATTTTTAATGATGGTTGGGGATATCCTACTGTAACGTGCTTGTAAATGGCTGTAAACTATGGAACTTTTGCTGACAACTTATGATTCTGCTCTCTTCAACAAAATCGGCTTCTATGTTGGTCAAGCAATTATTGCCATTCAAGACAAGCAACCAGAATTATTACAGGAAAAATATAGAAACGTACCTTGGAACAGTCGCCATCAATCTAGTTTAACAGCAAAATTAACCGAAATACTTCGCCCAAGTGACGACTGGGACACATTAATTAAAAAATTGCAAGGATTTCTAAAAGTTTTATTAATTTCTGAATCCTTCAACTCACCAATATTAATAAAATTAATTGAAGAAATTCGTCTACTAAATCCTGCAAAACTTGAGTTAAATGGTTCAAGCAGCCATAGCACAGTTACTAATGGCTCTTTACCGCAAACAAAAATAGCAGTTTTACTTTTAGATGCAGAAAACTTACAAATAAACGCCGAAACTGAACAATTCTTAACAACAGTTTGTACTTGCCCGATTCAAGTTAAAATTGCCTTTGCCAATTGGCGCAGCATGGGTAAACTAGATGTTGAATTTCATCAGCGTGGTTACGACTTGATTCATGTCCCCGCAGGTAAAGATCATGCTGATGGAAAAATGATAGCTTTTGGCTCGTCAATTCATGAGCATTACCCAAAAGCTAAGGAAGTTTTAGTTTGTTCCTCAGATACGGTGATGACTAACCTGTGCAACCATCTTCAGCAAAATGGATTAACAGTGTATCGGGTTAGCAAGCAAGGAAATAATATAACAGTATTTAATATCTCTACAGGCAAAAAGGATAATTATTCTCTGAATATATTACCAAAAATACCAACACTTGAACAGTTTATTCATCAAATAAAAGAGTTAATCAAAATAGAACAAAAGCGGACTAAAAACTGTTGGGTAAAACTTGCTACTCTTTCTCAAATGTTTAAAGACAAATACCAATTAACTATCAGTCAAGTTGTCTCTCAACATCTCCCAGGTAAAAAGGCAAGAGATATTTTTGTTAATTATCCCACCGAGTTTGTAGTTCACCAAATGAGTGAGCAGTCTGAATTATATGTAACGCTGTTTGAAATAAATCAAGTGCAGCAACTAGATAGCAGCAATGACGATATTCAACAAACTAATGTAGCATCATTATCAAGCATTAATTCAAACACAGATTTGGAACAAGCGCTGAAGAATATTATAAAAAAGTTAACTACTCAATCTTCTAATAGCTACATTTGCATTGGAATTTTAGGTAGCAAATTTCGTCAACAATATGGTAAATCGATTACTGAGCAAATCAAATCTTTGCATCTAAATGATAATTTTATTAAATTTTTACAATCATGCGATTCTTTTGAGCTACAAAAAATAGGCGATCGCTGGCATGTAGCATTACGTCAAGCCTCAAATGTTACAGCTTAGGACAAAATTAGATAAATTCATCACAAACACTCTGCGTTACTCTGCGCTTACCTTAGCTACAGGAGTACGTTTAAAAACGCGATCGTACTGTACTTAGTCTCTTGATTATGTATGATGTAAATAAATGTAAAGAACACAATGCATGATAAAGTCATTGTCGGTGCGTTGGCAAAGCCACTCCCTTGGAGTATCGCGCCACATTAAAGAGCGCCTTAACTTGCTTTCCTGGCATCTTATGTTTTTTTAGGTCAAAAACAAAGCTGATTATACTTAATTCTAGCTTAGGAAAGACCTGAAAATCCGGCAAAAAAGGCAAAATCTACAGACAGATAAGCTCCAAGCGCTGGATTTTCCTAGTTTATGAAAATAGATCACGTTCACTTTTATGTAAAAGATGCGCTCGTCTGGCAAGACTGGTTTGTAAGTCATCTTGGCTTTCAAGCGGTAACAGATTATATAATGCCCCTAAGCTTGACATCAAGCAACGAGTACGGATCGTTTCACACTTGCACAAAAGTAGTCAAAAGTGGTGCCGTCTGCTTTTTGCTGTCTTCACCACTGTTACCCACAAGTCCAGTAGCTGAGTTTTTGCGTCAGCACCCCCCTGGTGTGGCAGATGTCGCTTTTGCTGTCGAAGATGTAGAAGCTGCGATCGCCCTCGCTACACAACACAACGCCAAAATCATACAACCGATTCACCAATACCAACAAAGTCAAGAATACATCAAGTGGGGCAAAATCTCCGCTTGGGGTTCTTTGACTCATACTTTGATAGAAAGGGGACAAGGGAGACTCCTTGGAGACAAGGGGACAAGGGGACAAGGGGACAATTCTTTCTCCCCATTCCCCCCATCCCCCCATCTCCTTGTCTCCCCATCTCCTTGTCTCCCCATCCCCCTCCCCCTCCCCTCCATCACCGCTATAGATCACATCGTCCTAAACGTGGCAGCGGGTGATTTAGAACATGCTGTGGCTTGGTATGAAGAGGTTCTCGATTTTCAACCCCAACAAGCGTTTAAAATTAAAACCGATCGCTCTGCTTTGCACAGCCGAGTTATGCTTTCACGTAATGGCAGCGTACAATTGCCAATTAATGAACCGGCTTCAACTCATTCTCAGATTCAAGAGTTTTTGGACGTGAACCTGGGAGCGGGAATTCAACATATCGCTTTGCAAACGCCCAATATTGTGGATGCGATCGCTCTTTTTCGGCAGAGTGGTTTATCCTTACTTCCAGTGCCTCAAAGCTATTACTCGCAGCTAAAACAGCGACAAGGACTGCCTTTATCAACTCTAGAACTTGAGGCGTTAGCGAGACAGGAAATTTTGGTAGATTGGAGAGAAGATAATCAAAAAGCAGTACTGCTACAAATTTTTACTCAGCCAATTTTCGGACAGCCTACCTTTTTCTTTGAGTTTATCGAACGCCGTTCGCAAGCTCAAGGTTTTGGTGAAGGTAACTTTCGCGCTTTGTTTGAAGCGATTGAAAACGAACAAATCAAACGCGGTAGCCTTTAATCATTTTCGGGCTAAGATTAGTAATTCAAAATTCACGCATCAAATATTTCAATTGAAAAGACAATACGATTTAAGTTAGTCTGTAAATAAAAGTTACATTTCCCTAAATGTTAAGACTAATTACAGACTTTGATGGTCCGATTATTGATGTTTCCCAACGGTATTACCGCGTTTATCAATTTTGTCTGGAGAAGACACACCGCCCAAACCAAGCAGTACAAAAACTTTCAAAAGCGGAATTTTGGCAATTGAAGCGATCGCGCGTTCCGGAAAAACAAATTGCCTTAAATTCCGGTTTGGACGAAGTACAGGCACAAGAATTTGCTCAGTTGCGGCGGCAAACCGTGCATACAGAGCCTTACTTTGATTATGATACCCTCGCGCCGGGAGCGGTGGAAGCACTGTTAAAAATTCAATCAGCTGGGATCGATTTGGCGGTGATGACAATGCGCCGATTTAAAGAACTTGACTATGCCTTTAAAAAACACGATTTAGGCAGGTTTTTCCCGGAAAATCGTTGTTATTGCCTAACCAACGACTACGTTAAAACCCGCGACATTGATGATAAACCTTTACTGATGGAACGGGCAATAGCAGAACTACCAACCGCTGCTGATACTTGGATGGTGGGGGATACAGAAGCCGACATCACCGCCGCTAAAAATCACGGTGTCAAGGTGATGGCTGTAGAGTGTGGCATCCGCGATCGCTCCCAATTGGCACAATACAACCCTGACTTAATTGTCAAGGATTTGAGCGCGGCTGTGGATTTTGTTTTAGCATCCGGCAATTGAATAAATTGGTCAGCCCTGTATTGGAATAACTTTGAAGGCAAGTGCGGATCTCGGTTGTCCGGCTGACCAATTCCACCCTTTGCACAACCCCAAAGAGCGATCGGCATCAAACAGCAAGCACGCTTAACGCAGAAAGCTGCTAATCAACCACAACAATATAAACGTCAGCACAGTAGAAAACTGATTTGCCGTCATACTGATAAATGTCATTTGCGGCACAAGCAACCCAGCAACTAGTCCCCCAGTAATTAAACCTACTATTAAGCCGAGCAGAGTCAACAAAACTGCTCGACCAAACTTGCCTTCTTTGCGATTGAGAAAGTAAATACCTATACCAACACCTAGCACCAATGCCAATTGTAAAACCTGATCGCCCCCGGCTTGGTAAAACACACTAATAGCACTCAAACCCAAATACCAAGCTCCAGGTAACAACACATCTCTCGGCGTTGGTTTATCAATGATTCGTTGCAGCCAAGCGTTTGAAAGTTCGCTCTTGGTGGGACTTTCTTTCGCAGGTGCTTGGACGAGGCGTTCAGGAAACCGAATGCGTTCTGGTACTTTGATTTTACCTTCTTGGCGCATCCGCAAGCGATCCATTAAAATCGCATCGTAAGCCACGTTAATCATTTCTAGACGCTTTGTATCGCCACTGTATTGCTCCAACAGGCGATTGCGAGCGTCTTGAATTTCATCGAAGCTAGCATCTTCAGATACCCCAAGTTTTTCGTAGGGATTTTGATCGCTCATGGGAGTTTATTACGTATAGCCTTAGTTGGCAGCAGCCTTTTTTTGAAGGAAAAACGGTTCGTGTGGTTTTATCTCGGTCGATTAGGCGATCGCTCGATTGTTGCCCTACCTGGATAGTAGCACTCAAGAGCGATATTATCGACTTGGGAAATTTAACTATAGTAACTTTAACATATTATTATAACTCAGTGTATCCCCTCATGTCGTTGCCCAGTTCTAGCTCTAATCTGGAGTTTAAGCGAAAAATACCTAAAAGGCATCCTTGATGAAAAAATTAACTTTTTGTTTTGTGATAAAGCATCTCACCGTACCTTGACATTTTAAATAAAAAGTCAAGCCAATGGCTTGTGGCATTGAGCTGCATATCGATTTAAAATTGAAGCGTTTTAAAAACAAGCGCAACCTTTAATCACCAAAGTGTCCCATTAGCACCTAAATCGTGCAGAATGCGGGTCACCGAAGCTTACTGGACACAAATAACTTGACAATTTCAACATCTGCACTTCGGTGCAACACTGGCAGTCTCTGTGAATATTCGCGTTCTAATTGTCCAGAATCCTGATTACACTATTACTTGGGCGATCGGGAAATTAATACCTTAAACTTGTAGATTGTTATTACTCCCGTGAAACCGTGCTTTGACGCGGCGACCTTTATTAATCCTATGATTTTTTGTGCAAAGTGATGGTCATGGCTCCTGCCAAAGTTCTTGTAGTTGATGACGACCCTGCGGTTCGTAATTTAATTCAACGCTTTCTGATTAAGCAGAGCTATCAGGTAGAGGCTGCCGAAGACGGTAAGACTGCCATAGCTTTATTTGAGCAATTTAACCCAGATTTGGTGATTCTAGATGTGAATTTACCTGATGTAATTGGGTTTAACCTCTGCCAAGAGATGCAAAGCCGTAACGGTGTTTTTGTTCTGATGCTGACTAGCCGTGCAGACGAAGCCGACAAGATTCGCGGCTTTGCTAAAGGTGCTGATGACTATCTCACCAAACCATTTGGTCTGGGAGAACTAGAAGTCAGAGTAGCAGCAATTTTGCGGCGTCAGCGGGTTGTTACCACAGCAGAACAAAAACGCCTGGTATTTGAAAAACTGATGATCGATCCAGTACGCCGAGAGGTAACACTTAACACCCAACCAGTACTTTTAACTGCTCTAGAATTTGACTTGTTGCATTTCTTAGCCAGCCATCCCGGTCGAGTTTGGCGACGAGCCGAACTCATCCAAGAGGTATGGGACTATGAATATGTCGGCGATCAGCGCGTTGTGGATGTGCATATCGGTCAAATTCGCAAGAAGATTGAAGCCGATGCTAGTCAGCCAGCACTAATCCAGACTGTACGTGGCGTAGGATATAAATTTGAATGTCCTACTCAACCGCAGTCTGATAGCAAGTCCTGAATCAAGAGTCTTGAGTTTTTTGACTCTTGACTTTTGATGCTAAAAAGCGTGAATTTCTTTGGTATCAACAGCGTTCATTCACACAGCTTTCGCCCAAAGATACGCTATTGATGTATTTACCACACAACTTGCTTTACTTCAATTTTTGCAAATCTTGATTTCTTTTTTTAAATGGGGTGCGTCTAGCTTTTACAAGTGTTAACTGCGATCGCGCGTAGATTTAGTTTCAATTGGAGCAATTGTCAGGGAAATTTGACAAGCTTTCGCCTGCTAGATGCCATCGCACTTTGTATAAATAACTTCAATTTTCTGTATTTGAAATTTCGGGAAAATTGAGAGTTTTATATATAATAAATATTTTTCTTTGTTTGAGGTAGGGTCGTCAGTGGCAATGGGGCGCGTTAACCGCAGTAAAAGCGCCCAAGGTAAGCGATCGCCATCTGACTATACTCTAACTAAAAAAGCCCGCTTAACAGCACCAAGAGCATGTGGAGGTGTTGTATCTTATGCTTGCACCGCACTTATACTTAGCAATTGTGAAATAAAGTTTCCAGATATACGCGAGCCGCACGGCGATCGCTATCTCCATTTTGCAGCAAAAACAATGACAGCGCCGCCGTTAATACTCGATTTTGATCCCAATCTGGATGTGATTCTAAGTAAGTTTTGAGGGATTCGTGCAGCGTTTCCGGAATTTCTGTAAATATGCTAACCGTTGCGTTCATTTCTATTTTCCCCTATCAGGTTAATCAATTTTGTACACGTTGCTTGCTGTTACCAGTTTTTGAACAACACACTCAATTCCCCAGGCAACAACTGGGTAATTTTACACAGCTGCACTGCCGATTACAAAAGCAAGCCGAATCATTGTGCGCCAAGAGGGGGTAGGTTTGTCAATGCTGCGAAATGTTACAAATCAGTTGCTCACAACTAAACATTTACAGAATAATCAGGCTTGGAAGCACTTTTTTGTTACATATGTTCATACAAACTCAGTCCTTGAAGTCAAGTATCCCTAACAATAAAAAATTAAGCGATCGCCATCAATCGCCGATGAAACCGTAAAGCGGTTGTGGAAAACCTGTATAATGGCTGTGGAAAGTCTGTGGAATCAGTGAGGAAAATCAGCGTGAATGATAAGAATTACAAAAAATACAATTAGCCCCTTTGACAGATTAAAAATTAAAAATTATTTTTTAAATTTATAATTAACAAAACTTTAGCTAGAGCGATCGTTGAAATTTCCGCCCAAGTTCCAGTTCGCATCGTGGTTTCCGCCGATTCATCCCAAAGTTTGGATTTTGGCAGTTGGTAGGCTTTTGTTAGAAATGGGCACAGGCTTTACCCTGTTTTATGCCCCGATATTTTTCGTCAACAAAGTCGGTTTATCTACAACCGCTGTCGGTTTAGCCTTAGGTAGCGCATCGATTTCTGGTGTCGCAGGCAGAATTTTGGGTGGTATTGGTGTTGATTCTCCCTCCTGGGGACGCAGACGCACGTTATTGTTTTCAGCAGCAATTTCGGCAATTGGTTCTCTAGTTTTAGCTGCAAGCCACAATTTTGCTACTTTGGTGATTGGTAACTTAATTACAGGCTTGGGTTTGGGTTTATACTGGCCCGCAAATGAAGCCGTTGTCGCCGACTTGACACCATCTGAAAATCGCCGTGAAGCTTATGCGATTACGCGGTTGGCAGATAATCTCGGTTTGGGGATGGGAATTGTCTTGGGTGGCGTTTTGGTGACAACTACTGGCAGTTATCGATCGCTATTTATTATTGATGCAATTTCTTTTATTGTCTTTTTTGCAGTTGTTTATCTGGCGATCGCGGAAACTCGTCCACCAGATATGAGACAATCGCAGAAGACACAACATATCGCGTCTTGGATGGCAGCATTAAGCGATCGCCCTTTTTTGGTCTACATTGTCCTGAATATCATCTTCACCACCTACCTTTCCCAACTGCACAGCACCATTCCCATCTACTTTAAAAACTTTGTGTCGGTAGGGTCGGCAAAAGGATTTTCAGAAACTACTATTAGTGCGCTTTTCGCGCTGCATTTAGCGATCGCTATTCTCTCACAGATACCCGTTGCCCGTGTTTTAAAATCCTTCTCTCACACAGTAGCGTTTACCTTTTCTTGCTTGCTATGGGCAGTTGGTTTCAGCTTCATCTGGGCTTGTGGCATTACGACATCCGGTAATCTATTTTGGGCAGCTTTAGCATTGGCAATATTTGCCGTTGCTATAACCGCATTCACCCCCTCAGCCTCTTCATTAGTCACCGACTTAGCCCCCGAATCTCAACGTGGGGTTTATTTCGCCATCAATTCTCTGTGTTGGGCTATTGGCTATTTTATCGGTCCTCCCTTGGGGGGTTGGGCATTAGATCAACCGCGAATTGTTACCCATAGCTTTTGGTTAGGATTTTCCTTTAGTGTTGTCATCACCCTTGCCATTTTGCAGTACCTCAATCGAATTTTGCCTACTCACACAAAAGTAGGAAATCAAGAGTAGGACATTCACTTTCGCCGCGTTGAAAAGTTAGAGATACTCAAGACAAGGGGCGAGGCGTGCTGATATTATCATTTTATAATGCCATTTTAACTTGTTTTACCAAAAGTTTTCATACTACCCCATTAGTAAAATACTATTTATTTCGCTCGATAGCAAGAAACAAGTAAAATTTCCAATTATAACTCAATATTGAATAATTCCAACATCGCCAACCATAGGTTGAACACGAGTCGAGTATATAACAATCATAAAAATTATCAATGATTGTTTGTGTCAATTGTTGGCAAAAATAGTATTTACTATTATTAATGGTTGCAGTGGTAACTATAGAGTGTAAGTAAATTTAATTAAAAATTTTTTATACATTCAATTAAGTGTACCTTTACAGTTTCAATGGATGCCTTGAAGCTTAATTAACCATTGATTCCAAATTTTGCTTTTCAATCATGATGTGAGGAGTTGCCATGAAAGTAAATCTGCTAGCTTATGCTGGGGGAGTAAGTTTTCTATACTTAATCGCTGGAATCTTACCTGTGCAAGCGATGCCGACTTTTGAAGAAACAGCATCTGACACCCAGGCTATAAACTATTCTGAAAACATAGTAGTTTCCAACAATAATATCTTTGATGAAACAAGTATCTCCATTAATGATAAAATCGAATCAGTACCTGTATTAAATCAAAAGCAGTCAAGTACAGATTTAGCAGTAGCAGCTTCTACTTTTTTTCCGCAAACAGTCTTAAAAAATTCCAATTCTCCTTCAGACTCATCACGCTTAATAGCAGCAGCGGAAATACAGGAACAGGAACAGGTAACATCTGTATCGCAACTGTCTGATGTGAAGCCTACAGATTGGGCTTTTGGTGCATTGCAATCTTTAGTAGAGCGCTACGGTTGTATTGCTGGGTATCCAAATGGCACTTATCGGGGCAATCGTGCGATGACTCGTTATGAATTTGCCGCTGGTTTAAATGCGTGTTTGGATCGAGTTAACGAACTAATTGCCACCGCAACCGCCGATTTGGTAAAAAAAGAAGATTTAGTCACCTTGCAAAGACTGCAAGAGGAATTTTCCGCTGAATTAGCGACATTGCGAGGTCGAGTAGACGCATTAGAAGCTCGCACGGCTGTACTGGAGGCGAATCAGTTTTCTACAACTACTAAACTCAATGGTGAAGCAATTATATCAGCTATTGGTGCCACAGGAGGCGCTCCTAATCGAAACGATCCGAATATCGTCCTCGTAAATCGAGTGCGGTTGAATCTCAACACCAGTTTTACAGGCAAAGACTTACTAATTACTGGGTTGCAATCTTACAATTTCTTAGGCGGTGTAGATGGTCGTGGTAGCATTCAAGAAAGTTTGGGATTAGCTTCACCCCTACTCACTGCTAGCAGCGCTCGTACAAGCTTTGAACCTCAATTTCCTGGACTAGACGTCAAAACCTTATCACCCGTCAGCGCCAACAGTGTTGAGCTTTACAAACTACTTTACATCTTTCCCGTCGCCGATAAATTAACTTTGTTTGCCGGCACTGCTGCGGAAGTATCCGATGCTTTTCCTACTATCACTCCATTTTATGGTGAAGGACAAGAATCAATTTCTCGCTTTGCCGGCTTAAATCCTGTAGTGCGCGTTTCTGGGGGTACATCAGGTACTGGTTTAGCATCAGCCGCAGGCTTTATTTTCAGCCTTTCAAAGCAACTCGATTTAAGAGCATTGTATGGCAGTGTAAACGCAAACCTTCCCAGTTCATCTCCCGATATACTTCCAGGAGTTTCTAACACACCATTGGGTGCCGGCGTATTTGGCGGTAGTAGCGTTGTTGCCGCACAATTAACATTTAGACCAACCAGTTCGATAGATATTGGTCTGAACTATGCCAATAGTTATCACGAAATAAACATCTTAGGTACAGGATTAGTTAGCAGTGATATTGGTTCTTTAGCTGGAGTTCCCCTAGGAATACCCGTCAAAGTCAACTCCGTTGGTGGTACAGCCACCTGGAGATTTTCTCCCAAAGTCGCATTATCTGGCTATGGTGCAGCGCTATTTGTTGAAGATTCCTCCGGTAGAGTTGATGCTTCCACCACCTTCACCAGTTGGATGGTAGGACTTCACTTCAACGATCTTTTCAGTAAAGGCAACAACGCCGGTCTTATCTTTGGTCAACCGCTTTACCGTACCGACGCTAGTGGAGACGCTCAAGTTACACCTGCTGGTGCAAATAGAGCAGTTCCCTACCATTTAGAAGCATACTACCGCTTGCGCCTAACTGACAATATCAGCATTACCCCTGGTGCCTTTGTCCTGTTCAATCCCGAAAGCGACAGCCGCAACGACACAACAACCGTAGGCGTACTCCGCACCACCTTCACCTTCTAAAATCTCCCCTCTCCCCCTCCTCCTCCGCGTTCTCCGCGCCTCTGCGGTTCGTTTCACTTCCTTCTCTCCTGCAACTGACGAAAAACCGCCTTCAAATCAACATGATGATGAGCCAAAGCGACCAAAGTATGATATAGCAAATCTGCAACCTCACCAGCGATCGCATCTGGTTCATCATCCTTACACGCCATCACCACCTCATATGATTAAAATCTTGAATTTGGCACTTTGCGATAACTTTCAAGGTTGACTTTTCACTCCAACCAAAAGGGTGTGCTTTCGTATTCCACTCAGAAATAAAAGCTTGTAACTATTGAGTACATCTTGTTGCTCACTAGTCATTTCTACTTGGATACTTGAGCTAGGTTTTTGCATCTCTTATTTTTATGCCACCCAACAAAAATATCTTCCTCTATTTCCGACCCTTTTTTGCGGTGACGTGTATTTAGTGATATTTTTATAATGTTAAAAATAATCAGGCAATTTAGTACAGCAAGATACAGAACACATTTTTTAAGTTTTATTTACCAAATATCTAGAAAATTTATGGCGCACATTGGTCTAATTTGCCCAGCAATGACTGGGCATCTTAATACTATGCTACCCTTGGGGCGAGAACTACAAATACGAGGTCATCAGGTCACTCTATTCGGGTTACTTGATAATCAACGCAGTACATTAGCAGCCGGATTGAACTTCCAAGCGATTGGCGAATCTGAGTTTCCTGCTGGCGCAATGACGCAATTGGAAGCTGAACAAGGTAAATTAGTTGGGTCTGCCGCCTTGCAGTACTGTATCAGTTGGCTGCGAAAGTTGGCAATTACGTTTTTAGAGGAAACTCCACAAGCACTGAAACAAGCAGGTGTAGATGCGCTGTTAGTAGATCAAGTTTCACCAGAGGGAGGAACTATTGCAGAATACCTCAACATTCCCTTCGCAACTGTATGTAGTGGTTTAATTTTGAATCGAGACAAAAGTGTTCCTCCCTATGGAACCCTTTGGAGCTATAGCCCTAACTGGTGGGCACCGATGCGTAACCGAGTGGCTCACATCTACTATGATTTCCTTGAGAGATCTATTTGGGAGGCAATATTTAAGTACCGTAGAAAGTGGAATTTACCATTTTACTCTAGCTACGACGACTACTTCTCGCCACTCGTCCAGTTGAGCCAACAGCCCGCTGAATTTGAATTCCCTAGAACTACTTTACCTAAATGGTTTCACTTCACTGGTCCTTACCATAACTCATCTGGGAGAAAATCTGTTTCCTTTCCCTATGAAAAATTAACTGGACAACCCCTGATTTATGCTTCGTTAGGGACTGTGATGGGACACTTAGTAGAGATTTTTAAGACAATTGCTGAGGCTGTTGACGGTTTAGATGCCCAGTTGGTGATTTCTCTTGGTGGGGCAACTAGCTCACAACCCTTACCAGAACTATCTGGTTCACCCCTAGTTGTAGAATATGCACCCCAATTAGAATTGCTGCAAAAAACGGCTCTCACCATTACCCATGCAGGCATGAATACTACTTTGGAATGTTTGAGCCACGGCGTCCCAATGGTGGCAATTCCAATTTGCAACGATCAACCAGGAGTAGCGACACGTATAGCTTGGACAGGATCTGGTGAATTTGTTCCAGTTTCCCAACTGAGTGTTCCCAAGCTGAGAACTGCGATTAAGCGCGTCTTGACAGAGAATTCTTATAAAAAGAATGCAACAAGATTACAACAAGCTATTCGTCAAGCAGGAGGAATAAATCGAGCCGCCGATATTATTGAGCAGATGATATTTACCAAAAAGCCAGTCTTTGCTTAAAGCAACATAGCGCCAGTAAATTTTTAATTGCAGTTGATTTTAGTCAGCTTCAACAAGTATGATGCAAAGTTGTTGTCAAATTAAATACGACTTATGAGTGAATTGTTCAATCCGGCAACTAAATCACCAATGATGGCTTTTGTCGAAATAGCAAGTGGATACTGGATTGCCCAAGCGCTAAATGTAGCAGCTAAATTGGGTGTTGCTGACTTGCTAATTGAGGGAGCCAAAAGTGTGGATGAGTTGGCACACAAGACTGAAAGCCACACACGTTCCCTTTATCGATTGCTGCGTACACTCTCTAGTGTCGGTGTTTTTAACGAAGTTGAACCGCGTAAATTTGCCCAGACACCAATTAGTGAATATCTCCGCAGTGATAATCCTTACTCTTTACGTTACCAGACAATCATGCATTGTGACGACTGGCATTGGCGTTCCTGGGGAGAAATGTACAGCAGTATCAAGGATGGTAAACCAGGCATTTATCACGCTTATCAAGATCATAGTTATTACGAATATTTCCAGAAAAATCCTGAGGCTGGAGATATTTTCAATAAAGCTATGATTAACGTTTGCAGAAACTTCCACACACCATTCATCGAATCTTATGATTTTTCCAGTGCCACCAAGATTGTAGACATCGCTGGTGGTGAAGGAACGCTCATTTCTGCAATTTTACAAGCTAACCCCCACTTAAAGGGCATCCTCTTCGATCAACCCCACGTCCTTTCTGAAGCAAAAAAATTCTTGGCTAAAGAAGGTGTAGGCGATCGCTGCGAAACAGTAAGTGGAGATATGTTCAAATCGATACCTGTAGGTGGTGATATTTACACTTTATCCTATATTTTGATTGACTGGGATGATGATAAAGTTACTACCATCATTAAAAATATCCGCGATGCCATAGCAGATAATGGTAAATTACTCGTTATTGATACAGTGCTGACATCAGCCAACGAATATCAGTGGGGTAAGTGGTTGGATTTAGAGTTGTTAAGCTTCGGATATGGAGGAGCGAGAACTGAAGCAGAATTTAGCGAACTATTTGAAAAAGCTGGTTTTCAATTAGCTCGTCATCTACAAATAGGAACTCCCGTCAGTGTGATGGAATTGTCTGCTATATGAGGTAAACACTTGTATAATGATCCCAGAAAAAACCCTTTTTTTACTTAGACCAGATCACTTATTCATTTGTTCGCAGAACGATAACTCTGACAAGGATAAGCTATGCAAGTCTCTCAATTTATTTCTTGAAGCTATATTGGAAAAATCTCATGAATCTGCTCTAAATACACTCAACGAGGCAATCAAAATACTTGAACCAGTGCAAGTGGTGAGACATAAAGAACTTATTTCCACTAACGCTTTACTGGAACCTTGGGAAATTGAAGATTTCGATAATTTTTTCAATATAGAACATGTGGAAACTCAAGAGCGTGCTGCTTGTCTTGTTTCGAGTGTCCTAATTGCCTATAAGACTTGGATTGAATTGATTGTACACAGTTCGTCGGCAATAACAGCACAAGAATTAGAAACTCAAAAACAGGGTTTCAAAAGCTGTGTGAGGTTATTAATGAGGATGTTTAACTGAGAAGAACGAAAAATACAATGAATCATTTTGAGCCATTAGAAATATGGAAAAAATCACATTGGGTATTTACTGTCTACATTCAGTGTCTTATAATTAGCTTGTTTCGTTTTGAAATGAACATCGAAGCTGGTAATTTAGATGATGCAGTGATTGAACTAAAAACTGCAACCGAACTGATTATTGCATCAGCGGCAGCGATGGAGGTAGCAGGCAGCATGACTAAGCAGCAGTATGAAGAACAGATTCGTCCAATGATGATTCCACCTCACGTTAAATCTGATAATTTTAGCGGACTTATGCTCTGGGATCATGCTTATCTTATGAGTCTTTTAAAGAAAATGTCTTTGGTTTTCAAAACACTACCAGCATCCCTACAATCTCAGCAGTCAGAATTTATGTCAGCCTATAAGGTGCTATTTGCTGCTCATAAAGCAATTTGCCAAAAATTTGTTGGAGATGAAGGTAGCTTACGAAACTCCAAATGTATAGCATTGAATACATTGAAAAAATTTGAACAAAACCGCTTGCAACTCATATCTCCAAATCGGGATTAGCAGTTAGGTGTTCCTTTTAAAAAGATAAATATTAAAACCAAGAGAACCGTCGAGAAAGTTCTCAATTTAAGTACAAATGGAAAAAAACCCTGATTACCATATGTCCTCAAAAGAATTTCGTTATTGGGGATATAAAACTATTGATTGGATTGCGGACTATTTGGAGAAAATTGAACAATTACCTGTTCTTTCTCAAGTAGAGCCAGGAGACATTAGAGCCAAGTTACCAGAGACTGCTCCTCAACAAGGAGAGTCTTTTGAGAAGATTTTAAAAGATATAGATGAAATTATCGTACCAGGACTAACTAATTGGCAATCTCCTAACTTCTTTGCTTTCTTTCCCACAGGGATCTCCGCACCGTCAATTTTGGGAGAATTAATCAGTGCAGGAATGGGAGTGCAGGGAATGTTGTGGGCAACTTCTCCTGCCTGTACTGAGTTGGAAACCCACGTTCTAGACTGGTTAGTTGATATGCTAGGGCTTCCTTCTGGGTTTAAATCTTCTACAGCTGGGGGAGGAGTCATCCAAGATTCAGCTAGCAGTGCTGTTTTGGTAGCTCTCTTGGCAGCCAGAGAACAGGCAAAAGCAGATATGAATAAATTGGTTGCATACACTTCCAATCAGGCACACTCCTCAATTGAAAAAGCCGCAAAAATTGCGGGAGTAAACCGTGAAAATTTGCGCTTTATAGAGGTTGATACGAATTATGCTATGCGTTCGGAAGCACTCAAGCAGCGTATTACAGCTGATATTAAATTGGGGCTAATACCCTTTTATATTGCTGCTACGGTAGGAACAACCTCATCTAATGCAGTAGATCCATTAACTGAGATAGGGGCGATCGCGCAAGAACACAACATTTGGTTGCATGTTGACGGAGCAATGAGTGGTACAGCAGCTATATGTCCTGAGTTTCGTTGGATTCATCAAGGACTAGAGCTAGCAGATAGCTATTGCTTTAATCCTCATAAATGGATGATGACTAATTTTGATTGTACTTGCTTTTATGTTCGAGATCGAGCAAAACTAATTCAGGCACTATCTATTATGCCGGAATACCTGAAAAATCAAGCTAGTGCATCGGGTAAAGTAATTGACTACCGAGATTGGCAAATTTCCTTAGGACGTAGATTTAGAAGTTTAAAACTCTGGTTTGTGATTCGGCACTATGGTATAGAAGGATTACAACATTACATTCGCAAGCATATTGCCATAGCACAAGAATTTACCGAATGGGTAAATTCTCATCCCAGCTTTGAGTTAGTTGTAAATCCTCCGTTTAACTTGGTGTGCTTTCGTCACAGGGGCAGTGATGAAATTAACCAGGCAATACTCAATTGTCTCAATTCTTCAGGAAAACTCTATCTCACTTCTACTAAGCTTGACCAAAAACTAACTTTACGAATGTCAATTGGGCAAGCCACAACCGAGAAAATTCACGTACAGCAAGCTTGGCAATTAATTTGTCAAACAGCCGATGCAATGGAAAATCAGTTTCAATAAAGAGCTAAGATATATATGCTTAACATTATTTGTCCAATATCTGCTTCTGATACTTCCCCCAGTCGAATTATTGTAAACACCACAGATTTAGTGCAGGAATTGTCTTTTTTTACCTCAGAGTACAATCAAAACAAAATTTTCCAAACTAAATCGTGTCCTAGCTGTACAGGTAAAGCCATCACATTACTGGTTGGGCAAGTCTTTTCTAAAGAAAGGTTAATTTTATTAGATAGTCCAATTACCTACTGTTTAGACGAACAGTGCTTGTATCTATCCAAAGATGATTTAACTGTTGCTCAAGAGCGCTGCCGTCATCTTAGCTCAGACGATTGGATGCTGTTGCCACAGCAGGTTAACTTGGATAAGTCAACAACTAGTTCCATTGGAATTGTCGAGATGATGGTTAGCGATCGCATCCGCCAGACTCTGCAATCCCACAATGGACAATTGTTCTACTCCCCCAAGCTCAATGCTTTGTCTAGCAGTTCCACTATTGACTCTTTACCCTCTCATCTATTGCCGGATGGCGTGGCGTTTCATACCAACGAACTGCCCTCTGTTATGAGATTGAAGTTTGAACCAACGACAAGATGTAACTTTAAATGTGAATTTTGTTATGGACGTTATCTTGTTCAAGGCGATCTTACATTTGAAGATTTCGTAGCAATTCTCGAACGCCTCCCCTTTGTTAAAGCACTTGAACTCACTGGCGAGGGGGAACCATTGCTCAACAGCCACCTTTACGAGATGTTGCAGATTGCTAGCGATCGCGGATTGTGGACTCATATCACAACCAACGCCTCGTTACTTACTGAAGATAGATGCCGCAAGTTGTTATCCACAGGATTAGATTCTCTTGGCATTTCAATGGAGTCTTTTGTTCCCGAGCAATTCGAGAAAATCCGGATTGGTAGCAAATACGATAAAGTTATCCAGGGGATTCGCACCATTGCTCAGGTGAGAGAAGAACGTAACAAACCGCTACGACTAGAATTGTGGGTAACTTTGCTCAAAGAAACGCTTTCTCAAGTTGATGACATTGTGGAATTTGCTAACTCTGTTGGAATCGACTCTGTGCAATTCCAGTCACTCAATACAATGGACGCTTACTCACGTTTTTATCCGTCAGAATTACAGCAAAACATTTTATCTCTGTCAGATATGAAGCAGATTGTTGATGATTCAGCAACCTTGCCTGCTTTGCAAACAGCGCTGACAGATATCATCTCTTGGTATCAAGGCAAGCGCTGCGACATCTTCATGCAATCAATTATGGTAAATTGGCAGGGAATGGTTACGCCATGCTGTTTTCTTAAAACACCTGATTTTCCCGCATTTGGTAATATCAATCTGGATACTTTCGAGTCAATCTGGAATAGAGAAGACTACCGTTTCTTCAGGTTTGCTTTGCAACATGGTGTAGTTTTAAATAACTGTCATGGTTGCCCCAGTGTTGCGGCTGCCTAATCTCGAAACATCCTATAGTTACAAACAAGAAACTATAAAGTTTAAGAAAATGGATCTGCTCCTTTCCCCCCATGCAGACGATATTGCCTTTTCTGTTGGAGGTGCATTACTACAGGGATACATGAGCAAGGCAACTTTAGTCACCGTATTTGAGCATAGCTCATACGTTCCCTACGCCGAGCCTGCTGTTTCTGTGGAGCAGGCTAGTGCAATTCGCTATGCTGAGGATCTTGCCTATGCTGACAAACTTGGTTTGAGGCATATGGGATTAGGCTTGAAAGATACCACTCAAAGAGGATACCTAGATTTAGAAGAGATATTCACGGTGACAGACTACCGCAAAGATCCAAGCGCAGTGCAGATTATCCAGACGATCCAGTCATTCTTAGATCAACAAACAGAAATGACGCGTTTGTGGGTTCCTCTAGCCATTGGCAATCATATCGATCATCTACTAGTCTTAAACTCCGTATTGACTTGGAAAGCCGATCCAAAACCGGAACTGATTTTTTATGAGGACATCCCCTATGCAGGTTGTGAGACTTTGCAAAATATTCAAACCCAGGTGCATCAAAGTATCGGCTCTCTTGAAGTAGAAATGATCGACTTGGGCGATCGCTTGGAAGAAAAACTCACAAACCTAAAAATCTATGCTTCCCAAGTGAGCCAAGAAGACATAGATTTAGCCAAACTGCACGCCCAACGCATCGTACTTGGTTTAGCGGTGGAACGGGTGTGGCGTAAGCTCTTACCAAAAAGCAAGTTGAAAGCCCCGTCCATTTATGGCTGGGGATGAAAACGATTGGTGCTTTTAAGCACCGTTAATATGTTATAACCCTTGGAAGTGGAAAGGGTATTCAACCACTTTAAAAACCCAGTAGTCGAAAGACTAACGCACCTTGAAAACTAAGTTATGGGTTCCTTAGAGGAAGGCTTCTAAGGGTAAAAAACTTAAGCACCAAGTACAGAGAAACCAAGTTTTGAGTTTCTTAAAGTACGGCGGGGCACGCCGAAACTTGCTTCTGCAAAAAAGTAAAAAGCTTGAGGACAGAACCACCTCTGGTACTAACTGAGTACAGCTTTAGCATTTGCTATCTTTGGTAGGGATGTTTGGTTTAAGTATTGCCGAAAGGACAGATAGTATTAAGTGGACTGGATGATCCAAGAATCCCCGCCATTAATGGCTGGGGAGTGTCAAATATCTAGTTTACTAGTTAACGTTGAGGGGGAGATGGTTGATTGTTCATCTTCACTGGAAGTAATCCCAGAAATCAAAATATAAAAACGTAACATTAAGGCTACTGCTGCGACTATTAACCCCAGTGCTAAACTCCACCACAAAGCTATACTTCCCCAACCTAATTTTACTCCTACGAGGTAGCCGCCACCAAAGCCAAGACCCCAGTAAGAACATATATTAATTAACATTGGCTTCTGGGTATCTTTTAGTCCCAGTAAAGCACCAGCAGTTATGACTTGAATGCTATAAAACATTTGAACTATTGCCGCTACGCTGAGAAAAGAAATTGCCATTTTCACGCTCTCGGCATTATTTGGATTGTTAATGTCCAAAAACAAGGCTACAATCCGCTCAGGAAACAGCCAGAAAATTAATGCCACGATGATTATGAAGGGAGTAATCAGGGCAATCCCGACAGATACTGCTCTGCTTGCACCCGTAGGATTGTTTTGCCCCATCATCTGCCCTACTCTCATCATAGTGGCATAGGAAATGCCTACTGGCACCATCTGGACAAAATGTACAGTTTCCACAGCAACTTCATGAGCCGCTAACATCGTTGTCCCGAAATATCCCATTAGTAAAGCAATGGCACTAAAAACTCCAATTTCCGCTCCATATTGCACGGCAAGAGACGATCCAGCTCGCAAAATATCGACAAGGATAGTCCGATCAAATTGAAACAGAGCGCCAAATAACTTGTAATCTCTAAACTTGGGATGGAACCCAAGCCATGCTAGTGTGGCGATAAAATTGAACCAGAAAACCAGGGCGCTTGCCCAGCCGATCCCGGCTAAACCAAGGGCAGGGAAACCAAACTTACCGAACATCAGCACATAGTTGCCAATTCCATTTAAGAGTAATCCAACCGCCATAATTACCGTAATAAATTGGGGGCGATTGAGTGCAGCGCTAACTTCTTTTAAAACCCAAAAGCCTATAGCAGCCGGAAAACCCCAAACAATTGCCCTTAAATAGCTTTTAGCCAATACCACGTTGCTCGCATCTTGACCTAATAGCGGTAAAATAGAATCAAAGTTCCAAATTAGAAGCATTACAGGTAAGGACATTACAGCCGCTAGCCACAATCCCTTAGTAGTGGCAGTTCTAACTATGTCTATTTTACCTGCACCGAAGGCATTCGCTGCGATCGCACCTACTGCTGAGAGAGTACAACCACAAACTATAGAGATGGTAGAAAAGGTAATTGCACCCAAAGCCCCTGCTGCCAAAGCTTGAGGTCCGAGTAAACCCATCATTACTGCATCTAAGAAGGTAATACCTGCTTCCAATATTTGTGCAATTACTAAAGGAATTGCCAATTCTAAGCTGGCTCGAATTTCTGATAAAAATTCCGACTTAAATTCTTGAGAAGTTATTTCGATTCTAGACATTAAATATATACTTAGATAGTTTACACAGAAGATAGACGCATTGATAAATTCATATAAATTACCAACTCTTACCCTGGGGTTGTGACTCAATACTCACACTTACTATTTGAGTATAGCTAAAATGGCATAATTCTAAAAACTTTCCTATCCTAACTTTTTTTTCCGGGCTATTTCATTCTAAAAAGTTGCTTAAGTGCGTCTAGTCCAAAAGAACAGAATCGTTGAGCTTGCGCCATGTTATCAAACATTTGGTCTCGATATAAATTAAGAGCAAAATTACGAGCAATGGCAAAAATCTGAGGTAAAGGGGTAGTGCGGATTCTAGAACTATCTTCTTTTTGTGTCACCGCAAACATAATGGACTTTGTTCTCATATTATGTCCGGTCAAATACTTATCATGGTTGTCCGCAGCGAAAGCTGGGGGAAAGAGAGTTTCACGATTGTTGCACAGATGTTCAAAATAATAACTAATCCAACGGACTTGATATGAACACCCCTCTTCACCTCTTCCTCCTTTGTCCTCCTTTGTCCTCCTTTGTCCTCTGCGGTAGCCTGCGGCAAGCCCTTCGGCTTGGTGCAGTCGCTCATGGGGGGTTCCAAAAAATCAGACAAAACGGAGACGGTTCCTTCATCCGGGATTGTCGTGGGGTGCCCTTGGATCTATTAAACAAGGCTGTCCCGTTTTGTCCAGTTTTAGTGTAGGGGTAACGAACATGACCGCGCTGCTTCACCGCTTGCGCGTTTACCTTTTACTTCCTTCTCTCCTGCAACTGACGATAAACCGCCTTCAAATCAACATGATGATGAGCCAAAGCGACCAAAGTATGATATAGCAAATCTGCAACTTCACCAGCGATCGCATCTGGTTCATCATCCTTACAAGCCATCACCACCTCAGCAGATTCCTCGCCAATCTTTTTCAAAATCTTATTATCACCGCCAGCAAACAACTTACAAGTATAAGAATCTTCACTTGGATTATCGCGGCGATCGCATATCACTTGAAACAATTGCGACAACGTATCCGCTGGCGGTGCAGTAATTGTCCCATCTACTTGATGAAAACAACTGCGTTCTCCCGTATGGCAGGCAATATCTCCTAACTGCTCAACCCCAATTAATAGAGCATCACTATCACAGTCATAACGGATACTTCGTATTTTTTGCAGATGTCCCGAAGTCGCTCCCTTGTGCCACAAATTTTCACGCGATCGACTCCAAAACCAAGTTTCCCCAGTTTCTAAAGTTTTCTGCAACGACTCTTGATTCATCCATGCCATCATCAAAACAGTACCATCCAGATAATCCTGGACAATCGCAGGTACTAGACCCCTGTCATCGTAGCGAATTTTCTCAACAGGGACTGAATGGGAATCAATCGAAAACATACCAGCTGCTGCAAGTAAATGCAAAAATAATTTACTGATTTACGATACCATTATGGATGAAGCAGCTGGCGCAATTTTTTAAATTAAACTCTGTTATTTCATCTTAAACAAGAACATTCCTGTTCATCGCCGATTGCATTCTTACAGCACTTAAAGCTACTTTATGAGCCTTTGTTGCTTCGCCATACCAATGAATAGCCGAGTTGAAAGCTGCCCGGTAAAGATCCTGGTATGGCTCAGATAATCGAGAGCGAATATCTGAAGGCAAGTCTTGATTCGATTTATATAACATATCGTTATTTTCTTGGTTCAGGTAATTTACTAATATAGAGGTTCTAGGCAGTTATTACGCCTATCCTAAGATAGAGCTTTTTGTTTCCAGTGTTAGGAGAAAACTTTGGTAAATACCACGATTAAAACTACAAAATCACAAGAAATCTTCGCGGCTGCTCAAAATTTAATGCCAGGAGGGGTGAGTTCTCCAGTCCGCGCTTTTAAATCCGTGGGTGGACAACCAATTGTGTTCGATCGCGTTAAAGGCGCGTACATTTGGGATGTCGATGGCAACCAATACATCGACTATGTAGGCACTTGGGGACCAGCGATTTGCGGTCACGCTCATCCAGAAGTGATTGCCGCACTGCATGAAGCCTTAGAAAAAGGCACAAGCTTTGGTGCGCCCTCAGTGCTAGAAAATGTACTGGCAGAGATGGTCATTGCTGCCGTTCCCAGCATTGAAATGGTAAGATTTGTTAACTCCGGCACAGAAGCTTGTATGGCAGTGCTGCGGTTGATGCGGGCTTTTACTGGACGCGACAAAATCATCAAGTTTGAAGGCTGCTACCACGGTCATGCTGACATGTTCTTGGTGAAAGCAGGTTCAGGTGTTGCTACACTCGGCTTACCCGACTCTCCAGGAGTGCCGAAATCGACAACTGCCAACACTCTCAACGCGCCTTACAATGACTTAGAAGCCGTCAAAGCTTTGTTTGAAGAGAACCGCGACGAAATTGCTGGTGTCATTCTTGAGCCAGTCGTCGGCAATGCTGGATTTATTACTCCCGATGCAGGCTTCTTGGAAGGCTTACGAGAGCTTACCCACGAGCATAAGGCATTATTGGTATTTGACGAAGTAATGACGGGCTTCCGTATCGCCTACGGTGGCGCTCAAGAGAAGTTTGGTATCACCCCCGATTTGACCACTTTGGGCAAAATCATCGGTGGTGGTTTGCCAGTTGGAGCTTACGGAGGTCGCCAGGATATCATGTCAATGGTTGCTCCCGCAGGTCCGATGTATCAAGCCGGGACGCTTTCTGGTAATCCTTTGGCGATGACTGCCGGCATTAAGACGCTGGAATTGCTGCAAAAGCCGGGTACTTACGAGTATCTTGACCAAATTACCAACAAGCTAGCTTCGTCTTTGCTGCAAATTGCTACTGAAACTGGTCACGCGGCTTGCGGTGGACAAATTAGCGGCATGTTCGGCTTATTCTTTACCAGAGGACCAGTCCATAACTACGAGGATGCGAAAAAGTCGGATACAGCCAAGTTTGGACGCTTCCATCGTGGCATGTTAGAGCGGGGTGTTTACTTAGCACCGTCTCAGTTTGAGGCTGGGTTTACCTCGTTTGCTCACACCGAAGAAGATATTGAGCGGACTTTGACAGCCGCACGCGATGTGATGTCTAGTTTGTAAGTTAGGGAATGGGGAATGGGGAATTGGTCCGGCAGTGCGTTGCGGAGGAACACGACCGTTGTAGCACCTGCCGTCATTGGGCATTGGGCATGGGGAATGGGGAATGGGTAAATTCTTCCTTGTCCACGCCAGATGCTTCAACGCGGGAAACCCGCGCAACGCACTGGCTCCCCTTGTCCACGGACACGTTCCTCACTCCTCCACCCCCGCACGGAAGTGTCCTCCCCTTGTCCACGCCAGATGCTTCAACGCGGGAAACCCGACGGCAGTCGCTCATGGGGGTAACGAACATGACCGCGCTGCCTCCGCAACGCACTGGC
>NZ_JTCM02000213.1 GCF_000817785.2 Hassallia byssoidea VB512170 | reverse complement strand
TTTTTGAGTTTTCACCGACGGTAACAATATAGTCACCTTTGGCGATCGCCCCAAAATCAAGTCGGAAGATTTCGTGATTCCTTAACCCGTAAGTAGCGAGCATCCCATACACCCAGCGCCACTCTTCATTCTCAATTTGGTAAAAGTGTTGGGCAATAATTGTGTCGCTGGGTAAGTCACGGGGTGCTACTTTTTTAGGGCTGTACCTCCCAGCATATGATTTTAAATTGATATCAATTTCAACAAACTTTGCAAGCGCACCCAGTGCCATACATGTGCGCTTGCGAGTTTTAGTGTCAGGTTTAGTGCCTGTTACTACTTTTAAAATAATTTCATGATTTAGTACTTCCCATTGTGGAAGCTTGTTAAAAACGTTTAAGTAGTCAATCTTCCAAGTGGTTTCAGTTTGATGGTTGCGTTGGCGAGTTTGAAAATAAAATTTCTCAAACTTATCAATCCAGTCTTTGATGTAACTGACAGGAGAATCATCAGGACTTTCTAAATATAGTTCCCACTTAAACTCCTTGCAGGCAATTAACCCGCCTAGTTTGTGAGCTTCTCCTTCTGCTCTTTTAATACCTTCTTTATTGGCGTAAATGCCAAGACTAAGCCACTGTTGATGCGGTTTGGTCTTGGTAGAATTCGGCTTAGGGGGAAGAGTTGCTCTTAAATAAAGTCGATTTTTGATTTGACAAACTGCCACGCCAATAAGAGCAGTTTTGAGACGACTATTGACTTTTATTAATTGCTCTGAGAAATCCATGATTGAGAATTTAATAGTTTATTATCCTCTTACCTGTTGTCGTTACCTGTTGTCGTTACCTGTTGTCGTTACCTGTTACCGCAGGCTGTACCCCTTGTTACTTCGTTGTTTACGTTCTTTGCGGGAATAGGGTAACAGGGTAACAGGTAACTACTCTACAATGATTTTGATTGTTGAATCGTCGTCCGCTATCTCTATTTTTCCTGCATCAAGCAACTCAAATATTGCGTCCTCCTTGTCTTCTCCCTTGATATTATTTTGGCTCAAAAACTTAATGAAAGACATATCGCGATCACTTCCTTTGTATTTAACCCACTGTTCTTTACGATTAGTCTGTAACCAATCAAAGATTAACTGAGCCGATTGCGAAAGGAAAATATTTTGTTCGGGTTGTTCGCTAATTTTTTTTTTGCTAAATGCCGCCTCTAATTGTTGTCTAATTGTTGCAGCACCCTCTACTGATTTGCGACTATCTCTATCATATCCTGAGTAATTTTCTAATTTTGACATCGGATACCATTTGGCAGTTTTTCCAAAGAATACAGCACGACTGACGGGGGACTTTTCAATATATTCGTCGATATTATTTAATTTTTTCACCATTGCTGATCGTTTCCACTGATCTAGAGAACCGCGATTCTCTGCACTAACCAAAGCAATAGTTACAAGCTGACTGGAGGCGCTTAAATCGATACCAGAACCACCGACAAAAGGAGTTTGGGCAATGAACCAAATATTCTTTCCGCTAGAATCGCCAAGGCTGGTTAAAGATGATAGCCGGTCTAATAAAATTGTCGATTTAGCAATTTTAGATTTTAATCCCAGCACCGTACCCTCGTCTAAAATCAACAAGGTGCGCTCAGAGTTCGCGTCGTTAGCTTTGGCATATTCGTTAAATTCTTCTAAACATTTTTCTAACCAAGCAACTACAATTAATGGCTCCTCTGTCTCGCATTTGTAGCGTTTAATGACGTCAGCAACACCAGCGGTGTACCCTTGCTCTTTTTCGTCGTGTTTTGGATCAATATAAAATGTTTTCAGCTTGGGGTGTTTGACTTTAGCTGCACGCAGAGCGTTAGAAACTACTATCCCTTTACCAGTGCCACTAATGCCTAAAATGAAGCTATTGCTTATTCGGTCTGTCATGCTGGCAATAATGTCAAAGCGATCATCGGGATTAATGTAAATTTCTTCCGAACTTTCCACTTTTACCTGTAACCCAGCTTTTCCTAAAAGCGTTTTGGCAGTTGTCATTAAGTTGCTGGAAGTTGAAAGTACGGGGGAATAGTTCTCTAAAAAGTCTGCCGCCGCCGTGCTTAATGCCAGGTTACGCTCTGTAGCAAATCTCAGTTCCTCAAGCACTGCCACATGTCCCACTTGGCGGCTATAGTCTGCAAAGTCATCGCCATCAAGCACTTGTGCCACGCACCCCACCTCGGTAATTGCTGCTTGGTTTCTTTGAATCTCTCCCGCCTTCTTCCAACTGTCCCACAAAAAATAAGCTACGATTAGTCCCCCAGTGAGGGGGCTTGCGGCGCTAGCGGCTAAGGCGCCCAAAACTAACCCGCCAATAACATTCCACTGTAAATGATTGTTTTTTGTGGCATCAAGCGCTTTAGCACTCCACTGTTCGGGAGTTTTACGGTTTTTTTCCGGATTAAAGCGTGTCATAGTCCAATTGATAGTTTTTGATTAAAGCAGCAACCGCAGTTCAAACCCTGAGATACTGCGGTCGCATTTATTATTTACTAGCTGCTTTGATTGCGTAGGAGAGCTTGCCGACCCAAATAATTAAACCGAGAATGATTTCAATCGCAAACAGCGTAACCAACGTCAAAGCTAAATTACCGTAATTAAGCTTGTTCCACTGTCCGGAACCTACAAACCAAAAAAAGTCACTAAATTTACCAGAGCTTACTGGAGAGTACACAGTAATGCAGATTAGGAAATCCACGGTGTAGGTTACAATCTTTAAGCGCTCCAAATTGCTTACAAGCGAGACTGGGAAAGCGTTATAAGTCCGTTTGAGCATCGCTAAAGTTGGGTCGTCAGTATCTTTTACTTCATATTTACTACGGCTATCAGCTTCACTAATCACTTGCTGGATAAACCCCTCGTGGCTGTACAAAACCAGTGGTAGCACTTCAATGATTTGGATAATTACCCACAATAAAGTGCCTAATATCCAAGTAACGCCCTTACCGATAAAGTTGGCGATGCCGTTAATGATCGGAATGACTGAAACCAAGTAAATAAACGACTGATTTACTACTTTACCGCTCAAAAAGCGCACCGCTTGCTCATAGGGCTGAATGTTGAGGTAGGCAAAATAAATACTGGATAACACCAGTCCCCAATACAAAATTTTTAACCACTCCTGGGGTATTTTGTTTTTCGCGCTTGACTTTCTACCAGCGCTACCACCAGCGGTTTTGCTAAACATTAGACATCTCCTACTTTTGGGGTGTAAAATAATAGACTTTGGCTCCGTGGATTTTGCGAATCTGTTCTAGTGCCAAAGTACGATCGCCCGTAAATGCCATTTGTCCTACCACCAGTTGTTTTTGAGAGTCGCGAACAATCACCCCAGTCTGTCCATTCCCGTCACAAACCACCGTTCCGGCTGGTAATGGCTTTTTGGTGGTACGGTCTAGCACTGGGTCGCCTTCTACCAAGGTTGCAAGGTTTCTGGGGGAATTAGCAGCTACAACAATAGTGCATCCGGCTTTATATCGCGCTTTAGCCACTTCTGCCTGTGCCTTTTCGCGGACTAATT
>NZ_JTCM02000212.1 GCF_000817785.2 Hassallia byssoidea VB512170 | reverse complement strand
GGGGACAAGGGGAGGACACTTCTGTGCGGGGGTGGAGGAGCTCAGAACGTGTCCGTGGACAAGGGGAGGACACTTCTGTGCGGGGGTGGAGGAGCTCAGAACGTGTCCGTGGACAAGGGGGACAAAGGTAAATTTGCTTCCTTGTCTCCCCCCTCCCCCCCTCTCCCCATTCCCCACTCCCCACTCCCCCAGCTTCTTGCACGCTAAAATGATTGCTACAGTTAAATTTCAATGTTGGGATTCATGTTCACCATCGACTTAACCTTAAGAAATACGCCTTTCCCCGTATCAGTACAACGTAAAACATCTGAGGATGCTGAAGCGGTTTATCAGCTGATTTTGGCAGCGATGCGCTCTGGCAACCCTGATATTGTGGAACTAATATGTGAGGGCAAGACAGAGAAAAAAATCGCCGTCCGTGGTAGTGAAATTTCTGGGGTGCAAATATCTCAGAAAGATGGTGTGGCTGCTGGTGGTGCTAGACCACCTGGTTTCTTTGCTCTAGCCTCTGAGTAAGCCATCGACGGTATAAAAATGGCGGAACTGGGCATTGAGGTAAAGGATTTAAATTTCAGTTGGACTAATGGAGAGAAAGTTATCAAATCTTGCTCTCTAGAAGTACCTCTTGGTGAATTTTGGATGCTTTTGGGTACTAATGGCAGTGGGAAATCAACTTTGCTCAGATTACTTGCGGGATTATTAGCACCTCAATCTGGAGAAATTCGGGTTTTGCATCCCGTTGGCTTTGTCTTCCAAAATCCGGATCATCAATTGGTGATGCCAACTGTTGGTGCTGATGTGGCTTTTGGACTGGTGGAAGAAAAATTGCAGCCAAAGGTAGTCAGAGCAAGGGTTGAGGAGGCGTTAGGGGCGGTGAATTTGCTTTCACTGCAACGACGCCCTATCTATGCTTTGAGTGGTGGACAGAAGCAGCGAGTGGCAATTGCTGGTGCGATCGCTCGTCGCTGTGAGGTCTTACTATTAGATGAACCAACTGCTTTACTCGATCCAGATAGCCAACTGGACTTGGTAGCTCAAGTACGCCGCTTAGTCAAAAGTCGCAATATGACGGCTCTTTGGGTAACGCATCGCCTAGACGAGTTAAATTACTGTGATGGCGCTTTCTTGCTAGAAAAAGGCTCTCTAGTGGATAAAGGTGAAGCTTCACGCCTAAAACAACGTTTGATGGAAGAACACGACGAAGCCTGTTAATACTCACTTGTCCAGCTTTTTTTTATCCCAAGCTAATAATTAATTAGTAATTACAAATAACTGCAACGCGCCTCTAAAAAGGCGCGTTTTCAGTTTATACAGCAACTTTACACAATTGATCTACATTTTTTGTTTTCTGTAACATAGTGTTACAAGCAGTGCTTCAATTACTATAAAAGTTATGAATGAATTTTGTTAACTCTAGATAATTGTGATTAAAAACCATGCCCCCCTCCTTACTTCCAGCCGTTTTGTTAGTGGACGGCTACAATATAATTGGCGCTTGGCATTGCCTGAAAAAAACCCGTGACTATGCTGGATTAGAGGCAGCACGGGCTGAATTGATTGAAGCTTTAATCAGTTACAGCGCTTTTGAGGGTTATGAAACTCAAATCGTGTTTGATGCCCAATATCAAAATTCCTCTAGCAATAAAGAAGTTATTACAGAGCTTTTATCAGTTCATTACACTGATTTTGGACAGACTGCTGACACGTACATCGAAAAAACCTGTGCGTCTTTGCGCTCTTCATTAGCACAGTCTCTGATTTCTCGTGTAATTGTTGCCACATCAGACCGGGCACAACAGCTGATGATACTAGGTTATGGTGCTGAGTGGATGTCGGCTCAAAAACTATGTTGGGAAGTGGAAGCCACCGTGTGTCGATCGCGGCAAAAGTATCAAACAAGGAAACAACCTAAAACTAGATTTCTCGCTAATTCCATTGACCCCAAAGCACGAGATCGTCTGGCGGAATTGCGAATGCGAACAAGTTAAATATTAGCATGAATTGCAAAGCAAAGTTACCTTTGTCATTGGGTTTTGATGGAAAGGATTATGGACTTAAGTATCTAGTCAAAAGTTTTTTGGAAAAATTTTCGCTCAGGTACTTGCCAAATCCTATCTTTACCCTTAAGATAATAAATTGTGATCCTCAGTAGCTCAGTGGTAGAGCGATCGACTGTTAATCGATTGGTCGCTGGTTCGAATCCGGCCTGGGGAGTTAAAAATTTTGGATTTTGGATTTTGGATTTTGGATTGTCCGTCCGTAGCTTCTGGTCGCTTGATCCAGCTGTGACGTTTCTCAATCATGGTTCGTTTGGTGCTTGTCCTAGAACTGTGTTGAAAGCGCAACAACGACTGCGCGAACAGTTAGAAAATGAACCTTTGCGCTTTTTTATTAGGGAGTGGGAAAAGTTGCTGGATGACGCAAGGAGCAAACTAGCGGGGTTTGTGGGTGCTCCTGCCGAAGATTTGGTATTTGTTCCAAATGCGACGACTGGTGTAAATTCGGTGTTGCGATCGCTTGTCTTTCATCCAGAAGATGAAATTCTTACAACTAACCATGAATATAACGCTTGCCGTAATGCTTTAGATTTTATCGCTAGTCGCACTGGGGCGCGGGTGGTGGTGGCAAAAATTCCTTTTCCTTTAGAATCGTCAGAACAAATTTTATCTGCGGTGATTGAGCGGGTTTCGCCAAAAACGCGATTAGCACTTTTGGATCACGTTACCAGCCAAACTGGGTTAATTTTTCCGATTCAGCAGTTGGTGAAACAGTTGCAGCAGCGCGGTGTGGATACGCTTGTAGATGGTGCCCACGCTCCGGGAATGCTTGCTTTAAATTTATCAGAAATTGGGGCGACTTATTACACTGGGAATTGTCATAAGTGGTTGTGTGCGCCGAAAAGTGCGGCTTTTTTGTATGTACGACCAGATAAACAGCCAGAAATTCGTCCGCTAACAATTAGCCACGGTGCAAACTCACCACGAACTGATAAATCACGCTTTCAGTTGGAATTTGATTGGATGGGTACGAACGATCCTACAGCTTATATGTGCGTACCGGAAGCGATCGCTTTTATGGGTTCTCTGTTACCTGGTGGGTGGAATGAATTAAGACAGCGAAATCATCAGCTAGCATTGCAGGCAAGACAGCTACTTTGTGAAGCGTTGAACGTGTCGGTGTCGTGTCCAGATGAGATGATTGGTTCTATGGCAGTTGTTCCGATCCCAGAAGTGTTGGAAAGTCGCAGTTTTATGTCTTTGCGCGATGAATTATTTGATAGATTTGGGATTCAAGTGCAAGTGGTTCCCTGGCAGGAAAAACCGAAGTTATTAATAAGGGTTTCGGCGCAAATTTACAATACACTGGAACAGTACGAGTATTTGGGGAAAGCGTTGATAACGTTACTGACAGAAAGTGCCGATTAGCTACTTGATGTCACTAAATGGCGTTGCTGAATCAAAGTATGAATCATGCGATCGCTTCAAGCTTGTGGGCGAGTCCTTCCCTAGACAAATGGGGACAGGCTTCATCAAAAATAGT
>NZ_JTCM02000068.1 GCF_000817785.2 Hassallia byssoidea VB512170 | reverse complement strand
GCTGAAATTATTTCGACGGCATCGCATTTTTGCGGTTGGGAATCGGGAAAACGTTTTGAAGAACTAATCCAAAAAGTTGGTGCGAGTGAACCCGAAGCTCCCCATTGCGAAGTGCTTTTTATTGCTCTGAAACCAGAAGCACGGGGAAAAGGAATTGGCGAGAGTTTGTTAAAACCAGTTCTGAATTATGCCGATACAAAAAAATTTGGTTGTTATCTTGTGTCTTCTAATTCTCGTAATATCTCATTTTACGAACGGTACGGTTTTCAGCAATTCAGCCCAATTGAAATCAGTGATTCCTACTCGATGACTGGGATGTGGCGCGACTTTGTTAATTAGTAGATGTCACATCTTCGACTTATTGAATAAAATTTAGTTCAAATAAATGAAAATCGACCAAATTTTTTGAGTGATTAATTTATCGTCTTTTTTATTTGAAAGCGAGTTGTGCAGTGTAACACCGTGACTTGCTTATTGTCCGATGCCGGTTGCTTCTGTGAAATCCTTGGTGCTACAGCGTTGCGATCGCTCCACATGCCTGCCTTTTTTGAAACTGCTATTTCTTCAGCCTGTGCGATCGCCTTGGGTAAATATCGAGCGCGTTGATGATGCGAAAAAGTGGTGGGGTGGTACTTGGCTTCACCCCAAAAATCCCTTGTTGGAATTATCGGTAGAGAAAATCGAAAAAATCAAGGCTGAATATGCAACACAAGTTGAAGTTTTAGCAACTGAGGAAGGTGTTTGGCTAGATATTACTACTTTTTTTGTTTTGGCGCACAAGTGAGCATAGAACGCAATCTAACTTGCTAAATTATTCAGCCAATTAACCAAATCTGTCTCACTATTAAAATCTAGTAATGCTTCCCCTAAGTCTTCTAATTGTGTAAGAGATAAATTCTCAATCTGAGTCTGTAGTTGAAGGTTAATTGCACCAATTCGACGAGTTAGTAAGCGTTTAACAAGCCTTAGTTCTGATTGTCTTCCTTCTTCTCTTCCCTCTTGGAGAATTTCTTGATAAATTACAGATTCTCTCATATCTTCCCTCCGAAAAAGTTGACGAACTAGTTCTGTATCGAATACTAACCCCGCTAGCAATTGTGTACATGCCGAAATGCTTTGCTGGATTGCTGTTTCTTCAATCATACTCACTTTGACTGCAATCTGAGGTCAGCAAACTTTCAGGCGAATCTGTTTGTGCTAGAGTTGCCAAGGGAAGTAAAGCAGAAGATGTCAGCAAAGGTTCTGGGTTTTGCTTGCACATTCGGATGACGCGGTAGCGGTGAGAGGTATTACGCGCTGTAAATTGCTCAACAAATGCAGCTTCTGAAGAAGTGGGTTTAAGAAAAATTACTATTTGCTCAATATCGCAGTTGTACTGACGATAAAGCCGCACCCAGTAGTCTAGCATCCGCAACCGGCGGTGACGATGCAGGTAAAGTTTGAAACTCTATATGCAAAATTTGGTTGGCAGTTTGCAGAAAAGTTACTGAGTCAGCAAAGGATGGGTTCTTGGTTTAATTCGGTTTTCAGGATTTGAATATCCCTCGGTTCCGATGCTAGTAACCAGCGGATGAATTGTTCTGGATACTGTTCAACTAGATATTTTAGCGTGTTGTCGTAAGTCAGTTAGATATTAGTTTGCCCAAAAACTAATGTAGAGACGTTCCGACGGAACGTCTCTACTTGATGTAATATTGTGTCGGATGAATTTAAATTACATTGTCAAAGATTGAGTATCAGTCTCAATTAACTTCGCCAAATCTCGCAAGAATGCCGCAGCATCAGCACCATAAATAATCCGGTGATCGCAAGTAATATTTACCTGCATTTGTTGCTTGACGCCAAACAAACCGTCTGCCGTAGCTACAACTTGCGGACTGGATGCACCGATCGCTAAAATTGAACCTTGTCCGGGTGGCAAAATTGCATCAAATCTATCTACACCAAACATCCCCAAGTTCGACACGGTAAATGTGCCGCTGTTGTATTCTTCTGGTTGCAGCTTTTTGACTCTCGCACGCTCTACCAAAGATTTCCAATTACGCGATACAGAATATATATCCACCATGTCTGCATTCTGTAACACGGGCGTAATTAATCCGCCATCATCCATTGCCACTGCTACAGCAACGTTGATATCAGAATGATACACGATACCTTGTTCTGAGTAACTAGCATTTAACAACGGGTGTTTTTGCAATGTCACCGCTACGGCTTTCGCTAGTAGTGCTGTCATTGTCACACCTTTAGATTTTATCTGTTTATAAAGCTTGTCTAAGGCATCAGTAGTAATTGTGTAACCTACATGAATTACGGGCACGGAGAGGCTGGCTACCATATTCCGCGCTACGGCATTTTGCAAGGTGGTCATAGGCACTATTTGACCGGGAATGGGTGCAGGTGCAGATGCGGCGACAGGTGTAGGTGCAGGTGCAGCGGTCTTGGTGACTTGTGCAGGGGGTGGAGATGCAACGGGTGCGGCAGGTTGCTTAGTACCAACAGACGCCTCGACATCTGATGCCACGATGCGTCCGTAGGGACCGCTACCCGTGAGGTTAGTTAGATCAACCTTCATTTCCTTCGCCAACTTGCGAGCGCGGGGTGAAGCTATCAGCCGTCCTTCCCGATGATTGGAGCCATTTTGAGATGCTAAGGCAGGTGTTTGTGTGGCTGGTGCTGCCATTTGTCCGGGTGCGGTGGCAGCGGTAACTTCGGAAGTAGCAGCTTTTTCGCTTCCTACGTTCGCTTGGGCTAATGCTTGCTCTATTTCGGCTTCTGTTTCTGCCAATAACGCGATCGCTGAACCTACAGGGGCACTTTCACCAGCTTGTACCAGAATTGTGGCAAGATATCCCTCATAAAAGGATTCTACATCCATATCTGCTTTATCTGACTCAACAACCACCACTGTTTCGCCTTTTTCCACTTTATCGCCTGGAGATTTCACCCAGGAAACAATTTTGCCCTCAGTCATGGTGGAACTCAGCGCCGGCATAAATACTTCTTGGATGCTCATAGTTGGGTGGTTTTGAAATCGATAATTTATGGACTTTAACAGCTTTTGCTTTATGCGAATTGTAGCTTGACCCAGGACTTTTGGATGTTCGATTTTAGATTTTAGAGCTAGAAGGGGGAGTGGGGAGTGGGGAGTGGGGAGTGGGGGGAGGGGGGGAGGGGGGGACAAGGGGAGCCAGCGCGTTGCGGAGGTCTCCTCCGTTGTAGCGACTGGCGTGGACAAGGGGGACTTGGGGAGCCAGCGCGTTGCGGAGGTCTCCTCCGTTGTAGCGACTGGCGTGGACAAGGGGGACTTGGGGGACAAGAGTCAAGAGTCAAGAGTCAAGAGTCAATGGTCAATATAAGTGACTTTGGACTTTGGACTTTGGACTTTGGACTTTGGACTTTGGACTTTGGACTTTGGACTTTTGACTTTTGACTTTTGACTCCCCATTCCCCATTCCCAATTACCCATTCCCAATTACCCATTCCCAATTACCCATTACCCATTACCTATTCCCCACTCCCCATTCCCGGAACCTAAAGACAAAGCAAAGGTCTATATGATTTATTCTCCTCTTCATCGCTCACTAAGATAAAAAAGCTACTGAAATGTAGAGGATATGGGGTGAAATTTCCATCTAAAATTCTGAGTTGGTAATCAACGTGTTTGAAATTTCTGTTTAATTTTATGTCGGGATTGAAGTTATTTTTGATTTTCATACTAAGTATCTTTGCCACTGTTGGGGCTGGATTTTATATCATGCAGCGCCAACCGTCAGCATCGATTTGGGGTAATGACAACAGACAACAACAGCAATTTTCGGCGATACCACAAGCTCAACATATTGAGGTATATACAGAAAGAGCAACTTATAAAACTATACCTCTACAAAATCTAAATTCTTCTCTCCAGGGTAGCGATCCGGCTACACTTGCCCTGAATGCTGTTGATGATGTGGTATCAGAGAAAGCAACGCGAAAGGTGGAGGTAGTTTATCCGCAACCAAATCAAGCGATGGTGACGATTACACAGATGAAGCAAGCGGATAATGCTGTCGGTACGGTTAAATACCGCGTGGAGATGACAACTTTTGGGCGATCGCTTTTAGTTAGTTCACCCCCCGTTTGGCAAATTGTCTGGGCAGGTTCCCAGGTACAATGTTGGTCTGGAAACCGCCCCCACAAAAATTCAATTTCTACCTGTGGATAGATGCAATTTTGAATTAGGTAGAGACGTTCCGCCGGAACGTCTGTACGAGTAGAGACGTTCCAATGGAACGTCTGTACGAGCAAGCGCTGAGAATTTAAACGTCACCGCGAATTTCTTCGACAACCCCATCCCGCAGAACGATTTCGACTTGCATTTTGCTGATCAGGTTATCACCTGGTTCGACGCGGAAAAAGCCTTCCATTTGAAATTGGGGGACTTCCTGATCCAATTCTAGAAACTGCACTTGCTGGAGGTTTTGCAAACTTTGATTTTTTTGCTCTAGCAGTTCGCTTTTCTTTTGGTTGACTTGGACTTGGATATTTTCGATTTGTTGCAGGGTTTGGGGTCCTGGAGGTTGTAAACTCTGCTTTTGAATTTCAGCGATCGCTCTTTGTCCTTGAGTGTCTAGCTGTTGCAATTGCTGATCGGTTTGATTGATCTGCGTTTGCAGTTGCTGCTGTACTTCCTCTTTCCAAAGAGGAGTGACAATCACTTTGACGTTAACGACTCGCTTTAAAAGCAGTTGAGGTTTGGAGACATCCATAAAAGTTTCACGTTCACTCTATTTGTTTGCAATGGAAATTATCAGGCAAACATGCCGTCAATAATATCGTGATAGCGTTCCATGACGACGTGACGACGAATTTTTAAGGTTTGTGTCATCATGCCATTTTCCAGAGAAAACGGCTCCAGGATTAGTTTAAATGGACCAATACGGTCATCCGCTCGATAACCTGGACGATTTTGCACTTCCCGATTCAATTCTTGCCGAAATAAATCCTGGCTCATTTTACTCTCAAGGTTTATTTTTTGACTTGTCGTCTCGGTAACATTGTCGTCCTGTATACATAATTCTAGATTATGACTTTCTGCCCATTTTTGCAGAGCTTCTAAGTTTGGTACTATCATTGCACCTAAGCTGCGCTTATCTTGCCCTACAAGCATGATTTGGTCGATATAAGGCGATCGCACGCACGCATCTTCAATCGGCTGCGGCTCGATATTTTCGCCGTTGCTTAAGACTATCGTATCCTTTGCCCTTCCAGTCAGCACCAAATCTTTTTCTGGTGTCACCCAACCCAAATCTCCGCTGTCAAACCAACCTTCGGCATCAATTGCTTTTGCTGTCGCTTCCGGATTTTGGTAATATCCTTGCATAATTTGCGGTCCTTTCAACAGCACTAAACCTTTTTCACCAGTTGCTAAAGGTTTACGAGTTTCTGGATCGACGATTTTATTTTCTGTACCCGGAAGTGGTTGTCCGGATGAACCGCGTAAATTCCGCCAAGTACGACGCACATTTGTTACCGGAGAAGTTTCTGTCAAGCCATAACCTTGTAAAATCTCGACACCAATAATTTCAAAGAAATTATCGATGTGTTTGGGAAGCGCACCACCACCGCTTATCATCTGCTTAATTTTTCCTCCCGTGGCTTCTCGGATTTTGTTATAAATCAGTTTTTCTCCTAAAGCATGAAGGGGAAACAATGCAGATGCTTGTATACTTGCTGATAATCGGGCGATCGCTGATGCATCAAGATGATCTAAACTCAAATTTTCCGCGATTCGCCGCGCTTTGATATACTTATCGCTAATCGCCAGTAACGAGTTAATTAAACGTTGTTTGTTCTCAGGTTGTTCGCGAAACTGCTTTTGCACACCTTCATAAATCGATTCCCACAAACGCGGTACGCCCAGCATATAATTTGGTTTGAATTGTTGCAAATCCTTTTTGAAAGAACGCAAATTAGTGTAAACTTGGGTGCAACCTTGAGAAAGTAAGTAATATTCAACTGTTCTTTCGTAAACGTGCCAGCTAGGAAGAATGCTGAGAATAATATCTCCTATTTCTGGTTGTACGACTGTGCCAAAGGTGGTAACTTGGTGCATCAAATTACCATAACTGAGCATTACGCCTTTAGGTTTGCCTGTAGTGCCAGACGTGTACATTAAAGTTGCTAAATCATTGCGTTTTTGCCGCGCTGGTTGTAAAGTATGATTTGCGCTACTTTCCATCAATTGCGAAAAGTTCAACACCTTCAAAGTTTCTGATGATGGTGGTGCTTCATCACTAAGTAAGATGATAAATTGAATTGGCAAATCGTTGAGACGCGATCGCAATTTATTCAGTGTCTTTAAATCTTCGACTACCAGCGCTGTACTACCACTATTAGCGATGATAAACAGCAATTCTTCCTTTTCGGCTTGAGAACTACGCACCGCATTTACTCCCCCAGCCATCAGAATACCTTGATCGGCAATAAACCAGCGGGGACTGTTGTCAGCAATTAAAGTTAGGCGATCGCCTACTTTTACCCCCAACGCTTGCAAACCTGCGGCAAATTGCTTAATTTTTTCTAATAGCTGCGTATGAGTAATCACAACTTCTGGTTTAGAGTGAGGATCGCGCAAAGCGACAGTATCACCGCATCGTTTTGCTACCAAATCCCAAATTTCCGGCAACGTCTCCACATTGGAAAAATCTGCCAAACGCTTTAATGCTTGGCGCTCTCGCTCAGAAATCTGAGAAAATATATCAGCAGTAACAGAAGTTTTCGACATTACACATCATCTCCTAAATCATAAATTATTATGTTTTGCGTGCATATTCTGTCATCTGACTAAAATAGCCGACTTTAAGATACACAACTACTTGTATTTATAAAGAATTTCCAGATTTTGATGAAGATATTTAAATAAATATATGTTAAGATCAGTTTACATAGATTAAAAGCAATGAAACTTGCTCTTAACTAGTTGTAACTAACAGCAATAACTGACGTGGAGAGCGAAGGATGAAAATTTTATACTTCATCCTGGAGTTGACCACCTATTACTAACAGGCGGTGATTACCTATGGATTTGCTAGATATTATATTACTAACATCAATCAATATATTTGGTTGTCTTGCTTTCCCAAGGCTTCTATCTCTCTTTTTTAGTTTGAAAACCAAATATATTCAACGATTGCAAATGTACTCAACAACACAGAAAACTAAATACGAAATTACCAGTTTTCCGTATTGTACAAGTTACTCATTAACCGCTAGCCCCGTATGTAAGTTTCGTCCTAATTTTTGTGCCAAATGTTCTGCGTAGAAAATTCGTAGTGAGGACTTTAGTCCTCATCTAATCATATAAGGACTGAAGTCCTTACTACAAAAATGCTTTATTATGGTAAGCTGAACGCATATGGTAAAATGAGTTACTTTTGAAGTAAAAATTTTCTCTACAAAAAAATATATTTTACCTTAACAAAACGTATCTTAATTATTTTTTATAACAACCAAAAGAAATTCTGACTATTGCATTTGTCAAATTTGAGTAATTATGCCTCAAACTAAAAAGAGTAATCAACAATACTAAAAAAGGGGCAATGATTTATGGGTTTGATGAATGGTATATTCCTGACACTGATTTCTGCGATCGCTTGCCTTACCTTACCCAAGCTGCTATCTTTAATTTTGGTTCAAAGAACCCAACGGACTGCACCATTGCCAATTGCCACAACAGCACAAAACACCTCTTCATAAGTTCCAAGTATTCCTTAAACTGTATTGTAGGTTGGGTTTCAATGTCATGAAATCCAACTTATTAATTTTTGGATTTGGTTGTAGCGTAGACGCTGCATGGGCTTGTCGTCAGACCGAAGCGTTTATACTTAGTTTGGGAAAAATTTTACTACACTGCAACTAAAACCCGGTAATAGGGTAGAAGTTATAGTATCATCACTAAAAAGAGTTACTGCCAACTTGAGTATACCTTGTTCGCGGCAGTAAACCTCTAGCTTGCGCGATCGCCAATCAGCAATCCAATATTCTTTCACACCTCTGGAAGAATAAAGCTTCAGTTTTGCTTCTCTATCTCTTCTTTGGTCTTCTTTACTTACAGATAATACCTCAACTACCAACTCAGGCGCACCAGTTAAATGTCCCGCTTCATCCATTAGTGCCAAAGTTTCCTTGCTAACCCAAACCACATCTGGAATCACATTATCTGATTCGGAAAACAGAACACCAGGACTGGGAATTGTTTCTCCTAGACCACTAATTTCAGACCAAACATCGAGTTTGCCACCGATTTTTAGGCAAGTTTGCTGATGTCTAAAGTGTGGTGCCCTGGTCACAAATAGTTCTCCATCAATTATCTCGTATTTTGTGCCTTCATTTTCAGGTAGAAGTTCTAAATCTTGAATTGTCCAGCGTATTTTTTCTGTTAGCATACAATTTACCCGAATTGCGCTATTTGTGTAGATATAATATTGTAACGGAAGCATCCAATTTTTGCGCCGACGGCTAATTTAAGTAAGTAAAGAAGACCAAGGAGAAGCGAAAATTGTAAGTTCGCGTATTAATTTCGCTCTTCTTTATGATCGATTAGCGATCGCCTAACTTATGCAAACTATTGAGAGATTGCTTAGATCGCCGTGGTTGTGTCCCAGATTTTCCTCTTGTTCACAACAAAGGGGCTAGTAAATCTTTAGTCATGAGAAAACGGTCATGACGTTGATACCCGCTTCTGTGATAAAGACGTTGGGCATGAGGATTTTCAAAATCTACTTCCAAATGAAGTGCTTGGACTCCCAAAACTCGGCAGGCATCCTCGACAAATACCAATGTTTGAGTTCCAATCCCTTGCCCGCGATACTTGGGGCGAAGGTAAAACTCGTCAATAAAGGCATCTCGTCCCCGGTATTCCAAGCTGTAGCCAAGTGTCAAAATAATGTAGCCGATCGCATCATCTTCTTGCTGAATTAGCCACCCTTTCCCTAAAGACTCATCAGTTAAAAATTGTGTGAGTACATCGCGATCAATATTTTCATCAAATGGCAAATTCTCATTGTGATGAAACTCTCGAACAAACTCTAAGAGACTAGTAAGATCGGCGATCGCTGCAACTTGATAGTTAATGGTCACAATACATCTCCTAAAATTGACAAAAGTTTGTTCTTATAGTCCCAGGTTTATAGCCTACGGACTTTTTTCAATGATCTCTATTTTAACTTCTTACTTTCCCGTCGCCATTTACCCCTAACCAAACGAATTTCATCAAAACTATAATTATCACCAAGATATTCTTTAATTGGAGTTAAAGCAATATCCCCAAGAATTTCTAACACTTGCAAAATTTTCTGCTGCTTTTCTAGCGGAACCAACAAATTTAAATCTACTGGCTGATTTTTATCAATTAAATCTGAAAGGTGACGGATAATTGTTGTGGGGCGAAAATTGCGTTTTTGAGCAATTTCTTCCACAGTTAAACCTTGTTGATGTAACTGTAAAGTAAAATATTCAGTTTCTGTAGGTAAGGCAACAAAAGGTGTAGAAGTAACATTAGCTTTTTCTGATGATAAACCAAGTTCAAGACAGTAAGCACGAATTTCTTTCAGAAATATCTCGCCATACTGCGCGAGTTTATGACTACCAACACCCGAAAGTTTACCAAATTCAGCGAGTGTTTTCGGCTTGGCTTGTGCCATCAATTTTAAAGTAGAATCAAGAAAGACAACATAAGGTGGAACAGACTGTTCATCGGCTAGTTGTTTGCGAAGCGATCGCAATCGATAAACTAGCATTTCCACTTCTTGTGCTTTCTCGCTGTCACCTTCCCAAATCGGCTTTTGTGCTACAGTAATCGCGAGGGAAACTGTACGCTGTTTTCGCATTACTTCCCAACTTAAAGCGTTCAATTTCAAGACAGAGTAACCATCGTTCGTTTGTTCTAATAAGCCTTGATGTAAAAGCGATCGCCCTAACATTCGCCATTCATCGACACTTTTATCTTTGCCAATACCGTATGTAGAAAGTTTATCATGTTCGTTTTGGGTAATCTTTTGTGTTTTCCCTCCTCGTAACACATCAATAATATGAAGCATCCCAAATCTTTCTTTACAACGCGCTACGCAAGATAGAAATTTCATCGCTTCAATTGTCCAATCTTGCATCGGTTTGGGAAAACGACAATTATCACAGTTACCGCAATTACCCGGAAAACGTTCACCAAAATAACCTAACTGAATTGTCCGCCGGCAATCTGTCCCTTCCGCATAATCAATAACCTGACGTAATTGTTGTTTCGCGATTAATTGTTCTTGCGGATCGGTTTTTTGATTAATACTCCATTCTATCGTTTTAATATCACCATAACTGAAAAACATTGTACACCGAGATGCTTCACCATCTCTACCCGCCCTGCCTGATTCTTGATAGTAACTTTCTAAATTACGCGGTATATCAAAGTGAATTACAAATCGGACATCCGGTTTATTAATTCCCATCCCAAAAGCGATAGTTGCAACCATCAAGCGCACATCATCGCGAATAAATCGAGTTTGATTGCTTGTGCGTTCTTCGTCAGTTAAACCTGCATGATAAGAAAGTGCAGCAACTTTATCATTTTGCAGTTTAAAAGTGAGTTCATCAACCTTTTTGCGCGTTAGACAATAGATGATTCCCGAACCTTCATTTTCTCTGACAATTTCTAATATTTCCGCGTAAGCAGACTTCGTTTTCGGAAGGATTTCATAATAGAGATTTTGACGGTTAAAACTGGCAATATGAATACTTGGTCGCTTTAATCCCAGTTGTTGTATAATATCATTGCGGACTCGATCTGTGGCTGTGGCGGTAAGTGCGAGAGTCGGTACATTTGGATAGCGTTTCCGCAGCGATCGCAACTGACGGTATTCTGGACGAAAATCGTGTCCCCATTCGGAGACACAATGCGCTTCATCAATCGCAAAGGCAGAAATCCCGACTTGGTGATGTACTAAATCGAGAAATGGCAGAAATCTTTCACTTAACAAGCGTTCTGGGGCAACGTAGAGTAATTTAACTCTACCTTTGAGAATCGCTTCTTCACGCGATCGCGTTCTATAAGGGTCAAGACTGCTATTAAGAAATGTTGCGGAAATATTATTATTTCGCAATGATTCCACTTGGTCTTGCATCAAAGCTATCAGCGGGGATACCACCACCGTTAAGCCTTTTTTCAGAATAGCTGGTAGTTGAAAACAGAGAGATTTTCCTCCCCCCGTAGGCATAACAATGAGTAAATCCCGATTTTGGAGCGCATCTTCGATAATTTGCCGCTGTCCGGGGCGGAATCTATCGTAGCCAAAGTTATATTTTAGCGCTTGTTCTAAATTGGGATACTGAAGCATAGCGATCGCTTTTTTGGGACGTTTTGCCAGGGTAGTTACGAAGATATCAGGATTTTAACTCACATTAAATGGTATTACATTTCTAGATGCATGGTTTACAGTCCCAAATTGTTCAGGAATGCTAGTATTTCATTCATAGGATTATTCGTTGACTATGACACAAGAATTAATAGAATTAAGACAAAGTATCTTAGAGCATCGTTATGATGATGCCCTAGAGATTATTGATGATTTAGAGGAGATGAGTAAACAGGCAACTCTGCGAAAAATAGAAGCTTTTTTAGTTAGATTATGTATTCATTTAATTAAAAACCAAATTGAACAGCGTTTAACCAACTCTTGGATTGCTTCTATCTCTGATTCAGTAATTCAAATTGCCAAATTAAATATTAAAGATAATAAAAAATCTTATTATATTCAAGCTGATGACTGGTCAGAATATTTAGAAGAAGCAGTAGCGGTGGCAATTAGACCAGCCAGCGCTGAGATTTTTGCAGGTACGTTAAAGCCTAGCCAAGTTTCCCAAAGACTTAATAGAGAAACATTAAATAATATTACTCAACAACTTTTAGATTTAACTTATAAATATCATCCCAAAGACTTACCAGATATTATTGATAATTATTTAGCAGAATTACCAGGAGGAAAAGATTGGTTTGAGTAAATTAAGTAGATAATATGTCGGGCGATCGCTCAAGTAAATGGGTATAAATAAACTCTCTTTAACGTAGTAACGGCTTTAGCCGTTGAAATCTTTGCTTTGAGCGGTAAACCGCTCACTACGAATTAAGAAAGTATTTTAGATTTAATAAGAAAAGGGATACCGGAAGCTCTTTAAAGTTCAAGGTAGGTCAGTTAATAATATTTCTACATCATTAGGGAAAGGGCAATCATCAGGAAATTTTACATCATATTCCTTCCCAATTTTTTCTGCAAGCTGCGTCAGATTTTGAATGGTTGGCTGTTGAGACTTGAGGGTATTTTCTATTTCTTGAATTTTTTGAGTGAGTTTTGGTTCTGCTTTTGCTGCTGTTTCCACTTCCACAACAGCTTGAGCAATTTCTGGGTCTGCGTCTGCTGCTGCTTTTAGTTCCAGCACTGCTTGACCATAATCTAAACGCTGCGGTTCATTTGCTTGTACAGCACTGGTGAGTAATGGTGACTTATTCTTCTGGCGGAGCTTTTCTATTAACTTACCACCTAGCGTCCATGTAGCATCGCCGATATTTTCGCCGATTTTCTCCTGCGCTTTAGTCCACAGTGTAGTAGCGATCGCAGTAGCAACAGCCGTCAGCGTCACAGTTACCATAAATTCACTGTTAGTTAGTGTATGTGAAAATTACTTCAATTTTCACACATTGTATTTAGCAAAAGCTTGAGGTAGCGATGTCTACGACGGGCTACGCCTACGCCCAAGTCATACTACAACAGAGACATAACGATATCTGTATTTTTTCATCTCTCAGAATTCCAACCCTTGCAGCTGTGTAAGTGTCAAAATATTAAGTGTAAAGTTTATTCACAAAACCACTATGGCAAAAGCAACTTGGAATGGCGCTGTATTAGCCGAAAGCGATAAAACAGTAGTCGTGGAAAACAATCATTACTTTCCCAAAGACGCAATTAACCAGCAATACTTTAAGGAAAGTAACACCCACACGACTTGTCCGTGGAAAGGCATCGCGAATTATTACAGCATCGAAGTTGATGGACAAGTCAACAAAGACGCTGCTTGGTACTATCCCACCGCCAAGGAGAGAGCGAAAAATATCGAGGGTTATATCGCTTTCTGGAGAGGCGTAAAAGTCGAAGCTTAAAACCTCCATTGTAGTCAGCGCTTCAGCGCTGAAGCGCCGACTACAACCTTACACCCCTGCACCCCTGCACCCCTCATAGTTATTGTCAGTCAACCTGTTATGGTAAGTTGAAGATAGGCACTACAAACGACTAAGAAGCCCAATTAGTAACTTAAATATTCAGCTTCTCGTAAACAACACGCCGCCAAGCGTGCAAGTAAATAGCAGTTGTTTGCGTTGTTCCTAATTTTTACCACATATCACAAAACCATCTACCAAAGCTATTTGCGAGCGTAAATTATTGCGTTTTCAACAAAGCAATAGCTTGATTCAGGGAGCATTTACATAATAGGAGGTCAAGATGAGCCGTCTTCTTTATGAAAGTTCAGTTTCATTTGAAGGGTATCTCATCATCCCCTTTGTTTATGGCAAAGCGGATAATTACGAGATTTATTCTTACAAACTTTTGTCAGAAATAGGGCAGAAAAGCCAATTTCACAAAGCAGAAAATCCGGCAGAAATCTATGGCAATAGCTTGAGTAATATCATTGAGATTGCCAAAGAACATATTGAGAAACATTCAGATTTTGTCAGTCATGGCGATAGTTTTCAGCGTCGCTACACGTACCACCAAAATTTGATTATCGTCTTTCAACAGGATGATAAATATTTCTACGACCATTATCCGCCGGAATTATTGAATAATATTGCCGCGCCAAAATTATTCAAGTCAGAATATGAATGCTTAACTTGGATTAAGCAAGGACTTGATATGCGACATACGCGGCAAAGGGTAAGATAGATTGGGGGAATGGGGATTTGAAGAGGGGGAAAGGGGAAAGGGGAAAGGGGAAGAATTATTACCACGTTCCCAATTACCAATTACCTATTACCAATTCCCTATTATCCATTTTCAAATTGAATCAACTTCCATCCCCGGAAAGTCCCTAATTGCCGATAAGCAGTAGAGACAACCGAGAATTCTGGACTAACCCAGGCATAATTTCCGGGTGGAAGCTGTTGAATTTGCTTAAATCGCTGTCCCCAGTGAGGAGTATAAAACGTTAGCAACAATAGTGCTTCATCTCCACCTGTTGTCAGAGCCTCGGTTTTTTGTACCACAAAGTTGATAGAATTGTTTTCAAGGACTCGTGCGATCGCTCTTTGCTGCAAAAACACCTTCACATCCGGATTATAATTTCCTAATAATCCTATCGCACCAGTCGCAGCTAAAGCCAGCCATGCAGTTAATAACCAACTTGCCAACCAATACTTAGCAGTTAAAAATGTCTTGCCAAAACGATGACGCGCAATCCATATTAAAGGCAAGGTTAGCCATCCCAATCCTAAAATTAGCGCTATTTGTCTGTAACTTATAATATCTACATCCTTACCGATAGCAATAGGTAAAATGTCTGTATAAAGTAGGATTGCTGCTAAAAAAATCAAACCACCCAAACCCCCGAATATATAACTTAAATTTCGGGGTAGAGACACAAAATATTTTGTTTTTAATTTATTATCATAAATTTTGCACAGCCAATCAAAAGCAATTGCTGCTTGCATTGCCATCACTGGATAAAGTATTAGTGCGTAATGGGGTAAGCGCGTAGAAATCAGGCTAATTTCTGTCAAAATAACTAAAGGACATCCAACTAATATCAACCGATATCGAAAAATAGGATGGCGTAAAATCAGAATTGTGCCCCAAAGACTAAAAAACCCCCAAGGAAAAGTCTTAAGAGGAGTATTCCAAAGATAAAATAAACACGAATTACCATTACGCTTTTCCGCAGCTATCCTCACAGCTAAAGCGAAGAATTGTTCAAAAACTATCCCACCATAGCGCTGCCAACTTAACCAAAACCAAGCAAGTGAGGGAATTAACCCTATTACAAAACCAAGATAAAATATTGGGTTTGAAAGATGTCGATGTCGGGAATGTTCCCAAATTAAATAAGGTAATAAACCTATCATCGGTACAAATATTAGTTGACCCCTAATTAAAAAGCCCAGCGCAAAACTAAATCCTGCACCAAAGCTCCAATAAAAGTGATATTTTAGATTTAATTCTGCTTTTAATAAACAATAAAATCCTAAAAGTGCTACACAAATCGTAACTGTATTTGCCGTAGCTAATCTACTACTTTGCAACCAAAGAAACGATACACCGAGAATTGCCGAAGCTAACCAAGCGATACGTCTATTCAGCAGAATAACTGCAATCTCGTAGGTAAGCAATAAGCTGAAAATACAAGCGATTTGGGCAGGTAGTCGAGATGTTACCTCATTAATGCCAAATATCTTGTAAAAAGCTGCTAGCAACCAGTAAAAACCAGGCGTTTTTTCGTAAACTAGTTCCCCCCATGATTGGGGAGTTATCCAATCTCCCGACTCTAGCATCCAGCGGGCACGCACAGCATACATAGCTTCATCTTGAGGCATGAGGCTATGTTGTCCATTGTTAAATAATAATAACGGAACAATCCAAATAATTAACCCTAAATAATGCGAAGCTTTGGTTTTTAAGATGATTTTTGCGACATGACGCATTATCTCAAATCAAAATATTCTGGCTAGACAACAGTAACAATATAAGTTACTTGACAAAAATTGTCTCTGCTAAAAGACGGAAAAATTCACTTAGTAATTTTGGCTGCATTACTACTTTCATCTACAGTGATAAAGTTTGTATTCATAGCCGTTTACAGCTGGCAAAGATTGCGTATCAGCAGCACATTTTTTCACTTCTTCTGGTTGAGGTGCATAAAAGTTTACTAACCATAAATCCAGAGGTCGTGGGAGTTCTTTTAAAGTCTTTTCCAAAGCATCAGAAGAAGTATTGGGGTTTTGGTCTTGATGCGCGAGGAGGAATAGGGGAGTGGGGGAAGTTAAATTTTGGATTTTAAATTCCCTGGCTACTCCCATCATTTCCCCAATATGTACATGAGTTCTTTGAGTGGTTGCAATCAATACTGGCACCTGAGATGTTTTTTGAATTAGTTGCACAAAGAGGTCAGGACGATAGTATTTTTGATAACCTAGATTGCTCAAGACTGTCACTGCGCTGAAAAATCCCATTAGCCAAATTATCGCTACAGCCTTTTTTCCAGAACTTCTTGCTTTTCCAACTTGAGGATGCCAGGAAACTGCGAAACTTGCCCCTAATAAGACTATGACAGCCGGAAAGTAAACAAAGTTATAGCGGGCGCCGCGTGTTAAGTCAATACCGAGAAAATAGGTGAAGATAAAAAATAAAGCGATCGCACTCACAACTACAGCAACAAACACCTGTGTCATCAAATGAGTTTCTGGTTGCTTTAGCTGAATTTTCAAACCACGAAACAGAATTGGTAATAGCCAAATAAAGTAAATCAGCATCACCAACCCAGAAACAAGCACAATCCATAATTGTGGTGATTCAACTGGTAGCAAAAACTGCATTGTTACCCACGCGGCAAAAGCTTGAAAAAGTGGGCTAATCCAAGCAAATCCCACACGCGGAGCTTGAATCCAATCAGTTAATTTATCACCATAGCTATTCTGTAAAAACACTGGCAACCAAACTACACCCGCGACAAAAGTGCCAGCAGCAACTGCATAGATGCGCCACCAGGGGGAGCGGGGGAGGGGGGGGGAGGGGGGAGCAGGGGAGGCAGGGGAGGCAGGGGGAGCAGGGGAGGCAGGGGAGGCAGGGGAAGATAGAAAAGCAAATTCCCCCTTGTCCTCCTTGTCCCCCTTGTCCTCCTTGTCCCCCTTCCCCCCCTTCCCCCTGCCCCCTTCCCTCCACTGAAGCCTTGCGAGAAAAATCAAAACAAAGGCTTCAGTGCAGAGGGTGAGGCTGAAGAAGTAATGAGTCGCAATGCCTAAAGCATTGATTACCACCCAGGAAAGTACTATTGAGATCGGTAGCTGTGTGCGGTTTTGGATATGACGTGTGGTGATTACCAAACAGGCTAAGGAAGCAATTACCCACAAGATTGCTAAAGTGTAGTGACGCGCTTCTTGTGCCAGAAAAATGCCGTAGGGTGATACTGCCATTATCGCCGCTGCTATATGAGCAATTAAGCGGGAGCGAAAAGTCAACCAACTTAAGGCATAGATAGCTGGGATGGATAATGCACCGAAAACAGCCGCAAGCGATCGCGCTCCCCACAACGACACTAAACCCCCTTCAGTAGGAAATAACCGCATCCACCAGTGAGCCAGCATAAAATAAAGTGGCGGATGGTTACTTTCAGTGCTTAAGTGTGTCCATACGTCATTGATGGTAGCACTCGCTTGCGGTTGGAGTGGTTGCAACAAAATATCAGGAGCGATCGCTCGATCTAAAGGTACTGGCAAAAAACTATTCCCCAGGCTAAACACCAGGGTAGAAAATTCATCAGTCCAAGGAGGCTTTGCAGTTAAGTTGGTTAGCCGCAAACCGATAGCGATGAACAACCACATCAACAGCAGCAAAAAGTGAAAAGTGCGAGAATAAAGGGAAAATTTCATTTTGGTGGCAGCAACCAGTCAAGTTGTAGATATAGACTTGAGATTTGAGATTTGTGTTCAATTTAAAGTCCCAAGTTTATATCTAATATTGAATTGCTTCAAATGTATAATTCATTTTTGTTGGACGCATTTCCCGGCAGTCGTGGATGTGGCGTTGTGTCTGGTGGATCGCTCTTGTTGCCGAGTGTATCTTTTTTCGTTCTCATCTGCCGAGTGCTACTGCCAAATCTGCTTTATTTTAGCCGAAATGATTAGTTTTTAATTCTCCTTTATATTTTATACCAAAAGACGTATGTTAAAAGTAAGAGTTATAGTTTACACCTGATATTTTGTCTATAAAAGTGTCGGTTACACATTTGGGATGCTTATCTTCACGGAATACTCTAATTACTTAATTCTTACAAATCCTGCCTTTTCAATTAGTTCTTGACGCAAAGGAGTTAAAAGTAAATTTGCATAAGCTTCACCGGCTTGCTTAGACCTGGGGTCGTTATCCTTATAAATGACAAATAATCTGTTTGTTAATGGATATTTACCGCTACTAAAGGCAGCCAAATTAGGTTTATTTTTGTTTTTAAATGTACATTTTGCTGGAGGTATAAATGATTGCTGATATGGCGATATTAAATCATTATAACTATTGCCAATTCTTAAAGCTTTTACTTGACATTGAGTTACTATGTGTGCGGCTGAACTAATAAAAATTCCTCCTCTATTTTTATCATTGATTACCTTTTGTATACCATCAGTAATACTCAGAGCATTTGATATATCTTGGATATCTTGACGAAGAGGCTGTCCGCCCAAAAGATTTTGTTTTAAGAACTCAAAGCTACTAGCATTTTTTCCGGCATAAACAGTTAACTTTAAATCTTCCGGAATACCAAGTTGATTCAAATTAGTGATTTTACCTGTCAAAATATCTCGAAGTTGCTTTTTCGTTAAACCACTTATCGGTAAACTATGATTTACTGCAACAGCAGTACCGTCAATTGCAACAGGGATTTGGTGAAGAGTATCTCCTTGAATTTTTGCTTTTTCATATTCATCATCTGTGATATTGCGAGAAGAAATTGCAAAATCGGCTTGTCCTTTAAGTAATAATTGAATACCATATCCCGATGCGGAACTTATTCCCGGACGAGGCATAAAATTCAACTGGAATTTTGGACAAGTATTTTGAATACTCTTTTCTACATCTGGTCTAAAAGGTTGCCAAGTTGTACTACCACTATAAGAAAATCTTCCACCTGGAACTTTTAGTTCCAGACAAACTGAAGGAGTATTAACCGATCTAGATAACGAAATTCCGGTTGAAACCAAACTTACAATTCCCAAACCGACTAAAAACCGCTTAAAATAACTTGCTGTAACGCTACTATATGGTGGTTGGGTAGAATAAATTGTTGATGGAACAGAACCATAATTTTCCCTTTCAAGTATTTCCAAAACTTCCGAAGCTAATTGATATCTTCGACTTGATTGAGTGCGAACCATTTTTGTCAAAATGCCGCTCAAACGTAAATTAACATTTGTCTGAACTAATTGATTTATTTCATCAGTCTCAACATTTCTTGTAAAGTTTGTGGGATTTAAACCTGTCAATGCTTGAATGCCAATAATACCTAACGCATAAATATCGCTACAAAATTGAGGTGTTCCTTGACTTTGTTCTAATGGCATATAGCCGGGAGTACCAATAATTACTGTGTTTGGGTCTGCCTTTGGGTCTGCTAAAATTTTTTTAACTGCACCGAAATCAATTAAGACAATTTTGTTATCTTTCTTACGTCTAATTAAATTCGCTGGTTTAATATCTCGATGAATAACATTCTTGCTATGAATATAATCTAAAATTTTCAAAACATCTTTTAATAAATTACTTACCTCAGATTCCGACAGAACCTTTCTTTGCTCAAGAATCTGTGCAAGAGTTTCTCCTTCAACATACTCCTGAATTAAATAAAACTCTTGATTTTCTTCAAAATAGGCAAGTAACTGAGGTATTTGCTCGTGTTTTTCACCTAAGCGAAGAAGCGTTTCACCCTCACGAGCAAATAATTTTCTTGCAACCTCTAAAAAAGCAGGTTGATGAAGTTGTGGTTTAAGCCTTTTAACTACACATAAACAGTTGAAACGCTCTAAATCCTCTGCTTTATAAGTCTCACCAAATCCACCACTTCCCAAATACTCAATAATTTTGTAACGTTTGCGTAAAATAGTTCCAAGCATTGGTCAAAGCATGTTTATTTAAGTATAAAATAAGTATATGCGTACAATTGTATATTATTACTCTAAGTTTGATTAATAAAACGTAAAAATATCTTAACTATGTTTTAACTACAGTGAGCCGAAAATACCCGTACTTTATGCCTCGCGAGTGTCAATGCCTGCCACAATAAAAGATGTGCTGTGTTTATTAAATTACTGTGACTACTGTAACTGTTGATGCTATTCTTGACCGTGCCGGCAGGGGGTACGATTTGTCTCCTGAAGAAGGAGTATTTTTATTAAAACAAACAGACTCAAGTGCGATCGCCTCTATCCGCTCGACAGCTGATAAACTCCGCTATACTCAAGCTGGCGATACTGTCACCTACGTAATTAATCGCAATATTAACTTTACTAATATCTGTGAACAGCACTGTAGTTTTTGCGCTTTCCGGCGCGATGATGGTCAAGCGGGTGCTTATTGGCTAGATTGGGCGCAAATTTTGCCAAAATTGACAGATGCGGTGCAGCGGGGTGCAACGGAAATTTGTATGCAAGGAGGATTAAACCTGCAAGCAAAGGTAAATGGCAAGTCTTTGCCTTATTACCTCAAGCTAGTAGAAAGCATTAAGCAAGAATTTCCTCATTTGCATTTACACGCATTCTCTCCCCAGGAAGTGCAATTTATCGCCAGGGAAGACAAACTGAAGTATGTTGACGTAATTGTCGCTTTGCGGGATGCTGGTGTTGGTTCAATGCCAGGAACAGCAGCCGAAGTGTTGAATGATGATGTGCGACGGATACTGTGTCCAGAAAAGATTGACACAGCTACTTGGTTAGAAATTGTCAGTACAGCGCACAAATTAGGTTTGCCTACCACTAGCACCATGCTGTCAGGACACATTGAAACGCCAGAACAGCAAATAGAACATTTAGAAAAATTGCGCGAACTGCAAAAAACCGCTATTAACCAAGACTACCCAGCTAGCATTACTGAATTTATTTTACTACCCTTTGTCGGACAAGAAGCGCCCAAACCTTTACGCCGCCGTGTCGGACGCGATCAACCAGTTTTGGCTGATGCATTACTACTTACCGCTGTAGCGCGAATTTACTTAGGAAATTGGATTTCTAACCATCAGCCAAGCTGGGTAAAACTCGGACTTGCGGGTGCGATGGAAGCTTTAGTTTCCGGTTGCAACGATATCGGCGGCACATTAATGGAAGAACATATTACCACAATGGCAGGTGCTGTGGGTGGCACTTGTATGGAAGTTGAAAGTTTGCAAGCTGCCGTTACTTCTTTAGGAAGACCTTATCAACAAAGGGATACCCTATATCAAAAAGTGAGGAGTTAAGAGTGAGGAGTTATGAGTTATGAGTGAGGAGTTATGAGTTATGAGTTAAGAGTTTTAAATTTTTGACTTCTGACTCCCGACTCCTGACTCCGGACTTTTGACTCCCAACTCCTAACTCCCAACTTTTAACTCCCAACTCCCAACTCCCAACTCCTAACTCCCAACTCCCAACTCCCAACTCTTAACTCCTAACTCCTAACTCCTAACTCTTAACTCCTAACTCCTAACTCTTAACTCAGCACTCAATTGATCCCCAGGATACCAATACAGGATAGGATGGACGTTGATTTATGTGTTATTTCACAGAAGGCTTATGAAGCGCTATTGGTCACGTCTGCTTGCCCTGGTTTTGGTTTTAGCGATCGCCGCCACGGGCTGTGGTAGTCCGGATAGTTTGACCGGAAATTATAGCCAAGACACTTTGGCTGTTGTCAATATCATGAAAAATGCCTTAGACCTTCCCAACGATGCCCCAGATAAAGCAGCAATTCAAGCAGAAGCGCGTCAAAAAATTAATGACTTTTCAGCTCGCTATCAGCGGGTTAACTCTGTTTCTGGTCTGAACTCGTTTACAACTATGCGGACGGCTCTAAATTCCCTAGCCGGACACTACAGTTCTTACCCAAATCGTCCTGTGCCAGAAAAGTTGAAAAAACGCCTAAAGCTTGAATTTCAACAGGTAGAGGCAGCATTAAAGCGTGGCGGTTAACTATCTGCTGCTTACAGCAATTGAGAGTCAAAAGTTGAAAGTTCAAATTTTTGACTTTTGAACAAACACTTGATTGAGATGAAAACCATTTTTATTAGTGTTATACTTTTGGCTCTTGACTAGATTATTAAATTGTGATATAAAATTGAAGTTTTAAAGAGACTTGGTGCTATAAATACCTGTGGATATCACGGTATTTTTCTTGGCAAAAAATAAACTATGAACGCATATAAACGCGGCAAAAATTATAGTAAATTAACTCAATAACAAAATGTGGCAACAGAAATATGGTTTAGAGAGTCTTTAAAAGGTAAGCTTTAAAACCCCCACTAAAATTAAGCAGAAAATTTAGCTACATACCGCCCCAAGCTATCTTGAGTTGGGGTTGATAATTCTTTGTCCTTCGATGAGTAGCACTGCTTTGAACTGCCTACACCAGCAAGTTATGAAAATCTTTCTTATCTAGTCCCCAGTCTCCAGTCAGGTATGTCTAATCGTTTCTTGAATATTGCAAAACCAATATTATTTTGGCGTCGCTTGTTCGCTGTTATGTTCTGCACTAGTTTGCTGATTCCCTTGGATGTTGTCAGTCAACGAGCAGAAGCGCAAGTAAACAACTATTGCCAGTTATCAGCAACGGCAACGCAAGAAAAAGACAATTTACGCGCTTTGGCACAAAAAGGCGATCAACAAGCCCAAAGTAATTATCGGCAGTTGTTGCAACAACATGCACAAGCTTTGCGAGAATGCCGCAGTCGCACTTGGCCCCAAGTTCAAGCAATTTGGTTGCGCTTGTATCCTTGTGACATTCAACCGGGAGCAATCGATCAAATTATGGATCGAATTGTTAGCCGGGGCTATAACCAAGTTTTTTTAGAAGCGTTTTACGATGGGCAAGTGCTATTGCCAGCAAAAGCTAATCCGACAGTTTGGCCCTCTGTGATTCGCACACCAGGGTCAGAAAAAGTTGATTTGTTAGCCCAAGCAATTCAAAAAGGACGAGAACGCGGTTTGAAAGTTTACGCTTGGATGTTTACAACCAATTTTGGTTATACTTACGCCCAGCGTCAAGATAGGCAAGGTGCGATCGCTCGCAATGGCAAAGGTCAAACTAGCTTATATGTTGTAGATAACGGCAGTCAAGTGTTTATTGACCCCTACAACTTGCAAGCCAAACGCGACTACTACCAACTGCAACAAGAAATAATCCGTCGTCGTCCAGATGGAGTACTGTTTGACTATGTACGCTATCCGCGACAGGCGGGAACTGATTCTATCGCCACTAAAGTTTCAGATTTATGGCTATTTACCGAAGCCACTCAACAAGCTTTATTTCAACGCGCACAAAATTATAAAGGGTTGGACTTGATTCGGCGCTTTTTAAGCAAGGGATACGTCACAGCCGGAGATATCGCTGATGTCGATAAAGTGTATCCTACTGAAGGTGAACCACTGTGGCAAGGTCGCACTCCCCCAGCGGTAACAGCAGAAAAATCGCTGATGACTGCAAACGAAAGGCAACCCCTTTTGCAAGTAGAATTATGGCAGCTTGCAGTTGCCCACGCGATGCAAGGCATCTTAGATTTTGTCACTTTAGCTAGTTACCCCGCACAGCAGCTAGGTATTCCCGCAGGGGTGGTGTTTTTTCCTGAAGGAAATCAATCATTAGGACAAGGTTATGATTCTCGCTTGCAACCTTGGGATAGATTTCCCAGTAACCTAGAATGGCATCCGATGTTGTATGCTAATTGCGCTGATACTGGTTGTATTGTGTCTCAAGCACAGCGGGTTTTAAGTATGGCAAAACCAGGGACGCAGGTGATTCCCGCTTTAGCCGGTAAGTGGGGTGAATCTATTAGTAATCGTCCGCCATTAGAAGTGCAAATGCAAGCACTGCGCCAATTAGCCCCGCAACTTAAAGGTGTAAGCCATTTTGCCTATTCTTGGCAATATCCCGAACATGATGGCGATCGCAAATTCTGTCGTGTTCGGTAATGGGTAATGGGTAATGGGCATTGGGTAATGGGCATTGGGCAATGGACATTGGGCATTGGGAAAAAAGAATTATTTTGCTCCCCCTGCTCCCCCTGCTCCCCCTTCCCCCCCTGCTCCCCCTGCTCAAGAAAGCTCCCCCTGCTCCCCCCTGCTCCCCCATCCCCCCCTCTCCCCCTCCCCCCTTAGACTTTTGGTTGCAGCTTCAGGTAATCAATGAAATCTAGAAGTTCTGCATCTGTTAATTGAGTACGCGATCGCTTACCATACCTTTGATGCAAAAACTGCCTTCCTATTTCCTGCGTCCAATTCAATTGGGCTAAATATGTGTCTGTTTGAGCTATCAAAGTTTCGTGTAATTCTGCCGTTGTCACACTCGCCGGGATTTTTACGCGATCGTCAATAGCATAGGCATTAAGGTTAATTTTTTGACTGACTTTTTGCCCTAAAGCTTGCCAGTTAACTTCTTTATGTCCATCCCAACTAACACCTATAGACCGATAAGTTACTGGGTCGTAAATTGTACAAAATACAATTGTTCTATCTCCTGGGCTAACTGTAATAGTTAGTGGTTGACGTAGTTGCTCGCAAGTCAAAATATCCAAAGACAGCAGCAAGCCTTTAGAAAAATAAGATTCATTTCCTGAACGTATAATATAAGGTTTGTCTGCCAAAATATACAAATCAGTTTTTAGAGTCAATCCAAAAGAAGTTTCTACCTTTTTCTCGACTTCTATGCCTGTTATCACCCCGGTCAAAGCTTTATCATAAATTGGAATTTGTCTTCTGTCTTCGGAAAGCATATACCAACAGTAATCCGATTCTCTGCTGACAAAGACATATTGCGGTTTTGGGATTGCTCCAAATCCTAATTTAACTTCCATATTGTATATTGCGGGTTTGGTAAACTAATTGATTGGCATTCATCGCCTTATATATATATTTCCCAAGAAAATCAGCGATCGCACTTTTCTCATGATAAATAATTTAAAATTTTAATGAACTTATATGAAACTTTAATTAACAAATGTTGTCCAAACATTGAGAACGTGTAATCATCTAGCAAAAACAATTCTAAGTTACTCGTCATGCTATTCAATCAAAAAGTCCGCCTGACAGTCGGTTTTGCCACTTTATTAATTACCGGCTTCGCTAGTAGCTATCTATATACTCAGTCAAAAACTAAACAGCTGGCTCAACAAAATCCGATTAGAGATAATTTACCCCTTACTACTCAGCAGATTTCCCTAGTCTCAAATATTCAAAATACGTTAAATGAGAATATAAGCAAGCAGAATACTTCTTCATCTCAACGAGAATTAGCACAAGCACCAAAAGCATATTCTGTCATTGATGAAGCACAAAAACCTAAATTTAGGGTTAATAGCAGTCAAGTTTTTAGTTCGGGAAAACTACCAACTACGAAAGTTAATTTCAATCAAGCCGACTTATTAGCAACTCTCTCCAATACCAGAAAATATTTTCAAGATTATGGTTCGTTAGATCCAGATGTTCAACGTACAGGAGTGCTTGGCGCTCAAGGAGTTACTGTAGAAGATATCCTTAAGACATTGGATTTTATGATTGCTGTCTTGCAAGAGGATATTGCTAATCGTCGAACTACGCGTTTACAAGATCCTAATTTTATCAATTCTAATTTCCGGGTTATAAAATGGTCTGCTTATAACCCCCAAAAATCTCAGCAAGAACGACTGCGAATTACAAAATATGCTGTATTTACTCATCCAGGGTCACGCAAGAAAACCTCTACGTTTAATATTCCAATATACAGTTTAAAAGATGATTTAGCCGCTAGTAAGTTCTATACCAGATATACAAAGCAGGATGTTTTATCAGGTATTTACGAACCAGGTGGTAGAGAGTATGGCAAAGTTGAACCTTTGGCTTATCTGACGCGAAAAGGCTTAGAAGAAGCTTTAATGGAAGGAACAATTCTAATTAATTTTCCTGATGGTTCCAAAGCATATTTCAATGTAGATAGAAATAATGAAATAGCTTATGTGCGAGGATTAGCAGCAACTGCACAAAAGCGTTATTGGTATTTTAGGGAGGTTGATGCTATTAAAGGTTATGGATATAAGATAGATGCAAAAATTTCTATCAAACCAGGAGTGACTTTTGCTGGAGATGTGCTGAATATTGGTTTAGGGAAAATTATTGTACTTGAGTATAATAAGGGCGGGCGAAAAAATCTCAAAATGGGAATTATAGCAGATACAGGTGGAGCGTTTTTACCGAATCTGCATCAACTCGATTTTTTAGCGGGTATTTTTAAGAATAATAAAGATTTTGGGCAGCATATTCAGGAATTGCCTGATTATGCTCAAGCGTATATTTTGGTGAAGAAGTGAAGATTATTATCTCACGCAAAGTCGTAGAGGCGCAAAGGTAAGAGGAATTTTGCGCCTTTAGTGAGGCTGCATATAAGCCCTCAGGCTAGAAGCCTGGGGCTATACAAACAAAGCCTGCCTTCGCAGGCTAATTATAAAATCAAAATGTCCATTCGTGGTCTGGGTCGTCTAGGGCAGCGCGGACAGAGGTTAGATTTGCAAGCTCTTTAAATGGGCTTGATTTGGCTATTTCTGTGATTGAATTTAATGTTAGGGCTAGTTGCTGGTTGTTATTGGAAGCGATCGCGCTATCAACTACATTAAATAAAGCGCGAAAATTTTCTGCACGTTCATCAAAAGAGCGATCAAGATAAGCCATCAGCAAGTCTCGCTGGGTGTTTATTTTGGCGTTCCCGCTTCGGGTTGCCGTAGGCATCGCTTCTTTTTCCCAAGCCTCTATTTCGCGTCGCTTTGTCTGTTCTTGTTCGGCAATTATTTTGTATTCAGTATAGGTTGAAACCATCTGCTGTAGGCATTCAGCAGGATTGATAAATTCTTTGACTACTACTGTGGCAACTTTCTTTACAGACATTTCTAATTGCCTCCCAAAGTACGATATTTGGCTTGGATAGTCGCAGTAATAGGATTCAGCTGCCCTTCAGTGTCTAAAACAGGAGTTTTCATGATTTCTGCAAGTGCCTTCATTAAAAGTCCCACCTGTTGGAATTTACTAGCATCCCTGTTTTTGTCAAATGTTGGCAGAGATTCTAGTTCGTCCAAACCGGTAACAGCAAATTTGTTGAGAGATTCAACCAAATCCATCAACTCGATAATTCTTTGCGTTACTTGTTGCATGAAGTCTTTTGCAGTTTCAATTTTAGCGATCGCAATATTGACTTCAGCTTCATACTCCCGCGCTTTTGTCAAGGCTTTTTCCCCTTCACCAGCAAGCACAAAGCCACCAATTAGCACAGCCGGACCAACAGTGATACCACCTAAAACAAGAGAACCAAGAGCCATACCGCCTCCACCAGCAGCAAGTGAACCGCCGCCTAACCATGCAAGAGTAGCATTTGTAGCTGCTGCACCACTGAGTCCGGAGATAGCTGCACCCGTACTTGCTACTCCTACCGAGGTAGCAAGACTCATCGCACCGCCATATCCTGCTGTGGCTGCCCCAATAGCCTTAGCACCACCTTTGAAAAACTGTTGAGCTTCTAATGCAGCAGTTTTATACTCCTTAACTTGCTGAAGTGAAATTCCATCCAGCCCCTCTAAAAACTCCTTTTCGCTCTGTTTTGCCTTACCAATATTTCGCTCGATGAAGTCAACAAAGCGCCCGATTGTATGCATCATCACATCAAGCTGGAATTGACCATACTCTTCTGCTAGCTTGTTAGTAGTTTTCCACTCTGCTTTCAACTCGCTGACAGCAGTCTGGTGTCTCTTTTGGGCGCGATCGCCAATTTCTTTTGCCTGGTTTATATTGCCAAAGCCCTCAACGCCTTTTAATGCTCCAAAAGCAGCACTACCTAAAGCAACAGCACCTAAAATAAGTGGAATCATGAACTACTCCTGATTATGATTACCGGTTAAAAATAAATATTGCGGATTTTACTACCTAATGACGAATAACCTTATACATACAGTTCCTTGATTAACCAACTAATCACAATGTATTCAGCAGCAAAAATGTAAAACTTCGATGAAGAAAATTACTAAACTCTTTAGCCCACCTGCGTGGGCTTTGTTCGTATAGCCGCGACTTCTAGTCGTCCGGGCAAAATATCAACCCGAGCTTTCCGGATCTACACCTAACGCTTTTAACCTTTCTGCTAACATTTGTGCGCGTTGTTCAGCTTGCACACGTCGCTGTTCCTCATAATTTGCGCGTTCTTGGGCTTCTGTAATTTGTTCTTCTGGCGTCAGCAATCTTTGCCCTTGTTCGTCATACCAGTACAACCACTCCCGCGCTATACCTTGATAAATTCCCCGTTCTCGTCCAATTCCCAAATTAATCTCCGGTAGCCAAATAGGATTTCCTGGCTGTAACTCATATTCGCCATTCACTAAGCGATACACTTCCAAAGGTGGCTTTTTGCGACGACGGGGATTATAGACAACGTAGTACAAAATCCCTAATTCTTTTGCATAGAATTCTTTTTTAGTGCTGTATTCTCCCCGATGGGTTTGAGAAACAACTTCTAGTACCAAAATAGGCAGCTTCTTTTCTTCCCACAGTACATAACTTAGGCGTAAATCCTCATCAATAAAGCGCTGAACTCCTAGACTCAGAAATCCATCAGGGACGATCGCTGGTTTATCAGGGTCATAATAAATACCCATATCAACGCCAAAGAACCAATCCCAACGCTCTGACCACAGCAAAGCCAGTATAGTTTCTAATAGAGCCGAAATCAGATGTTGTAGTTGATTATCCACAGGTGTATCGTCAGAGTCGGGTAGCTCTTCGGAAGAAGGCAAACAGTGCAATGGGTTGTAGTCTAACATGAGCGGTTGTGCCAAAGCTGATTTTAAATAGATTGTAGAAAATTGATTGACCGAGTAAAAGCTTTGTGTTTTGCCTGGGTTGCCAAAGAAATGCTGAGATTTTAGATAAAATCAAGTTTAATAGCAGAAGAATTAAATTTTCTCAAAACTTTGTCAAATGTCATACAGTCAATTCAGTATAGACACTGTTGAGACAACCTTGGGAATTACCATTGTGGAAACTGTGGGAATTTTTGCGGACACACCCCCAGTAGAATACAGCGATTTTTTGGCACAAACACTTAAAAAGTATATACCACTAGCATTAGCTATTGGAACTGAAAAATCACGCTCTGAATTAATACTGACACCAATTCTTGTAGAACTAAAAGAACAATTTCAGAATAAAATTAGTTTGTTTTCGGGTCGAGAATTTAACGTTAGTCCAGAAAAAAGTTTAACTGGTTTTTGTGACTTTCTTATTAGTAAGTCTTCCGAGCAAATAATTATTAAAGCACCAGTCATTGCTTTGGTAGAAGCGAAAAATGATAATATTCAATCTGGTTTGGGACAGTGTATAGCAGAAATGGTAGCTGCACAATTATTTAACCAGCAAAAAGAAAATGAAATTAAAACAATTTACGGTAGTGTCACCACGGGTACTAACTGGAAATTTATGCGTTTGTCTGGACAAATAATAGAGATTGATTTAAATGAATATTTTATAAATGATGTCAGAAAAATCTTAGGAATTTTAAGAAGTTTTATTGAGTCTAGTGGTAATTAATAAGTAGTTTAACTAAATTACTTTTTTAGCGCGATAAAACTACCTATAGCGTAAGGTGCGTTTACAAAGTAACGCACCGCAATCTAATTCTAAGATGGTGCGTTAGGACAAATGTCCGTAACGCTACTAACTGAAAAATCTCGTTCGTAATTAATTTTGACACCAATTTTTGTATAACTAATGATAGAACTTTATTACCCAAATTGGCTTTATCAAGAGCTTATTGATAATTGCTTACCTTGGCAGTCAGGCAAAAATATGAGCTTTGGAGATTTCAAAAAACAATATACATTACATGATTCTCATTGGATAGGCATTTTCTATAACATTGGATACGAACAAGCTATAACATTAGCTATTGAGTGGGATGCTGTTTGGTTGCCTGATGAAATAAAAAAAAGTCTTACCGTAGGTGAACCTTATCTTTTCATACGATTAACGGGTATTGAACAGGTAAGTACGGCTAATTATGTTGATATTAATATTGGACTCGTTTCTCAAGCAATAGCCGATTGCGAAGTTGAAGAGGTAGAGGGAAAGAAGTTTTTAGCTGTTGATAATGTGTTTGGAGGACAAATTAATATTGTCTACAAAGGTCAAGAAACCTTCTTAGCATTAGAAAAAGATAGGAGTATTTTGAGGCTTTAAACTAGAAAATGGATTAAGCGATCGCTTCCAAGCAATCTACACAAAAAAGGGCAGGTACAAAACCCACCCTCAAAGCTTGGTGGACTAGTAGGGTGCGTTTACAAAGTAACGCACCGCAATCTAATTCTAAGATGGTGCGTTAGGACATTTGTCCTAACGCACCCTACTAGCTAGCTTACTCTTTCTCTTTGCGCCTTTGCTACGAGTGCGTGAGATTATTATCTTCAACAAAAAAGGGCAGGTACAAAACCCACCCTCAAAACAATATTTAAACTATTAATCGCAACTCAATTACCAATTGCCGGCGCACTCAAAGACACTGTTGGTGCTTCTTTACGCTGTACTAATGTCGGTACGGAATCGCGCAACCTTGCTGTTAACTGCACAGTTGTGGAATCATACACCTGAGTCAGTAACTTAGGATACAAACCAATCCCAATAATTGGTATTAACAAACAAGCGATGATAAACACTTCGCGGGGTTCGGCATCTATCAAAGCTTGGTGAGAAACTAATTCTTCGTTTTCTTCCCCGTAGAAAATTTCTCGCAGCATTGATAGCAGATAAATCGGAGTTAAAATCACTCCAACTGCCATCAAGAAGACCACGATAACTTTAAAGGTAGAACTATAGGCATCGCTGGTGGCAAAGCCTACAAATACCATTATTTCTGCCACGAAACCGCTCATTCCTGGTAATGCTAAAGATGCCATTGAACAAGTGGTAAACATGGCGAAAATCTTCTTCATCCTTTTGCCGACACCACCCATTTCATCTAACATCAAGGTGTGGGTACGGTCATAAGTTGCCCCTACCAAAAAGAACAAACTTGCCCCAATTAAGCCGTGGGAAACCATTTGCAACATTGCCCCACTCAATCCTAAATCGGTGAAGGAGGCAATACCAATCGTCACAAAGCCCATGTGAGAAATTGAAGAGTAGGCAATTTTCCGTTTTAGGTTGCGCTGGGCAAAGGATGTTAAGGCAGCGTAGATGATGTTAACTACCCCCAAAACCACTAACGCAGGTGCAAAATAAGCGTGGGCATCGGGTAGCATTTGGGCATTCATGCGAATTAAGGCGTAACCGCCCATTTTTAGCAAAATACCAGCCAGCAACATGTGAACGGGGGCTGTAGCTTCACCGTGGGCATCTGGTAGCCAGGTGTGCAAGGGAATGATCGGCAATTTGACAGCGTAGGCAATCAAAAAGCCACCATAAAGTAAAAGTTGGAAATTTAGGGCGTAATCTTTTAGGGCAAGCGATCGCATATCGAACGTCACCGTATCGCCGTAAAATCCCATTGTCAAGGCAGCTAACAAAATAAACAGCGACCCGCCAGCAGTGTATAAAATAAACTTAGTCGCTGCGTATTGCCGCTTTTTACCTCCCCAAATCGACAGCAAAAAGTAAATCGGTACCAGTTCCAGTTCCCACACCAGGAAAAATAGCAACATATCCTGAACGGCGAATACGGCAATTTGACCGCCATACATCGCCAAAATCAGAAAGTAAAATAGCCTGGGCTTGAGCGTCACGGGCCAAGCTGCTAAAATCGCCAGGGTAGTTATGAATCCAGTCAAAATAATTAGGGGCATTGCCAAACCATCTGCCCCTACTGACCAATTCAAATCGAGTTGCGGTACCCACGGGTAACTCTCCACCAACTGCAAATCCGGATTGGCGAAGTCGTACTGGGTATAAAAAGCGTAAACAATCAGCGCAAAATCAATCAATCCGACAATCAGGGCGTACCAGCGCACTGTTTTGCCGTCTTTATCTGGGATTACGGGTATCAGTAGTGAAGCCGCTATTGGCAACAAAATAATCGTCGTCAACCACGGAAAATTAGCTGTGTTCATCACAAGTTGTCGGGAATGAAAATTATGTTTGGCAAAAAGTCACTAGTTATTAACTAACAGCTTTTTGGGGATTTAGTCTTCCTCGTTAGGTTGATTTAATTAAATTGGCAATCCCCAATTTTTTCTCTTGGGAGTCTCTTTTGACTTGAGGGGGTGCGGAATGTGGGTTGTGATACTCCCAGCCAAGTCAAAAATTTACCCGAAAAAAGCCGCTAAACTAGAATTCTAGCGATGCGATCGCGTAAGTCCCACATCGCTAAAAATACAAGATGCTGTTTGCTGGTTGTTGAAAAAAGCGATTTGGTGCAAAAAAAGCATGACAGGAGAAATAACTCTATGATAATCGCACAAATTGAAAGTCAGATTCGTTATGTCACCAACGCAGATGGAGAAACGACAGATGTACTTGTCCCTGTAGAACTTTGGCAACAGCTTATCAGTTCTATAAATTCTGATAACGTCAGTGGTTTAGCTTGGATTGATGAACAAGAGCCTAAAGCACAAATATTAGCCGATCTGCAAGAGTCTGTGCGACAAGCAGCAGCTGGACAAACTTTCCCGGTTTCAGAGCTTTGGGACTACAGTAGGCGATTTGATTGAGTTTTTTTAGTAAAATAGACAGGGAAAGTTGATAAGGGAAATTCGATTATGTCATCTTCAGCGATCGCTAGTGTAATTAAGATGATGGAATCTTTATCTGAAGATGTGCAAGAAAGAGTTGCAGAACATCTTGGAGAGTACCTGGAAGATTTGCAAGATGAATTGAAATGGGATAAATCATTTAAGAAAACTCAACAACAACTGATTGCATCTGCCCAATCCGCTAAAAGAGAGATTGCAGAAGGACTTGCAAAACCAATGAACTATGAAAAGTTATGAAGTCTGCAATTCCTTCTTTTTGGGATAAATATCAGTATCTTGAAAAGCAAGTTAGACAGAGTGCGAGAAAAGCTTATCAGTTATGGAGAGAAAATCCTTTTCATCCGTTTTTGCATTTCAAATGTATAAATAATGAGGAGAATATTTGGTCTGTCAGAATAAGTCGTAATTATCGAGCAATTGGGGTTTTGGAGGGTGATACAGTTACATGGTTCTGGATAGGTAGTCATGACGATTATGAGAGCTTTTTTTCATAACACGATCGCTATTTGATTTAACACTTATAATAAAATTCCATATTTTAAATATTAGTAATTTTTCTCGATCATAAAAATCCTTAAATGTCAATTCAATAAATAATGTAATAAATTGAGCGCAACCGTTTTCTAAGTATTTTAGACCTTCACCTCTGACAACAGCTTATAAGTTCCATAAATTCTGATAACGTCAGTGGTTTAGCTTGGATTGATGAACAAGAGCCTAAAGCACAAATATTAGCCGATCTGCAAAAGCCTGTGCGACAAGCAGCAGTAGGAGAAACTTTCCCAGTTTCAGAGCTTTGGGACAATATCGAAGCCTAGAATAAGAACACTAAGCTGCATATCTAATAATCTCCAATTCTGCTCCATTATTAACAGCTAATTCTGCTTTTTCTAAAACGTTTACACTTTGTAAATGAATCTTTAGCTCTTCTTCGATACTTTCAGGTATCATAGATTTTGAGCGAGCTTAAGCAATTGCTATGACGAAGAAGTGGATTCTGTATAGTAAAGAAGATTGGCAAGTTAAATGGCCTACTTGCATTAATAAGTTGTCGCCTGTTAAAAATAAAAATCCACTAGAGGGAGAATCGCTCGCTGAACTAAGAGAGGCACACACTTGGACAGATACGTTCGATGAAATGATCCTTTCAATTCGGTCAGTTTCAATTCTAGGAACATGTAGTACGGCAGAATACTTAGAATGTCCAAACATACCCGATCATCATAGAGAAAATGCTAGGCTTTATGGAGGGCATCCATCAAAGTATTTCCATAATATTGGACGGTATTACTGGGTAGATTTTGATATTATTACTTCAGATAAATTGCAATTGAAATTACGAATGGTTGTCAATGAAGGTGACGCTGATTGTAATGATGGTCAGTGGGTTTCATTAAAAATAGACAAATGTGGACAGCCTTCTTCCGAGTGACTGGTTGGGTGTTGAGGATCTTTAATACAAGGCTGTCCACATTTGTCCGG
>NZ_JTCM02000067.1 GCF_000817785.2 Hassallia byssoidea VB512170 | reverse complement strand
GTGGACAAAAATGGACAGCCTTGTTTACTAGATCCTCGATACCCCACGACATTTTCGGATGAAGGCTGTCAATGAGTGTCTATTGTTTGTGAATCCCTCCCGGAAATGCCCATTAAACAATTGCCCATTACCCATTACCCATTACCAATTCCCATTGCCCAATGCCCAATCCCCAATTTCCAATCCCCAATAATCCTGTATCTTAAATCCAAAACCTAACTAAAAATCAAACTGTGCTTTTATCTTCCATTTTTGAAGGCAATCAAAATCATTATTCCGATCTTGAACCCCAACGTGCCCCGATTGGCATCTTTGATAGTGGTGTGGGTGGTTTGACGGTACTGCGACAACTCTATCGGCAACTCCCCAACGAATCAATCATTTACTTTGGGGATACAGCTCGACTTCCTTACGGTATTCGTTCGCAGGCAGAAATTTTACAATATGTGCGGGAAATTCTCACTTGGATGCAACAGCAACAAGTGAAAATGGTAATTATGGCATGTAACACCAGTTCTGCTTTAGCTTTAGAGACGGTGCGTGAAGAATTTAACCTGCCGATTCTTGGAGTCATTCTCCCAGGAGCGAGGGCAGCAGTGCAACAAGGAAAGCGGATTGGGGTAATTGCGACCCCAGCAACTGCCAAAAGTAATGCTTATCGGCAAGCTATTCTGGAAATTGATCCAGATGTTCAAGTTTGGCAAGTCGGTTGTCCGGAGTTTGTGCCCCTGATTGAACAAAACCGGATTCAAGACCCTTACACTACTGATGTTGCCCGGTCTTATTTGGAACCTTTAATACAGCAGCAAATTGATACTTTAGTTTACGGCTGTACCCATTATCCGCACTTAGAACCAGTACTGCGATCGCTTCTACCTTCCTCTGTCAAGTTAGTTGACCCAGCTGTTCATGTCGTTGCCGCTTGTACCCAAGAGTTAGACCTTCTGGGCTTAAAAAATACCCACCCACCACAGCCAACTCGCTTCGCTGTCAGTGGTTGTCCACAACAGTTTGCCCAGTCCTCCTTACCGTGGCTTGGCTGTACCCCAATGGTTGAAGTTGTGCGCTTCACCGATGCCGCAATTTCTCACATCCAGAAAGACTAGTTAGTCCATAGTCAAAAAGTCAATAGTCCATAGTCTAAAGATACTTTGACTATTGACTCTTGACTCTTGACTCTTGACTCCTAACTTTGCTTTTATTGACTATTAACTACTTTCGTCACATTTGGCGTTAGCGATATCTCCCGCTTATGTTTCCCGCTAGAAGCTGAAGTGACACTTTTAGGTACAGGCTTTTGCCCTGTTCGCTTCGCCAGAGCTAATAATAAATAGACGGTGAATAAATAACCCGCAGCTAAAACAAAAATCATCATAGGCATGTTTCCGTAAATCATTCTTCTACCTGCACCTTTCTCAAACGAATATAAAATTGCATAGAATTAGTAAAACTTCAGCCAACAAAGTAAATCTTTGATAGCTGTAGTTTGCTATAGTGAACTTTTCCATAGAGTTTTTATTCTCTACGGTTAACCAATTAATTATTAAATTAGTTTTTTCACAGACCATACCTACCACAACAGTTAAATTGCTAAATAGCAATTACAACTGCTGCTTCAGCAGTCTACCAGTCTGCGTTCTTCAAAAGCGTACCTCATGGCAGGAGCAACACTTATGCTCAACGTATGCAGCAAATCGTGTAACGGTTTCCCATAAGGGCAACCCGATCGCTCCCAACAGACAATCAGTTGCGGCGAAAACCGCCCTCACTAAATGCCTTCCCGTGTAGGCTTGCACATCGCAGCAAAAATCAAAAGAATAATTTCTTTGATTCAACCTACGACAAGTTATTTAGACTCACCACACATTATGAGTAAAATCACCTATTGATGATTTATCTTTTTGGGGTGAATTTCTCAAAAATTTTAAATTCCTTAATTTTAGCGTAACACAACAGTCCAGACTTTTAGCCAACGAAGAGTGCTAAATTTAAAAATTTCTAGGCAGCCACACAATCATGGTGAAACAATTTAGTCTTAGTTGGAAATAAATAATGGATCTAGTATTTATAGATACTTTCAGGTGTTGTTGCGAACGTCACTTACAGATTCTATAAGCAAAAATAAATTTATTACTAAGGCGCATAGTTACATCTATCTTATGGAGGTTATTTTGAAGCTTAATAAAACTCTTTCAGAAATTTCCTTAACTATACAGAGGAGAATAAAGTATATATTATTTCCCAACTTTCTTCAATAGCGGTGTTTGACGAACAGGCTATGCGTATACGAGTCATGCTATTTTATCAACCTAGAACTTAAGATTAGCAGTTTAAAAGAAACAGAGATAATCTATAAAAAAAAATTATATTTTGCTTTGAGTGGGAAATCAAAGCTGGAGATGAAACATAAAAAAATAAGGGTATTCTGTGACGGATAGCGAGGATTGCGATCGCGAAAACTTTGCGACGGCACAGGCTTATCTTAAAATGAGTATAGGATATGTAAACTTTCTTAACTTAAGCCAGAGTCCGCCCATCCATGACCCCAGCTACCTCCTTTTTTTCCCCAGTGGAAGCAGACCTGCGAATACTAGCAGACAACCTGAAACAGCTAGTTGGAAATCGCCACCCCATACTCTATGCAGCGGCAGAGCATTTATTTGGAGCTGGGGGCAAGCGCATAAGACCGGCAATTGTTCTATTAGTATCGCGCTCAACAATGCTAGAGCAAGAAATCACGCCGCGACACCGACGCCTAGCAGAAATTACAGAAATGATTCACACGGCAAGCTTAGTGCATGACGACGTGGTGGATGAATCAGATATGCGGCGTGGGGTTCCCACAGTTCATAGTTTGTTTGGCAACCGCATTGCTGTATTAGCGGGAGATTTTCTATTTGCCCAATCTTCTTGGTATTTAGCTAACCTGAACAACTTAGAGGTAGTGAAACTGCTGTCTGAGGTGATTATGGATTTGGCTTCAGGAGAGATCCAGCAGGGACTAAATCGCTTTGATACTAACACCTCGATTGAAACTTACTTAAAAAAGAGCTATTACAAAACTGCGTCATTAATTGCCAACAGTTCTAAAGCAGCCGGGTTACTGAGCGACGTTTCCCAAGAAACCGCCGAACATTTGTATGGCTACGGTCGTAATCTTGGTTTGGCATTTCAGATTGTGGATGATATTTTAGATTTCACTTCTTCGACAGATACCTTAGGTAAACCAGCCGGATCGGATCTCATCAGTGGGAATTTGACAGCACCAGTTTTATTCGCTTTGGAAGAAAAACCATACTTAGAAGTGTTGATTTCACGAGAGTTTGCCCACGTTGGCGATTTAGAACAAGCGCTGGCGCTGATTGAAGATAGTCAGGGTATAGTGCGATCGCGCGAGTTAGCAGCCGAACATGCCAAACTAGCAATTGAACATCTTGCGGTTCTCCCACCCTCAGAATGCCGGCAAGCCCTGACTAATATGACTGATTATGTACTGAGTCGGCTCTATTAAAAAGGGAGTAGGGAGTAGAAAGTAGGGAGTAGGGAGTAGGTAATTTTTCTCGTTACCACTCCCAGCCCCTTTAAGCAATATCAGGTGGAATTTGAGGACGAGAATGTTTTTGTTGCAAAGTTTCTTGAATTAAGCGCTGTAACTCGGTTCGCTTAATTTCCACAGCGTTGGTACTCATGCCAGGAGTCTCAAAAAAAACTATACTATCTACGGGTTCTAATGCCACAAGTTGAAACAAAATGTCAGCAATCGCTATTGGTGCAGCTATTATTTGAGGGTCTAGCCCAGCATTGTTCCTTAGTGGAACATCCTTTAAGGTAGGGTAAGCGTAGATCGCACGCTTTACATCGCCAGGATTTGCACGGTTGCTCAATGTAGTTAAAACCCAGTCTTTTTCCAAATTTTGGAGAATATAATACTGGGGGTGACGTAACTCAGAAGCGATCGCGCTAATAACTGGGGCGATTGCTGTGACAAGTTGTGGTGTTATACCATCGTTGGGTGCATTGTCAATCAGCAATTGAATTTGTGTTTTTAAGTCCATAACGACCTGCAAATAACTTTTGGGTAATGGCTATAAGATATTTACGTGTGAATAATCTCACTATGAGCTGGGAATAATAGATGAGAAGCAAATCCTAAACACAGATCTGCCTGCGTTTAGCTTATACGCAAAACCCAAAAAGCCAATACCTACGTTCATACAGGTTGTAACCAAGTATGTTAGGGTTTTTTTAAACTGAGACTATGAATTTAGCCGCAACCGCAACTATTCAGGGAGAAAATTCTATCGGAGTGGAGGGGATATTTCAACTCCTGTTGAAGGAGTTAAGCCAATTAACCAAAGCTTCGGAGCAGAATTGCCACGACGTGGCTACACGAATTAACGCCGAAGTTTACCGGATTTGCAATGAAAGTAAACGCATCCAAGCTTCCGGTGCAGTGGAAAGCTCGGCGATGACCTTAGCCAAACATAGGCTACAACAGTGTCTCAGATACTACCAGTTAGGTTCAAATCGGGGTAGGGTCGAATTACATAGCACTTTGAGTGCGATTATCTACCGTTACATTAATCCTCCTCAGAGGCAGTTGAGCTATCAGGGACGGCTGACGATCATTGAAGATTTCTTACAAAGTTTTTATTTGGAGGCGTTAAACGCTTTCCGGCGCGAAAATCAGCTTCCCTCTACCTATCGCCCCCAGAGTCTTCTGGAATTAGCAGAGTATATGGCATTTACCGAGCGCTATGGCAAGCGCCGGATTCCCCTACCAGGACGACAGCAGCAGCTGATTATTTTGCGGGCGCAAACTTTCTCTCAACAAATGCCGAACGAAAGCTCTGTAGACATCGAACAAGCCGCAGAAGGTAGCGCTAATGAAGGCGATGGTTCTTGGGAAGATCCAGCCGTGCAGCAATTGCGAAGTGCGATGGCGATGCAACCCGAACCCGAACCCGAAGAAGATACGTTGCGTTCTGTTGTGGTTACGGAGTTAATGAACTATCTAGAACAACGGCAACAAACCGATTGCGCTGATTACTTCGCCCTTCGCCTTCAAGATTTATCCGCGCAAGAAATTGAGTCAATTTTAGGTTTAACTCCTCGCCAGCGCGATTACTTGCAGCAACGCTTTAAATATCACCTGATTCGTTTTGCTTTGCTGCATCGCTGGGAATTGGTTCACGAGTGGTTAGAAGCTTCTTTGCCCACCAATTTGGGCTTGACTCCCCAACAATGGGAAATTTACACCGCACAACTCGACGATAAACAACGGTCTTTATTAGAGTTGAAGCAACAAGGACAACCTGACGAAAAAATTGCCAAAACTTTAGGGTTGTCAATGGCACAACTGCAAAAGCGGTGGTTTAAAATTCTGGAACAAGCTTGGGAAATTCGTAACTCGTTAGTGTCCGGATCAGGTGCATCTACTCATGAATAGTGACTCAGAATCCTTACAACACCAGTTACTCGCTTGGCTTTTGGCATCGGATGTCGAAGCAAGCTTGCATCCCTCGGCTGAATGTGAGGAAATTGACGGGGTAGAAAATCCGCTCTTTGAAACCACCACTTCCATAAGTGGTGATTTTGAGTCGGAAGGGATACCCCAAACCTTTCAACTGGGAGAAATTCCTACTGTGCAAGAACGTTTCCAAGCCGTCATTAAACGTCGGCTACAAGTCCAAATTCAAGACCACCCGCCTTTATTCCCTTGGGAAACCCAATTAAGAGATTACCCCGATTACGTAGACAGTCCTTCGGTTGCATTAGTTCCAGCATACGGGTGGATGGCACAGCAATCGAGACTGAATATACCTGTATCTTTACCTGAAAAAGTTTTTCGGCAATTGCTAGAAAAATGTCAGGCGATGCTGGTATCTTCTCTGCCTCTGGGGGCAAAATTAGTTCAGGTAGTCGAGAGCTTGTTTCCTAACGATGCCCAAGCACTCAACGACTTAGCCGGAATGGTGCTAAGAAGTCCCTCTCGCTCTGTAAACGCTCTAGAGAAAATGCCGATCCAAGAAAGCGATTACTCCGATTTAGGAAAACGCCAACAGATGGCTTTATCTTTGCTAGCAGCTAAACAATTACTGGAAAATCTGACTTTGCCAATTTCAGATAGCAATCCAGTAGTCGAAAGAGAATGGCTAACTAGCGCGGGCGCTATCAACCTCAAAGTAGAATATCAGTCTCAGGGTAGAGTGACAAAACTCTGCGTCATGGGGGAGCTACCCACGGCGGGAATTTTGACACTCCAAGGAAATGGCACTCAAGCAAAGGCGATGTCTTCTACTTCGGGATGCGTCAGTGTTGAGTTATACGGTCAGCCACTTAACCAGACTTATACTTTGTCGGTTGAGTTCCCTGAATTAGAGCAACAATCACTTTTGTTTGTCATTTCGCCGATGATGTAGCCCATATTACCACTGCTAGCACGCGAAGTGTTGATAAACGCCGATTGATAAGATAATTATCCTGGTTTTGAGGTTCATCCTTTTAAAAAAAGCGGTCGTTAGGGCGTCTACGAAAAGCGGCTATGAAGAAGACACGCTCCTTTGGTAATACTAATTTTCTGTAAGGATGTGCGCTATATTGCCCTCAGGCTGGAAGCCTGGGGCTACAAATACCAAGCCTGCGAAGGCAGGCTAAGTTGAGTTTCATCTTCATGGAGAATTGGTGTAAGTTACCGTGCCTCGCAGTAGTGTTCGTTGCGTCTGCATCATCTCGCCTGCTTGTACACCCATTAGCTGCTTTCTCATCAAAATGTTTAATTTGTGCAGGATAAGTTGGCGTTTACCTGTTAATCGTTATTGGCGGCATTTGCATTCTTCACCTTTAATGGAAGTGGAAGATTCAATTACCATTAGGGTGCTGGTGCTAGCTTTGGTAATTGTGGGAATTTTGGCGACGGATATTGCAGCTCAAACGAAATTTAGTTTTTGGGCAATTCCTCTAAGCGTAGTGGGTGTGATTTGGAGTTATTACCATCGTCGAGATGCTAATGTATCGGTTAAGTTTTGTATCGCCATTGGAATGTTAGTAGCACTCGGTGCTTTCTTAGGGCGATTGTTGGGCGAGTTGAATGATACACGGCTGGGTTTAGCTGAGTTACTAGTTCAATTACAAGTCCTTCACAGTTTTGATATGCCTCGCCGCAAGGATTTGGGGTATTCAATTACGATCGCGCTGATTTTGCTTGGTGTGGCAGCGACGCTAAGTCAAACTTTTGAATTGGCGCCAATGTTGATGTTATTTTTAGCGATCGCCCTACCAACTTTAGTTATAGATTACCGTTCTCGCCTCGGCTTAGAAAAGGAAAAAGGTAAAAGCGAGAAAATAAAAGTTAAAAAGTTATCTTCTTTTTTACCTTATTACTTTTTACTTTTTACTTTAATTGTCGGGCTAGGATTGGTAATTTTTGCTGTTATGCCGCGTTTTCCTGGCTATCAACTGCGGACTTTCCCTGTAAGTTCTCCTATCGAAGTTAAAGGCGGTTTTACAGGACGCAGTATCATCAATCCCGGTTATGTGCGCCAAGGTAATGCCAATAATCAAGGCAATAATAGCAACGGCACGGCGGAAAGTAAAAACGGCAAACCGGGGCAATTAGATAATACGTTTTATTACGGTTTTAATAGCCAGATTAACCAAAACCTGCGGGGAGAAATGAAACCCAAGGTAGTAATGCGGGTGCGATCGCAAGTTGAAGGTTTTTGGCGAGTTTTGGCGTTCGATCGCTACACAGGTAAAGGATGGGAGATTTCCCGCAATGAACAAGTTCTTACCGTCAAGCGATCGCCTTGGTCTTACCAAATTTTTCTCAACCCCCCAGCAATAAATACGCCAACTAAAGAAATAGTACAAACTTACACTCTGGTGTCGGATTTGCCTAATTTGATTCCGGCTATGAGTTATCCGAAGGAAGTATACTTTCCGACACCGATGATAGCTGTTGATAAAGAAGGTTCTTTGCGATCGCCTGTGGGATTATCATCAGACCTGACTTATACGATAATTTCCGATGTACCTTACCGCGATCGCACTTCTTTAGGAAAGGCTTCAACTAACTATCCCCAAAATATTAAAAATTACTATCTACAAATTCCCCCAGAAATTGCCGAAAAAGTCCGACAACGCACCGAAGAAATTTTAGCTAATTACAACCGCGAACGAGTCGGAAAGTCAGAAAAATCTCTTGATTCAGCTTACGAAAAAGCACTTTATTTAGCTCAATATCTCAAGCAAAATTATTCTATTCCCGAAAATCCCTTAGGACTGCCTTATTTAAGTGATAAAGAAGACTTGGTAGAAACCTTTTTGTTTAAGCAAAAAGGAGGCTATCCAGACCACTTTTCTACAGTTTTGACGGTGATGCTGCGTTCTATTGGCATTCCAGCGCGGTTGGTGGCAGGATTTAGTTCCGGAGAGTTTAATCCATTCACGGGGATGTATGTTGTTCGCAACACCGATGCTTATGCAATGACAGAGGTGTATTTCCCCAAACATGGTTGGTTTACGTTTGATCCAATTCCCAATCATCCGCTGATTCCACCATCGATAGAAGAGACTCAGACTTTTAGCGTGTTGCGGCAATTTTGGAATTGGGTTGCAGGCTGGTTGCCCTCGCCGGTGACAGGTTTGTTAAATAATGTATTTGGGGCTATATTTAGTTGGATTGGTAAAGCGATCGCTCAATTTTTTGCTTTATTTTCTCAAGGTTGGCTAGGTGTATTGACAGGCTTAATTTTAGCAACTACAACGGCTTTTTTAAGTTGGTTGGGTTGGGTACAGTGGCAAAAATGGTTGAAGCAGCGTACTTTTAGAAAATTGCCCCCAATGGAAAGCCTTTATCAACAAATGCTGCAAACTTTAGCCGAAAAAGGTTTTAGCAAGCACCCGGCACAAACACCTTTAGAATATGCTAGCGTGTCATACCAGCATCATTCACAAGCAACGGCTGAGGTTATAGATGAAATTTGCCAAGCATATAATAGCTGGCGTTATGGCGGTCAGGCTCCAAACTTGAAGCAATTGCGACAAAGATGGCAAGAAATGAAAAAGGCTAATAAAAATTAGTGCGATTTGCAACTTTTTTTCGCGGCTAAGAGTTGGTAATGCGATAGTGCTTCAGCCAGACTGGGGGTGTATTCAATTACACCCCTTTTTTGATTCTAAATATAACTGTTTTAGTCTAAAGGTTAATTAGATACACTTAGAGGAGAAATCATTTACCTGACTCCTACAACCCAGGAGTACTTAACTGAATGCGATCGCTGTCAAAATTCCTATCAGAAATCCGTACCACTTTGCAATTAACAGTGCCTTTGGGGGGCATTCAACTAGCAGAAGCATCCGTGAGTTTTATCAATAGCGTGATGATGGGATTGTTAGGCATTGAATCCCTCGCGGCTGGTGCTCTGGGTGCGATCGCCTTCCAGACTCTAGTTTTCTTGTGTATGGGGGTTTTAGAAGGAGGCAGTCCCCTAGCGGCTGAAGCCTTTGGCGCTGGAGACACAGATCGCATTCGCCAACTTTTTGCTCAAGGATTCTGGCTGGTGGTTGTTCTCTCTTTACCGATGATGTTGCTCACTTGGCATATAGACTCGATTTTACTTTTATTGGGTCAACAAAAAGACACGGTAGCCTTAACTAGTACTTATTTAAAAGCCATCGTTTGGAGTTTTCCAGCAGCGGTAGGTTTCTTGATCCTCAAAGAGATTGCCACAGCCCTCAATCGTCCCCAACTCATTAGTGCGATCGCCCTGACTAGGATTCCCCTCAATATTATTGCTAACTACCTTTTAATATTTGGGAATTTAGGCTTACCAAGTTTAGGATTAGCGGGGATTGGTTGGGCTGGCACTTTTGTCTTCTGGGTAAATTTCCTTGCTGCTGCTGCCGTACTTGCCTTCCATCCTTCGTTTAAAGAATACAAATTGTTTGGTTCTTTACAGTTTAATCGAGATGTGTTAGCCGAACTTTGGCAAAATGGCTGGCCTCTGGGATTAGAATATGCCTCTACATTTTTCTTGTTTACCTTGATTGCCTTATTAAGCGGCTATATGGGAACAACCCTATTAGCTGCAAATGAAATTGTCGTGCAAAGTATAGAATTATCATTGATTGTGCCGATAGCAATCTCTTACGCTGCCATGACGCGAGTGGGACAAATGATGGGTCAGAGTGACTTCACTGGTGCAAAGATGGCAGGATTTGCCACAATTGCCATCGGTATAGCAACAACTAGTTTAATTGCCATTGGTTTATTTCTATTTCCAGAGCAGATTGCCACTATCTTTTTAGATGCAAGTGAGCCAGATCATGTTCTAGGAATCACATCTGCAATCCCCTTGTTGAGAATTTCATCACTTTTTCTCATCGCTTTTGGACTTAACATGATTGCTTTAGGGACGTTGATGGGTATCCAAGATGCTCGCTTACCTTTAGTGATTAACATACTGTTTCAGTGGGGTATTGGGATGACAAGCGGTTACCTACTTTGCTTCCATCTCAATTGGGGTTCTATCGGCTTATGGTCAGGATTAACTATAGGAATCTCACTATCTACAGTGTTTTTAATTTATCGTTTTTACCTTTTGATTTCTGAGATTATTCAAAAAGCTGAAGATGAGGAAGAGTTAGACAGGAGTAAATCCACAGATGAAAAGCAAACTCCTGTCTTAAAATCAGTTTCTTAGTCGCTCTTAGCATATATCACGCAGTGAGGCGTGATAACTTCCTATAGACATCGAATAAGCCGTTTGAGATATCTACATTCTCTGGACACAAAGTCTCATGTGCCTCTGGCAGCTTGTACCAAGGAATAGTAGGGTACAGGTGGTGAACATAGTGATAACCGTTGTTATGAGTTAAAAGATTAGCCAGAAAATTAAGGTTCGATCTCGTCCCGGAGACAGTATGAAAGTGATCGTGTACCTCAGACCAATATACATAACAAGGAAAGCACCATACCAGAGGGACTACCCAGTATAGCAATAAGATATCGATATGTCCCGATAGATAGAAGCCAATCACAACAACCAACCAGAATAGGGATACCTTAAAGCCACTTTTGAATGGACGCCAATCCAAATTCTTCAGATGAATGTATGCGTCTATTAAAAAGTGATATATGGCAAATCCAATCACAGGTTTAACAAACCAGAGCCAGAACAGATTTTTATCCTCCTTGTATAAACCCAACATTTCATAGTACTCAGGGATATAGTCTTCCTCACTCCCCAAACCTTTATGATGGGGAAAATGATGTTTCCGATAGGAGGATATTGTTCTCAACACAGGAAATCCATAGAGAAACTCTAGCTGTTCATTCCACAATTTGTTTTGAAATAAATTATTGTGTGTTGCTTCGTGTAACAACGCCTCTCCAATGGCAAATTGAAAGATACCGATCGCCCATACTGAAACTAGATAAACAAATATGTTGTTTATCCAAATACTAAATGCAACAATCAAGAAAATTGCCATCCAGTCTCTCAGCAATGCTAAGAACGCTCTTTGATCGTTCCGTTCAACAAAGTCAATTGGTTTACTTGGTAATTTTTCTGTAAGATTAGCGTCAGTCATTTTCTTGATTACGTTATTTTTTTGATATTGAATCTAGGTTTATGTTGGACTATTTGCCTTCGACGTACTCACTCATGCAATCTATCACTATCTCCTTGATTGCTGCTTTTGGAGACATTTTTAATAACCATCTGATAGTATTTAAAATGTCCTCTTTTTGAATCATGTCGTGGGGTTGATAGGGTGTAGCCGCTTGTTGAGCCATATTCGTATCAACCCAACTCGGACAGATAGCCGTGACTTTGATTCCATGCTTGATTAGCTCAAAGTGAATAGCTTCAGTTAACCCGAAAAAGGCATACTTAGAAGCACTGTATACACCCCAATCCGGTTCAGCACCTTTAGCAGTGATGCAGACTAAATTTACTATCTGACCAAATCCTTGCCGTTTCATGATGGGAACAACAGCTTGGAGAAAATAAAAACCTGCTTTCAAATTAATTGACAGGATTCTGTCAAATTCGTCAATTGACACGTCAAGGGTTCCCTCTGTCCATGCTCCTGCATTATTGAAAAATAGATCGATACGTCCCCATACCTTGTCAATTTCTGCAACAACTTTGTGTACAGAATCGCGCTCAGTAATGTCAATTGCAAACAGTAGTGGTTGTGAGTCAGGATGCAAATCGAGTGCAGCAATTTCTGAAGCAACGGCTTGCAAATTTTCAGCAGATCGCGCAACAAGAGCGAGACGAAAACCGTCTTCAATCAAGCCAAAAGCTACTGTTCTCCCAATTCCTCGGCTAGCACCCGTCACCACTGCAACTTTTTGCTCAATCATTTATCTCTTTTCTGTTTATAGGGTAAAGTACCGACGAAAATACAAGCTACTGCATAATATTGGTAAGATTCACTGGCGATCGCATCTACACTTTATTCTTTAACAACTGCAAGAACAGTATTAGGTGGTAGCTGTTGAAGATGCCAGTCGGTAATTTCTTCACCTAGTATCAGAATAGGAATACCTGGAGGAACTTGTTTAAAACAACAACAACTTATCATACCTTTAGCTTGCTCAAGTAAAAGCTTTTTCTTCTTGCCAAAAAAAGCCTCTCTTGGTGAACAGCGTATCACCGGAGTGCGAACCAAAAAATGTTCATCAAACACCTGTCTCTGTTCTTTACCAGCAATAATTTGATAAATTTCTTCAATAACTTGAGTGACATAGACAAAATCATTATCAGTATTTTGAAAGGAAAAAATTAGTAATACTCCTCTTTGATTTGAATATTCATAGTCAATGCCATGTTCACCAATTAAGTCACCAATTTCATCACCTGTTGCGCGATCGCTATACAGATACAACTTTAATGGATCGCTAACTTGAGAATCATAGGTTAAGACATTTCCCCAATTATCCAGCAGACATCGACAAAAGGTTTAGCCGAAGATATTTGACGAGGACGAATATTTAATAAAGAAGACCAGACAGGCTTTCTGTCTGTTTCTAGAAAACTGCATTCAAACACCAGCTTCTGTTCGCGGACTGCGGTTAAGATGATTCGGATCGGTATTCCAGGTAGTCCCGTTTCTCCAATTCGATGAGCAATTTCACTCCAAACTCGTTTTTTTGGAGGACATTCAATTTCAAAATCTTTCGTAAAAACTTGCGACACAATTAAACTCACTAAATAATCCCAAGTGTTATTTATATCTTAAATTGACGATTAATTTCTATTTTTTCCTTAAATTTAGTATCTACTAAAGAAGTAAAAAAGAGTTTTATGCCTTGCCCCAGATGAATTTGAAGTCGATGACCCGAAACTTGGACGACTCTGAATTTATCTGGGGCAAAATTTACAATGCGCTCTTGCGCTGCCACACATCCGATATCCTTGGTCTAGGTTGAACGTATGAATCCGAGAAGCTTCAGCAAGAAGTTCTTAAACCTTTGTGGCTATCTTGGCTTGGCAGCTTTGCACGAAACTAGCGCTCCCCCATGCCCTATGTCCGACCGATCGCGAGTGATGTTTAATTAGCCGACCTACTTAATAGCTTGTGTTAGTGTTGCTTTGCCTATGTCTTGAGAAGTATTTTAAGTAGTATTTGGGCATAAATAGCTAAAACAAAGCAGTGATAATTTAAAAACGCTTATTGGCTTGAATTTAATCGTTGTAACTCCAATTTTTTATAGATAACATGTAAATAAGTTACTAATAAGCTTCTCACACTGTATTTGGCATAAGTTTTTTTATGGACATTCAGTTAATCAACATCGGTTTTGGCAATATCGTGTCTGCCAATCGAGTAGTTGCTATTGTCAGTCCAGAGTCTGCCCCGATTAAGCGGATTATTACTGACGCAAGAGACAGAGGTCAACTGATTGACGCGACTTATGGTCGTCGCACTAGAGCTGTAATTATCACAGATTCCAGCCATGTGATTCTCTCAGCGATTCAACCGGAAACGGTAGCAAATCGCTTTGTAGTTTCCCGCGAGCATCAAGTTGTAGATAATTGATTGGGGGTGGGTTGAAAGCCCCACCCCTATTTGCGCCATATCAGCAGTAATATGTGAATTAGACAAGTTTTCTGTCACCCATGCTACCAATTCTTTAGTCTATACTCGCTCTCGCGAATGACTAATGAATAATGTCTATCGATTAATTCACAAGTTGAGCGGATGATGCAAGTTTTATCCATCCAGAATGGTGCTACTACCAAAGAATGCCCCCCTCTGGGCAGGCTGATTGTTTTAACAGGTCCTAGTGGTGTCGGCAAAGGCACACTCATGCGATCGCTTCTACAGCGTCATCCGGAGCTATACTATTCAGTATCCGTGACGACTCGTTCTCCCCGCCCTGGAGAAATCGACGGCAAAAATTATTACTTTATTAGCCGTAACAAATTTGAACAATTGGTTGCTCAAGGTGAATTCCTAGAGTGGGCGGAATTTGCGGGTAACTATTACGGCACTCCTCGTGAAGCGGTACTTAAGCAAATTCGCGCTGGTAAGACGGTTGTGCTAGAAATTGAGTTGGAAGGGGCACGACAAATCCGCGCTTCTTTCCCTAGCGCCCTCAGCATATTTATTCTACCGCCTTCATTTGAAGAGTTAGAGCAACGGATACGCAATCGCGGACAGGATTCAGAAGAAGCGATCGCCCGTCGTCTGCAATGTGCCCAAGAAGAAATTAAAGCCGCTGAAGAATTTGATATTCAAATTGTGAATGACGATTTGGAGACCGCTGTAAATGCGATCGCTGCTGCTTTATTTGGTTAACAGAACACATTTAAACCACGAAGGAATTGTTTTTCACCCCAACAAATAAAGGACACAAAGAAAAAGTTAACCTTTCCTTTGTGTCCTTATCTTATTCACACTGTCATTTGACTAATGACTAAACTAACCGCCGAATAAACTTTGAATTAGTTCGATATTAGAAGCCACAAGGTAAGCAACTACTGCACCACCAAGACCACCGATTAAGAAAGCACTGCCAAAGTTACTCCAGCCTTCTTTAGTTTTAAAAGAATCTGGAGGATTGGGTACAGTGACGGTGGCAACTGGTTGGGGAGGATTGCTATTAGCGTACAGAGAAAGGGTACCAGTCAGAATCACAATAAAGCTTAAGGTTGCTAGTAACCCAGCTAAGTTGGCATTATCTGTATTCCGCAGGGGACCCAATTTGGCAAAGGGACCAAATATCCAGTAACCATGAGCCATACCAACTTCTAGCCCTCGTCTGAAGGTAGTTATACCTGGGCGATAGGCGGGCAAGGCATTAATGTACCACTTGACCAGTCCAGAAGCATTAATCGGCGTTTCTAGATTTCCCCGCTGCGGATCGCGCCATTCTGGAAAGACAACCTCGTTATTTCTCGGATCGCTAGGACGATTTTTTGATGCGTCTATTGCTTGCGCCATATTTTGTCTTTGCCTCTAAATAAGATGCTTGATTATTTATTATTAGTAATAATTGTGTCTAAATATGATTTTTCACAGCGAAGTTTAGAAAAGTTAATTAAGCAAGCATATATAGAGATATCAAAATTGTATGCTGTTGACAGCATTACCAGTTTCCCAAAATTAATTTGTTAGCAGTTAGTAGTTAGTAGTTAATTGACAACTAACTACTAACTGCTAACAAAATTGTTTAATTGCGTCGATTATGGCATCGGGTGGAAAAGTAAGTCGGGGAACAAGTTGTTAAATACAATCCACACAACGGCAACAAAAATCAAATGAGCGAACAGTAAAACTGGTGCTAGGGAAAGATATTTAAGGAAATAGTTCTGCTGCATGAATCATTCTCCCAAATAAGTAAAATTGAGGTGTATTGTTAGCGTGGTGAAATGGGGATTTCGGTATCTTTAGCTGTCAATTCGCCCGAAAGCAATTCTTTCAGGGCGGCTAGGGGCCAAGTAAAGCCTGACAGCATTAGTGAAAATGCCTTTGGCACTTCGATCATGATTTCCTTTCTTTCTACGTCCCCACCTTCTTTCTTGACGGCTTGTAGATAGGCGCGACCTACCCAACCAATCCAACCTGCGATATACAAAAAGAGAATGCCCGGTATTATAAAGTCACCAGCGCGATCTATACGACCATCGACTATCAGATGAGGTAAACCTTCTGGACCACACATAGCTTGGGCATAACGCTCAAATCGCTTTTGCCCGGAGGCAGGGTCTGAGGTAGTGTTACGCGCCTCTGCTGCCCGTTGTAGAAAAGCAGGAGAGTCCTTGCAGGGTACAAGGTCAGCCCCTAACGCTTTTGCTGGCGGGGCAAAATTGAACATTAGACAAATCGCCAAAACCAAAGTAAACAATCGTCTCATTGAGTTGTTTCCTTTTATTACGAAACAAAAAGTTTTTGTACAAAACGAAGCGGCTTGTACAGTGTTTATCACCATAACTAGGAAGTCATCATACTCTTGCCTGGGAACCGAGTAAAGTTTAAGTAAATAAAAGTTAAAGCTTCGACATCAAGTCTCAATTAACCATAATCCTGTCATGGCAACCGTTTTAGCTATAGAAACCAGCTGCGATGAAACTGCCGTAGCAATTGTAAACAATCGTCAAGTTTGTAGTAGTATTGTTGCCTCGCAAATTCCGGTTCATCAGCAGTATGGCGGGGTAGTACCAGAAGTGGCATCCCGCCAGCATCTAGAAACGATAAATCAGGCGATCGCTCAAGCCCTCGAACAAGCAAAACTAGATTGGGAAAAAATCGACGGCATTGCCGCAACTTGTGCCCCCGGACTCGTGGGAGCGCTCTTAGTGGGGTTAACTGCCGCCAAAACCCTGGCAATAATACACAATAAGCCATTTTTAGGAGTTCACCACCTTGAAGGTCATATTTACGCGACTTACCTAAGCGAGCCAACTATCAAGCCTCCTTTTCTTAGCTTACTGGTTTCCGGCGGACACACAAGCTTGATTTATGTCAAAGATTGTGGTAGATACGAAACTCTAGGACAAACTCGCGATGATGCGGCAGGTGAAGCTTTTGATAAAGTAGCGCGGTTGTTAAAGTTGGGCTATCCCGGTGGACCGATGATTGATAAACTGGCGCAGTCAGGCAATCCGCAAGCCTTTGTTTTGCCAGAAGGAAAAGTTTCCTTACCGGGTGGGGGGTATCATCGCTATGATTCGAGTTTTAGCGGATTAAAAACGGCAGTACAGCGACTAGTGCAACAATTCGAGAAAAATGGCGAGCAAGTACCTGTAGCCGATATTGCGGCGAGTTTTCAAGAAACCGTAGCGCGATCGCTTACCAAAAGAGCGATCGCCTGTGCCCTTGACTACGATCTGAAAATTATCGCCGTCGGTGGAGGGGTAGCCGCCAACAGCGGTTTGAGGAAACATTTACAAGCAACCGCCTGTGAGCGTAACCTGCGCGTGTTATTTCCCCCAATGAAATATTGCACCGATAACGCCGCCATGATAGGCTGTACAGCCTCAGAGCATCTAGCCCTTGGTCATATTTCGCCACTTACCCTAAGCGTTCAATCAAGACTGTCGCTTACCCAAGTCATGGATTTATATCAAATCGGGTAAAGAGGAAAGGGGACAAGGGGGACAGGGGGACAAGGGGGACAAGAGGACAGGGGGACAAGGCGACAAGGAGAAATCTGCTTTTCCTATCTCCCCCATCCCCCCCTCTCCTTGTCTCCCTGTCTCCCCCTCCCCCCCTCCCCCTTGTCCCCCTTGTCCCCCTCCTGACTCCTAACTCCTAACTATTGACCGAATGTGATTGGCAACCGCATTTGGCTGCTCTAACATAGCCAAGTGTCCGCAATCAGGAATTTCAATCACATTGTCACCAGAGTATTGGAATAAAGCATGAAAGCTAGCTAAATGGCGAACATACTTTGGTTCCATAATTTTATCTTCCGCACCAGCTAAGAAATAAACTGGTTGTTTAATTTTGGATACCAACTGGGGTAAGCGGTTAATTTCTTCCTCAGTTGTTGAGTCTAGCAGCGTTCCTAGAGCAGCTTCCGGGTCAGCCACAACAAAATCAATCACCCTTTGACGTGCCCAAAAGCGATCCAAAGGACGTGCCACAGTATCTCTAGTAAACAGTAAATCAATCAAAGGTACTTGGCACAACCACCTCGGACGGATTTGCAAAAGCCGCTGACCTGTTGAGCGAAATTGCTCAAAAGCTTCTTTGAGATAAATTCCACCACCTGCGTTAATACAGATGACACCCTTAACGCGATCGAGCATTTGTGCCGCACCCCAAAGAGCGATCGTGCCTCCTAAAGAATGACCAATTAGCCAAGCACTGGTAATATTCATCTGTTGCAGAAGAAGCGCTAAATCCTGAGCATAAGCAGCTGGAGTATAAACAGAATCGAACGGATAGCCAACTTGACAACGGTCATTGTCAGTTAGGCTCAAACTAGATGTGTCTTCGCGACTAAAATCAATTTTTGCCTCAGGCTGGGACTCACCAAACCCACGCAAATCATAAGACAGGCACTGGAAATCAACTGATAAGTGAGAAATCACAGGTTGCCAGTATCCACGGCTATTGAGCCAACCGTGGATAAAAACTAAAGCATGGGGGTAGGTCGTGGGAGCCGTTAGCTCGTATGCGTGTGGAACGCCCAATATTTCAATCCTTGCCATAATTCCATCGTACCCTTAAGGGCGGGCGCGACTAAATACGAGCGAGGAGCGTGGATAGTGGGTAGTGGGTAGTGGGAGCGTGGTTAACCGTCAACACTCCAACGCTCCAACTAACTCCCAACAACTAACTCCTAACTCCTAACTCCTAACTACTAACTTCTAACTACTAACCACTAACAACCTAACTTTTTTCATTTTCCCATTAACCTCTGTCGCACCCCTTCGGCAATTTTGTTACCTAGATATTCAGGAATCAGGCTTTCATTGGGTCCCAACAAGTAAAGAATAAGGCGTGTACGTCCGCGCCAAACCAGTAAATTCGCATTTACCACCAGCAAGTCTTCCTGCCAAATGGCGTACATCACTTTGTAGAATAATCCCGGTTGGTTATCAGCTTCAATAACTAAGGCAGGGAGATGAAAGACCGGATCGACATAGAATTCGGTTTGTACTTGTTCTAAGCCGGCATCAAGGTTGAATTCTACTGCTAGCATTTCTTCTACCTCAAACCGACCTCCTAAAGCCTCGCGAACAGCACGGCAGACGTTTTCGGCGGTTTTCTCGGTCAAAGCTTTACTGCCACGAGACACCAACAGTTTCATAAAAACCAACATCGGCGGTCGGATCTGACCGTATAGACTTAAACCGTGGATAGTCAGCCCATAAGCTGCCAGCACACCAAAAATATCACTGAGGAGAAAAGATTGGTTGCGGTAGGCAAAATGCAGGGCACTTTTGCTACCTTCCGGTTTCAACTCAATAACCGCGCGTCTGGTTTTATAAAGACGGTAGGCTAGCCGCAAATTTTGCAGTTGAATCTCACTGCTAACAAATTGCTCATAAAACTGGGGAAACGCTCGGTTAAAGCGTTTTAAAAGTTCCAGGGTCGAAGATTTTAAACCAGAAGCCATTTTGGGGTTAAGACTCGCTCTTATTCGTCGCCAAGGGACGCTTGGACTGGGGGATAGGGGGATGGGGGAGCAGGGGGAGCAGGGGGAGCAGGGGACAGGGGGACAAGGGGAGCCAGCGCCGTGCGGAGGTTCCCTCCGTTGAGGCGACTGGCACTGGACTTGGCAAATAATTCTTTTTTCCCAATGCCCAATGCCCAATGCCCAATTACCAATTGACTCTCATATCCTTCGGTTTTGGTTAATTTCTCCTAGGCTCTACAACAAAATGCTAAAGTTGAAAATGATTGGTGTGAAACACGCCCTGACTGGCTAAACCAATTGAAAATCCCAAAAACACTAGAAAAATTTTCAGTGTGAGGGGTTGCAAATGGGTAGCGAGATTCATTCCGTGGGTCAACACTGTTTCAATGGAAACCAATTCAGTTATACTACCCGAACCACGTTGGCATGGGTTTTTGGAAAACTTGGTTTAGTACTCCCGAAACTGTAGCGTCATCTAGGACAAACTCGTTTGAAGAGATGAGCGCGGAAGTTGTAGGCAATTCTAGCTCCAATGGCGTTGGCGATGCTCCTCCGAAGGAGACTCGCATCGTTTTTAGTACAGAGCGAGATATTGACTTGTATGAGCTAGAAGAACTCTGTGATGCCGTCGGTTGGTCGCGTCGTCCTTTGAGAAAAGTGAAAAAAGCGATCGAGCATAGTTTTCTCGTAGCCACAATGTGGCAAGTACGAGGAACCCAACGACGGCTGATTGGTTTTGCCCGTGCTACCTCAGACCACGCTTTTAATGCCACTATTTGGGATGTGGTAGTTCACCCGGACTTTCAAGCTAAAGGACTGGGTAAAGCACTGATGAAGTACGTACTCAAAAAACTCCGAAGTGAAGAGATTAGCAATGTCACTCTCTTCGCTGACCCTCATGTTGTCGATTTCTATCGGACTATGGGCTTTGTTGCCGATCCTGAAGGTATCAAAGGCATGTTTTGGTATCCTCAGTAATCCCTGATATAAATAAATATGCTTGCTGACCAAAAGTAAGTTATGATGGTAAAAGCCTATTTTTATCATAGAACTAGGTTTGTTTAACTTATTTCTCGGTGTAAAGACAAATTTTTGTATTTGCATTTGACAAATTATTTGCAAAATAGTTTGACGATGAAATAAATTAACTAAGCAACCAGAAAATCTGATAAGATGTCATAGTTGCTCTGCAAAAGCAAAAATATGGTAACGTTACCAAAGTTTTGCTTTTAAACAAAGCAATTATGTCAAATTCATGCTTAACCACTATATAAAGTGGATTAATATAACCGGGATGTAGCGCAGCTTGGTAGCGCGCCTGCTTTGGGAGCAGGATGCCGCAGGTTCAAATCCTGTCATCCCGATTTTATAATGCGAATCATAAAACCCTAGATTTATTAGCAGAATCTAGGGTTTTTATGATTTTTTATTAAAAAATAAAAACTTCCTGAGAGTTTTACTAAAGATTGAGTAAAGGTTCTCGAAAAAAACGTATTACTTTTATAGTTATGCCTAAATAAAATTACTTATAATATTTGGCGAAATCTATGATATGAGCTTATTGTGATCAAGTTTTCTGTTAAGTGGGCGGTAAATGTTGCTTTTTTATAGTTGTCAAAATAAGCACATATAAAAAATAAAGTGATGGAACGATCCATTAGGCAATGGTGTCAACTATCCTCAGAAAAGACAATAAAATGGCATTTATCGCCTTAAAGGTAGAGGACATTTTTCGCTGCTTGTAGAAAGCCTAATTTTTCACGGTATGTGGATTCATGATGTAGGGGTATAGAGGTGTTAATTTTTGTGAGATTTTCTTACATGGGGAATTTTTCAGATTCCTCCTACACCCGTATCTATTAGAGAGTTTCCAGATTTTGTGCAATTAAGGTAGAAAACGGCAGCAATCAATGCGTCTAGAGCATTATTCCTTTGAAAAGCAAGGCGAAATTAAGAAAACAACGCTGTCAATTGGCGAAGACGATACTATAACTAAAACAAGTTGGTTCTGTGCCAATCCAACCAAAGTCTCGACTTAATTAAAGTATTGATGCGAGGAAAAGTCATGAAATCATTGGTTCGCTGGGGCGCAACATTAGGATTAATCGGGAGTACACTGCTGGGAACGGTATTTGTGGGAAATGTCCCAGTGCTGGCATTGACAGAACAACAAGTCAAAGAGAAACTCGATTCAGTACCGGTTTATTTAATTACTAACTCCCAAGGTTTACCTTTAAGCCGTCCTCTTCCACAAGGTAATAACGGGCAAAAATCCACTGGTTCTGTAACTGGTGTTTATCTAAGTCGGCAGGAGGCTCAATCGTTTATTAAAGAATTACAGAATGTTAAAGGCAAAGACCCGAAAATGGATGAAGTGGTCAAAAGCCTACAAGTGACGGCAGTGCCTTTAGGGGTAATTTATCAGCAATTGCAACAAAGCAAAAATCAGCCAAACCGCCTTCTATTTGCCTTTAAACCTGTAGATACGGAGGTGAAGGGGGCAATGGACTTACTGCGTCAAAGCGGTCAGCAAGTAAATCAATTTAAAAGCGTGCCTGTTTTTGCTGTCAGGTTTTCACCAGAACAAGGATATGTACCAATTCAACTCAAAGCTGACAATCAGCAACTTATTCCTTTGTTTTTAAGCAAGCAAGATGCACAAGGTTTGTTGAATCAGGTGAAGTCAAAGTATCCTAAAGCTGATATCCAGGTAATAGATGTAGACGGTGTAATTAAAACTTTGCAAGATAAAAACGATAACTGGCTCTCGCAAGTTGTCTTAGTACCATCCCCAGAGTCGAGAGAATATATCAAGACACTTCCCAGAGAAGGGAATAAGCCTGCTACTCCAGCTGGTGGCGGCAATAAGCCTGCTGCTACTCCCAAGCGTCCTTAACGCTTTCGGCATGGTGGATAAGCAGCCAAATCTAGTTTCTGGTTTACAACTTTGGCAGTGGCGCAATGCAGCAATCAAGGCAGCGATCGCCACTGATGTTTCATCATCTGAGGTAGATTGGTTACTACAAGAGGTAGCTGGTTTAGACCGCTTGGCATTGCGTTTGGAATCTTTTAAAGATTCCTATGCGATCGCTCTAAAATTACCTTTAGAAGATTTAGAGCATCTTTGGCAGAGACGATTAAATGACCGCTTGCCAGTGCAGTACATTGCTGGAGTTACACCTTGGCGACAGTTTCAAATCGCGGTGTCGAATGCGGTTTTGATTCCCAGACCAGAAACTGAGTATTTAATTGATTTGGCTGTGGCTGCAAGCTTGGCAAATCCGCTTTTACAGCAAGGTCACTGGGCGGATTTGGGGACTGGTAGTGGTGCGATCGCTTTAGGATTAGCAGATGTCTTTAGGACAGCAACGATTCATGCTGTTGATTGCAGTTCAGATGCTTTGGCGATCGCTAGGGCAAACGCTTTAAATTCCGGTTTGGCTGACCGCATTCGCTTTTATCAAGGTTCTTGGTGGGAGCCGTTAGAATTGCTCAAAGGTCAGTTTAGCGGCATGGTGTCAAATCCGCCTTATATCCCCACCAGCACCGTATCTACGCTACAACCAGAAGTAGTTGACCATGAACCACATCTAGCTCTGGATGGGGGTGCTGACGGCTTAGATTGCATCCGCCATTTGATAGATATTTCTCCCGCTTATTTACGACCTGGTGGCGTATGGTTAATTGAGATGATGGCAGGACAAGCGGATGCGGTGCGGGAAATGTTGCTTAATCAAGGTAGCTATTGCAATGAAGTTGAAATTCATGCTGATTTAGCGGGAATTGAACGCTTTGCCGTTGCAAGAGTGTTGCTAAATAGATACAAGTAGGTGAGAAAGTGTTGCGTAAGTCCTGGATTTTAAGAGCTGAGGTGAAAAATCAAGTTTTCCCCAAACTCAGAGGGAATTTTTATCATCTCACCTTGGTCACCCAGGCGCTTACGCGCCTCAAAAAATGCTTGCTCCATACCTTGAGTGTAATTCAGCAAAAGGAGCTCGTGTTCAAACTGCACGCGACTTTCTATTTCATCTACTAATAGTCGTTTCCATTTATCGATCATTCCCCATTTCACTCCCACACTCGGCATGACCATCACACATAAGGGCACAAGTTCCTGTTCCACAGGTCTTATACTTTTCTCTAGCACACTAAGCCACAAGTAAGCCTGGAACATATCTAAGTCCCGAAGACAAGAGTGTGCTACATCTGGATCGCTCAATCCACCTCTTAGGCTACGATGATCGGGAAATAATTGTAAAAGTCGGCAGTAAACTGTTGAACCAATCTCAGGAGCCAGAGGCAACATTTGCTCAACTAAAGTTAAGGCTGGAGAACCGAGTTGATGTTTAGCGGCAGCTGCACAGACTCGCTGCCAGGGGATAGCGACTTGTTCTTCAACAAACTTTAAGTAGGGACACAGCAGAACTTTCTCCACTGATGTCAACTGATTAATAAGTAACTTGTTACTGAAATTGAATAGCGTAGTCAGAAAGCCAACGACGCGCCAATCCTTTGCCGTTACGTGTTGATCCTGATATTTCAGTAATAATTGTTGTAGTTCATTTGCCAGCTTTTCTATATTTGGTATCGCCGATAACGAAAGAGAAACCTGGTTAGAAACATTTCCTGTTGACATTTGTGTCGTTATAGGAGTGACAACCATACCAGACTGCTGTTGGTAAATGTCCAGTACTTTCTCATACACTTGGCAGGCAAATTGATTTATTCGCTGCCCCAAGTGAGAATCAATAATGTCAGGAATATATTCATACAGAGATTTCGGCTGTGTCCCTGCTTGATGGTTTGTGCCATATAATACATTATTCACTAATTTAGCTGCGGTTAAGCCTCGAGCTTCTGGTGAAGCTGCTTTCATCAATTCTCCATAGAACTTGGGATTTTTGGATAGAGAAGATACGTCAACTGTATAACGCTCTGCCCAAAGCTTAACCAAGCGCTCAACCGAGGGACATTTAGAAGTGTTAGTGGATAGCAGCATAAATTAAGTTCCAATTAGCAAGAGAAAATAATTTACACAAAATTTTATAACTGTACGGGTGTAATTATTGTGTTGTTTGTATAAAGTATCCAGGTAAAAAATAGTATTGCGATGTAGTTCGTCGTGTTAAAGGCAGAATTGCGATCGCTTCGGGTTAATATGACACAAGTTTCTTTAGTAGACCTTATTGCTGGTGCCCGCGCTGGCTTTTTAGTGAGCTTTCCTACAGATACTGTTCCCGCACTCGCAGCGCTACCAGAAAAAGCAGAATTAATTTTTGCAGCGAAGCAACGCAGCCTAGATAAACCTTTGATTTTGATGGCAGCAGATGTAGAGGATTTGTGGTCTTATGTTGTAGGTAGTGATGAAGAGTATAAAATTTGGCGCTCAGTTATGGATAAGTATTTGCCGGGAGCGTTGACATTGGTGTTACCAGCGTCGGGGTGTGTGCCAAAAAGAATGAATCCTACAGACTCGATGACAATTGGGATACGAGTGCCGAACAGTGCGATCGCTCAAACTATTTTGGCGCAAACAGGTCCCCTTGCCACTACAAGCGCTAATGTGTCAGGTCAACCTGCTTTGCAGACAATGACAGAAATTGCGGCTCAGTTTCCCGATGTTCTGACTTTAACAGAAACAGAATGCCAGGGAGAAATACCAGGAATCGGTGTACCTTCGACTGTTGCTAAATGGACTGGGACAAATTGGCAAATTTTACGTCAAGGTGCAGTGAACTTAGAGTTTTGACACTTGAATAAAAAGTTTAAGACTAAGTAGCCAAAATCTCTGATTTGGCAGTATACATTTTTTTAGTATATTTTTTTACTTAATTTTATTTTGACTCCTGAATTCTGATTTATCTAATATTTTTGGGCTAAATTTTGGCAATCGGAAGTTAGAATTTCCCCAAGTAAGTCAGAATCAAGGAGTATGCTGAGTGATAGGAATAGAGCAGTTTTGTCAAATGGGTGCTGAATATAAAAACTGCTGATTTTTCTCTCAAATTTCAAATAAATCACAAAACAGAAAAATCTTTACCTATAGCTTCTTGTTTGGCGGACTAAAAACTTGGGAATTTTGCTTCGCTTTTCTTGATGGTTAATTAATAACTTGATATTGCCAAATTTATGGATTGGAGCAACTGGGTATATTTGGGAGTGGGAATAGCATTGGGGCTGAGTTTGAGTGCGTTATTTGCACGACGCCAAACGTCCTCTAGCTTGAATGTAGTGCTTGAGAAACAAGATGTATCAGCACTTGAGCAAGAAATGAAGCGTCTAATGCTGGCGTATCAAATGGCAAGGGAAATGAGCCAGTTTAAAGCGGGATTTTTAGCACGGACTACCCATGAATTGCGATCGCCTCTTAATGGTCTAATTGGTTTACATCAGTTAATTTTGTCAGATTTATGTGAAGATGCGGCGGAGGAACGAGAATTTATCGCCCAAGCTCACGAACGTGCGCTCAAGCTACTCAAGTTAATTGATGAAATTCTCAAAGTCTCCAGGACTGAATACGGCAACAACAAATTAGATATTCAACCCCAATGTTTAGCGGAAGTTTTGCAGGAAGTTCATAGCTTAACTTATATGCTGGCGGCAAATCGCAATTTTACCTTGCAACTTTTGCCACCCGATCCAGAAATTTATGTTTTGGCAGATCCGCGCTGGCTAAGGCAAGTATTGCTAAATTTAGTAGATACTTCGATTACTCAGATGGAAGAAGGTAGTATTTCTATTTCAACTGCTTCTTCACCTACAAGTAAATTTATTCATATTTGCTTGGATGTGCCAACTAATGCTATCCCTACTAGTGAGCCAATAGATTTAATTAAATCTGAATATAAACTGCCTGATACTGACAAGCAAAATGCTTTTTTTTCGCCGGGAATGAGGCTATTACTAAATCAAACTTTGTTGGAAGTGATGGGGGGAAAGTTGGAAATAGTTTCTCCCGTCACCGATGAAGCAAATGAGCATTATAGCAGGCTACAACTTTCTATCCCCCTCATGATTCCTGAAGCTGGATTTCCGGAGTCGGCATAAGGTTAGGTTGATTGTATAACACCATCGTGGTGCTGGAATTGCTCTGGAAACCAATTTTTTTGTAGAATCCCTGTTGGTGTGTTGTCATCAGATACACGCGCTCAACTCTGTGCATGTGCGGATGACTCAAAAGAGTTTCTACTAATTTGCTTCCCAGTCCAGTACCGCGATAGTCTGGGTGAATCACAACATCCCAAATTGTGGCACGATAGATACCATCAGAAGTTGCCCTAGCAAAGCCAATTAATCGTTCTTTATCGCGGACGCTAATTACTGGCTGACTGTTAGCAATGGCTATGCCCATATCTTCTATACTCCGCCCTTTTGCCCAGAAAGCAGCAATATTAAATAGCTCTTGAAGTTGGTAAAGGTCAATTTCTGACTTGCGATCGCAAAATTTAATTTGAGTATTATTCATGCCACCGTATCCAATTTTTACAATATATTTGCTATCGTTAACTTTTATTTTTTTCAGATAGCTATAGTAGTATATCTATTGGAAACACATGATACGGGCTATCCTTAAGTCAGATTTTTCTATATATCGCCTGTAGTGTATATATTCCAATTATTTGAAAATTTTCTACTTCAAGGTTTATTGACAAATCCACTTCCACAATGGATGACTCGATCCTTGCTGGCGTATCCGACAAACTTGTTTTTCTAAACGTTGCTGTTCTTGGTGTGGTAAACCCATTAAAATATTCCGACTTTGCCAAACTAAAACAGCAACAGTCATACCGATACAAAAAGCTAAACCAATGGTAGAGAATGGATGATAAAAAAGTCCATATCGCACCGCTACCCAGGTAAAATATTGTCGCCACAGAACAATTTCTTCACGCAAAGACCACAAGCAAATCGGCGCAAGGGTGAGCCACAAAAATAGGCAGAACAACCATCTACCATATACTGTCAATCGGTGTAGTTTTTCTACTTGTAGAACAAAAGATGCATCTGTTATTGGCGGTTTTTCAAATTGATCCATAGGCTAGGGGAAGGGGAGGAGGGGGGGAGGGGGAGATGGGGGGACAAGGGGGACTCTTTGGAGACTGATGACTTTTAACTCTTGACTCTTGACTCTTGACTCTTGACTCTTGACTCTTGACTAATTTTCACCTTTATGCATCCATTGGTTCTGTGGTGGCTGTGGGTGTGGATGAACCGGTGCGTTCTCGCCACCAAGCTAAAAGAGTACTGGCGATGAAAATACTCGAATAAGCGCCCATTGTAAAGCCAATAATCAAGGCTAGGGCAAAGTTATGCAAAGTTTCGCCGCCAAAGAAAAAGATAGCAAATAATGTCAGCAACACGGTTAAGGTGGTGTTAATTGACCGTGCTAAGGTTTGGTTTACTGCATCGTCTACAATCTCGCTAATTGGTCGATTCGGATTAGTTTTGACGGTTTCGCGAATGCGATCGTAAATGACTACGGTATCATTCACTGAAAAACCTGTAATTGTTAGTAGGGCGACAATGAACAGACTATCAACTTCAGTGCCAAATATCAAACCCAAAATCGAGAACGCACCTACTGTAATCAAGATGTCGTGAAATAAAGCAATAATCGCAAAAATGGCATAGTCTAACTGAAAGCGGAAGTTCATGTAGACGGTGATGCCAACAAAGGAAACGAGGAGAGCTAATAAACCAGACCTAAATAGTTCTTGCCCTAGTGTAGGACCTACGGAGTCAATTTGATTTTTTTGCGGGTCAAAAACGCCGATTTTTTCGCTTAAGGCGTTTTGTAATTTGGTGCGTTGATCGACAGTCAAATCTTTTGTGCGAATTGTTACGCCATTATCACCAGCAAGTTGAATGCTGCTATCGCCTAATCCCTGTTCTTTGGCTACTTCCCGAACAGCGGCAATATCAATTGGTTTGTCACAATTACCGGGTCTTGTACAATCGCGTTCAAATTGCAAGCGCGTACCACCGATAAAATCTAAACTGGGACGCAGGGGTGCTTTAATTCCCGGAGTTTGCCAGGAAATCACCATTGAGATGATACCACTGAGGATGATGGCACAAGAAACAGTCCACCAAAGCGATCGCGATTTATTTATACTAAGTTTCATTGAGCTACCTCTGCCTTATTCGACGCTGGCAGGTTAGGAGAGTAAAGTTCTGGCTTCTTCAATGTAGGAATTGAAATTGCCAAAAACATCAGTGTACGACTACAGGTAATCGCTGTAAACATACTAACTGCCACACCCAAAGCCAGAGTCAGGGCAAAGCCTTTGACTAACCCAGACCCCAGCCAGAACAAAGCAGCACAAGCAATCCATGTGGTCACGTTACTATCTAAAATACTAGAAAATGCTCGGTAAAAACCAGATTCTACAGAACGATACAGCTTTTTACCTGATTGTAATTCTTCCCGCGTGCGCTCAAAAATTAGTACGTTAGCGTCAACCGCCATCCCAATACTAAGAATAAATCCGGCAATTCCTGGCAGTGTGAGAGTAACGCCCAACAAAGCAAAGCTAGCCCAAGTTAGCAAAGAGTAGATAACTAACGCTATGTCGGCAATCAATCCTGGTAGTCTATAGTACACCACCATAAAAATTAATACTAAACTCAGACCACCGATGCCAGCATAAATACTGCGTTGAATGCTGTCTTTACCCAAAGTTGCACCGACTGTGCGTCTTTCGGCGATTTCTACTGGTACAGGTAATGCGCCTCCCCGTAGCTGCACACCTAAGTCGTTTGCTTCTTGAGCGGTAAATCTACCTGTAATTACCGCAGCACCACCGGTAATACCTGCGGCAGCAAATTCTGGACCGACGGTAGGAGCGCTAATCGCTTCATTATCCAAAAATATACCAATACTGCGACCAGTACCGGCGAGGTTTTTTGTCAGTTGGGCAAATAATTCCCCACCCTTAGTATCAAAGCGAATGGCAACATTCCAGTTGTTGCCTTGAGTCGGTTCGCCATAGGCATCTTTGAGAAATTTACCAGTTAAAGGCGGGTTGGTACTTTCAAATAATTCAGCGATCGCTTGATTATTATTTTGTAACTCTTCTTTATTTTTCGCAATAGCCGCTGCGTCTTTAGTTTTGATCAATTCTTGTTGTTTTGCCTTCAATTCTTCTCGCGATCTTTGAAAAGCAAACAATTGAGTTTCCGTACCGGGTTTTTGTAGACGAAATTCTAGCTGCGCTGTACCTCCCAGAACTCGTTCAGCTTGTTCTGGATCGTTAACTCCCGGTAGTTGCACAAGAATTTTGTCTGAACCCACCGTTTGAATCACCGGTTCAGAAACACCCAAACCGTTGATACGTCCTTCAACTACTCTTTTCACAGCTTCCAGTTCGCGTTCGGTGATTTGCTTAATCTCCGCTGTTGGTTTCACCTGAATTGTGAGCTGTGAACCTCCGCGTAAATCCAGCCCCAAGGGAATCGGAATTGTAGCAATCACCGTAATCGCGGCAATTACCATAACTAAAATCAAGGCTAATAGCGATCGCTGTCTTTGCATACCATAACTCGCAACTGACAAAGGCTATGATAGCGCTATTTTACCCTTGTTATGACTTAAGAGTTATGAGTCAAGAGTCAACGGTCAACGGTCAACGGTCAACGGTCAAGAGTCAACGGTCAAGAGTCAATGGTCAAGATTAGTTTCTTTTGACTCTTGACTTTTGACTCTTGACTCTTGACTAATTCCTCAAACTCGCAAAGCTACCATTTTTTCTACGGCTTCGACTATTTGCTCTGGTTGAACAATTGTTAAGCGCTCTAAATTGCCATTGTAAGGTGTGGGAATATCTTGGGAAGAAAGCCGCAAGACTGGCGCATCTAATTCATCAAACAGGCGATCGTTAATTGAAGCAATTAATTCTGCGGCTATACCACCAGTTCGCATTGCTTCTTCGACAATAATGACTTTATGAGTTTTCCGCACGGATTCACCGATAGTATCCATATCCAGCGGTTTCAGGGATATCAAGTCAATTACTTCTGGGTCATAACCTTGTTTTTCCAGAACTTTCACTGCTTGGGCTACATGATACCGCATCCGTGAATAAGTGATGATTGTCACATCTTTCCCAGGACGGACAATTTCTGCTTTATCTAGTGGCAGTAAATATTCTTCTTCTGGCAGGTCTTCTTTCAAGTTGTAAAGCAGAACGTGTTCAAAGAACAATACCGGGTTATCATCGCGGATAGCTGATTTCAGCAATCCTTTCGCGTTGTAAGGTGTAGAGCAAGTAACAATTTTTAAGCCAGGAACAGCTTGAAAGTATGTTTCTAATCGCTGGGAATGTTCTGCCCCTAGTTGCCGTCCTACGCCTCCTGGACCGCGAATTACCATCGGTATTTTAAAGTTACCGCCGGAAGTATAGCGCAGCATCCCGGCGTTATTAGATATTTGGTTAAAGGCTAGCAGCAAAAAGCCCATGTTCATGCCTTCGATTATCGGTCTTAAACCGGTCATCGCTGCGCCTACTGCCATTCCCGTAAAGCTGTTTTCGGCAATGGGGGTGTCAAGAATTCGCAGTTCACCGTATTTTTGATATAGGTCTTTGGTAACTTTGTAAGACCCGCCATAATGTCCTACGTCTTCACCGAGAACGAATACGCTTTTGTCGCGTGCCATTTCTTCGTCAATGGCTTCTCGTAGGGCGTTGAAGAATAAAGTTTCTGCCATTTAAATCTTTAATACAATTCTTGTTTTAGAATCTTATCGCGCCACTGGGAAAAATACAGTTAGCGATCGCACTACTTGAGTAAGATACCGCTTTCCTATCAAGCAAATAGCACCCTTAATCCGGCGTGTTCCCTTTCCTACTCTTGCACAATCTCATACAAATCTTCGATCAACACAATCATTCGTCCGTGCCAACTTATGTAAGGCAGTAACGTCAACTGTTGCCAAGGAAAGGAGAACGTGCATAAACCTTTATAGCACTGTAACCTACCCCAAAGCGATCGCAAACTTCTTTTAAAGTCCAACCTTTTTCTGCGGCATACTCTTTTATCCGCAACTTCACCAATCCCATGCTTGACAACAGGTAGGTATGTACCCTTGAATCTAAATAGTTAAGTACAAAAAGCGATCGCCTGATAAGTTTTGCTCGTCAAGCGATCGCCTGAATAACATTAAATCTAATTTTATGATAACAATAATTAAGCAATCAAACGAAATTAATCCTTATATCGAGATTCGTGATTGAGGCAGTGGCTGGTGCTTCTCAACATCGATGCTGCTAAAATTAAAGAAATCCGTTTGTGGAGATATATGATTTTGGTGGTGGCTGACGGGATGAGTAGATTTGTCAGTTACGCCGAAATTCCGCCAATTTTAGGAGTTGCACCTTTTACGTTCAAAGATTTTCACAGCTTGGTGCAAGCGTTGGTGCAAGCTAAAAACTAATGATGTTTCAGATTTTTGGTGTCAGTTTTACGCCCAAAAATTTGGGCAAAGTAACGACGAACGAAGAATTAAAACTATGGGGGCAATTAATTGCTACCATTAAGTTTGCTTTGTCACAAAAAGTTATACAGGCGTTGCAAAGCTTGTATGACGTTGTAATTTTGTAGTAGGCACTTCAGTGCCTAGAAAATAAGCGTTTCAACGCTTACTACGATAAAATATTAAGTTTTGTTTAACAGATGTGGTGAGTCAGACACTTGAGTTACCTGATTATTATCTGGAAAGCGTTTTGGTCTTCCGGGTTTGCGCTTGTGTCGTTGATTAATTGACTTTTCGCTTGCTTGTGCTAACTCTTCAGGTGTACATTTAAAAAGGCGCAAAGCGTCTAAAAATTTTTTTGGTGTCATTGTTGGTTCTGTACGCCCAGCTTCCCAGTTGCGAACACTTGTTTCACTGATTGCAAGTCTGAAGGCAACTTCAGCACGGCTTAGTCCTGCACGCTCTCTCAGGACTTGCATATCCATATTCTCATATCTCCTTTAAAAAGTTCTCAAACTGGTTTATTAAATCAATTGACGTGAAAATGCCAATTGAAAAAAGATTAACTATATTCTTTATAAGCGATCGCCTACCAGTCTGGCAAAAGAAGCAACGCTCCACTTCTGTAGTATCTCGTAGGAAGCTTTTAATTATAACATGGGCATTGGGCATTGGGCATTGGGCATTGGGAATAGGTAATAGAAAGAAATTGTCCCCCTTGTCTTTTTGTCTCCCCATTCCCCATTACCCATTACCCATTACCCATTACCCATTACCCATTACCCATTACCCATTCCCTATTATTTTTCTAACCACCGCGCCGCGTCTTTGGCGTGGTAGGTCAAAATTAAGTCAGCGCCGGCGCGTTTAAATCCGGTTAAAGTTTCCATAACCACGCGCTGTTCGTCAATCCAGCCGTTGAGGGCAGCGGCTTTAACCATCGCATACTCACCGGAAACATTGTAAGCAGCAACGGGTAAGTTACAAGCTTGTTTCACGCGCCAGATAATGTCCATGTATGCCAAAGCTGGCTTAACCATGAGCATATCAGCACCTTCAGCGATATCAAGTTCAATTTCTTTAATCGCTTCTTTGGCGTTACCTGGGTCCATTTGGTAAGTACGTCTGTCGCCAAATTGCGGTGTAGAATCTGCGGCATCGCGAAAAGGACCATAATAAGCCGAAGCATACTTAGCAGCATACGACATAATCGGCGTATCTTGAAATCCAGCTTCATCTAAACCTGCGCGAATTGCTTGGACAAATCCATCCATCATTCCCGAAGGTGCGATGATGTCCGCACCGGCTTTGACTTGCGATACTGCTGTTTTCTTGAGTAATTCTAAAGTCGGATCGTTCAAAACCCTTCCTGTCAAATCACCAACTTGCAAATAACCGCAGTGACCGTGACTGGTATACTCACACAGACAAGTATCAGCGATGACAATCAAATCTGGTACTGCTTCTTTTACAGCAGTTGCAGCTTTTTGGACAATACCGCAATCATGCCATGCACCCGTAGCATCGACATCTTTATCTGCGGGAATCCCAAATAAAATAATCGCGGGGATTCCTAAGTCATAAACTTCTTTGGCTTCTTCAACAATTTTGTCTACCGAAAGTTGATAAACTCCCGGCATTGATTTGACTTCATTCGCGATTCCCTCACCTGGTACAGCAAACAGAGGGTAAATTAAATCACTTGTATTCAGAACAGTTTCACGTACCATTCGACGCAATTGAGAATGGGTACGCAAGCGGCGAGGGCGATGTTGAGGAAACATAGCGTTTTTTCAAGATTTACCTAATTTTTGAGGCGATCGCGCGTTGGCGCAGCCTCACCCCATGAAGTATGGTAAACCCCCATATGAACTAAATTGTCAAAATATTATCAAAGGTTAACAGCATGGGGCAATGGGCAATTGTTTAATGGGCAATGGGCAATTGTTTAATGGGCAATGGGCAATTGTTTAATGCGAACGTGAGAATAAAGTCAAATCTTTTTCCCATACCCCATGCCCCATGCCCCATGCCCCATGCCCCATGCCCCATGCCCTTTGAAGAGGGGGAAAGGGGAAAGGGGAAAGGGAAAATGTTGAAATATTTTCACTTCTCTTCGACTGATTTTATATGACTCCAT
>NZ_JTCM02000211.1 GCF_000817785.2 Hassallia byssoidea VB512170 | reverse complement strand
GGGGAGGCAGTGCGTTGCGGGGGTTCCCAAGGCAGCTTTTGGGGGGAAGCTTCCCCCCAAAACGTGCCGCCCCGTTGTAGCACCTGCCGTGAAAGGGGAAAGGGTAAGAAAGAAGAAATATTTCTCCCCTTGTCCCCCCATCTCCCCATCTCCCCATCTCCCCATCCCCCCATCCCCCCATCTCCCCACTCCCCTTTCATTGCTCTATTAACAGTAATTTTACGTAGTTTATTCAGCAATCACTCGTTTTTTTAGTTACTTATCCCGATGATAATTACCTTGAGAAAATGGTATTTTTTAATGCCGTGACTATATAGCGGCAACCAGGGGAAGGAGCAAAAAAAACTTGATGACCGCAAATGAGCTAAGTAAATTTGTTTATTATTGTAAACAAATTCAGCCTCAAACTCAGGAAGATATTAAAAGATTTTTTCAGGGAGTTGTTGTCTTTCCTTATGACAAAGAACTTCTATTACAAGCGTATTTATTTTTGAATATTAAAGATTTATTTCCTTTATGTTCAGAACTACTTTTATTTGAAAAGTCTCCAATTTCTGATTATACAGATTTAGGCAAGTGTGATTTTGTTTATTTAACATATACTGGTAATTTATTTATTATCGAAACTAAATTTATTGATACAGAAGCAACAGGTGCAACCGAAAGAAAAAGAAGAAATAAACACAGAAATAAAGTGTTTGAACAAGTTATCACTTTAAAAAATAGATTTAGCCACTATTGGAATATTGAATTAGAACAATTAAAGTGTGGTGTTTTTACGACAGATTCAGAAATTGATTGGCGAGGAAATGATGTTAATGTCGTAACTAAATCAATTTCTATCGATAAGCTGGAAAGATGGCGGAAAAATTATTAAATAATGACTTAATATTGAATTTAAATAATTTTTATAAATAAAGTTAAAGATTTTTACCTTGGTTTGAGCGTCACGCGCTGCAAACAAAAATATGGTGCGTTACACTTGCGTTGACCGCACCTTATGACTTAACAAACATCCTCTTAGAAGTTTGCAACACTTCTGTATGCGAAAAATAAGATTGTTTATTGCTTCTAGTCTTGACGGCTATATTGCGCGAACATCAGGAGAGGTAGATTGGCTATTCACCGATTCTGACTACGGTTATGCTGAGTTTTTTGCTCAAATTGACACGGTACTCATGGGTAATAAGACGTATCAGCAAATCCTGGGTTTTGGAGAATACCCATACAAAGGTAAAAAAGGTTTTGTTTTCTCACAAATTCTGCAAGGCGAAAAAGATAACAATGTAGAATTTGTGGGTGGTGATTTGAAAAGCTTCATCAACAGGTTGCGTCAATCAAGCGGTGGTGATATCTGGTTAGTTGGGGGAGCGCAGATAATTCATTATTTCCTAAAACACGATTTACTCGATGAATTGATTCTCTCAATTCACCCAATTATTTTAGGGGATGGTATTCCCCTGATTGCTCGCTGTCAAATCGAAACAACACTCAAGTTGAAAGATGTTAAAACCTACGACTCTGGATTGTTGCAAGTGTTTTACGATTTGAAAATATAACCTAAAAACAAGTAAAGATAAGGTGAACATTTTCTTGATTATTGCCGTTGGTTTGTTACCGTCACTGTTCTCTTTGTGGATGATCCGTAAAAGTCATATGCAAAGAGAAAGGCAAATGAGACAAGCTGCTATGAGTCCCAGAACGCAACTAGGGCAATCTCGACTTAATTTAAGCGATCGCTATTATCTCGAAGGAGTCGGCTATCTCATCGGTGACATCAGCTGCCGATATAATGCTAAATCTGGCTATGTACGCTGTGCTGTCAATCCGTCAGGACCTTGTGAAGGTTGCCGTTATTATGAACCAAGAGAATTCACCACCGATAACGAAAAGAAGATTTAATGGTCAAGAGTCAATGGTCAAGGGTCAAGGGTCAATAGACTTTTGACTTTTGACTTTTGACTTTGGACTTTGGACTTTGGACTTTGGACTATTGACTTTTGACTTTCTCAGCAACAATACTCATGTCTCCAATCTGGACTCACAAACAAATTCTAGCGCTAGCACCGGATACCAGTTCCGCTAAAAATGCTCAAGCTTTAGCGGTGCGCTCTTTATGGTTGTCGTTGGGTTACAACCAGCAAGCTATTTGGGGTGAGTGTCAAGGTAGCGGTAGTAATACTTACCGAACACAGATTGATATTACAGAACTTGCTTTTAAATGTACCTGTCCCAGTCACAAACAACCGTGTAAACACGCAATCGGTTTGTTTTTACTTTTTGCCGATCAAAAAGACGCTTTTACAAAAACGCCACAAAAGACGAGCCTTGATACACCCAAACATAAACCAGACAATAAAACTGAATCCACAAAGAAAGTAGTTGATACAGCCGCTCAAGCAAAGCGTGCCGAGATGCGCTACAACAAAGTAACTGCGGGAATGCAGGATTTAGAACTTTGGTTGCGGGATTTGGTACGTCAGGGGTTAGCTGTAGCCCAAGGACAACCTTACAGCTTTTGGGATACCGCAGCAGCGCGGCTTGTTGATGCTCAAGCGCCGGGGGTTGCTCGTATGCTGCGTGAGATAGGGAGTATACCACATTCTGGTATCGGCTGGGAAGAAAGGCTGTTGACACAGTTGGGACGTGTTTATTTGTTGATTTCCGGCTTCAAACGTTTGGAAACTTTCCCAGCCGAAATGCAAGCAGACATCCGTACCCAAATAGGTTGGACGCAAAATCAAGAAGAATTATTAACAAAAGTCGGTGTGCGCGATCGCTGGTTAATATTAGGTCAACGTGTCACCGAAGAAGATAAACTGCGATCGCAAATTTCTTGGTTATGGGGCGAACAAAGTCAACAAGCAGCATTAATTCTTAACTTTGCTTATGGCAGTCAACCATTAGATACTAGCTTGATTCCAGGAACTAGTATAGATGCAGAGTTAGTATTTTTCGAGAGTGCTTATCCGTTGCGATCGCTAGTTAAAATCGTTCATAACCCAGCAGATCCAGTAGACAAAATGCCGGGATATAGTAGCATTCCTAACATGATGCAAGCTTACGCCAAAGCCTTGGCACGCAATCCTTGGATCGAGCAGTTTCCTGTAGCGTTACAAGCTGTAATTCCTGTGTTTAATGATGATGGTAGCTGTCGCGGTGTGCGTGATGCCGATGGATATATGCTATCAACAATTGGAATTAGGTCTGAACAAACATGGCAATTATTAGCACTCAGCGGTGGACATGCGGTTGGAATATTTGGGGAATGGAATGGCGATCGCTTTCTACCCTTAAGCGCATATGCAGAAGATACATTTGTCACACTTTCAAAATAGACATAAAAGTGGAAATGGCGTAGGGACAATTCATGAATTGTCCGTACAAACAATTTCAATTCAGAGGGTGTAGGGGGTAGGGTGTGGGGTGTAGGGAACCCACGCTTAAAAACGTGGGACGAGTGGCTGTGGACGCTTTATACCTCGTGGCACTTTCCGCTCGGTATAATTCTTTTTTTAAACGTGGCTGTTACTCAGAACTAAAGTTGTTATTTATACCCCACACCCCACACCCCTGGGGCGCTCCCCTGGACAAAAATGGCACTCATAGTTCGTTTACTAGATCCTCAACACCCCACGACATTTTACAGATGTTGGCTGTCAATGAGT
>NZ_JTCM02000066.1 GCF_000817785.2 Hassallia byssoidea VB512170 | reverse complement strand
TATTTTTTTTTCCCTTTCCCCTTTCCCCTTTCACGGCAGATGCTCCACTTGGGGAAACCCCAAGACCGCACTGCCTCCCCTTTCCCCCTCCTTTCTTACCAATTACCAATTACCAATTCCCAATTACCTATTACCAATGACCAATTTAAAATCTAAAATCCAAAATTCTACAAGATGCAGCCTACAGATCCAAATAAATTTACTGATAAAGCCTGGGAAGCGATCGTTAAATCTCAGGATGTAGTTCGTGCTTATCAACAACAGCAATTAGATGTTGAACATTTAATTATCGCTTTATTAGAAGAACCCACTGGATTAGCAACACGCATCCTTGCGCGGTGTGAGGTTGATCCGTTCCGTTTGCAGCAGCAAGTCGAAGCATTTACCCAACGTCAGCCGAAAGTTGGCAAAAACGAGCAGCTTTACCTCGGTCGCAATTTAGATATTATGTTAGACCGAGCCGAAGAAGCAAGAGTGAGGATGAAGGATTCCTTCATTTCTGTGGAACACATGCTTCTGGGTTTTGTTGAGGACGATCGCATCGGACGCAAGATGTTCAAAGCTTTTAATTTGGACTCCTCGAAGTTAGAAGCGACGATCAAAACTGTTCGCGGTAGCCAAAAAGTAACCGATCAAGCTCCTGAATCTCGTTACGAAGCTTTACAAAAGTTCGGCAGAGACTTGACAGAACAAGCAAAAGCTGGTAGGCTCGACCCGGTAATCGGACGCGATGATGAAATTCGCCGCGTAATTCAAGTATTATCGCGTCGCAGCAAAAATAACCCGGTATTAATTGGTGAACCTGGGGTAGGGAAAACAGCGATCGCCGAAGCTTTAGCACAGCGCATGGTTAACGGTGATGTTCCCGAATCTTTGAAAAACCGCCAGCTAATTTCCCTAGATATGGGTAGCTTGATTGCTGGGGCAAAATACCGAGGTGAATTTGAAGACCGTTTAAAATCAGTCCTACGTGAAGTTACTGAATCGAACGGTCAAATAGTTTTATTTATTGACGAGTTACATACGGTTGTTGGTACAGGTTCTAACCAACAAGGAGCGATGGATGCGGGAAATTTACTCAAACCAATGTTAGCGCGGGGAGAATTGCGTTGTATTGGTGCGACAACCTTAGATGAGTACCGTAAATACATTGAAAAAGATGCGGCTTTAGAAAGACGGTTTCAACAAGTATTTGTCGATCAGCCCAGCGTGGAAAATACCATTTCGATTTTGCGCGGTTTGAAAGAACGTTACGAAGTGCATCATAATGTAAAGATTTCTGACTCGGCGTTAGTCGCGGCGGCTACATTGTCATCAAGATATATAAGCGATCGCTTTTTGCCAGATAAAGCGATCGACTTAGTAGATGAAGCCGCAGCTCAGTTGAAAATGGAAATTACCTCCAAACCTGCGGAATTAGAAATTATTGACCGTCGCTTAATGCAGCTAGAAATGGAAAAGCTGTCATTAGCAGGAGAAGAGAAAGGTACGGCACAAACAAAAGAACGTTTGCAGCGAATTGAGCAAGAAATCGTCAATTTGACTGAAAAACAGCACGAATTTAATGAGCAATGGCAAGGGGAAAAGCAGTTATTAGAAGCGATCAGCGCTTTAAAGAAACAAGAAGAAGCGTTGCGGGTACAAATTGAACAAGCTGAACGAAACTACGATCTCAACAAAGCTGCCAAGTTAAAATATGACGATTTAGAGCGAGTACAGCGCGACTTGGAAGTAAAAGAAGCGCAACTTTTGGAAACTCAAAACCAAGGTACTACTTTACTGCGCGAACAAGTCACCGAAGCTGATATTGCGGAAATCGTCGCCAAATGGACGGGAATTCCTGTAAATCGCTTGTTGGAATCGGAAAGACAAAAATTACTGCAATTAGAAAGCCATTTGCACCAACGAGTCATTGGACAAGAGGAAGCCGTAGCAGCGGTATCAGCCGCAATTCGTCGCGCTCGTGCGGGGATGAAAGACCCAGGACGCCCGATTGGTTCATTTTTGTTTATGGGACCGACTGGTGTAGGTAAAACCGAGCTAGCGCGGGCTTTAGCGCAGTTTCTCTTCGATTCTAGTGACGCATTGGTGCGGTTGGATATGTCCGAGTATATGGAGAAACATTCGGTTTCTCGCTTAGTCGGAGCGCCTCCCGGATATGTAGGTTATGAAGAAGGCGGTCAACTTTCGGAAGCAATTCGCCGCCGTCCATACTCGGTAGTGCTTTTGGATGAAGTGGAAAAGGCACATCCAGACGTGTTTAACCTTTTATTGCAGGTTTTAGATGACGGTAGAATTACTGATTCTCAAGGGAGGCTAGTTGATTTTCGCAACACCGTAATTGTGATGACGAGTAACATCGGTAGCGAATATATTCTCGATCTATCTGGTGATGATTCTAAATATGACATAATGCAAAAGCGGGTAACAGAAGCTTTGCGATCGCACTTTCGCCCAGAGTTTCTCACCCGCTTTGATGAAATAATTATTTTCCACACCCTGAGTCGCCAAGAAATGCGGCATATCGTGAAGATTCAACTCAAACGGGTAGAAAATCTTCTCGCAGATCAAAAAATATCATTGGAGATATCGCCAGCAGCGTGCGATCGCTTAGTAGAAATCGGTTACGATCCAGTTTACGGGGCACGTCCAATTAAACGGGCAATACAGCGAGAAGTAGAAAATGCGATCGCTACCAAGTTGTTAGAGAACACCTTTATCTCTGGCGACACGATTTTAATCGACAAGGGGGATAACGGACTCACCTTTAGTAAAAAAGTGACAGTTAAAATCTCAGTCCCACAAACCACCGTCAACTCGCTCAAGTCATTGCCTGAGGCTTGAAACTATATACACAGATAGTCCTGGCAATTTTTCGTTACTAGGCTGTAGCCTAGTAACGCTTTTTTAGATGCTCTGCATCCTGAGGATGAATTTCTCAGCTACTGAGTGGGCATACTAAAATTATCAGTTCCATTAAGGTTAATCCCTAATTAATTATCATGTCCGTTGATTTTACTGTAGCCATACCTACTTACAACGGAGAAAACCGTTTACCCAGAGTACTCGAACGGTTGCAAGAGTGCTTTATATACACTACGCGATCGCACAATAAAATAGAAGACCTCTGCTGGGAAATTATTATTGTTGATAATAACAGTACAGATGGTACAGCAAAACTAATTCAGGAATACCAAGCCAACTGGCATCATCATGTACCCTTACGCTACTATTTTGAACCAGAGCAAGGGCTAGCTTTTGCAAGACAACGTGCCGTAAAAGAAGCAAAAGGTGAATTTGTTGGTTTTTTAGATGATGATAACCTCCCCAAACCCAACTGGGTAAGCGAAGCATACAAGTTTGGGAAACAGCATCCCGCATGTGGTGCATACGCAAGTCAAATTCATGGTTTATTTGAAGTCGAACCATCAGAACACCTCAAACAAATAATTTTTTACCTAGCTATTACTGAGAGGGGGTATGAACCCCTTTTATATGAACCTCGAAAAAAGGGATTTCCTCCTGGTGCTGGCTTAGTCGTGCGTCGCCAATTATGGAATAATTATGTTCCCAACCGTCTTTTTTTAGTAGGTAGAGTTGGCTCATCAATGTTAGCTGGTGAAGATGCAGAAGCTCTGCTGTATATTCATCGTGCAGGCTGGGAAATTTGGTATAACCCAGCGATGGAAATAGAGCATATTATCCCATCTTGGAGATTAGAAAGAAGTTACTTAATTTCCCTGATGCGGGGTATTGGTCTAAGCCGTTATCATTTGCGGATGCTACTACTTGAAAGCTGGCAAAGACCATTCGCTTTTTTTATCTACCTTCCGAATGACCTACGTAAATTGACATTATATTTTCTCCGTCATCATACCGTAATTGAAAGTGATGTTGTTGCTGCTTGTGAGATGGAGCGACTGCTAGCTACTTTCATGAGTCCTTTTTATTTAGGTAAAATCCAAATTAAAAGATTTTTACGAATTTGATATAAATTACTTAATTTCCCTGATGCCTATTATTGATTACCGCAATTATTCTTTGTAATTAATACTTGTCAATCAGCAAGTAAATTACAAATTTTTGCTTAGATCATGCCTAAAATATCTGTCATTATTTCTGTTTATAATGGCGAAAAAACCATTGAAGCAACAATTAATTCTGTTTTACAGCAAACGTTTGATGATTTTGAATTAATCATAATCAATGCTAGTTCAACAGATTCGACATTGGAAATTATTTATCAAATTCAAGATGAACGTATAAAAGTATTTACATATAATCGCGCTAATGTAGCTGTCAATCGCAATCGTGGTTTTAACCATGCTAAGAGTGAATTTATTACATTTTTAGATGCAGATGATCTCTGGACTCCAGATAAACTAGAAGCACAGTATAAAGTGCTGCTAGAAAATCCTGAAGCTGGCGTTGCTTACAGCTGGAGTAATTGCATAGATGAAACAGGTAAATTTTTGCGCGGATGTTCATACGTCAAATGGGATTGTGATGTTTATCCCAAACTATTGTTAGATGATTTTATCGGCAGTGGTTCTAATGTGATGATTCGCGCCTCAGCATTCTCCGCAGTTGGAGGTTTTGATGAATCACTCTCCAATGCCCAAGATACAGACATGTGGTTGCGTTTAGCTACACATTATCATTTTGTTGTAGTGCCAAAGGCGCAAATTTTGTATCGGATTTCTCCTAGTTCAATGTCTTCTGATATTTTGGGATTGGAGAAATCAAACTTACAAGTTATAAAACGAGCTTTTGCTCACGAGAAAGCTGCATCTTTACAGCACTTAAAGCGATACAGCATTGCTAACCTCTACAAATACCTAAGCTACAAAGCACTTTCAACGCCTCCAGGACAACATAACTTCCCTGTCGCAGCGAGATTTTTGTGGCAAACTGTTAGAACAGATCCCTTCATGCTACTAAAACCAGTCATATATAAGGCTTGCTTGAAACTTATAGCAATGAGTCTACTACCTCCGGTGGCAGCGCAAGTATTACTTACTAAATTTCCCCGACTCTCAAATACCAGCACTTTTCTAGGATATGAAAAATTAGATTTAGTTTGAATAAAAATACTCATTACGTAAGTAGATGTAATGACTTGGCTGACTAATATTGGCGGTAAGATAATCCGACAATCTGCAACTCAAATAAAGCCAAGTTATACGTCTAATTTATGTAAACTTTCCGATTTGAAAAGGTTTATCCCAAAATAATAGTTTAATAGCTTGATTTTTTTGCTCAATGTCCTATAAAATGATTTTATGAGGTTGCGATCGCACGTTTTTTTCAAGAAAATTAAAACTGGCATTGATATCTGTATTAGCTATTAGCTGGGCTAAATTACTATTTCGCCAAATTATTTGTCTCTCGAATACTAGCATCTGACTGGTCTATATTCATTTGAATTACTCATAACTAAATTTAAAATGGCACTTATATCTGTAATTATTCCCGTTTACAATGGTGAAAAAACCATTTATCAAACAATTGAATCTGTATTAAAACAAACATTTGTTGATTTGGAAATATTAGTCATTGATGATGGCTCAACAGATTCAACGGTAGAGATTGTTAAAAGTATTTTGGATTCACGTTTACACATATATTCTTATCCGAATGCCGGTATATCTGCAAATCGCAATCGCGGATTAGCCAAAGCTACAGGCGAATACCTGTCCTTTATCGATGCCGATGATCTTTGGGTATCTGATAAGCTAGAAGCACAATTAAACGCACTATTAAAACATCCCCAAGCTGCTTTAGCTTATAGCTGGACTGATTATATTGATATGAATGGTAATTTTTTAAAATCAGGTAGACGCATTACAGAAACTGGTAATGTTTACAGCAAGCTTTTAATGTATAATTTTTTAGAAAATGGTTCAAATCCTTTAATCCGCTCTGAGGCTTTCAATACCGTTGGTGGTTTTGATGAATCACTTCCCGTTGCTGAAGATTGGGATATGTGGTTGCGTATTTCAGCTTATTACGAATTTGTATTAGTGCCAGAAGTAAAAATATTTTATAGAGTACAAGCTAACTCTTTATCTACTAATCTTGTACAGATGGAAATAGACAGTTTGCAAGTTATCGAACGTGCTTTTACTCATCCAAAGGCTAAATCTCTACAGCATTTAAAAAAAAATAGCCTAGCTTTGCTTTATAAATACTTAACTTTTAAAGCTATTGAAAATCACGACGAAAAACAGCACTCGTTGAAAGCTGCCCAGTTTTTTTGGAATTGTATTAGATATAATCCCTCAGTGCTACGCCAGCGGCGTATCATGTTAATAGCAATCTTGAAAATAGTCTTTCCTCAGCTTTACTACGGTATCAATCAGCTATTGCATGGTAAACGGTAGACTAAATATTATTCGCTTAAATCAGATTTTTACTTTTTTGTTATCATTAGATCGCCCATATTTGTAAATTAGCGTAGGTTATGGGATAAGCCGTAGCTACCTGATAGTGTAAGTAATTTTACTAGGTGGGGAAATCCGAATCGCTGCTTGGGGGCAAACAATCCTTTAAAAGCGAGCGATCGCCTAACTTTAAGCATTAAAATTCTGATTGATAAGATTTTCCCATAGCGCCTTACTTAACAAATGAGGGTTAAGGGTGAATCTCGCTTCAGTTATCATTCAAATACTTGTACCGAACATTAGGAATCATGCTTGAACAAGGCACTATCAGTATCCATACTGAGAATATTTTCCCGATTATCAAAAAGTCTCTCTACTCCGACCACCAAATATTCTTGCGGGAACTGGTCTCCAACGCTGTAGATGCCATCCAAAAACTGAACATGGTATCTCGCGCTGGGGAATATTCAGGTGACATCGGCGAACCAGAAATTGAAATCGCCATTGACAAAAACAACAAAACCCTCTCCATCACCGACAACGGCATTGGGATGACTGCTGATGAGGTGAAAAAATATATCACCCAAGTTGCTTTCTCCAGTGCCGAAGAATTTATTCAGAAGTACCAAGGCAAATCAGACCAACCGATAATCGGTCACTTTGGTCTTGGCTTCTATTCCTCCTTCATGGTGGCGCAAAAAGTCGAAATTGATACTCTGTCCTACAAAGAAGGTTCCCAAGCAGTTCACTGGAGTTGTGATGGTTCTCCAGAGTACACCTTGGAAGACTCACCGAGGACAACTCGCGGCACTACCATTACCCTCACCCTGCAAGAAGAAGAAGAGGAATATTTAGAATCATCACGAATTAAGAATCTTGTCAAGACTTACTGCGATTTCATGCCAGTACCCATCAAACTTGAGGGTGAGGTGTTAAACAGGCAGAAAGCACCTTGGCGAGAATCTGCCAGTAGCTTGAGTAAAGAAGATTATTTAGAGTTTTACCGCTACCTGTATCCTTTCCAGGAAGAACCGCTTTTGTGGGTGCATTTGAATACAGATTATCCCTTTATCATCAACGGGATTTTGTATTTTCCGAAGATGAAGCCAGATGTTGATGTTACGAAAGGGCAAATTAAGCTATTTTGCAACCAAGTTTTTGTCAGCGACAACTGCGAAGAAATTATTCCGCAATTTCTGGTTCCCATGCGGGGTGTGATTGATAGCACCGACATTCCCCTGAACGTATCGCGGAGTGCCTTGCAAACCGATCGCACCGTGCGGAAAATAGGCGATTATATAGCGAAAAAAGTAGGCGATCGCTTAAAAGAAGTTTATCGAGGCGATCGCGAACAATATATCAGCATTTGGAAAGACCTCAGCACCTTCGTTAAATTTGGTGTCCTCAACGACGATAAATTTAAAAAACAAGTCGAAGACATCATCATCTTCCGCACCACCGCCAAGCTATCAGAAAAAACCGCTGATACCCCAGCAGTACAGGTACAATCTGAAGAAGGCGACGCATGGCAAGATATAAGCCCCCAAACGGCTGATTCCACCCCTCAGTCACCATACACCACCCTCAAAGAATACCTAGAACGTAACAAAGAACGTCACGAAAACCGCGTTTTCTACTGTACCGATGCAGCCACGCAAGCTACCTACGTAGAATTGCACAAAAACCAAGGTTTAGAAGTCCTATTTATGGACTCCTTCATCGACACCCACTTTATCAACTTTCTAGAGCAAGAATATAAGGATGTTAAATTCACGCGGGTAGACTCCGACTTAGATAACACCTTGCTGGATAAAGACAAGGCTAGCGAAATTGTAGACCCTGCAACCAACAAAACTCGCAGTGAAGTCGTCAAAGAACTCTTTGAGAAAGCCCTCAACAAACCCCGACTTAACATCCGCACCGAAGCTTTGAAATCCGACGATCCGCAAGGAACACCACCAGCAATGGTGCTACTACCAGAAATTCTGCGGCGTCTGCGGGAAATGAACGCCATGATGCAACAGCAAAGTGCAGAGTTTCCCGAAGACCACATTTTGCTAGTGAATACCGCTCACCCGCTGATTCAAAATCTGGCAAACCTCAACCAAGGCACTATAATTCAAGGTGATGGTCAGTCGCCTACAGGTCAATTGGTGAACATGATTTGCCAACACGTCTACGATTTGGCGCTGATGTCTCAAAAAGGCTTTGACGCTGAAGGAATGAAATCCTTTGTCGAACGCTCAAATGAAGTCCTCACCAAGCTGACAGAACAAGCCGCAAAATAGCATTTTTCGTGTCTCTCTCGTTCCCTGGCACAGCCAGGGAATGTCTACTAGAGGGCTGCTGCCTCATATTCTCACATTGCTAATGCCGCAAGGATATAATATTGCATCTTACTCGGCAAGAATTTAATACAATAAGAGATTGTGTTCAAGATAAATAGGATATTCCAAGTATGTCTCGTCGCTGCGAATTAACTGGTAAAAAGGCAAATAACGCCTTTGCAATTTCCCACTCCCACCGTCGTACCAAACGGCTTCAGCAAGCCAACCTGCAAAGCAAGCGTGTTTGGTGGCCCCAAGGAAACCGTTGGGTTAAACTGAAACTATCAACCAAAGCCATCAAAACCCTAGAAAGTAAAGGGTTGCACGCAATGGCAAAAGAAGCCGGCATTAACCTTAATCATTACTAACAATCGCCAATTCATAAAAACGCACCCAACATAAAGCGCATTTTCGTAGTAAGCGCTTCAGCGCTTTAGCCTTTACTAGTCCATCAAAATTAATGTGGTCAACTACCACACTAACCGCACAGAAGAATACTTACCACTCAAGCCTCCCCAGTTAGGGGAGGCTTTTAACTATCTAATATTAATTTTTCATCAACTGATATGTTTTCTTTAACAGATGGGTACTATAAGTTTACTTTGCTAACAACAGCTTCAGGAAATCACCTGTTGCTGAAATACCTTTGGCAAAATTAATGTGAAATTATGGCGCTATTTTACTTTGTTGGCTATAAATTAAAGAATTCAGATAAAATCCGTATTTACCGGAATAATCTCCAAATATCACAAATGATATAACTCTAATAACAGGGATTTTTTGTGTTGTTACCACATTTAAAAATCGGTAAAACACAGTGAATTAGTCATATAAATAAAATCTCTGCACCTTGCCTGCGACATTATTCGATAGGCTTAATTTTCAAACTCAAAAAAATACAAAATTTAGTTAAATACACTTGACAGGAAAGCAGCTATGTCTTCAAAACGCCGGCTAGTCAAGGCAATAAAAATATTATCTAGAAGGTTTAGTAAGTTTAGTAAAAAGTATCTAACCGCAATTAACAAGTTAATTAATTGGCTATTGCGGACTTTATTTATCACCCGAAGACGACGAGAATCAGCGAATGCTGGTTTTGTATTGCCAACAGTGGCGATGGTGGCGTTAGTAGTTGTGCTGCTAACAACTGCAATTTTATTTCGGTCTTTTGATAGAGCAAAAAATGCTAGTAACGTCCGAGTAAATGAAGCGGTTTTGAGTGCTGCATCACCGGCTCTTGAGCGAGCCAGAGCAAAAATAGATCGACTATTTAAAGACCCTCGACTACCACGTTCAACTCCTTCAGACTTATCACTTGCTCAAGTTATTAGTGACAATGTTAATCAATTTACCTTTGGTGATGAAACACAACTGACAGTTGCATCTGAATTTAAGCCTGCATCTGGCATTGATAAGGATAAAATTTCAAATACTGCTTGGAAATATCCCGTTGATACAGATAATGACGGCAAATTTGATAGTTATACCTTATATGGTATTTACTATAAAACTCCTATCAGTGTAAGAAAGCGAAGCACTGTAGAAGCAAGAACACAACCAATGGATGAAGGGACTAGTAGTAAGTGTAAAAGTAAAATTCCTACTAGCGCCAACTTAGTAGGCAGCCAAGGTTGGTATAAAGTCGGCAGTAAGTTGAAAAGAAGCATTTTTGTTTATACGACTACCGTACCTATCACTGATGAAAGTTTAAGTGGAATACCTAATAAGAAACGCGATCAATATAAACCATTCAAAGGGAATAGAGGCTTTGCAGCGCTGGAATATCAGCAAGACCGAGAACGAATTCCACTTAATAATAATGCAGTTTTATATGAAGATGATTTAGAAATTGCTCCTGGTGCTGGTTTTCAAATCAATGGACGTATTTTTACAAATGGTAATTTACTGACAACAAAAACAGATACAGGTGACGAGGCTAAAATTAGATTTTATCTAATCAGTAGTGATGCGTCTTGCTATTACCCAGAAGAAGAAAATAGCAGGATTGTTGTTGCCGGTAATGTGATAAATAGCCGTGCTAATAGTAGCGCTGCTGGAAAAGGGGGTGTAAGAGTAGATTTATTTGATTCCCAATCTTATAAAGATAAATCTGACGAGATTGATGGCACTCAAAAGACTGTACCCGCAGCTGTTTACGGTAATACCGCAGCCTATAACGATGAGGCTTATGTAAAACGAATTAATCGTTTGGTAGAAGCAACAATCAAGGAGGGTAAAACGCTTCCGGACGATGTTCAAAAAGAAATTGATCGAGATAGGGCTGCTGATAAAACCCTCACACTTGAAGACGCACGTAAAGAGCAGCTAAAAATTTACTTCAGACAGCGCACGCGGCGTGTGCCTTATGCTGAGATACCTTTCAGCAACGATCCCAATGATGAGACTGCACTCGGTGCTTACAAAACAACTAGCCCTCTACAGGAAAATGGTAATTCTTTGCGACCAGTGGATAAATGGGTGTTTCCCTTCAATCCTGCTAATGGTACAAATGCAAGTGGTTATGCTGAGATAGGCATTAAAGAAAACGGTAATAAGCTTTATTTATCAGCAACCGATCCAAAGGAAAGGGAAAAAATAAAACGATCAAAGCCAGAAGAAGATAAAGAAGAAAGAATAGGCGATCGCATTTTAGTTGGTAACAACTTACCTCAATTTTGGTACGACTCCACTAAAGGTAGATTTATCAGTGCAGCAGATGCGGCAGAACAAGCTGTTTCTGGTAAGGTATGGGATAACAGCGGTGGCAAAGAGCGTAAACGTTTCCCCCAAGCCTTTCAGCTAGATGACTTAGGAATTACAGACCGGGACGACTTCTGGGAAAAATCAGCCGCACAAGACCCTCAAAACGCTTTAGATATAGTTGGTGGCTTGCGAGTAGTCACAGGTGCGGGAATTTATTTACCTAATGGTTATACTTCCACCAGTACAGCAGCTCAGTTGATTGCTGCGACGACTGCCACTAGAGATATTGTATGGGCAGACACTATGCCAACAGGGGTGAACACGCCTGCTCAGGGTTTACCTAATGCTCTAACGCCATATTTGCAGATGCGGGCGACTGTAGTTTATCACTACAAAGATGACCCATACGATCCAAAAACCCCAGCTGACTATCAAGCTCCAATAGCTTGTGTCAGCAGCTACTACGACCCCACAAACAGACAATCAGCAACAAATCGAGAAGGACTACCAGATATTAGTAAAAGAGTTGTAGCGCCTGCGTTAATAAATACCAGAGATTTGGCACTCACAACTACTGTTAGCGCAGCGAATGCTGGTAACTCTCACAATGGTGTTGTTTACTCAGCATCGAGCTTGTCACCAACAACTTATGAAGCTGTCCTGAATTATCAAGCGAATCTGAAATATCCAAATGGACGCTATGTAAACGAACAACTCAAGAGGGCTGTAGAGAAAGGAAGTGGTACGCTTACCCTTGCAGAACAGTCAGCAGTTGATTCTGCCGTATGTGCTTTGAAAATTATGGATGGTAGTATTCTTGCTCCCACAGATAGTGCTGTTCCTCATGGGGCTATTATGGAAACTGCCTTTCTGGATGCAAGACAGATTAAGGCTATTGATAAGCCTGTAGCAACATCTTCCACAACCTACGATTTAGATGTTGAATTACGTCAGCCGTTGGAAGTTCGTACCACAGTTATAGATTTGGATTTGTTGCGAAGAAAATCCAAAGGTAATAATAAATTCAATGTTGAAGAGTTTCTTCTACCGAATAGTGGCATTATTTATGCTACCCGTGACGATGCATTATTAGATGGCACTAAAGCAAATACATTAGAGAGAAGAGAAAAAGGTACGGATAAAAAGGATGATATAGACAAAGAAGTCAGCGCTACGGATTTCAAGCTAGACCCAACTCGCCGACCAAGCGGAATTCTGCTGATCAACGGCAGCCGCTTAGATCGTAAAACTACTTACAGACCAGAAGAAAAAGGTCTTATCTTGGCATCTAACCTGCCTGTTTACATCAAAGCACAACTTGATACTAACGGAAAAGGATATTTCAACCGACACACTCAAGAAGAATTCACAGATATCCTCTTGAAGGAAAGCAGTGACTGGAGTAGCACTTTCTACGCACGTAAAACGCTTAACGATCAATTTGCCTGCCGTCCTGGTCAGTTTTCTGAATGTAGTACAGGTGAAACTTGGCGACCTGCATCGGTGATTTCCGATTCCATCACAGTTTTATCCAGTAGCTTCGAGGAGGGGAAACGCGAAGATGGCGATTACGACTTGAGGGACAATGCTGGTAATTTAGCTATTGGCTATGACTTGAATGGAAATAACACTATTGAAAACACAGACATAACCTTGGATGAGAATGTTCTTAAACTGGATCTCAATGGCAACGGTGATATGGCTGATACTAGCGTCAGCACTTTAGATGAAACCAAGATTCAAGCTGACATTGATGGTGATGGCAAGATACAAACTACTGCGGCAAAGATTAAAGAGAACAATCTTACCGGAACTGTTATTGCTAGGCTAAATGGCTTCTGGGATAACAACTTCGTTACTAGCCGTAACTTTACAGATTCTCAATACTCCGGTAGCGGCGGCACAGGTAGTTCTTATTTCAACAACTTCGTTACCCCAATTCAGCGTCGGGTGCAATTTCCAGAGTACCTAATGGAAATTTGTCGCAAATCAACAGTTGCAGCTTGCACGGCTGATGATTGGGTAGTTGGTTTTGATGCTGATAGTGATAAAAAGGTTAATTGGGCTGATGCTGCAGAAAACCTCAAGGCAAGCAAAATACCAGTAGATACTCTGGTTAATAAGCTTGGAGCAGGCACTACAGCTAGACCAGCATTGAATGAAGCAGACCAACATTACCCCCGCCGAGTCGCTTTCCTGCGAGACACTGCCACGGGTAACTTAATCTTGACAGGCGGCGCAGCTCCTAATAGCAGACCAATTCCTTTGGGAATTAGTGGCACTGATAACCCACCTGATTCAGCCACAGATGATGCAGGAAAGATAAAATATTACGCTTTCCATACTGAAGGTTCTTACACTAAATATGATAGTTCTACCAATCGACCTAGGTTACACCAAAGGGCGTTGTGGTTCAAGACAATTAACACTGCTACAGCTAATTATGGTTACAAGTATCCTTTGTGGATTGAAAATAGGACTGTGCTAACTAATAATAGGAAAACAGACCAGCCGTTGTTAGTACCAGTATTGCAAATTCAGTATCCTTTCATAACCCCAACAACTGATAATATAACTAGTCTCACCGAATCCCAAAACGTACAAGATAATTCTAACAACTGGTTGCAACGTGCTACCGCTACAGAAACAAATCTGGTATTTACTCAAGGTAATACTCCAGCACGCCCAACGGAAACCAATGGTGGTCTAGAAAACTTTGTGCGTTATCTAGAAAATTGGAAAGATATCAGCCATTTTGCTAGTGGTGCTTTCATCCAGTTCAAACGTAGTTCTTTCGCCACAGCGCCTTGGCAAATAGCAACCGCTGATTACAATAATGCAGACACTGGTTATTCATTAACAAAAACAACATTTGGATACCCACAAGGCTATAGAACCACGGTGACTACCGATGGTGGAAACCTGGGTCGTTCTCCGTTCTACGTACCACCTAAGCGTTTCTGGGGTTATGATGTAGCCTTGCTGACACAGTTACCTGACTTGTTCTCACAGCGCTTTGCTTCACCCAGTACAGCCGAACCTAACGAATATTACAGGGAAGTAGCGCGAGATGATGATTGGGTGAAATCTTTGTTATGTGCTGCCGAAGATCACGAAATCACAGAAGGTGGATATGACGTTGCTACTCCTGGCTATAGTAGCAACCCTAAATATGACCCTTACTATGCTATCAGCAAAGACCAACGCCCCTCTTCTTGCCAGTAATTGAAGCTATTTCCAATTCAGATAACAAGCCAGCACAATTTGATTACTGACTTATGATTCACCACAAACAGCAGCCAGCATCCCCATCTAGTGAGTCCGGCTTCACCATCATCGAGTCATTAATAGCGATCGTTGTTGTTGCCATTTTGATGACTGCGATCGCACCCGTAATTATCTTATCTGTGGCGACAAGGTTACAGGCAAGACGGGTAGAATTAGCAACTGATGCAGCCAAAGCCTACATTGATGGTGTCAGATCTGGGACAATTCCAGCCCCTACTATCACAAAGAAAAGTGTAGGTGCAACCACCGATCCGCTACCACCAGATGCTCCTTCAGGGACATTAACATGCAATAAGTCAAATGACTACTGTTCTTCGCCTACGTCTTCATCAGCTAGTTTGTATTGCTTCAATGGAGATAACACTGATGGCTGTACAACTAGTAGCTATAAGGACATGGTTATTCAGACGTTTGGATATAATTCGGCTTCCATCGATGCCCAAGAGGGATATAAATTGGGAGTGCGAGTTTACAGAGCAGATGCTTTTAAATCTGGTATAACGCTAAAAGCATTAAAGGATAAAGACATCAAAATACAAAATTCCTTTACTGGGGGAACTGGCTTAACAGCCATACAAGCTCCCTTAGTAGAATTTACGACAGAAATATCGAATAAATCAACCTCGTTTGGGAATTTCTGCGATCGCCTCAAACCCCCTGATTCTAATCCAACTAGTAATCCTAAACCTAATCCTCAATCTGAATGCTAAACATCTGAAATCTGAATAGGTAAATACTATATCATGAGTCTACTTAAAAGGGTTTTAATTAATCAGCTAATAATCTCTAAGACTAAACAAAAAAATGATGGTTTTACTCTTATAGAATTGCTAGTAGCTATGATCCTAGCTTTTCTTGTAATCACTCCTCTGCTAGGATTTATGATTAATGTTTTGGATAACGATCGCAAAGAGCAAGCGAAAGTAAACTCTGAGCAAGAAATTAAAACAGCACTTGACTACATTAAACGTGATTTGGAACAGGCAGTTTATATTTACGATGCTGATGGAATTAATGCTATTAGGCAGCAACTACCTAAAAACACAACTGATGATAAAAATAAATTTTTTCCTGTTCTTGTATTTTGGAAACGGCAGTTTATTCCCAACGGACTTCCGGTTAACGATACAGCAGGTAGTCAATTAGATGATACGTTCGTTTACTCTTTAGTCGCCTATTATTTGATTAAAGATGATAACCTTACATGGTCTAAAGCTGCTAGAATTGGTAGATTTCAAATAAGCGATGGGTATGGAATCACTGATGCCAATAAAAACGAAACTAGAGATGATGGGTTTAAAAAATTTGAACTAAAAGACTCTGGCAACTTAAAGAGCAAAATGAATCAATGGACAAAAGACACTACAAAAACTTACAAACAAGATGTTTTGCCTTTGATTGATTATATAGACCAAACACCTATTAGCACAGATAAAAATCCACAACCTACAGATTGCCCTACACCTCTAACTGCGACTCCTCCTCCTAGTATACAAATGGTGCCACAGTTTACAGGAAGCGGAGATGCTGTAGCTACTGGTAATGTTAAAACACGCGGCTTCTACGTTTGTGTAGATTCAAGCAACACAGTAGTGCAAGTATATTTACGGGGTAATGCAATTGCCCGACTTCAACAAAATGATCTAGATTATACGAATGAAAGAAAAGAAAGAGAAAGTTATTATCCTCAAGCAAGCGTAAGGGTACAAGGACGCGGATTCGTATTTACTAAATAAACTTTGAATTCGTTGAGTTAACTAAGGAAAGCGTACTATGTATAGCCCAATATCATTCAATATGTTAGGTAAATTCTCTATAAAAATGTTGGCTGCAAAATCAAAACGCTCCTCCTATGTTTATCAACAAACTGCTGGGTTTACATTAATTGAGGTTTTGGTAGTAGTAATAATGGTGGGAATTCTGGCAGCGATCGCAGTTCCTAGCTGGCTTGGTTTTACCAACCGACAGCGAGTAAATAAAGCTAACGATGTCGTCTTAGCTGCACTGCAAGACGCACAGCGACAAGCTAAAAAGACAAAATTGAGCTATAGCGTCAGTTTTCAAAATGTCAATTTTATAAATGTTGGCAACATTTCTATGGTAGCGGTTCATCAAGGCGTTATTCCACCTCCGGCTCCTTCCAATTATGATAAAAAAGGTATATGGAAGCATTTAGGTGAGGATATAGGATTTAAATCAAACCAAGTTTTATTTTATACCAATCTTGAGAATAATTCTGATGGTACTAAATTCAACAAAAAAGCTTCTGATCCCGTCAACTATAATACGTTGGGAAGTGGCACAATTACTTTCGATTATATGGGTGCTTTGCCTGGAACAGCAGGGGGTTCATCAGACGAACTTGGTTTAAAAATCGCTGTAGCTGCACCTAACGTAGGAAGTTCTACATCAGCTAGCAAGTTGAGACGATGCGTCATTGTAGACACTCTTTTAGGAGGAATGCGAACTGCAAAAGATGATAAGTGTAACTAAATAATAAATGCAATAGCTAAACTATAATAAAAATTCCATAAAAATACGGAACCATAAACTGCACCTTCAAAGCAAACTTGAAATATCAGGTGCAATTTTTGTTTATATATTTATCTCATTAGTGATGGCAAATTAGTCACATAGTAACTTTGACTAGATTTTTTCCCCTTGACTGGGCATACTAAAAAAGTATCCTAATAGCAATACAAATTTTAGGCTATGACTGAGAACCTTGACTTTACTGTGGCTATCCCAACTTACAATGGTGAAAGTCGTTTGCCTGAACTGCTAGAACGACTGCGAAATCAAATTAATACCGAACACTTATGTTGGGAAATCATTGTTGTAGATAATAACAGCACTGACAAGACCGCTAAAGTTGTTCAAAACTATCAAGCAAACTGGCAATGCCCTTACGCCTTAAAGTACTGCTTTGAACCACAACAGGGAGCAGCATACGCCAGAAAACGAGCAGTTGAGGAAGCCAAAAGCAAATTTATCGGTTTTCTTGATGATGATAATTACCCAGTATCAGACTGGGTTGCAAAAGCTTATGACTTTGGTCAAAAAAATCCAAAACTGGGGGCTTATGGTAGCCAAATCCACCCAAACTGGGAAGTAGAACCACCAGAAAATTTTCAGCGCATCGCCCCTTTTTTGGCAATTACTGAGCGCGGAAATTTGCCTTTGCTGTATGAAGCTTCAAAAAAATTACTACCACCTTCTGCTGGACTTGTTGTTCGCAGACAAGCGTGGTTAGAAAGCGTGCCGAATCATTCTATTTTAACTGGCAGAGTCGCTGGCAATATGCTTACCAGTGAAGACTTAGAAATGTTGTCTTACATCCAGAAAGCTGGTTGGGAAATTTGGTATAACCCGGAAATGGAAATATATCATCAGATACCTCATTGGCGCTTGCAAAGAGAGTATTTGATTCCATTTTTTCAAGGTATTGGACTTAGCCGATATGTTACCCGAATGATGAATATAAACCCTTGGGTTAAACCATTCGCTTTTTTTGCCTATATAATAAATGACTTGCGTAAAATTGTCTTGCATTTACTTAAATATCGGACACAGGTAAAAACTGAGTTGGTCGCTGCTTGTGAAATGCAACTGTTTTTAAGTAGTTTAATTAGTCCTTTTTTTCTATTGAAAAAGGGATATTTTAAGAAATAATTTTTCCTGATTAATTGTTATTTTTAACAGTTGGAATGAAAGAAAAAGTAATAATTAATGTATCAATATATTGGGTGCATTAAATATGGAAAAAATCTTGGTGCGTCTTCTACTTCTAGTTAATACAAAAAATATCTCCAAGAATCGCTTTAACAGTGGCTTCACGCTGCTAGAGATTTTGGTAGTTGTTGTACTAATAGGTCTATTAGCTGCGATCGCTCTACCCAGCTGGCTGACTTTTGTAAACGTTCAACGCCTCAACACTGCCCAAAACCAAGTTTACAACGCCATGCGCCAAGCTCAAAGCCAAGCCACCAACGAAAAATTGACCTGGCAAGCCAGTTTTCGAGTAAATAACGATATTGTTCAGTGGGCAGTTCATCCTGCTACAGTCAACCCAACTGATGCTAAGTGGAATAATTTAGATTATAATGTGCGCCTTGATTCTGAAACAACCTTGCCAGAACCAAATAGTATACGAAAATTTCAATTTGACTACAAAGGTAATGTTAAACAGCTTGGACGGATAACATTATCTAGTCCATATGCGGGTAAAGCCAAGCGTTGCGTTTATGTTTCTACACTTTTAGGAACGATGCGAACGGCAAAAGAACGTGCTACAACTAAAGACGGTGATTATTGCTATTAAAATATTTGTGATTGTTTAGACAAGATACTCCGCTTGCGTGCTAAAATCACCAACAAACTCGAAACAGCATCTAATTATTTTTACTCGCTATCCAGAACCGGGAAAGACAAAAACTCGGCTGATACCAGCTTTGGGCAGTGTTGGTGCTGCGAATCTTCAGCGACAGATGACTGAACATACAGTATCTCAGGTTAAAGAATTGCAAGCAAATACTGCTATCTCTTTAGAAATACGGTTTGCGGGTGGTAATTTGCAATTGATGCAAGATTGGCTGGGGTCTGATTTAGTTTATCAGTTACAAGGTGAAGGCGATCTGGGTTCGCGAATGATGCGATCGCTCTTAAATTCTTTTCAATCAAATGCAGAACAAGTAGTTATCATTGGTACAGATTGCCCTGGTGTAAATCCTCAGATTCTCGCAACAGCTTTTGAGCAACTGCACGTCTTTGACCTCGTGCTAGGTCCTGCGGTAGACGGTGGCTATTATCTGATTGGTTTGCAGCAGCCGTTTTCCGAATTATTGACTAATATCGATTGGGGAACTTCTCAAGTTTTATCAGAAACTGTGGATATTGCCCAGAAACTTAATTTATCAGTGGCTTACTTACCTACCTTAGCTGATGTTGACCGTCCAGAGGATCTGCCGATTTGGGAACAAGAGACTAAGGAGTAGGGACTAGGGAGTAGAAACTAGGGGACAAGGGGACAAGGAGACAAGGGGACAAGGGGACAAGGAGACAATTCTTTCTCCCCATCTCCCCATCCCCCTATCCCCCCCCCTCCCTTAGCCAACGCTTGTATAGTTGAACACGAGGAATTTCCGGAAGACACCCTAAATTACAGGTGCTACCGTGGTGTAGTTTAAAATCAAGGGGTAAAAATTCAATTTAATGTATTAAATTTGCTCTGAGGTTCTAAATAACAGATAAGGTCAAGGGAACAATATTCCAGTAACTTTAAATATGACATTCACTAATATTCACTACAAGACCGAAAAACTATGATTGACCGTTTGGCTACTGTGAACGCTGCCCGCACACTAAAAGTGGTTGGGACTATCTTAATTTTGTCCTTTTTGCTGGACTTTTTGATTTTGCTGTTTCCCTTCCAACCGACTGATAAAGGGTGGCAAATCGGCTTGGCAACAGCGTTAGTTGACCGAGGAATTGTGCCTATGGTTGGCTTGGGGATGCTGTTTGCCGGATATTGGATTGATAGTACTAATGATGGCGATCGCCCACAACCTGTAGATTTAAGATTTCCCGCACTGATACTATCGAGTCTCTTAGGGTTGTTATTCTTACTGATTTTTCCCTTGCACCTTAATAATGTGAATCAAGCTAAGTCTCAGACAGTAACTCGAATCACCCAGGATGCGGATCAGGCAGAAACTCAACTCAAAAGCCAGTTAACTCAATTACAAGCACAACTGGGTAACGCTCAGGTTAAGGCTCAACTAGAACAGCAAAAGAGCCAAATCAAAGCTCAGTTTACTGACTTGCTCAAAGATGAGCAGAAATATAAGCAAGCACTTGATAATCCTAACCTCCCTGCAACTCAGAAAGATTTACTCAAGAAGTTTAAGGCAAATCCCCAAGAGCTTGACAAATTTCTAGCGCAGCAAAGCGATCCTCAGGGACTTGCAAATGAAAGACTCAACCAAATTCGTCAGCGTAAGGAAGAAGCCCAAAAACAAGCTCAACAAGAAGCTTTGAAGTCTGGACTGCGGATTGGGATGAGTAGTTTGCTATTGGCTATCGGTTACATTATCATCGGCTGGACAGGATTAAGAGGTATGGGTGCTTTACAAGGTGGTGGACGTAAAAAAGCGCCGGCACGCTAATCTTTCATTTGTAGGGCAGTTAGACTGTCAACATGAAAAACACAAGACAGACTTAACTTGTAGTTAGCGCTGTCTTCAAAGAAAGCGCCAACTACAATGAGTCACATCTGTACGCAGTTGATGACGGCTATTTAGCAATTAGTAAAATCTTTATAAAACTAGAAAATGCTCTCAGTTTACATACTCACATATAACGAAGAGTTAGATATTGCCGCTTGTATCGAGTCAGCGATGCTATCGGATGACATTATTGTTGTAGACTCATGCAGTAGCGATCGCACTGTCGAAAGAGCAAAAAACTATCCTGTACGTGTTGTTCAACATGCTTTTGAAAGCCACGGAAAACAACGTACTTGGATGCTAGAATCTATTGCCCCTAAATACGAATGGGTCTACATTCTAGAGGCTGACGAGCGCATGACACCAGAACTATTTGCTGAATGCCTCCAAGCCATGAATAATCCAGACTACATCGGCTATTATGTCGCTGAACGTGTCATGTTCATGAATCGTTGGATTCGCTACAGCACCCAATATCCCCGTTACCAACTGCGGCTCTTCCGTCATGGTAAAGTTTGGTTTGACGACTACGGTCATACTGAACGCGAAGTTTGTGATGGTGCAACCAGCTTTTTAAAGGAAACTTACCCTCACTATACTTGTAGCAAAGGCTTGACCCGTTGGATAGAAAAGCACAATCGTTACTCTACAGATGAAGCTAAAGAAACCTTGTATCAACTAGAACACGGCAACGTTAACTGGCTAAATTTGTTTTTTGGTAAGTCAGAAGTCGAAAAACGCCGCGCTTTAAAAGATTTGTCTTTGCGTTTACCCGCTCGACCGCTGTTACGCTTTTTGTATATGTATTTTATTTTGGGCGGTTGCTTAGACGGACGCGCCGGCACTGCTTGGTGTACACTACAAGCATTCTACGAATATCTAATTTTGCTGAAAGTTTGGGAAATGAAGCACATGCCGAAACCCGACTCAGATATAGAAGCAACTATAGACGAGAATAGTGCCCAGATGACAGCACCTGAAAAACTATCCATTTAATTGATTATCGGGAATAGGAAAGAAAATTATTTCCTATTCCTTAATAATGTTACATTTACTATAAATTAAGATTTTTAACATAAATTTTTATCTTCTACCGTCCTGCCGATGTGAGATTTACTCACCTAGCTCAACAGAACAATAACGCTGAAGGAATAAAGCTTTCAGAATTATGGGCAGCTTTTTAGCTAGCGCGGTAGGATCGATAAAAGCCTAAAGGACTTGCAACAATCATTTACAAGTCTGACAAAGAAAAGTAACAGCGTCTCTTGAATAACCAGCCATCATTCTGGTTGGTACATGTCCATATGGACTAAAGCTGAGGTTTACTCAAAATCAGAACTTCAGGCTGTTTGGGCTTGCATCGCGTCAAATCCCATTGAGTAAAAGCTAGTATAGGTCGGCGGAAATGACTAGACAGTTATAGAAAAGCCAAAAAGTAGATGATATATATATGTATTATTCGCTTCTGCCTTTTTCTAGTAGGGATTTACAGCAGCATATCCTGCACAGGATAGCAAACTACAGTAGTGCAATTTGACGATGCTGGTTATGAATACCAATAACAGAAGTTCCAATAACCTAAAAAAGGAGAATAGGGGCTTGTTAATCGATCGCCTAAAGCAGGACTTAAAAAATGACCTGATTGCTGGTTTGTTGGTAGTGATTCCCCTAGCGACAACCATCTGGCTAACGATTACCATTGCCAGTTGGGTAATCAACTTTCTCACCCAAATTCCTAAACAAGTGAATCCCTTTGATGGGATGCACCCTATTGTAGTAAATTTACTGAATCTTTTAGTTGGTCTAGCAGTACCGCTATTCAGTATTCTCTTGATTGGTTTGATGGCTCGGAATATTGCTGGGCGGTGGTTACTAGATTTTGGTGAGCGAGTATTGCAGGCGATTCCTTTAGCTGGACAGGTGTATAAAACCCTGAAACAGCTTTTAGAAACATTATTAAAAGATACTAATGGTAAGTTTCGCCGCGTAATTTTGGTAGAATATCCGCGCCGGGGAATGTGGGCGATCGGCTTCGTCACTGGCACAATTAGCAGTGAGATTCAATCTCAATTGTCTCGCCCAGTGTTGAGCGTTTTTATCCCCACCACTCCAAATCCGACTACTGGATGGTATGCAGTACTTCCGGAAGATGAGGTAGTAAATCTATCAATCTCGATAGAAGATGCCTTTAAAATAATTGTTTCTGGTGGCATTGTCGCTCCAAATACGCCCTTACCGACCTTAGTTATCGCCAAAGACCGCAAACTGGAAGTGCCACAAACTGAAACAAAACGGCAGATTATACCTCTAGAAGAGACTTAAAATTGTATAGCAAATGCACGCGAGAGAAACTGTTTGCCAGTTTCACCACCGTGTAGTTCCCAATTCGCAGCCAAAATCAACTCAGTTTTAACATACTTAGATACACTTTTATGCAACCCCGTAAACCCCGTCAAATTGCTCGTGAATTGGCGCTTTTAAGTCTTAGTCAGATGCCAATTAACCCCAAAAAATTGACAGAAGCACAACTACCTAAGTTAGTGCTAGCCGCAGTACGTACCCTGACACTAGAAGTACAAGACTCTCTGGATAATGCTGCTGGGGAATTACAACGCAGTAATGATCGCCTTTTAAGCAGCCAAACTCGCACCACTGATGTCAATACTGCTAGAACTATGGTCAAAGAGGCAATCGAATATACCCAAACGGCAATTAATCAACTTGGCACCGCGCTTGAGTTTCCAGAACTGATTCAGCTAGCTAACCAAGACAAAGATGTTGCTAGATACGCGATTGAAATTGTCAAAACAGTCAATGAAGAACGAAAAGCGATCGATCAATTACTCTCCGACGCTTTGGTAGATTGGCAAGTAACTCGTCTGGCTCAAATCGACCGCGATATTTTGCGAATCGCTGTGGCTGAAATGGAATTTTTAGAAGTTCCAGACAGCGTGACAATCGACGAAGCAGTAGAGTTAGCCAAACGCTACAGCGGAGAGGACGGTCATCGATTTATCAATGGTGTTCTGCGTCGATTCACTGACCAGAAAAAAACTGCATAACGTTTGATAACTTTAATATCGCGGTTATGAGATTGCTTGTTTAAAGGCACCAAGGCGATCGCGCAGTGCTGGCAACGCTGCACGGTTTTGAGTTGATGAGGATAACCTGGGGTGAAAACCCCAGCATAAGTGAGGATATCCAGAGTTTAAAATTTTATGAAAGCGTGAGAAGTTAAATTAAACTCATAACTCATAACTCCCGTACAGACGTTCCATTGGAACGTCTCTACATAACTCATAACACTTATAGCTGCAATGGTTTTTAATTGGTTCCGTCGTCAAAATAACAATCCTGCTAACACCCCCGCTCAAGAAAAACAAACAGAAACTCCTTCTACACAAGAATCTCAAACAGAGTCCGCCGAAACCTCAAGCAACGATGATTCACCCGCAGCGGCAACAGACTTGTTAGCATTCGCTAAATCCGCTTACAAAAACATCCAGCAAAAGCAACAAGCAGAGGAAGTAGAAACTCCTTCTGTTGAAGTCACAGAAGCGCCAAAACTAGAAACAGCATCACCAGAAGAACCAGATGCTGAACAGTTACCACTAGATGAAACAACTGCTGATGAGCCAGATCCGGAACAGCTATCAGATGAAACAACTGCTGATGAGCCAGATCCGGAAAATATAGATACCACGACTGAGGCAGAAGTGACACCCAGCGGAGCAGTTGTTAGTTCAGAGGATGCACAACCCACACCGCCAGCAACTTTATCCTTTTTAGAACGGGCAGCGGCAGAAAGGCAAGCAAAACAGGAACGACTCATAGCAAGTGCAATTGAAGTACCAGAAACCGAGGTAGTACAGCCAGCTACGCCAGAGATAGTAGAGGAAATCCCCGGACTTGCCTTTGATGACGGATTTGTGTGGTCTACAGAAGTTTTGGCGGCGCAAGGTAGGCGTGCGGAAGATGTTTCAATTGAAGAAATTAACTGGCTGAAAAAGCTGCGACAAGGCTTAGACAAAACTCGTCGCGGTATTGTTAACCAACTGAAGGCGATTGTCGGTCAAGGACCGCTAAATCAAGCAGCAGTCGATGAAATTGAATCGTTGCTGTTGCAAGCAGATGTGGGTGTGGAAGCAACAGACTATATTATCAAAGCGTTACAGAAACAGCTACGAGAAGAAGTTACTCCACCAGATAAGGCGATCGCCTACCTAAAAACTATCCTCCGGGATATGCTGGATGCGCCGCTCAAAACATCCTACAAACCTAGTTTTACTCCAGAAAAAGAAAATCTTAATATTTGGTTAATTACTGGGGTGAATGGTGCTGGTAAAACCACTACCATCGGCAAAATCGCTCACTTGGCACAAAAATCTGGCTATAAATGCTTGATTGGTGCGGCAGATACATTCCGCGCTGCTGCTGTGGAACAGGTGAAAGTTTGGGGTAGCAGAAGCGGTGTGGAAGTAATTGCGAATCCTGGTCAGAATACAGATCCAGCAGCGGTTGTATTTGATGCGATCGCCGCTGCCGTTGCAAGAGAAACAGAGTTACTTCTGGTCGATACCGCAGGACGACTGCAAAACAAGAAAAACTTGATGGATGAACTTAGTAAAATCCGGCGAATTATCGACAAAAAAGCCCCGAATGCAAAAGTAGAATCACTGTTGGTTCTTGATGCCACTTTAGGTCAAAATGGATTGCGGCAAGCTGAAGTCTTTTCTCAAGCTGCCCAACTCAGTGGTGTAGTCTTAACTAAGCTTGATGGTACCGCTAAAGGAGGCGTTGCCCTCGCCGTCGTGCAGCAACTAGGTCTACCGATTCGCTTTATTGGTGCTGGAGAAGGAATTGAAGATTTGCGTCCGTTTTCTAGCTACGAGTTTGTCGAAGCTTTATTGAGTGGTTAGATCGAGAGACTGGGGACTAGGGGCAGGAGCGAAAACACGCCCTAGTCCCTTATTGATAATTTTTCTTTTCAAACTAATAAATTTACTTTCACAGAGCTAAGTCAGGCTATGTTTGGGCTTAGAAATTTATAAAGTCCCCTGCAACAACCCAGCGCCTTATGTGAGACGGTTCCTTCAACGCCCGTATGTCGTGGGGTACCCTTGGATCTATTAAACGAACGCTCGTGCCACATAAGTCTTGGTCAGGTGTCGCCCCCTTAAGTGAATTGGCATAACTAAGGTGGAGCAATACTTTTATATGTATTACCCGTGTCTGCTTCAAAAAACGTCACTGAATATTCTCTGTCCAAAATTTATAAATTTGAAGTGTGTTGCTTAAACTAAAACACCATTACTAATTTATAGGTTAAAGGTCTTGTGCTATGCTTTTTCTGGCTTTTGTTTCTTAAGCCTGTATATCTGTTGTCAAGAAAGTAGGATCAATATTATTTACATAACTTAAACTTAGAAGAAAGCGTAAGTATATCTGCCTTAGAGTGCCTCACCCCTGAGGTTATAAGCCCCCTAAACCCCAGACCCCCCAGTGTCAACACTGACTCGGAGAGCGTAAAAATTTATCTGTTTACCCAAGTATTTTCTCTATCTCAAGATATATGACTTGGTTATTAAGTTATGAAAGAATTGAAAGCTTTCTAGGATCTAAGAGAAATTGCTGTCAATACCAGTCTCTTTTGGAGCAAAAAACTTACTTAAAACTTCTGTTTTGACGAATAAATACAATCAGCAAATGCAATACTTGTTAAATTGACATCTTACGTCTTTCTACTCTTGCTAAATTGACAAACCTTGTTTCAATATGGTTTAGCAATTGCCCTTGCCTACATGATTTATAAGTAATCTAATTCGGTTTTTCAGTTAAGTGAAATAATAGCTGTGCCTGTGTCTCAACTGCCCTCTCAACCAACTGATAGTAATAGTAGTGCCGCAACGGATGTCACTCCGGTTGTAGCGCTGAAAGAACTCGTGGCACGGCTGCACCGAGAACAAAACAAAATTCAAGATTTGTTAAGTTCTTTAGGATTTGCTCTGAGAAGCTTCAATAATTTGAATCAGTTTTTAGAGCTAATTCCGTTGATGGCGACACGAGTAACAGATGCAGATGGTAGTGCTCTGTTTCTCTATAAACCTAATGGTCAAGTTCGATTGGAGCAGTTGCATTGGCAGGATAGTCACCAGCGCAAACATATTCGCAAAGCGCTAGAAACCGCTACCAGTCAAATCACACTTCTGCCAAATACGGCACCTTTAGCAAACGCTACGGGTGTTTTGGATGCCCAGATGCATCGCTACTTAGGACCAGATATGCAAATATTTGGTACGGCAATTCTGGTCAAACATGCAGAACGAGGATGGCTGTATGTTTTGAGTCGCGATCCGGAATATAGCTGGACGGAAACTAGACAAAAATTAGTCCGGTTAGTGGCAGACCAAACAGCTGTAGCGATTGAAAACGATGAACTGGCTGTAGAATTACGAAAAAAAGAACGCTTAGATCAAGAACTAGAAATTGGTGCGGAAATTCAACGACGGCTTTTACCTCGTCAATGTCCCTCGATTCCTGGTATAGCTTTGGCTGCGCGTTGTAAACCGGCAAATCGTGTCGGCGGAGACTATTATGATTTTATTCCTACCAAGCAGAATCAGTTTCAGCTAAATAGTAAAGATACTATCAGCTTAGAAACTGGTCGTTGGGGTTTTGTGATTGGTGATGTCATGGGCAAAGGTGTCCCAGCTGGGTTAATTATGACCATGATGCGGGGAATGCTACGAGGAGAAGTATTACACGGTAATTCGCCAGCAGCAATTCTTCAAAATTTAAATCAAGTCATGTATGCGGATTTGGAAAATTCCCACCGTTTTGTGACACTGTTTTACTCAGAATATGACCCCCAAAATAGAATTTTGTCTTATAGCAATGCAGCACATAATCCTCCTTTGTGGTGGCACGCAGCTACAAAAACTGTGACACGTTTGGATACATTGGGTATGTTGATTGGTTTGGATACTAACAGCGAATATGAAGATGCTCAGGCACAGTTAGAACCTGGAGATACAATTATTTACTATACAGATGGTTTGACTGAGGCGGCTTCTGCGGGAGGCGATCGCTTCGATGAAGAAAACTTTGTCGATGCCTTTAATTTGGCTTGCAGGCATTGCAATGGAGCAGAGGAAATTCTCGATTACCTGTTTAACCAAGTTTACCAATTCATCGGTGCCGATAAGCAAAACACCGATGATATGACGTTGGTGGTGTTGCAAGTTAATGGATAGTGGATATTGGATAGTCGATAGTCGATAGTCGATAGTCGATAGTCGATAGTCGATAGTGGTTAATAACGCTCCAACGCTCCAACCATCAACGCTTCAACCATCAACGCTTCAACCATCAATGCTTCAACCATCAACGCTTCAACGCTCATCAAAATAGAATCGTCCAATCTGGCTTTTGGGCATCTTCTTTGGTATAAGAAACACCGTCTATCTTGATGCCATTGTTATCAAGAAGCGTAATGATACCACCATCATTTTCTAGTTGGATATGGTTTGTATCCAAAGGTATTTGCATAACTTCACCTGGGTTAATGATGCCACTCAGGGATTGCTTACGCTTGAGGCTATCTGCAAGTTTCCAATCACTCAAGTCAACTTTATCTGCGGAAGTGTTAATTAATGTTACATTCTTGGCTGTATCTTGGCTACCAGGATTCACCAAAGCTGCGATAATCCGAATACCCGCAATCGATGGTGCAATTAGCGTTTCTATTCTGTCACCAGTGCGATCGTCGGTATGGAAAGATTGCGATTGGAAGGCTAAAAATATTCCTACCCACTGATTCCGGGATGGATAATGAATCAGCAGTCCACCGTCTTGCCAAACTCCATTATCCCGCTGAAATGAACCGGCGTTACCTTGGTTCATGTGGATGTCATGAATACCATTTCCAGGGAGAAAATGAAAATATTTGTCCTCTTTATTCTTTTCCGGTCCCCACTTTTCGCCAAAGGCGTATAAAGTTATATCTTTATTTTTCAGCGCCCGTTTAATGTATAATTCTAGCAACTCGTTCAGGTCGTTGTCGGGTCCGGGAACGTTGTATGGTAAAGGTTTCATCTGATTTGGCGCAAATAAATTTCCCCGGATGAAGTCTAAAGCTAACCCTCCTGGTTTGCTATCCAATTGATTGAAGCCGTAATTTAATTTAACTAGCCCTTTGATAATCGGGTGATTGAATTTGTCGTCTACAAAATACAACAATTCTGAGGGACTTTCTTTTGATTTAACGTTGATGGCGATGCGATGCTTTACTTTAGTGTCGGTAACTAACACTTGGTAATGAGGAGTAGATCCTTCACCAAGCTTGCGTTCAATCGCTTGACATTTCAAAACACCGTAATTTTTTAAAGGCATGAATTTCTCCTAATTTCTTGGTGCAAAATATAACATGAAAGCAATTGCTAACCCGAATAGCATTTTCAATTCGGCTTTGACGGGCTGTATAGTCTGGCACTGACATTCATCGATCGCAACCACGACTGTAACAATTTCTTACGAGATAAAGCATTTTCGTATTTAGCGTTGCGATCGCTATTCCCTGTAATGGTCTAACATTTTACTTTTGCTTTGTCTGCTATTTTTTTCAATTTACAGGTTTATATACTTATGTCTTTTGGTATATTTTTTGTATAATTGCTTGATTATTTCTTAAATAATTGCTGAGTATTTTTCAACACATTATTACCTTTAGCTTTATTTTCATAGCAAGTAAGTTGTCATTTACAAACAAGTTCAAGCCAACTGGGATAAGCGAAAGAATCCGCAGCCAGCAACTTTGACCCGCGATAATTATTAAATACCCAACTAGCAGTCTTTTGAAGATTATCCATCAAACAGGCTTCTTCACCGCTAGCTTCAAACGCTAAACTCCACCAAGGATTCTCCCGAATCAGTAGACGGGTAAGTTCTACGGTACAACCGTTGTCGATAGATTTATTAGCTGAAACAGGTTGCGGTGGAAACTCCGGGATAATTCGGTAAAGTTGCGAATAACGAACTTTTTGCACACTCACCCACGAAGGAGTATTTACAACCGTTGTCTTCTGAAAACTTTCTTTTGTCGAATCTTCGCACAGCCACTTGCCCCATTTTTCTGTTTTGCCTTCTATAGAGTCAAAAAAACGCACTATTCCTAATTCTGATTTGCGCCATTTAACTTCTAGTCGTGCTTGACGCAGTTTGATTCCCAAAAAGTCACATGGTGAGTACAAATATACATCTTCTCGTTCTTCTGGTGACTGCAACGGGTCAAGGAGGCAATTTTGTTTGAACCAAAGTTCGATGTCTTCCGGTATACTGCCAGGGTAAAACCAACGTAGTTCGTTACTTATCAGCATAATTTGTTTCGTTGGTGGTTGGTGGTTAGTTGTTGGTGGTTAGTTGTTGGTTGACGGTTAACAGTTATCAACTATCCACTATCCAAATTCCACTATCTACGCTCCCACGCTCCCACTAACTACTAACCTCTCCCCCTCTCCTAAATGTCCCTGTTGATGGGAGAATGAAAACGGTAAATTTAAGCGTGCCTTGTGTTGCTTCCAGCCTAAAGGAATCTGTAGAAATGTGGAAACGAATTGTATTGATTTTGCTATTGGTATTTAGCTTTAGCCTGAGTAATTCTGGTGTAGCGGCTGCGGCTGGACTCAACAGCTTTGTAGACACTACTGATGGCTATCAGTTCTTATATCCTAACGGTTGGGTGCAAGTTAAAGTTGCCGACGGACCGGATGTAGTGTTTCACGATTTGATTCAGGTGACTGAAAATGTTTCTGTGGTGATTAGTCCGGTTCCAGATAACAAAACTTTGGCTGAACTGGGCACGCCTGGAGAGGTAGGATATAAGTTGTCAAAAAATGCGATCGCTCCTCCTGACTCTGGTCGCAAAGCCGAATTAGTCAACGCCGCACAACGAGAATCTAAGGGTAAAACTTACTACTTGTTAGAGTATGAAGTTCAACTCCCCAATAACAAAAAACGGCATAACCTCGCCAGTGTCGCTGTTAGCCGAGGTAAACTTTTTACCTTTAACGCCTCTGTCACCGAAAACCGTTGGCAGAGAGTTAAACAGATAATAGAAAGCTGTGTGAATTCTTTTTCTGTATATTAGGGACTAGGGATTAGGGACTGGGGATTTGAAGAGGGGTAAAGGGTAAAGGGTAAAGGGTAAAGGACAAGAAAGAAGAAATATTTTCCCTTTCCCCCTTCCCCTTTTCCCCTTCCCCCTTCCTCCTGCCCCATGCCCCATGCCCCATGCCCCATGCCCCATGCCCCATGCCCACTTTTATACTCGCCTCTGCTTCCCCGGCGCGACGCCGTTTGTTGCAAACTGTTGGAATTGAACCGACTGTTTGCGCTAGTGATTTTGATGAGTCGCAAATCCAACTCAGTGAGCCAGGGCAATTGGTGCAAACTCTTGCTCAGTGTAAGGCAGAAACTGTAGCGCCTCAGTTTGCATCAGGTTTGATAATGGGTTGTGATTCGGTTTTGGCTCTTAATGGTCAAATTCATGGTAAACCAGCAGATGCAGAAGAAGCGATCGCTCGTTGGCAAATCATGCGAGGTAATTTTGGCGATCTGTATACTGGTCATGCTTTGATTGATAAAGACCAAAATCAGACTTTAGTCAAGTGTCAAGTAACAAGAGTTTATTTTGGGGAAATGAGCGATCGCGCGATCGCTGCTTATGTTGCTACGGGTGAACCGCTCAAGTGTGCTGGTGCTTTTGCCCTTGAGGGTTTTGGTAGTTTATTTGTGGAAAAAATCGAAGGGTGTCACAGTAACGTTATTGGTTTGAGTTTACCTCTGCTGCGGCAAATGTTGGCGGAACTGGGGTACGAGGTTATTGATTTTTGGCAGTAGTTGGTTGATTGTTAGTTGTTAGTTGATGGTTGATAGTTGATGGTTGATGGTTGATGGTTGATAGTTGTTGGCTAACAGTCAACAGTTATCCAATATCCACTATCCACTATCAACTAACCACTATCCACTATCAACTATCCACTAACCACTATCCACTAACCACTAACTAATAACTAAATTGCCTGGTGTTGAGTAACTCTTCCCCATGATCGGGAATCCAGGCTAGCCATTCGTGTTCTGTAACCTGACATAATAACAGCGCTTCGTCAAAACTAAAGGTGCTGGGAAGTTCTAAAAGCTTTACCCAAGTAGAAGCTTGCAACTTCTGCTGCGAATTGGGGTAAGACTTACTTGATCCATCTAGATTCTGTCTTTGCCCTGCGACGCTAAAACCTAGTTTACGGGAATCTAGTTTCATGGCTTTGTGTTCCCTTTAATTGATTAGTCAATTTAAGAATATTTCTGTAACCTAGGATACAAAATAATTAATTCTGTTGCAAAGTGGTTGTCTTATAACTTTACGTTTGGTGAGATGGTGAGAGCGATGTCGGGACGACAACGCTTTGCGATCGCCATAAAATTACCTTGGAATAGGTAATATCATGTCCGCAACCGTTGTAGAGACGCGAGGAACATCGTGTCTCTATCAAGATTAATCGCGTCTCTATCAAGATTAATCGCGTCTCTACCAAGATTAATTCGCGTCTCTATCAAGATTAATCGCGTCTCTATCAAGATTAATCGCGTCTCTATCAAGATTAATCGTGTCTTTACGTCGTTATTTAGGGCAATAATAAAATTACTCTGTCAGTAAACAGTACATAAGCAGTTGTAGTGATGCTAGGGGCTTGTACAAACCATTACACTTCTTCAAGTAATGAATAATGAAGCGCAGGTCAAAACGATTTTGCTGTTGGCAGCTAATCCCAGAGATACCTCCAAGCTGCAACTAGATGTAGAAGTGCGGGAAATTGATGAGGGGTTGCGACGAGCGAATAAGCGGGAACAGTTTAAATTGAAGCAAAAGTGGGCAGTGCGATCGCGTGATTTTTACCGCGCTATTCTCGACACTCAACCGCAGATTGTTCACTTTAGCGGACACGGTACTGCTGAGGATGGAATTATCCTCGAAAATGAGATGAAGCAGACGGTGTATCTACAAGCTGACGCGCTGGCAAGTATGTTTAAGCTGTTTGCGAAAAAGGGTGTAGAGTGTGTTGTTCTCAATGCTTGTTATTCAGAAGTGCAAGCAGAGGCTATTAGCCAATATGTAAAATATGTCATTGGCATGAATAAAGCTGTGGGTGATAAAGCAGCTGTTGCCTTTGCTGTCGCATTTTACGATGCTCTAGGTGCTGGGGAAGATGTGGAGTTTGCCTATGAGTTAGGTAAATCTCAGATGATGGGTTTTATGGAGCATCAAACTCCGGTTTTGAAGAAAAATCAGTTAACTGATGTCTCAACTACTTTTGAAACAGATGTTATTCCACCCAACCCTTACCAGGGATTGTCTGCTTTTGGGGAAGAGGATGCAGCTTTCTTTTTTGGACGGGAGACTTTTGTTAATGAGTTAGTTCAGACGACTCGCAAACAGCCTTTGGTAGGTGTGGTTGGTCCGAGTGGTAGTGGTAAATCTTCTATCGTGTTTGCGGGACTGATTCCGCAGTTGCGAAGTGAGGGAAACTGGCTGATTTCATCTTTCCGTCCTGGTAATCAACCATTTTATCAGTTGGCTTGTGCGTTGGTGCGTTTATTAGAGCCAGAACTGAGTGAAACTGGACTACTGCGGGAAGCTGCGGGACTGGCAGGTGATATGCAGTCCAGTAGAATTACTTTGCAGCAAGTAGCGTCTCGCATCAAAGAACGCAACGCTGGTAAACGTCTGTTGTTAGTTGCAGATCAGTTTGAAGAACTTTATACTCTTTGCCACAAGGAAGAACAAGAACGCTTTGCTGATGCTTTGTTGGGGGCTATTTCTCCAGAAAATCTCACACTGGTTTTCACCTTACGAGCTGACTTTTACGGTTATGTGCTTTCCTACCGTTTGTTTCGGGATGCGTTGCAGGAGTATACACCTCAGTTGCTGAGTTCGATGAAACCAGAGGAACTGAAAGCAGCGATCGCACTACCGGCACAAAAGTTAGAGGTGCAATTAGAAGGGCAACTGACGCAACGAATTTTGGATGATGTGGGACAAGAACCGGGTAATTTGCCTTTGTTGGAATTTGCTTTAACTCGACTGTGGGAGAAGCAAGAAAATCGGGTGTTAACTCACCATGCATACGATGAAATTGGCGGAGTTAAGAAGGCGATCGCCAATCATGCAGAAGAGGTTTATCAACAACTTAGTGGAACACAGCAAAAACAGGCAGAGCGAATTTTTGTGCAATTAGTGCGTCCTGGGGAGGGAACGGAGGATACTCGGCGCATCGCGACTCGTGCGGAGGTTGGGGAAGATAATTGGGGCTTGGTGAGTTATTTAGCGGGATATCAAGCGCGGTTGGTGGTGACGGGGGGAGGGAAGGCAGGGGAGGCAGGGGAGGCAGGGGAGGCAGGGGAGGTTTCTTTCGCGCAAGATACGGTGGAGGTGGTGCATGAAGCGCTGATTCGGGAATGGGAAACTTTGCGAAAGTGGATAAATAATAACCGTGAATTTCGCACTTGGCAAGAAAGGTTAAAGGTAGCATTACGAGAATGGAAAAATAGCAACCATGATTCTGGGGCTTTGTTGCGTGGTGTGCCGTTGACTGTGGCAGAAGATTGGTTGCACAAGCGTGCGGAGGAAATGACGCAGGAAGAGCGAGATTTTATTGCAGTTAGCGGACAACAACGGGATAGGGATAAGCAGGAACGGGAACGTAGACGGCGACTGACAATTATCGGGCTAGGTAGCTTCTCTGTAGTATCCTTGGGTTTAGCTGGTTTAGCTGGTGTGGGCTGGCAAAGTGCTGGAATACGTGAAATTAATTCTATTACTCAAAATTCATCTGCGCTTTTAAGTTTAGATGGAGGAAAAGCTTTAGAAGCAAGTTTAAAAGCTGTTGTACAAATGCAGCGTACACTTTGGGTAGACGCAAATACCCGGACCCAGGTGAAACTGGCATTAATGCATACAGTTAACAACGTCGCAGCACCAAACACCTTGGGAGGACACGCAAACTGGGTTTATGGCGTCAGCTTCAGCCCCGATGGCAAGATGCTGGCTTCAGCAAGTGCTGACAACACGGTGAAACTCTGGGATACCTCCACCGGCAAAGAAATTAAAACCCTGACTGGGCATACAAACTCGGTTATTGGCGTCAGCTTCAGCCCCGATGGCA
>NZ_JTCM02000210.1 GCF_000817785.2 Hassallia byssoidea VB512170 | reverse complement strand
CCGACGGAAAAACCGACTCGTTCATTGCTGTAGTTACCAAGGGAAATAAGGAAGTGGGCATGAAGGGTTTTTATTTTCATAGTTTTGTTGCCATAATTGGGTTCTCACAAGATAGTTAACGCTCTTGGGCTTCGGTGAAGCCCTTATTTTTTGTCCTCCTGGGATGGTTGATAAAGCTTCAAAGAATTCTCTGACAAGACTTGCCACACAGCGTCGGCATTTTCCTCTTTAAGTAGGACATAGTAACTATCCCGAAAATAGACCGTTATTCCGATGTCACTTTTTGATGCGTGCGTTACTGACTCCAAGTCTAGAATTAAAGCAAGTTTCTTTAAGATATGACAAGCGTAATATTACAACAGTTCTTGCTTATACTCGTCCTATTAACGGTGAACCAGGAGAGTTTTTAGGTGTTATACAAGCTAGAGATTGTAAACGAGAAAGAATGTCTCTGGCTGAATTGAACTATATTAAGAAAAAATTGCGCGATGAAGGTAAACAAGTAGATAATTCCTCTATTTTAAACGAACGATTGTCTGTTTTTGAAGATGTAGAAACAACTCGTAAGGAGAGACGCAGAGAACGCCGTAAAAAAGCCCAGCAAAAACATGAGGTTAAAACTAACAAATCAAGAGTAGTAGAGTTATTCCCTGAAAATGCAACACCAGAGGAAATAACAACATCACAAGAAGATTTAATATCTACTTATGACACAGATTCACAAAATACTGTAAATTCAATAGATAAGCAAGTTACGCAGAATAAACCTGATCCCAATCAAACAGCCAAAGCTAGACGGCGACCTAGAGTAGGTGTGAAAGATTGGAACCAATTTATGAGGGATAATTGGTAATTGTCATGTCGGAGACAAACTTAGCCAGTGCCAATCTAGAATTTCAGAAGTCGTTTGATGCAAGTTTGCAACCTGCTGAGGAACTACGGCGATCGCCTGAAGCACAAGCTGAGGTTGAGCGGATTGGTAAAGCTAACACTTACCTTCCCCTAGACCGCGATACGGAATTGTTTGACTGGCTTGATGACCAGCGTGATGCAAAACTCTGTGGTTATGTTACCTCCGCTACAGGTTCTGGCTTATTAAAAGCCTGTCAACTGTACAGGACGCAATATGTAAAGCGACGAGGCACGCTTTTGGAAATTCCTGCAACTGTTATTTATGCAGAAATTGACCAACATGGAGGCCCAACGGATTTATATTGCTCCATTATGGAAGAAATAGGTCATCCGCTTGCTCATGTGGGAACATTACGAGATTTGCGATCGCGGGCATGGGGAACTCTCAAAGGTTATGGTGTCAAAATACTCATAATTGGTAATTCCGACTATTTAACTTTGGAAGCCTTTAATGAGCTAATTGATATTTTTACAAAACTGCGAATCTCCGTTATCTTAGTTGGAACTTACTATCTGAGCGATAATATTCTTGAGCGAAAAAGTCTCCCATACGTGCGCGTTCATGACTCATTTTTAGAGTCATATGAGTTTCCCAATTTAACTGAACAAGACATTATTGAGGTTGTAGATGATTGGGAACAAAAATTTCTTCCGGAAGGTGGTCGATTAAATCTCACGCAAATCGATAGTGTAATTTCTTACTTGAGAATCAAATCTGGAGGACTGATTGAGCCTTTGTATGATTTACTTCGCAAGATTGCGATACTGAAAATAGATGAGCCATCTTTTGAACTCAATCAAGCTAATTTGACTAGAAAATTCGGTAGACGCAAGGAACCAAAAGTTAAATTTAAAAGGAAAAGCTAAAATTTGTGCTTGACCTAGCTCTAGAGCTATTGGGAATTGAGCGAAAATAATTTCACCTTTACTTCTAAAAAATTTGTTGTGCGACTTCTCGGCGAAGAAATATTGCAGAATTATGCACTTAATCTATTAATCGATACTTTTGCTGCCAATAAAACCCAGCGTTTGCTCAATCGACTTTAGCGCTGATTGAATATCTGCACTCAGTGCATCTGCCTCAGCTTTAATCACAGACACACCCTTCCCAATTTCTGTCAGAGATTTTTTTATAGTTCTGATTCGTCCCAAAGCGGTGCGTATCTGCTGAATTTGTTGTTCAACAGCAGTCACATCCAGTTGTGATTCAAAGGTACGCAATTTATTTAACCTTTGCTGGATCACCAAAAAGCGGATAGCAATGATTAAAAATGGATGGGTTGTGGCGATCCAATAACCTGACTCAGAAACTCCCTCTGCCCAATCACCGATTTCCTGCGCTAGTCCTTCACGGGAATAACTTAAAAAAATTGCCGAATTTGCAGAACGCCGCAGCATTGCTGACTGTAAATGTTGAGTGATTGCTTGGCGACCAAAAGGCTTTGAGGGTCGTTTTCTAGCTTCAATCACTATTGACAGTTCAATTACAGCTAACGATTTACTGGTGAACTTTACGAGAATATCACCAGTATCCCCATCATGACCAATATGCTCCACCTCTACTCCACTCAACTTTGACCAATTTCGCAGTTCGACAACAACTAATTCTTCATAGTTGATGCCTTTTGCAGTTGTCACAGAAAGTACTTGTTGTGTTACGTGTTGATCTCGAATTTCCCTGGTCAGTTTTTCCACTTGTTCGGTTAATGGTTTGACAGACTCAGAAACCACATTTTTAACTGCCGCAGCCAGAGTACCATTTTCCTTAGTGGCATTTATTAATGCTGCTTTAAATGCCCCCTGAATAGAATCAGAGCGTTTAGCATCTAATAGTTGGCGTAATGAAGAGAGAAAGCGACCAACAACAGAAGTTTCTCTGGCGGGATCAATTTCGTGTGTAAGCAAAGTGCTGACATTATTCAGTTTTTCAGTCAGGACGGCTGAAGTCAAATTAATTTGAGCTTGCAGTGGAGCTAATAATTGACCATTATCTGTCCCTACTTGATTAACTAATTCCTGCCCAAAAGAGTGAGCAATTACTTTGACTGCCTGCTGAAACTCCACCAATAAAGATTCCATCTGCTGCTTAATTAATTCGTTGCCATGACGGGTTTGAGCAGTTTGCAAGCACAGAAATCCTAACTCAAAAGCATCCAGGCAAATATCCTCATATTCTGACTGGGGAAATTGTTGTAAGTAGCTGATGGCATTTTTGAGAGGGATTGCCATGCGATAAATCAGGACATGGTTTTCTGTTAATTCAATACTGGAAGGCAGGTAATAGGAGTCATTGGTGGAGCGATTCATGGAACAGTGGGTAGGCTGGTGACGATAAATTGCACCCTACTACCTATTTTTTATGTCAGTCAAGGTGATGAAGAAAAGTTTTGTCAATTTGCAAAAACTGAAGAATTAATTCGGGTGTTGAGGATTATGCCACTGTGACAACAGAGGGTTAATTACTTCGGCATTACAGAAAAGAAAATCAGCCACAGCCATAATTCTCTGGTAAGGTAATCCAGCTTCTCGGCGGCTTTTTTGTCCACCCAACCAGTGATAAGCCGTCGATTTAGAGATGGCACAGATTTTTGCTAATTCTTCGTAACCCAATCCCCAACGATAGCTAAAATCTTGGGGAGACATAAACATTTGGTTGTGCAGTTCTAGCAACTGTTGATGTTGTTGCGCTTCAGACATGATTGCCCTGAAGCCTTTCCAAGGATGAGTTATCCAGGGGTTCGATATCTTCTGAGAAAGCGAAGTCGCAGCTACAGGTGTCACGA
>NZ_JTCM02000065.1 GCF_000817785.2 Hassallia byssoidea VB512170 | reverse complement strand
ACAAGGGGACACCGGAGTAGCCGTGTGCGGTGAAAATCGCAAGCACGGTTTCGGATGGGAGGGAGAGGTTAGTAATAACTTCTCTCGACCCTACCTTCTGAAATTGTCCTATAATTACGTTAGTGAGTTGAACGTAAATATGCTGGTATTTGAAGCAAAGTTGGAAGGAACAAACGAACAGTATGGAAAGCTGGATGAAGCTATCCGTACTGCACGATTTGTCCGTAACAGTTGCGTCAGATACTGGATGGACAATCGTGATATTGGCAGATACGAGTTGAGCGCTTATTGTGCCGTTCTTGCAAAAGAATTTGAATGGGCAGACAATCTCAACTCTATGGCTCGTCAAGCTAGTGCGGAACGAGCGTGGTCTGCAATATCTCGTTTCTACGACAACTGCAAAAAGAAAATACCAGGGAAAAAGGGATATCCGCGTTTTAAGAAAGAACAAACACATGGGTCTGTTGAATACAAAACCAGTGGCTGGAAACTTTCTGAAGATAGGCGATGTATCACTTTTTCTGATGGATTTGAAGCGGGAACCTTCAAAATGTGGGGAACCCGCGATTTGCACTTCTACCAATTGAAGCAGATTAAGCGTGTCCGTGTTGTTCGTCGTGCAGATGGCTATTATTGTCAATTCTGCATTAATGAAGAACGTTTGGAGAAACGAGAACCGACTGCTCACAATATCGGGATCGATGTTGGGCTTAACCACTTCTACACCGATTCTGACGGTAACACCGTTGCCAATCCGCGTCACCTCCGTAAAAGCGAGAAGTCTTTGAAACGACTTCAAGGCCGTATGTCCAAGACCAAGAAAGGGTCGAAAAACAGAGCCAATTTTAGAAATAAACTTGCACGTAAACACCTCAAGGTAAGTCGCCAGCGTAAAGATTTTGCTATTAAGACAGCAAGATGCGTAGTGATGTCTAACGACCTCGTGGCGTATGAGGACTTGAAGGTGCGAAACATGATAAGGAATCGACACTTTGCTAAATCGATTTCTGACGCAGCGTGGACTCAATTCCGAGAATGGGTTGAATATTTCGCATGTGTTTTTGGCGTGGTCACAGTTGCTGTCCCACCCCACTATACCTCCCAAAACTGTTCTAATTGTGGGAAAGTCGTTAAGAAAACTCTTAGCACCAGAACACATAATTGTCAGCATTGCGGTTATACCCAAGACAGGGATTGGAACGCTGCACGAAACATACTAGAAAAGGCACTACGTACGGCGGGTCACGTCGTAACTAACGCCTCTGGAGAGACTGACCAATACTTGGGTGATGCAAATCCTCCAAGCAAGTCAACTCGTGGAAAGAGGAAGCCCAAGAAGTGATTCTTGGAATCACCGCCCTTTTTGGGCGGTGAGGATGTCAACTTATGGAAGTATTATATTCGCTCTTGTGTTACAGTTTTACAAATAAGAAGCCGTAGATAGGTTAACTCTACTATTTCTGATGGTTCAATGAGTGCATTTTTGAGGCACAGAAAATTGATAAATCTAGTTTTACTCAAGGTTTGAGATATGCGAGGTGTATTAGCCTTTATAAGCAATACTTTGTCTAAGATGCTCGCTTAAGACAGCGCCCGTCCTGCCATAACCGATAAGCGAGCAAAGCGCCCGCACTATATAAATGCAACTCTATCAAAGGGTGGTTGAAAAAAAGTAAAGAAAATAATGTCAGTATGAGTGTTTAGACTCACACTAACATTATTCTTAAATGGGATCGGAATTTATTAAAATGCCGGCACTTCGCTTAGTTCCTCATCGCTATCGCTGGAAATATTTTCTTCTAGCAATTCTTGTGCGAAGTCGGGAGTTTCTTCTTTTGTAGATTCAAATTGCACTAATTCCTGGATTGTTTTTCCAGTTGAGATGAACCCTCTAATTACGAGGCTAGCAACTTTTTCTTTGTAGCCTTCTCGTTCGTTGACTTGTAAGTCGATGTATCCGGTAGCTATGCCTTGGGAGTTTCCCCCGGAACATTTGATGTCTACGGCTGGGATACCTTTGGCACGGTAGGAAATTTCATCTATTACCGCCCCATCTTTACCCCGATAGCTAAATTCAGCTATTCCGTAAGTGATTAAACTACCCAATAAGTCGTGGGACTCATTGACGCTTTTGATTACTACTGTTGCGTTGGTTTCAATCATGATGTTGTAAAACAATTCACTAAACGAACAATGCCCCAACCGATTGTTCTGGGCTGGGGACTTGACGAAGATATTTTTAGTAATTTGCGTTAGCAATGCTTGCGGTTTGTTTTTCTTCTTTATAGGATTTATCCTCGTTCTTTGGAGAACCTAATAATTCGATTGTTTGAACCGTTACTATTGGTTTAGACCGCATTGCACCTGAATTTTTGTCTGTCCACCTATCGAATCCAAATTCACCTACTATAGCGATTTGTGTTCCCTTTTTAACGTAATTTGCAATTACCTCGGCGGTTGAACCCCAGGCGATAAGGTCGAACCATAATGCATTTTCACTTTTGTAAGGAGGTCTAACTGCAACCGAGATACTTGCTTTTACCGAGCCACTTTCAAAATAACGGATTTCCGGGTCTTGACCGCAGCGTCCGACAATTGTGATGCGATTGAGATACTCGCTCATAAAATTTGTTGAATTTCCTAATACTTCAAATCCTTTTTGCGTAAGCACCTGTCTTGTTTGTGGTTGTTTGCGACTGGATGGGGGATATCCACAATTTTTCTAATATCTGGCTATTGGTAGAAAAGTTATAGATACGGGAAATATATATGTATCGATTTATTAATTATTTATGGAAACATTTAAATTGGAAGTAGATATAGCACGCTCTTTTAAATCAAGATTTATCAAATGTAAGTTAGTCTTGCTTGCTCTAATGTGGATGCAATATGATGAAGACCAACACGGAGATGGAAGTGCTAATTACTCGTCGCCTTTATTTGTAGACAATTCCGAATGGTGGGATAGAAATGGTGGTTCCGATGTCGAACATTTTAGAAAGGTATCTAATACAGCTCGAATTGGTGCTTGGGATGAGGTGATGTCACTTTGTTTGGTAGACCTTCTTTCTCCCAACCCAACTTGCTTGCATGATGCTTCTTATTCTGCTCTTGTGGCAATTCTCATGCATCTTGTAGATAATGAGCTTGAGGGAAGATTTATCAACTCTACCGACCAATATTTTGCTCGCAAGATCGCTTATCAAAGCTTAAAAACTTTGGGTGAGAAATATTTTATTGGCACAGATAGTTTTTCTCTAACTGGAATTGAGGACGGAGATCCTTTGATGTGGGGGTTGGCGCTACATTATCTTGCGCTTGAGGTTGTAGCTATAGGTGATTTTGGTATGGCGAATAGCGATATAGATGAAGAGGGAATTGAAGATTTCCTAGACAATATGGATGATGTTGAAAGGGCTGAGTTTAACATTGAACTTGGGTTTCTGCCAGATGGTTATTTTCAGGTCTTGCCCTATGTTGAAAAATGGACTGACCGGACCGCAGTTTTATCAAGATTAATCCATAGGATAGTGTATTACATATTTGTTGGGCATGGGTATGATGCTAATTGCCTTAACGAGATAATGTTAATTCCGTTTAATTCTCGCGTCCCCACTACTTTTCAATCGTTGTTGGTTGCTGCTGTTTATCGGGTTGGTTATTTTATAACTAATAGGGGTGTTGAGGAATGGCAGGAAAGTAGAAACTGGTTTTTATGGGAGGCTTTTTCTAATTTATTACCCTTCTATAACAGGGGTAGAAAAGATGCTGCGGAATTGTAGGAAAAAATCAGGTTGGTTTAACCAATCCTGATAATACTTTGCTTGATTTATAGTTGCACAACTAGAACTGCATGATAGCTGTTGGTTGTTTAAAAAAGTGATAATTGGGGATTATTTTCCTCTGTAGATTGATTGTTGAAGAGGGGTTTTTGCTTAAGCTTTTTACCCCATTCGTTGCTTGCACCCTTTACCACATAAGCGCGGATATCGGTGGCGAGAGTTTCATAATCATGCTGAATTTGTTTGTAATTGATTGGCGTTATACCAATACTTTCCCAAAGTTTATCGTAATCATAATTTGGAAATGGTTTGTGTTTGGAGAGAGTAGCATGTGAAGCCCAAAAATATACGTTTGTCCACTCCCAAGATAGTGGAACTTCAAAAGTAATTGGCATCATTACAGCAAGCACTTCGCTTGGCGTAGCAAGTTTCCCTACCTCACCTTTATCTACCTCCTCTAGGATTGTATCTAGTCTATCGATTGCGATTGCTTGCCACACCCAGTTGGGAATAGCATCCTTCCATTCTCGCCCACCAGTGATTGTGGGACCAGCTAGATATTTAATTAATTGTGCATCCACCTCTGCTAGTTCTAACAAACAGGCGAATACCTTTCTATCCATCCCCATGCTGGCTAGAATCTTAAGCATTTTTTGAATGTTAGGAGTTAGTATTTTTTCTCTTTTTGATTTACTATTTTTGATTGTTTGTTCAATATCAAACAGGCTTTGTTGTTGCATTTTAACCTCCATATAAAAAGCCGTCAGCTAATTATTACTAGCTGGCGGCTGCCTTCATCTTTTGGGGATTTTTTTAGCGCAAGAGTAGGTTATCCCATACGTTTCTAGGTGATACGTGACATTGAAATTGTTCTCTTGCTGTCGTAAAGAAAGCGAGCAATCCCGTCTTTTTAGTCTTTTCCCACCATCTTGTCTCTAAGTAGGTGAGTAATAAAGCTTGAGTTGATTTATCCTGTTTACTTGTCCAATTACTCACTTCTAGGGCTGTAATTACATTTTTGGGAGGTACTTGCAGTTGGTCGAGTATGCTTTCTGGTATGGAATTTAACAGACTGTGGAATGCGATCGCACGACCAGGACTGCCTAAACAAAGTTCGAGTATGTCTTGATGGAGGTAGATTTTATGGTTTTCCAGAATAGTTTTTAGTTCATCAATAGGTAGTTGAGCAAATGGAATTATTTGACACCTACTTTTTATGGTAGGCAGTATATTCTGGGCTTGGGATGTAATGAGGATAAATATTCCTTTTCCTGGTGTCTCTAAGATTTTAAGTAAGGCGTTGGCGGCGTTTAGCGTGATCCTGTCGCAGTCGTGGATAATTACTATTTTGCGATCGCCTTCAATGGGAGAGGTTGAAAGGAAGGCGATCGTTTCCCGTATTTGTTCTACTCCGATAGTAGAATTGTCTTCTTGCGGACGCACTTCCAGCATATCTGTGGTGCTACAGATGTAGTCAGCAAATAGTCGGGCAGTTTTGGTTTTACCTACCCCTTCGACGGTGCTGGTAAATAGGTAGGCGCTTGAAATTTGATTTTGGGCAATCGCATTATTTAAGATTAGTTTTGCGGTATGCTGCCCGACTATCTCGTTAAAGAGGTTGTTCATAGGGTGCAGATTTTGATGATGGTGGGGGTGAAGTTGTCAATGCCAGACTTGAGTTCACCTTCAAGTTGGATTAGTGCTACGAGTATTTGTTTGAGTTTAACGACGCTTACAGCTTCGACTTCTTTTTTGAGGAAGTACAGCCTTTTGGGGTTGCTGAGTTCGGCGAGTGTTGAGATTTTATTGTCGGGCAGTTTTTCTTCTACCCCAGCTTTCGTAATTAACCAAGTGCGGAAGTAACTTATGAGGGTGGCGACTATTTTAAGAGGGTGTTCGTCCTCAACTAGTAGGCGGTGGAGTATTTGCCCTGCTGTATCGGCTCTACTATTTTTAATGGCGTGGGCGAGTTCGGTACAACTGATATTGTTGTTGCTTATAAGTGACTGAACATCTCCTAACTCCAATTTTTCCCCCTGAGCGTAGATAGCAAGTTTGGTTAATTCGCTATCGAGCCGTGCAGTATTGTTTCCAATTGCCTCCACTAGATAGGTAGTGGCGGCGGGGACAAGCTCTAAGGAATGGGTTTTTACTGCTGCTTGAATTAGTTTTTCTATTCCTTGTTTATCCCAACTCGGAATGAGAGGAAATTCTTCAACTTCGGCGTGTTTGAGTAGTGCTTTGACGACTTTGCTTCTACTATCAGGTTTCCAAAGTGAGGTAATTAACAGTAGGTTTGGAGTAGGTACTTTGTCAAGATTTTTTAAGAGTGAGGAAATTATTTCATCCGAACATTTATTGAATATTGTCCCATCTCTAATGTGGACAATCTTTCCACCTGCCCCCAAGGGAACTGTCATTACCTCTGTTATCGCCTGGGGTATTGCTGCTGCTTTGTTATCAACTCGAATTATAGGATTCCCTTGTTGCCAACCGATTGTATATCAACTTTACTTTGGTTGACATCTTGAACTGAATTTATAACTTGCTGAGTACCGTGGTATTTGCGCCAGCCGTCTAACTCGTTTAGATATTGCAACAACGCAGATGAACCAGCTACCTGATATAGCGAGATGGCTGATTCCCACTCCCGAAAATTTGCTTTTTTATCGTTGAGAATTTTGATAATGGCACTGGGAAGTTTGTATCGAGTGCCAGTATCTAAATCAATGTGCGGTGTGGTTTCTAGAAGTAGTTCCTGTTCGGATAGGGGTACACCACCATCTTTAAGATTTATCTCGTTTAGTTGGGCAGTTATACCCTCAAGAGGTAGGGTTTGTTGGGTTATACCGGCGACTAATATTTTCTGTTTAGTCTTCCTAGATTTGACAACTACAGGGTTTTTGGGAGTGGGTATTAAGTAGCTTTGTGGAAGTTCAAGTGATAGCTGTTCTTTGAGTCGGTAGGGTAAGGTTTGTTTTTGGGCTGGGATAATCTCGTAGGAGAAATTGGCTGTTTGTCTGGGGTCGCCAAACTTTCGGAGTTTGATTCTTACCTTGTAAGATATACTTCCTTGAATGAGTGTATGACTGTCAATAACTGTAGGTATACTATGTTCCCACCATACAATTTCAACAACTCGGTCGCCGTCTAATGAGTCATAGACATTGGTTAATCTGGCGTAGGGCTTTCCTTCAAGGAAGTTATTTAACCACTTGCGTTGATTTTTGTTGAGCAGTGATAATTTTTTAGCCATTGTCAGAAAAGAGTCAATTGTTTAGCACTGTTTAGCATTTGAGGGTTTGCAATTTGCAGGATTTCTACTCGTTTTTGGGCGAGTAATTTGATGTAATACTGTGATGAATACTTTTGTAAACTGTTGATGTCTGTTACACCCAGAATGCTGTAATAATAAGTCACTACATCTCCGGGTTTTCCGAGTTTGAGAAGTTCTTTTTCACCCTCTTTAATTCTACGAGTAATGCACAAGTTTTCTTTTGGATATTCCCTTGATGAAATATGGGATGAAATGTGGGCGTAATACTCTTCTGCTGCTGATATATCTTGGATTAGGAGAGTTAAATACTGAATGGAAAACTCTTTCTCTAGTTGCGAGCGATCGCGATTGCGCCAGTTCCCCTTGGTAATGATTTTCCCATCCGGAAGCCATAAAAGGTAGTTTTTGGTTCCTCTTTCCGGGATAAACATCGCCGAAGCGATAAACTCTAGTTTGACGGTTATCCCTTCAGGCAGTTGAGATTGAAGCAAACTATGTATCTCTTCTGGGTTGGGGTGGGTGAAAAATACCCCGTCAGTGTCAACTTCCACGGGAGTACCCCCTTCATAAGTGATAATTTCAATCATGAGTTTGAGTACCCTTCTGCTGTAGGCTGTCACCAAAGCCGCAGCCTCCATATCGTTGAAGGCGAGTTCAGATGTGCCGAAGAAGCCAAACTCGGAGTTAGCTAGAACTTTGACAGATTCTCTCTTCTCCTTGGCAGCAATATTTCCAGTAGATGCAAGTTGTTCCAGTCTAGATTTTTCATTCACCAAATATTGCAGGATACTTAGCCCGATACGTTTTGTATCTTTAATTGAGCAAATACCCTTGTCTAGCATTGCCCAAGGGTGCATTGAGCTAATATCTGCGTATCCGACCTTTCTATACAGTCCAGGGATAGAGTAAGCCATGCCTCCCTGGAACTTGTACTTGCGATCGGGTTTTGGTTTTATCCCTTGGTAGTGATGCTCAAATATTCGCTCCCACTTGGTACCATTACCAGCTAGTGCTAACTGTTGGAGGTTCATTCCCGGTACGATCGGCGCTTCATAATAGTATGAGGGTACGAGCCTGTTAGCAATTAACTGGGTGTCTTCGAGGTCGTAGATAAGATACTCTTTTAAACGTTTCCACCCCCTACTGTTTAGACCATCTTTCCAACAAGCTAAAATTTCCTCATAGGAAAGAACCAGTCTGGTGTTTTGGCGCAGTCCCATGTCCAACACAACCTTTTTGAGCGACCTTCCGTTGGTTAGCTTTTTGGTGACAAAATCCCACCTGAGAACGCAGATATAAACGTCTACGTGCTGGCTATTTTTGACAAATACCTCCCGAATTTTTAGCGGTTCGCCGCGTACCTTGGCAGTTCGGATAGCCCGAGGTTTGGATGCAATTTTAAATGGGTGTTTTATGCCATGCAGGTTGGATCTAGTGATAATGAATGGAATGTCAAATTCCATCCCGTTGTAGGTGAAAATTACATCTGGATTTTTCTTCTTTAGGTGATTGAAAAAGTCTGTGATAGTTTGTGCTTCTGAAATATTCATAAAAACAGTAGGATATCCCATTTCATCCATACACCCGATGGCATAAATGCGATTTTCAATTGGGTCTATACCTGCTGTTTCAATATCGACAAATAACTGTGAAAGTTCCTGGTATGGCTTGAGTTGTACTTGCGGTTGCCAGGGTTTAATTGGAGTGGGGTCTTTCCAATAGATGTCTAGTTTGTCTTCATCGACAATGATTATACCCCTAGACTTTTTGACAAAATCCCTGTGGTTATAACTCATTAATTAGAGAATTTTATAATTGTGATAAAATATTTTTCGCGTTCAGGATATATTGCGATGCTTGTGGGTATTGACTGTTGAAACCTCTTTTAATTGTCAAAACTAAAAGAGGTTTCAACTTATGCTATGCTTGTTGGCTGTTGTTCAGGTATGCTTGAAATCGTTGGACTATGGCTTTGATTTCTTGTGCAGCTAGGACAGCAGCGAAAGTATCATTTGCTAGTTCTTGGTTAATAAACATCCCATGTTCATTTTTAGGACTTTCTTCGATTTGTCCTCCCGCATCATTTTCAATTTGTTCTCCTAATTCTTCCAAAGTTTTTAATTGTTGCTGAAATAGTTTGCGATATTCCATGTATTTTACAAAGAATTGTAAGTTGTATAATATTAAAAGCGTTAGCTATAGCTGCGGTTTTATTTTAACTAATAACTAACTCTCCCTAATAAGGGAGAGCTGCTATTCTAAGCTTGTTGCAGTTGTGTTTGTTGCAGTTTTTGAATGACTTCCACCCACACTAAGGCTTTCTTTCCATTAATGGGTGTAAGCTTTTGCCAGTGTTCTTGTAACTGTGTCTGCGATAAGTGGGGTAACTGTTCCTTTGCCCAGTTAATTGCGTCTTGGGCAGTTTTCCAATCCTTCCAGGGTTGAGTTTGGGAACTACTCTTTGTGGTTTGAACTATCTCGATAATGGTAGCTTCCATCCACAAGTGCGCGTTTTCATCTCGCATGAGATTTTGACGTGCCATCAGGAGTGCGATCGCACTGTGGATGTGGTTAACGCTCCACGATTTGGAGATTGTTGTAAGGGAATTCCAGGTTTCCTCTTCCAGTTGGGTAATATTTCTGCCATCGGGGTTGGTTTTGCACACAAGCAGGTCTTTTAGAAAGCTGACAAGGCTTGTGTGAACAGTGATTGGGTGCTTGCCGCATTCAATCCAATCTTGGAGAATGCCTAAATTACCTGTAATTTCTCTAAGAGTGATATTTTCAAAGAAAGTGACTAAATCGTATTCGGGGATGATACCCGATAGTTCCCATACCCAATTGGGAGTGATTTCCTCTTCTCCCAGCAAGGTTAGTTGGTCTAAAAGTTTGAGTGAGTCGCGCAAGTGTCCCTTGTTTGCTTTGGCGACGGCTGTTAATGCTAGCGGATTGATATTTATACCTTCCTGGTGGGCAACTTTTTCTAGGTAATTTACAACTAATGAGAGGGTAACCCTTCTAAAATCGAACTTTTGGCAGCGGGAGGTAATAGTTTCTGGGACTTTGTGTACCTCGGTGGTACAGAAGATGAACACAACATGGACTGGTGGTTGTTCTAATGTTTTGAGTAATGCTTGCCACGATTGGTGGGAAAGGGCATGACATTCATCTATAATTAGGATTTTGTATTTACCCTCGATTGGTTTAAGTTGAAGGTTGGATACTATCTCGCGGATGTTATCTACACCAGAGTGGCTGGCGGCATCAAGTTCGGTTACATCGAGAGATGAGGAATGGGAAATAGTCTGACAAGAATTGCACTCGCCACAGGGTTCAGTTGTTGGTTCTTCTGTTGATTGACAGTTGAGAGATTTGGCGAGAATGCGCGCTGTACTCGTTTTACCCGTACCCTTGGGACCGGTAAATACATAGGCTGGGGCAGTCTTTTTGAGCAAGATCGCATTATTCAGGGTGCGTACAATATGTTCTTGTCCAACTATTTGTGAAAGTTGCTGGGGGCGATATTTGAGATGCAGTGGTGTGTACATATTTGAGAAAATCAAATTTTCTAAATGGATTTGTGTATAGCCAGTAAAAATGCTGGCTATATTTGTTGGTCTATAAGGCTGCTGTTTCTACTGGTTTTGCTTCCTGCTTGTTGCGCTTGCGGGATTTTGACTTGCTGGTGCTAGCTGTATCAGACGGGGATGTTTCTGCTATGTTGGTTGTTTCATTAGATACCTCTTGTTCGGAAATATCTACTGTTTCAGTTTCTGGTTTTGAAGTGGTGGCAAGATTTTCTGGTTTATCGAAATCCTGCACGTCTACGGGCATAATTAGTGTTAATTGGTCGAGCAATCCACCTACAGGAGAAATGATGACTGGTTGGAGGGGTTTGTTAAATCTGAATAGGATTTCATCGGTTGAAATGTGTTTGAGTGCTTCTTGTAGATAGCTACTGTTTACCCCAATACCGATGTTTTCCCCTATACTGGTTTGGGTTTTCATAAGTAAAGAATCTACCGCATCGCCAATATCAGTATTACCCGTCATTAATGTTGCTTGTTGATCGTTCACCTCCCACAGGATTTTGACAATCTTGTGTTTTTTCTCTGCGAAATGGCTGATTCTTTTGAGAATAATTTCCATACCCTTGCGCTCTACAATTAGCTCGTTAGCAAAGCTTCTAGGTATAAGGTTGTTAATACGAGGAAATTCTCCTTCTAACAACCTGGATGTCAGTTCGGCATTTGGCAAGATAAACTGGATGGTGTTGTTTGCAACTTTGAGCGTACAACTGTTATTTTCGGCTGTTGTCGCCAAGATTTTTCCCAACTCGGTGAGGCTTCTTCTAGGGACTGTGAATGATAGTGGTTCGTAGTTTCGCTCCAGCTTGGAAGATACAAACGCAAGGCGGTGTCCGTCGGTGCTGGCGCAACTCCAATTTTCTCCTTGTAACTGAAAATGTACACCTGTGAGGATGAGTTTGGTTTCGTCTGCGCTGCTACAATACAGACAAGCTTCCAGGGCAGCTTGTAGCTTCTTGCTAGGAATGCTGATTTCGGTAGGGTTTTCTGTTTCTGGGATGCTTGGAAAATCTTCGGGATTTCCTCCTATAATGCGACATTTTCCCGTGCTGTGGCTGATAACACAGGCGCGATCGCTTACTTCAATATCCAGTTCGCCGCTTCCTAGATTGTTAACTGTATCGACTAGTAATTTGGCGTTTAAGGCAACTACACCTGAGCGTATAATATTAGTTATCGCTGTAGTTTTGATACTTACATTCAGGTCAGTACCAATGACGGTAAGTCTGCCCGAATCCGAGGCTTCGATTAACAGGCTTCCGAGTATAGGGTCTATTGGTTTTGTGGATATGCCGTTTTTGGCTGTTTCTAAGAGTTCCGCCAGTACAGATTGAGTAATTATTAGTTTCATGGTGTATTTTGCCTGGGCATGATTTGTGAAGGTGCTAGCGTGTTAACTAGCACCCTTGAAGTTTTACAAATGGTTAGTAAGGCAATTTGTCTAATTCGGATGAATTAGCTGGTGAGATTCCCACTGTTTCTACTGCACCTGGTAGTAGTAAATTATTTAAATTATCTAGACCTGGAATTGCCATAGGTTTGTTGGGTTCGAGGGATTCCCATACGTAATTCTTAACGTCGGCTTTAAACCCTACGAAGTAGTTTTGCCATGTTTCTAGGGTTGGGGTTTCGTGTTCGACTACCTTGCAAGCAAAACTTTTTTGTTTGGTTCCAGCTTGTTCTCTAGCTGTTTTGAAGCAAAAGATTCCTAGAGAATAAAATAGGGTATTTTTTTGTTTGGCTGGGATACCATTAATAATTGAATGGCAAGTATTTAATTCTTTGCAGAATTCTTGCCAATGAGTGGCAAAGGATGCTTGATTTGCGCCCATTGCCTTATAAGTTAGGGGAATTTGGTGCAGGGGTTGATTATTTTTGTCTAGCAGGAAGACTTGAAAATACTGTAGGTTGCCAATATTTTCGTCTTCTTTCATTTCAAGAGTGTACTTTCCTAAAATTATTGTTGACGAGTTTGGTTCTTGGGATTGCTTTCTATCAAATCCCAACACTGGCGATTTGGGACACACCAACATTCTGGGATTTTGGATAAGAATACCCTTTTCTTCAGCACCGCTAGACTCAAATGTGTAGGTTATGAGTTGCTTGTCGTCAAAGTCCATCCAACCAGCATTTGCCATTTGGTCTACACTTATGAAATATCCGCAGGTTTGTGAGGTAGTACCGCGAAGTGCTTGGATGCGAGGGAGTCGTGCATTTGGGTCTAAAAACTCAGGCGAACAAAATTCATCTTTTTCTGTTACTTGAGGAATTGTTGTTGAATGAGTTTCGGCAGTATTATTTTTTGTTTGAGTTTCATTTAAATTGGCTTGACTTTTAGCCATACTTATCCTTTTTGAACTAGTTCATATACCCTGTGCATTTGCATATGCCGTGATAAAAAAATAAAGTTGCCTGTTATAAACAAGTAACTTTAAAGTGAATCTTGGAAGTATTATTTAAGTAATATCTTCTAAGCCGTATGAATATTATCCTGATAAATACTCATTTTTAGTTTTAATAAGTTTGTGATATGTTTTTTCTAAATTCATGATTAATTCTTGAAGAACTAACGTGGTTTCAGTAGTGAAAGTTAGACTCACTGTCGTGCCAATTGAATTATGTATTGCGACTGTTTGTTCATCTGGACTACCGTACACTGTGACGCTACTTTCTTTTCCAGGAATAAATCTGTAGGATGTGATTGTCTGAATTGTCATTTTACTTCTTGGTTATTTTGATTTTTTTTGCAACAATTGGTTGACTAAATTGGTGATATTACTTAGCTTTAAACTAGCTAGTTTGCACTTGCTTACAGCATCTTCTAACTTCTAACTCTTGCTATTCAAGTATTTTGTAGCTAATGTGCTTCTCCCATATGGGGAATAGGTATGTTATATACCTATTCCTATTTTCGTCAACCTGCCAGTATACAATGCGTTTGTAATACATTAAGGCTTGTATATTTTGATGATGCGGGTGGCTACGTTTGTGGGGTTATTTGATTGCAAAAAGGCATCTTTAGGTAGAGACTCATCATATAAATTCCAATTTTCTAGCCATTCTTTAAAATCCTTATATTTCTTGTTGAAGAATACCGACTCTGGAACTATTGCTATTAGGATTCCTCCTGAATGAATTAACTTCCACGCATGGTAAATATGTTCAATTAATTGAGAGAAGGGAGGGTTCATAATGATATGAGAGTAGGAATTTTCGGCTGTATAACCTAGAAAATCTCTACCTACTAAGTTAAACCCTTTCAATTCGAGGATGCTACGTAGAGTTGGGTTAATCTCTACTACTTCTAAATTGGCTTGAGGATATTTCTTGAGTATGGATTCGGCAATGCAGCCAGAGCCAGCGCTGGGTTCAAGTATGCGAGAGTTTTCATTAATTTCTGCTAACTGAATTAAGCGATCGCAAACAAAAGGCGGGCTGGGGAAGAAGTCTCCAGACTTCATTCCAATGATTTTTAACTCCAGCCGATTTAGCTCTTGTTGAGTAGTATCAACCTCATCAGGTTTAACAACTTTCTGAATTTCAGCTATCGCAGACATAATCTCGCCTGCGGTGCAAATACTTGCACGCTTGAGAGATTTTATCCTATCTTGATAATATTCATTGGAGAGAATTTCTTCTACCTCTTCGAGAGTCCTTGCTGTTTGAGAGATTTTGTACAGGGCTTCTGCTTGGGACTTTTGGGAGATGCCCCGCAGCACTTCGGGGGTATTTCCCACAAACCACATTTGGGCTATAGCAAGTAACCAAGATTGGATTGTTTGTAGTTCTACTCCTTCGGCGATAATTGATTGAGCGATTGTTTTGCGGCGTTTGGTTGCCCGCTGTTTGTTTATGGCAGGATTAAGCTTGTTGTCAATTGATTGTTGCATCGAGGTGGCAAGTTCTTGCAGTTTCGCTGCTTGCTTCGGGTTGGGAGTGTTGAGATTGAAGGTGTAGATTTCGCCGGGGGTTGTATGTTCTGGGATTATTTTGAAGAGCGATAGTTGCATTTTCTTGTAGATCCTTGAGCGCGCATTTGACAATGAGTGATTCTTCTGTACCCCAGACTTTTATTTCCCAAGGAGTATTTAGGCGTTCACTTGAGCGAATTACAGCTTTAGTGCATTTGTCCTTACGGGTTATCCATACAAGGAAGCTTTCGGCTTTTTCCTTAGAGTTAAACCCAAAGTAGGTAGTTTTTCTTACTCCCGTAGGACTGGTAATGGTGGCGACTCGCGGAGATAAAATGTTAAATGTCCAACCATCGGGGGTAAGTTCAACTTTTTTGACTTTAATTTTTGAGGAGTTCATAATTCAATTTCAGGAATTGCATCTAGATATTCTTTAGTTGTAATTTCCCTATTCATCCACTTGTGATGGATAATTTCTAAACTTTCTTGCTCAACTTGTTGTTGAATTTCCTCTACCGCAAACTGTGTAATAATAGACAACAGTCTTTCCTTGAAAACTAGGTGTTTTACTTCTGAATAGGTGAATTGGTAAACATTGGCTGTGTTGACGAACAAGTAGATTAGGTTAATTTTATCCGCTGGTAATTGGGTTTTTTCATAGAGTAAGAATAATCTTAGTTGAGTATGAAATGAATTCTCTAACGACTGAAAAGTTGATGGTTTTTGGATAGTCCAGTCCAGTCCAATTACCTGTTGATCCTGATAGATGATTAAGTCATAATTAGCGTGGACTAACTGTGACTTGTAGAGATACTGCGCTTCGGCATTCCATTGTTTGTTACCAGGAATTTCTAGAAATGGTAGCAGCACTTCTACCCACTTGCCTAATTGAGGATATGCCTTTAAGAATGGCTCTACAGGTAGTCCTAGCCCAATCTGCTGCATGATGATGTGAAACTCGCCACCAAGTTTTTCACCTTGGCTAATTGGTGATTTACGTATGGTGTTTTTGCCTGAACTTTTACTTTCACATTCAAGCTTTTCTAACAGACTTGGATTAAATCTGTCCATAATAAAAATCTGTCCTAAGAAATACTCAGAACAGATATGTGTTAACTGTTGTGGTTGTTTTTATTTAGACAATGTGATATTTATCTAAATTTTTAATTGTGGTTTAGATGCTGCGACAAGACATAGGAATTAGGTTGAAGTAGCTAACAAACTTGCTTATTTTTCCTATTAGGGTTAACTCTAAAAGGTATTGGGATGCAATGGCTGATGTCATGCGGTTTATGAATAGAGTTTGGTGATTAAGTATTTGAATTTCCGCACACGAGAGGTTATTGCTGCTGAGTTCTTCAGGCTTTGGGATTAGTAATTCGGGATGTACCAGCGCTGGGGATGGTAGGTGTTTCCAGAATGCGGGTTTATCTGGGTTATTGGAGGCGCTTACAATATTGAAATCAGCGTGGGTTCCTAATATAACTTGTCCTGATAGTGAACTGTTACCGCAGTCTAGCCAGAATAAGTCAGCTTGTTCGTCGCGTGGGCTGTTATATTTTAAACACGAGTGAATTTCTGCCCTGGCGGCAGCATTGTCCACGCAGCCGATGATAATTGTGAGGGTATTCCACTTGTAATTTTCTACATGGTTAGGGGAAAACCAATCTGAAATTGCTGTTACTTCTACCCCATATTTGGCACTGCACCTGGTGGCTAGACATTGTGCTTTGGGAAAACTTATCTCAGATGGTTGGTAATTTTGGCGTGCGATATTTTTAGGTTCGACGTTATCTCCATCGATGATGGTGAGGTTAGCCTTTTTCTCGTTTTGCTGTAGCTGTACTATGAGGCGGCAAACATCTTCGGCAAGATACCCCCCTGTGCCACCAGCCCCTACTAAAATAAAATTTACTTTGCGGTGGGGACGGGGGAGAACGGGTAAGAAAAATTCTGTGTCGATTTGTATCATAACTCGAATATCAAATTGGGGTCAATTTCAAGGAAGTGGTTGTATGCCCCTACGCGGGTGTAGATGGTAGGCTTTTTGTCAACTGTGCCGATAATTCCGAATATGCGGAACTTTCCTGACTCCTCTTGGTTGTCTTGGTTGCTGGGGATTGCTCTCATACAGCCGTGTGAGTGGATTTCAACCAATGTTTGGCTGTATCTGAGGTTTGTATTTTCCAGCGATCGCCCTTGGCGGGGCTTTGCCCATCGCACATGAGTTGAGGATGCTTCTTGTGCTGGTGTGTGACACCACCATTGGCTATTTACAACCCCCAGATAAAAAAGGATTTCTTGATGGGGATTAATCCGCGCAGCATTGATGATGTCTGTAATTATGCTTGCTGGGACTTTCGGTACATTTAACTTGAAATAGGGTTGTATTTGTGCCAATCCTGCTATGTGGGTATGGGCGATTTGCAGGCAGATTTCTAATTCTGGGCGGTGCGATCGCGCATATACTCCATCAGATGCAAGCCAGTATTCCTGAAGCTTTTGGCTCTTTGGGGGAAGGTTGTGACTGACAGCGTAGTTATAGCTGATGAAGAGGTTATTCATGTTGGAATAGATACTTGGATATATCGTTTGGCGTTTTGATTGTTTGATACTCTCTAGCAACTAATTCCTTTGCTGGAAAGGATTTTGTGGTTCGTAGGCTTATCAATAAGTCGCAGACATTGTGGGGGTGTGATTTTGACTTGTTTTGGCTGAAGTCTTGGTTGAAAGGGCTGTTCCAAAACAATTCCCAGGTTTTATTGATTGAGTCGGGATTACAAGCAGGTGGGATGTTCCTACCGAAGCAGATTTTATTTGAGTCGTCCCAAATATTTGGTAACGGCGCTTTGTATAATTGACAATCCTGCTTGAAGGTTCTTCCTTTAACTGCCCATAAGTAGTAGCTACTGTTGCATCCAGCGAATATAAATGCTGGCATGGGAATAGTTATTGTATTGTTTCCTTCTGGGGTTTGTATTGAGACTGAATATTTTTGAGGCGGGTAAAATTGAATAATACCTTCTCCATTTGGTGTTATCTCCCACCAGAGCGTATTGGGAGATAACCATCCTGAATTTACAGTTTTGGCTGTAAACGCTTTTTCCACAGCTTCAGGTGATAGAAATTTATATTGTGTTTTATTACCTTCTTCTTCTATCAGTACAAACTGTCCTTTGAGAATGATTAGATGCCCTAAAATTTCCTGTTGTGGAATGTTATTCAGTATGATTTGAGTGTTTAATCCTATATTTATATGGCAGCTTGATTCCATATTTTGACTACCTTCTTTCGATTGGCTATTGATACTTTTATCCAGTCTGATAACTCTTCAAATTGGTTTAGGATGATGCTGGCTTCTTGCCATTTATCGGCGATAAATAATACATTTTCTTCGCTCCACTCCCACCAATATCCAGTTTCATAGGTTGTGTCTAACCAAATATTCCCTGTTGAATAGTCGAGAAGACTCAGGCTAGGTACTAAATATTTGATTGGTGTTTTGAACTTGTTACAGATTTTCACAAGTTTTTGAAAGTCTATATTTTCCGCATCTGCTATATAATCAGGTTTAAACCCAAATTCTTCTTCCCAATATTCAAGGCTATATCCATTACCCACAACAGAGAGTAAGAATTTTTCGTTTGCCTCTAAATCTTCAAAGTTATCATTCCACCATTCAAGTCTTTGTGGTAATATAACTATATTTTCATATTCTTCGTATGTTTCTATTTCATCAATAAATTCAACTGGAAACAACTTTGAATTTACTAGGTGAATAAATTCAATTTCTCTATCTGAATATATGCAATTAGGATGTGTCTTTCTGTTTATAGGTGTTTTTGACTTATCCCATTCTTCTGCAAATAGTTTTTGATATAAACTGAGTAAAGTTGCTTTTTGAGAGAAGTTTTCCAGATAGGTGATTGTTTCTGTACAGGTGATGGGTATTTTAAATAGTTCTAGTGATATCATGATTTTGAGAACTGCCGCTAGTGTGGATAGCGGCGTTGCTTAACTACAATACGGGATAATTGCTGGATGCAGGGGGTTGTTGTCTGAGGGACTTAAAAACTTTATCTGTATATGTTTCCCAGTTTTCCCCCATTTTGATTGTTTGATTTATTTGTGAGCGCATACTAATTAAAACTTCTAAAGTTAGTTGATTTTTTATTTCTAGAAGCTTCAATTCCCAAGCTAATACAAACGCTGGGTTAATTTGTTCGGGTGCAAATTTGAGTTCTGTGATGCAATTACCCTTGGTTCCGGCGCGTTTAACAAGTCTTATTTCGGTTGTTTCTCCTGTAGTTGTACGAGTGATTTCGGCATTGGCATATTCTGGAAAATAAGTGCAGATTGCCAGTCTTAGCTTGTTGTCATCTATTGCTGTATTTGGTGGGATAGGAACTTGCTGCCCTTCGATAATAGCGATATAATTCATGGCGATTAGAACAGTGAAAGTTGTTGTTTATCCGACTCGGTTGGATGAGAATTATTAGATAATTCTCGTTTTTGTACTTGTTTACGCTCCTGAGATTGATTAATATGATTAATAGTAATTTTTCTTTTTTCGGCAGCTTCAATAATTTTAGGTAAGGCTACCTCTAATTCTTGAATACTTTCTTGAATGATGGGTTGTTGGGTTATTTCCTGATAGCTAGCATTTTTGATAATGGGAGGTGCATTTTTAATACCAATAGAGAAAATAGCCTGTTGCTCGTCTGGATAAATTTGGATGGTTATTAGATAGACTTTAGGGTTTGATATACTGTTGCTGTTATCTTCATAGTCATCTGTTTCATCACTATCTTCTAAGCTATTGTTGTTATTAGAATTCAAATCACTACTGTAACTTGCTTTAGAGTTAGTTACACTTTCTTGCTCTTGATTGTTCATGAGAGGTTGGCAAATTTTGCAAGGGTACGAATGGTAATGCCTGTTCTGCGGAAAGACTGCCATTTGTAGGCACATTCTCCTGGTTTGTATTTGGGTGATAGCTGACTCCATATATCCCAAGCTTCGAGTAAGGTAGGGCTGACTGATTTAAGTGCCATTCCAACTTGAATCCAAGTTGTATAGTCAGAAGCGAATCTGGGGTGTATGACTTCTAAGAATGTAAGTGCAGCTTGAATATTGGTTTCAATGTTGGGGTATAAGTTTACGCATCTGTTTGCCTCATGTGTGCGGTTAGATTTTTCTTGGAGAGAACTCGATGGAGAATGAATTACCCTTTCCTTCTCCTGCTTTAATAGCATTTGGGCTATTACCCAATCTGGTGCGATCGCAACTTGTTTTTCTTGCGGACTGCAACCGGGAACCCACTGATAGTATCTTCCTTCTGGGTGGTAGGAAGGAGGTAAAACAGACGCATGATTTTTGCCTCTAAACTCCAGATTTGAGATTTTGCTGGATTTGATTGATGATTTTTCAGTAATTAGGTATAGAAGTTGGCGCTTGTATTCACCTCCAGAGGTGAATGCGACTGTCGCCGGGAGGTATGCAAGTGCGCCTTCGTATAACTTTTGGGGAGAAATTTTCTCTATTTCACCCTCTTCTAGTTTTTTGTTGAGGATTAGAATTTGACCCCAGGCGCGGAATCCGTCGCAGTCGATAGCGACGATGTGTCCTTCGGGTTGGTTATCGCCGCAGACAATAGCAACCCCAGTGGCAGGTGTATACCTCTTCCCCGACCAAATTTTGCATCTAGTACGAATGAGTTCGGCTTGTAGCTGTTTGGGTGAGTAAGTTTTATACTGCCATTCTTTTCCCCCCAGAGGTCGCTTGCCAAATGTGGGTATAACCCTCCATCTGTCGGGTAGTGTTTCCAGGGACGAGATAATTTTACCTGCCTGGGCGTGCATGATTTCATTTGATTCCTACTAGTTAACTTTAGTAACTAGATGCATGAGCTTTTGGTGGTGGTTAGCTGTATTTTGGGCAAACAGTTATTACTACTTGCCCTATGTTTTAAGCTAATCGTTGACTAAGAGCATTTTCCACTTGGTAAGTTCCAAGAGTGCAGTTTGCATCATAGGGGAAAGTGGGAAATTCCGGGAATTTATTTATAGCTTTTGTTACCCTACACATCACCATTGTTCCCTCCCTTCCCTTTTTGTTTAGTAAGTGATGATAGCTGATGACTTCAAATTCATTGTTACCTGCTTCAAATTTACTTTTTGCGTGTAGGGAAATAGCCTTTTCCCAATTGGGTTGCCAGGACATAAGAGTATTGATTGCTTTTTCTCTAAATGTCGTGTTATCCATGTAATTAAGAATATCCGATACACAACTCTCCCTTTTAGCTATAACTTCGCGAGCGTAATTAATTAACCAGTATTCTGCTTCTTGAAGTAGGGTGCGTGATTTTCTATCCAGGCATATTTCGTCATGGCTTTTTGCCATTACATATGCCCGTTGCTCAAAAACCATACCGTTAAGGCGCATTTTTAAATCAGATGGATAAAAGGTCATCAAATCAGCTAATTCATCACTAATTGCAGGTAAGGGATATTTGATCGGGGGATAGATTTTGACTTGATATCCTAAATTTACTGCATGTTCAACTATTAGGTGAATATCGGATGCAGGGATACAATCACCTATTTGGTAATTTTTATCCAGAAGTAAATATGTTGGCGCATGAACGATTTTAAATTTTTGAGGTGATTGTTCGCAGTCAGGAACTAGCTCTATGTACATAATACTAACCAAATTATTTTTTATTTGGTTAGGCGTTAGTTAGTGTCGTGATTTTGCTGTTGCAGTGTTGTGTAAAATTTTTTATAAAGGTAATAGACTTCATATAAAAAGTTCTGCTCTTAATGTATAGAGCAGAACTTGTTTTAGACTATTTGTACTTCTTGTTGGATTAAATTTTGAAGTATAAGTAATCCAACTTGTTTGGAGATTGCTGTATTGTCATCGGGGCATCTGTAAATAACAGTACAGTTTGAACATCCGTGCTTGCATGGACAATTTTCCACTAATAACTTTGCCCTCGATACGGCTTTTTCCAGATATTGAAATAGTGTATTGCACATTCCGGTTCCTCCCTCAACTGTATCGAAGAAGTAGCCGACTAAGTTAGGCTGAGTTGGTTCTTCATAAAGCATAAAGTCAATATCTTTACTACTAGCACCATGTTCAACTAGTGGTAATGCTAGCATCAGTTGATGTGCTAGACTGTGGATACAAATGTCGGTTTCTTTATATTCAAATAACTCCCTCTCCTCTTTTGGAATGTACTTCTGATTCTTTATTGGTAACCTAATTTGCTCTACTTTTGACTTGAAGAAATTTCTCGCTTGTCTGTCTATCTCAATTTGCAAACAACTGGTAGAACAGCTAATAGTCAAAGCTTCCTTATATAATACTTCTTCTACTAGTTGGATTATGTCTTTATCTGTGAGTTCGCTGTTGCATATGGAACAGTTTTGTAGTTTACTTGCTAGAGATTGATTGTGGTTTCTGCAATCTTGATTTGGACAAGTCCATTTTGACTCTCGATTGTATAATCTGTATCCGGACACTGACTCAGAGATGTTACATATTTTATGAGTAAGTTTTATTACTCCCATTGGCAGTTTGATTGACTTTGCTTCCCCAGTAGTTTTAACTTCCTCAAATTTAATTAGTCCTTGAGGGCGGGTAAATAAATTTGTTTGTCCAATAGGCTTGAGGAAAGCTTGCCCTTCTTGGATTTTTAACTCTGATGATTTATACCAAACTGGATTACCATCAAAATCCTGGGCTGTATAAATTGCATTAGGGTATACTTCTCTTAAAGCAGTGTTGACCGCACTTTGTTCAAACTCCTCCCCAGTTGAGGTGTTGATATAGTTGATATTGTTGCTTTTGCTCCCCCTAATCTTGATATCGCCGTGTACATAACCTAAATTGCGGGCGCACGCTAGCTTGCTGTTGAAGCTGTACACGAGCTTGTTTTCTTGAAGAAGTTGGTTTGCGATCGCAAGTCCAGTTTGTCCGAAATGCTTGCTGATTTGGTTGATTGTCGGGCGTGACTCTTTGCAGCAAGCTAGAATATGGCACGCGAGTAGATTTTCAAAATTGGGGTTGAAGTTGATGACCTCCGGTGGGTCGGTTAACAACCGTTCGGGATTTTTCGAGTAGTAAGAGTCTAAAATAGACTGTTTGGAAGGTATGAAGACAACTAGCCCTTCTTCCTTTCTGCCAGCACGACCTGCCCTTTGCCGGAAGGATAGGATACTGCCAGGATACTTGCAAATCAGGACGGCATCAATACAGCCTAAGTCTAACCCCGCTTCGAGAGCTGACGTTGACACGATAAATTTGATTTCCCCAGATTTGATATCTGCAATGATTTTCCTCCTTTGGTTGTTTTTCAAATTGGCGTAAAATGCAGAAATACTATTTTGGAGGTTAAATAACCCATTTTCAGTTAATATTTTGCGGATTGTTTGGGTTAGGGTTTTGACCATTTCTCTGCTGTCGCAAAAGCATATTCCCACCACATCTTTACTGACAAGTGAAGCTGCTATTTCGGCAGTTGCGTACAAAGTACTATTCTGGGGTTTGAGACTGATAAATGTGGTTTCAGCTTTTCTTGCACCGCTTTGGCTAATTACTGTAAAATTGCTTTTACGGTTGGAAATTTTTTGGGCTATCTCTTGGCTATTGCTGATAGTAGCTGAGGCAAAGATATATTGTAATTTGGATATATCACTTCCAGCTAGTTTTATCAGTAGTTGAGTGCGACGGTTTAGCAAAGCGAAATTGCTACCAAAAATACCACCATAGTAATGAGCCTCATCAACCGTGATTATGGAAATTTTGCGTAGTGTTTCAATGAAGTTATAGTTATCAAATTGGTAGTTGGTAAGCTCGTGATTCCAAACATCGGGCGTGACGCAAATAATTGAGGGTTTATGTGTATAAAGCTTTTTGCGTTCTTGGGATGGAGTATCGCCATTAATATTTAGAATTGCGGGGCGGATAGGCTCTGGTAGGAGATTGATAAACTCCTTTATTTTCTCCTCTTGGTCAAATGCAAGGGCTTTGAGGTTGAAGAAGATGATACATGAATTGCCTTTGAGACATTCGTGAATAACTGGAAGTAGGAATGAAATCGATTTCCCACTACTTGTTGGAGTTTCCAGAATGATATCTGATGATTGGTTGTATGCTGACCATGCTTGAATTTGGTGGGAGTATAATTGATTGATTCCTAATTGAGTGAGAGCCTTACTTACTGCTGGATGAACATTTTCTGGTATTGGTTGATAGTTTGCCGGTTGTTCGGGAATTATATCGCAGTGGGCAAGTTTATTTCTACCTTCTAGCTCAGATGCGATTTGTTGATAAATTAAACTTCTTGGAGATAGAGCATTTTGAACCGGGGTAAGATTTCCTTGTTCTATTTCCTCCCTCCAATTGAAGATAACTTGACTAATATTCCCTTTACGAAAATGGAGATTTTCACCAATAATTGTGTTAATTTGAATTGTTCCGTACTGTTTGGAGTAAATGCAGCGACTTGGTTGTAACCACTCTGGTCGGTTGTTCATAAAAAACTACTTACTTGTTGTTTGTAACAAGTAGGCGTTAGCGATGGCGGTGGTTTTTATGCAAGCAAATTATAGTTATTAATTTGTGGCTTTCAAATTTAGATAAAATTTACCGAAGAATAACCTTTATTGTAATAAAATTGTCTACGCAGATTAAGTTTAGTATTAGTTTATACTAACTATTCCAGTAGCCAAACAAATAATCCCATAAAACTATAAATTACGGTTTGTTAGATGTTTGAGGGTAATAGAACTTTTGATATAGTTACTGATGTAGATATTGTTATTTTAATTTTTTGTATTTTAAATAATATGATTTAGCTTCATGATGTTTTTATATGAGGAAGTGAATTTTGATTAAAGGTAATATTAACTTGACGATTTAAATATATGGGTTAATTTGGATTATGTATGCGGGTGTTTATTTATGAATTTTGAACAGACATCTCAAGTTAATTTGATAATTGAGCGGGCGAAACAAGAGAAATTTAATGATAACGAGATTGCCCTGTACGACGATTTTTTGATTGAAGGGGGAATAAAAAATCCTGCCAAGATGACGGAGGAAGATGCCACTAATTTTGTGAATTTTCTAGATAGTTGTGATGCTTCTAACGAATTTGTGGCGATGGCTTTGACTAGATTGGCGCAGATTGCCCCTCAGAGTGCAATGGCAAGAATACTGGAAAGTGATTCTGACGGTGATGGTCTAACCCTTGCTGAGGAGCTAAAACTTGGAACCAAAGCTACTGAGTTTGATACACCTGCCGAGATAGCTGCCTCGCGACAACGGCAATTTCAAGCTTTCTCATCCAAAGATTCTGCGGCATTTGAACTTTAAATAGACCTAAGAAGCATTCCGATGAACGTTATCAGCATCTCGCTCAAAAATACTAACAACTAATTAATAGTTAAAAAGTAAAATATTGTTGCAAGAGGGGATATAATTGCGCCATAATTATCTCAAATTTCTCACCATCTGGATAGGGACGGGTGATTTCTTCCCCATCTTCATTTATCCAAGTATATCCATTGTTAGCGGTATATTCGACACTCAGTATTGCTGAACGCCACCGCCCGGATAAAGATAATCGATTATAGCTATAGAAAAGAGTAAAATCTATTTTTTCGTTTCGATAGAATTTATCGGTAGGGTTGGGTTCGGGGCGGTTACGCGGGTCGAATTTCTCAGTAAAATACCCTTGGAATTCGATATTTATGCTATTACTGCTGATAGTGGAAATGAGCTTATATCGTGCGGCATTGTAGTGTTGCGCGGCAATTTGGGATGCAGCAAGTTCAAATTCAAGGGGCAATGATTGTATATTCATGCGTCAAGGTTATCTCCCATTCAAGTTGAGTTACCAGCTTTTCAACCCACATTCCGCACCCTAAAGTCTGACAAATTTATGAACGCTCATAAATAGTATTTTTGAACTAATAAGTAGAAGCATTTTGTCAGGACTAAATTAAGAATAGTTGCCTTTTTATAGTATTTTCGTACTATAAAGACCAAGGAACTAAGCTGTCGCGCCTACAAATTGTAGCGGTGGTGTTGCATCCAACGCCCTCCGAGTAATAATTGATTTATCTATATACTGCACTGCATTTTGAGAATCAATTGCAAAATATATGCAAGGAGTTTTGGGCAGCTGGATGCGATTTTCCAACATGACCCAAGGAAGGTCTAGGGGATTTATAGTTTTTATCTTCAATCATCCTCAAAAATTTCTTCTAGTGTTAGTGGTTTACCTGCTAGTTCAGAAGCCAAATCTCTAAGCTTAAACAAAGTTTCAAACTGCCCCCGTTCCAGTTGTCCTTTTTTGGCAGCTGACAGGGTTCTCTTATCCAACCCAGTCTTTTCCCTAGCTTTTTGAATAGATAAATTTTTGTCTTCTGTCCAATAGCGAGAAAGGTCAACGTATTTAGGCATTTCAGAACCATACAGTTTTTGTCCTGAACCTAATTTACGCGCTGGAGTACAACTTTGGCGCACCAACGCACCAAAGTTGCCGAAATACAACGATTTTTATCTCGTTTTTCCTACATTAAAACATTAACACATCGACACGTTAACGTATATTAAAGTGTATAACTTTGGCGATGGCGCAGAGCGCCTGCCAAAGGCATCGCCCACGTTACCGACTATGAAAACCGAACCATGAAACCAACGCTTGAGCAAAAGATGGAACTATGTAAAATGTGTCAAAACCTGACATCAATGTATCTGCCCATCAACAAGAGTCACAATTATTGAGGCAATACATCTAAGAGTCACCGCTTCGGATTCTGATGCAGTACACTCAGCAGTGCTGCGCGTTCAACAATATAGCACAATCCTCAATTCGGTTGATGAATTGAGGCAATTTGTTGAACAAAAACGCCTTTCATTACCACCGAACCGTAAACCAAACAACATGAAAGCGATTGCTCCCAATCGGCTTTTAAGAGTGCGATCGCCTTCAACATAAACCCCCAATACAGAAAGACAAATAAAATCATGATACAATTACAAACGTTTGCAATCGACAAGCAAGCACTAGCACAGTCTGAATTTGAGTTGTACATAGCCCGACAAGCTTCTTTAGTAACGTCCTCTCTTGGTGCAAAGTATTCTGTTCAATCTGCCGCTCAAAACTTTTTACCTGACGCTGATGCTCAAAACGTACCTATCCTCAGCCAGGGAAGTTCCCAAACAGAGCCAAACCGGGAACCACTTAAACATCTATTAATTGGTACGGCGAGAACTGTAACCAGCACAATTCACTATCTGCAAGTAATTGGTTATGCGGATGTTGGCGATTGGAGTCCACTACTGCCAAGTCCTAATCCAGGCGAGGTCATGAGTATTTTAAGCCGCTCAATTTTGGTGCAGTAGTTATGACAGATAATTCACAAACTCAACTTGATTCGTTAAATCCTCAAACCGAGTATGATTCGCCCTGGAAAGATGTCTTAGAAAGATATTTTGAAGACTTCATACTATTTTTCTTCCCCCAAGCACATCGAAGGATTGATTGGACTAGAAAGCATGAATTCCTCGATAAAGAACTGATTTCTGTGGTTGGCGATGCAGAAATTGGTACACGATTTGCCGATAAATTAGTCAAGATTTATCGTATTTCTGGAGAAGAAAATTGGATACTTATTCATGTCGAAATTCAAAGTAAAGAAGAATCTAATTTTGCTTTACGGATGTACACCTACAATTATCGTATTTACGACAAATATCAAAAGTTTGTAGTATAAGAAGGCTATTCTCGGTGATGAAAACCCAAATTGGCGACCATCGCAATTTAATTCTCAACTATTTGGTTGTGGGATAAGTTTTCGATTTCCAGTAATAAAACTGCTAGACTACGAACAAAGGTCGTCCGAGCTTGAAGCTAGTCGCAATCCCTTTGCTATTGTGGTTATGGCGCATCTACAAGCTAAGGCAACAACCAGCAATCGCACCGAGCGCAAGCAGCAAAAATTAACTTTGGTAAAAAGGTTGTATGACTTAGGATTTGAGCGGGATTCGATAATTATCGCACTTCAAGTTCATCGATTGGATGATGACTTTACCCGCCAATTTAGCACGGGAGTTTTGGCAAGAATATAGTATTTTCGAGGAATCTAGACGTATGCAGTATGTAACGAGCGTTGAGCGCATTGGCATTGAAAAAGGTACTCGCAAAGGTTTATTACAAGGAATTGATACCTGTTTGCAATTGAAATTTGGTGCAATGCAGTCAGAACTATTTAAGGAAATTTCCCAAATTCAAGATGTCGAGCAATTGTCAGCAATTTTAACTGCATTAAAAACACTTAACACGGTGGAGGAATTAAGAGAAATTTACCAACCGATAACTGAGTAAGCCATGAATACAGAGCAAGCACGCTTGCGATCGCTAATGATGCTAAGAACTTGAGTAATCAAGGCTTACAGCTAATCAGACAAGGAAGATATCGTGAAGGGCATAACTTAATACGTCAGGCGTATTTATTGCTGGTAGACAGTGCCGACAGTTTCACTCAACAGCCAAAAATAGAACGCGGTTTAGCAATGCTCAAACAAATGCATCAGCCATAATTACCGCGTTAGTGCAATTACCAAACACCCCCAACCTGATTGGGGGTTATTTTGTGCCATCCAACATAAGCAACCCTTGTAATTCATATTCACTATTATTTGTCAAGCTGTCTTTAATCTTTGTAACAATATTGTTAAATTTATTACCTGCCTTTGGTAGTTATTGAGAGATTTTCTTTGAAAAGCAATGAAATTACGGATAGAAGCTTTTGGCGATCGCTTCAGAAATAGAGACAATACTTAGCCTTGAGGTGCTTTCCAAAAGCAAACGTGCGTAGTTGAAACTATATGGGATCTGTTATTTTACTCAAGGGCGTATTCTCTTAGTTTTTGCCGTTTTCACTCTTAAAAATAGCTCTTAATCTAACCTAACTTTAGACAAACACGCTCAGTCACCGCTTGATAAAAGTGAATATCCCAGTGCTGTAGTAACTTTAACATTTAACGATATTAATTTTCTATAAGTATTTTGAGATGTCTAGCGAAATTGGTTTAGCAGAATTAATTCAGCAAGAGATGGATTACTGCTAAATCGCCAATTATACCCAGATAACTTTAGTTTTTTGCTCATACAAGCAACTCTATATTTCATAGTTATTCTGTTATAATTTCATCCCGCTATATGTAAATAGAAAGTAGTGATTATATGCCGAAGCTGAAAATGATATTTATTACATCATCTAGAGTAAGTTTGAATTAGCGCGCAATGTTATTTATATTTGCCTCTCCATTCATGTGTTCTTCTAATATTAGGCGAATAGTTGATTCAGATATTTTAGCTTTTTTATCTTGAGCGATACTGATATAAAAGTTTTTGATAAACTTATTTATTTCTGCTCGTTCGAGTTCTTGCCAATATTTTTTACGATTGCTCCAAAAGCAATTGCCGGGTGCGTAATCTCCAGTGATATCAATACGAGCAATTATTGTATTATTTGGGGCTTTTCCCATATCTAGAAGAAACTGGTTAAAGTTATCTCTCCAGGATGGATGTACTTCGATTCCACACCCCCCATGTTTTTTGTAAAAAGGGTGATTTGTGTTATAGCAGGCTTGTTTGATATAGCTCCAAGAATGATATTCTCTCAAGTTTTCTGGATTAATTTTAAGCAATAATTCTCTTCTGAGACAACCGCAGCTATTAGTGCTGCCGCTGATTAAACTATGCTTGTACACATATTTTTCAGTCCCGCAGCTGCATTTCACCAAGACTTTTGCTAACCTACCTAGTTGTTTTATCTCTTGGTTATCAATTACTGTTAATCTACCGAAAGTTGTACCTATTTCTAGAAGACTTCCTTTTTTGACGCAACCACAACTTTTTGTCTTGCCGTTTAAAAGATTAAACTTAAATACTTTTCTTTGGGTTCCGCAGGCTGTACACTGGCATAGTATTTCTAACCCTTGGCTTTCAAGTACTTGCCAGTAACCAAACTTTTCTCCAATGTCAATAGTTCGACTACGCATATACAGTAATATTAATTAATATTTTCTTATGTAAAAATTTGATAAATTAACTGGTTCTTGTTTAAATAAAGAACCAGCTAACTATTATTTTATAGCTTGAGGGTAAGCTGTTTGGGTGCTAATGATTGATTTAGCAGCCACCTAATTTGTTGTCCAATTCCCAAACCTTCCATCGGAATTCTTGTGATGTAGCCGTGCTTTTGCAAAATAGGAATTACTTGCTGTCGGTATACTTTGCCAGTTAGAAAAACAATTTCTATATTAGGATTAGTTATCTTTATGAGTTTATCCACTACTTGCTGTGCCCACATCTGGCGCTCTTTTGGGGATAGGGAGTAGGGAGATTTGTCATAAGGCGAGATTACTTTTTCTGGTTCAAGTAGCCTATGTAGGGGTGAGAGGATTTGCCATCGGACTTGGGTTTGGGCATAGTTGCGGCAGGCTTGGAAGCGTTGAGAACAGTAAAGGTCTTTTGCAGCGGCTCTTTGGTTAGTTTGTTTACCGCACCCGGCAACAAGACAAAGAGTTTCTGGTTTTTTAATGTAGTGATAAATTGCCAGTAGCGAGTTGAGATTGTGTGTCAATCTGATTATGCTTGATGCGCGATCGCTGTTGTGATTTCTTGCGATGCTCCCAACAAAAAACCGCTTCGTTAACGCACATACTCGACAGCTACATCTGGGTGCTTGATGAGCTGGATATCTGAGCAGATTTTCGCCATTGTTGAACAGGAGTGTATTGCTACTGAAGGTTTCCCTCGCGTGGGTTGAACCGTCAAAGCTAATGCCTATCTTAAAGAATGCCTTAGCGTATTGTGGCGAGCATAAACCGAAAACGTGAAAATGGACGGTTTTATCTAGTGAGTGTATTTTCTGAACGATTGTTTTGATAATGTGTAGGTTAGCTGAATATTCTTTGGCTTGTACTGCTAACCCTCCTATTCCCAGGTTTTTGTAACCCAACTGGTAAATTTTTAAGGCATACTCAACTTTTTCTTGGAGCGACAGTCCGTGAATAACGGCTAGGGGAATTCTTCCTGGCAGTTTTTCTTCGGCTATTTTGATAAAAGTTTGTGCTTGTTCCAGATTATATTGCCGTCGCCATTCAATATTTCTGAGGAGTAGATTATCGGGGCAGGTAACAGTATCTCCTTCTCGGCTGCGTTCTCGATATCGGTTGGCTGCCCACTGTGCGTCAACATATTGACCATTAATGGTGGGGTAATCCTGCTTGCGGTATCCAAATGCACCGCAGTCATGGATGATATCGCAGTTTTGCGGCATTACTTCTGGTTTGATAGCTAGCGAACACAACCATCCAGCGGGTTGATATTCGGTCAGTTCCCATATGCCTACCTTTTTATCATTTATCTTCCAATAATCTCTTTTCCCCAATACCGCATAAAAGCCTGGTTTCATAAACTTACCTAATCGTTTACTACCAGTAGTGCGAGTATTGGCTGCGGTGGTGAAAAAATTTACCTGCATTAGGATACAGCTAAGTCGCTTTTTAACTTTCAGTTTTAAATATTTTGTATACTTATCTGGTGAGAAAACTAATTATTTTTATCCAATCTTTTGGTTATGGGTAACTGTTACGCTCGTTAAATTTTCTAATTACTTTAGGCGTAAATTTGTTTTTTTTATGATAAAGTCGGTAATGAAAATTCCTCAAATTTAGCATTTAAACTTGAGGATTTAGGGAATTGCAAAGAGCATTGGATAGGCAATAGGCTTTCTTTTAAGCAGCGAGTCCCATCAAATCGTATACCTGATCCAAACGGGCTTGATGTTTTTCGTCTGTACTCGACACTAGATTTAACCATTCGCATTTGGTAAGAGTGTAGAGATTGTATGTCTCGTTTGGCTCAACGATAAATTTATCGCCAAAAGCGGCGATGAACGAGTATGACTTTTTGGTGAGGGTATTTTTGACAGATACCTGTACCCTGCCGGAGATAATTATAAACAGTTCGCTTTCATCTTTTTGAGAGTAGCTACCGTGAGTTTTACGTTCTTGGAGGCATTGATAATTTACTTTTACCCAAGAGCCTTCTGTGTGGCTGAAAGAGAAATTACTTTCTTCGCTAATTGGAACTGAGGATGTTAGTATTTGCATGATTGTTTACCTGTTTTCAATTGAATGAGATGGATTTATGCAGCAAAGAGAATTTCGTCGCAAGTTTCAGCTTCGTTCAAGTCATTATTTTTATTTATGGCATCTATAAGGTTATTTATTTCTATTAAATTCATTCCTTCTACAAGAGCTAATGCTTCATTTATGTTATCGCTATATTCCCCTGTTCGATGATTTAAATTTTTGAAGATAGCGTTATAGTTACCTGCCATTTCTACTGCTATTGCCCAAACGCATAATTTTGCTTGAAATTCTACTTTGTCATGTGACTCTAGCTTTTCTAAGTGATTGCCGAATCTTGTAAACAAATTATTTGGTTTGGTGGTAAATGCTCTTACTTTTGAAAACATCTTTCAAGCTGAGGTTGATTTATATATTCATAATGTATCAGTAATTTTACTATTGTTAATGTCTTATTTTTAAGTTTTTAATGAATGTTTTTAAGTTTGAATTACCTCATCTTTTTAAAGATATTATTTATAGATAAGAAACAATCTTAAAAATCTTTATATTTTTATAAAGCAGAATACTAAGTATTCTTACTTTTGTAATTTTTCGTAATTAACAATATTTTCAAAGACGTATTTACGCGGTTTTCTTATAAATAATCTCAAAGTTCTAACCCTCCTCCCACCGTTTTGCGTGCGGGTGCAGCGGCAGCGACTTTTTGTTTTTTGTAGTCCCTAACAACTTGGGTGGGAGTAAACTGCTGTTTGATTTCAAGAGCCCGCCACTGTTGTAAATCCTGCATAATGTTTTTTAGTGGGGTAAATTCGATAGTGCTTTCCCCTTGTTTTTGCGCCTCGTTTGTTTTGTGAGTCATAATTTTGAGGTACATTTCTCGTTGATCGGCGATAGGGAGCTTGCCATTGTTATCTTTAAGCTTTTGCAGGATTTCTTCATTGCCTTGATTCATTGCCCCTCCCCAGGCAGGACCGCCTTTTTTTGTCATCTCTGCCCACTCTTGGGCGATGTAGGGGTGAACCTGGACAGGGATATCACCTGCACTTTGGATTTGTTGAGGTTGGGGAGCCTGCTGTTCTCCTTGGTTAGGTGGTTGTTGCGTCTGTGCTGTTTGCCCCCCTTCAAATATCTGTTCAAGATTAAGCTTGTTGGCGTTTTGGGCAATAAACTTCACTTGGTTAATGTCATAGTCGCTGATATTCATCTTGGCGACCTCTTTTTTTATGCCCTCCTCAGTTTTGGTTAAATCAAATTTGACTAATTCCTGAGTACCCCTTTCCTCGGTGGTTTTAAAAAGTTGCAGGCTGGCTTTTTTTCCTTCAGGGTCGCGGGTGCGTTTAATCGTAAATTCTCCTACGGCAAGTTCATCTTTAAGCGCTGTCAGGAGTATGTTGTTGAGAGTGTCCAACATTTCGTTTTGTTTGAATACCTCCAAGGTTTTGATAGTACCAGCAGGAGCGAGACTGCCGAGGCTATTTGCCACATCTCGGATGTCTGAAGAACTTAGATCGGGTAGTTTGCCTTTATCCTGAAGGTGTTCGCTTATTATCAGGAATTCCTGACGTTCGACCCCTAACATTTTAGTGGGCTGTTTGGTGATTTTGGGTTCTTTATCTCCTTTACCGGGTTTGAACTTCATCAGCGAATTACTCCATCCCTGGAGTTCATCACTGCGGCGATGGATGCTGACGGTATCCCCTTCTTGCCGAATTACAAAGGCATCACTTCTGTAAATACGAGAACCATCTTGCTCAATGGTGCTGTATTTCTTCAACATTTCGGTTGCAGCTTGGGCAATATCTTTGTTCTCGCCGTTGTAGCGTTCCTTTTCTGCTTGTTTGTTTTTTATCTCGTATATTGGTACTTCTACTTGACGCGCCCATTGTTGCGCTTGTGGTTCTACCCCCTCAGAGTAGGCTGCTTGTTGGTAAGTGTATTGAGCGGCGTATTGTTCCTCTTCTTCTAAATTTTCTTTTTTGGGAGTTACGCTTGGATTTTCTGACTCAACAAATTTCTTTTTATTGGTAACTGTTATTTCATTTGAGGTATAATTTTCCTGATTTTCTATTTCTTCCTGAAGATTATTGATGATAAATTCTTCAAAGTTATCTTCGGCTGACTCTGCTACAGTTGATAGTGTGGACTCAGAATTTTCAACATTTAAAGGTTGGTTATCTATCTGATTGCTGGGTTCTAGTATAGTGTTGTCTGTTAATTCAACTTCGTAATGATTTTGAGCGATCGCAGTAATTTGCTCATCTTCATCTGGTGGATAATCAAAATCTGGAGGATTGCTAATATCTATATTTTCTACAAAGTCAATTGTCTCTTCATCTGGGGGTATATCTTCTACTGTAATAAATTCTCCTGACTGAATTTTCTCTGTATTAGCAATTAACTCTGTTACATTTGCGTCAAAATTAGTATTATTTAATACTTTTGAAAGCATATCATTTGCTGCTGCTGATATATTGTCAAATTGGCTGCTTTCAATATCAGAACGTTGGCTGTTCACGTTAGTTTCAGGTTGAAAATTCTCGCTCTTTTCTAGAAAATTTTTAGTATCTTGGTAATTTTTAACGATATCAGATGAAGGAGGTAGTAGCTTTATGAGTGGCTCGTAAGCTACATCCATAATTTCATCCTGGGAGAGATTTTCTGTAATTAAATTTGTTCGACATTTGCCTTCTGAATCTTGCTCGTAAATGACAGTTTTATTGCCTAATTCAGTGTAGGCAGTTATCCTGATAGCTGGTTCATAATCGCTGCTTGAATTTTCACCTAAATCGGGTACATCTTGTACAATTCGGGCGGCGATAGTTTGTGCTTGATAATCGCTAGGTTCGTTGTGTGTCTCAAACTCTATGCTGTACCGTACATTATCCATGTACATATCTGGCATGAGGATTACTGTGTCTCTACCATCTATCCCTTGGTTTAAATCTACTTTTTCCCATTTGTAAGCTCCAGGGGTAGATTTATCGGGTACGAGGTTGTAGGTATCGTTGCCAACTTCAACTGCTATTTTATCTGTTTCTTCCCCCTCTTTAAATATTTCTCGAATTTTTTTAAAAGTGTCAATCAGGATTTTGGCTAATTCTAAGGCTGCTTTACCAGTAGTATCAGCCAGTTGAAGATAGTTATCTGCTATTCGTTGTTGCTGAGGGTCAAACATGGTGGTGTTGGAAACCTATCGATAAGTATTGAATTTTGATATTTAACGAACACTAATTGATTATCAAATCTGATGATTAGTAATGATGGTTTAGCACCATTTTGGTAAAATTTATCGCAATAAATATTATTTGGGCTATTGCGGTCGTAATGGGAAACTAGGATATTGTCGAAATAATGAGCTTCCACATAAGGTGGAAATTGATAATTCCATTTCGGCAATATTTGATATTTATTAATTTCTTTTATAATCTCCTTATTAATCATGTTTATTATTTAAAGAAATCGGCATAACTGTCTACGGGTAATGGTGAATTACCAGCCTGTACGGGCGCTTGGGGAATGGGGAAACGCTTATCTACTTCTTTTACTCTGAGATCTAAATCTTCTTGAGTAGGTCGTTTTTGGGTGCTTTTCCGTGCTAGCTGCTTGATAAGCTTGTCCCAATTGTTTCCGTTTTCTGACTCCAAGCTAATCAGATATTTTGATACTTTAATAGTCTTTAATAGGGGTACAGAACCTTCCTTTTTATTATCATAAGCAGGGTTAATAAATACACATTTACCAGGTGGCAATTTGAGAAATTGGGCAGGTTCAAAAAGCTTGCGAGTTTTCTCTTGGTCGGAGATAGATGTTGAAGCTTTGCCCCCTCCAGTTGACCGAGATTTTTGTTTGTAGCTGATTTCCTCTTCACCTAAATAAGCACTAAAAAGCCTTGCAGATTCCTCTTCCCCAGGATTAAATACAAACTTGGTACCGCACGCACCAAGGATTGCTTTTGAGATTTCCTTGCCGTAAATTTTTTCCAACTGACCCATATTTTGCCATCCGAGGATTCCACAGAATCCTTCAGAACGCGACTCGTTAAGCCATTTAAACAAGTCTGGTAAAAAAATTGACGGTAGTTCGTCAACGCTAACCACAAGTGGGCCAGAATATTTCCTCTTTTTGGCAATACTGCGAGCGACGGTCATGTGTAAAATAGAAGTCATGAGTGGATCTACTGCGTCGCGGCGTTCGCGGTCGAGTCCAAAGATAATCATCTGTTTTTTATCTACCTCTAGTGGTAAGGTGGTCTGACCGATAAAACAGCCCAAAGTGTTCTTAGCCATGAATCTCGTAAACATGAGCGATGCGGTACCGGCGATACCTGCGATGGTTTTCTCCGATCCGCTAGAGCTAAATAACTGACCAAAAGCTATTCTTATCCAAGGGTTGAGGCTCGCAGCCATCAAACGTTCGACCATCTTTTCACTCGATAGAACTGCTGCTGCGGTCATGATATCGGCGAACTCGCCAAACTCTTTGGTGAGCATGAGGATTGCCTGGGTGAGTTGATCCCCCGCAGGTCCAAAGAATGCGTCCTCATTGGCGCCTCCCAACATCCGGAAGTTTTTATTTATCACAGTTGCAAGCTGACGTGCGGTTTCAGCATCGCTACTGTCGCGCAAAAAATCAATGGGGTTGCATACCTCCGATTCGGGGAATCCTGGCGCAAAGACGTGTACTTCATACCCCTTTGATTTAGCATAAGAAGCGATTTTGGCTTGTGAGGGGTATTTAAAATCGTATAGTACAATACCAAATCCTTGGTCAATTGCTGAATATAGCATGGGGTTGATTGCCGAAAAAGATTTACCGCTACCGGGTGCCCCAATGACGGCTGTACCTCTTTGAACATCAGGCACGTACATGGGTGTTCCCCCACTCCCCTTTGGTAGTTTTTGTCCTTTGTATTTACTTAGATCTTGCACCTACCAGGAAAAATCACTAATACCCGAATGAGTGTGTAATAAATTAACACTCGGAGCAGAAATAAGCTCACGTGTGTATAAA
>NZ_JTCM02000064.1 GCF_000817785.2 Hassallia byssoidea VB512170 | reverse complement strand
TAAGCACCTCTTCACTGAGGAGCCGTGTAACGGGAAACTGTTAAGCACGGTTTTGGAGAGCAACGGCTCTCGTGAGGGAGTCGTTGACTTTAATCAAATAGTCCGCAATGCAGAACTTGGAAGAAGATATGCAGATAAATTAGTCAAAGTTTGGCTTCTTCAAGGACAAGAGATTTGGCTGTTAATACACGTAGAAATTCAAGCAAAATCAGAAGATACCTTTGCAGAAAGGATGTTTTCCTACAACCTGAGAATTTTTGACCGTTTCGCCAAACCTGCCATTAGTTTAGCAATTTTATGCGATACAAGCCCGAAATGGCGACCAAATCAATACAGTTTTAATTATCCAGATACGAGTTTGAATTTTAAATTTGGAACCGTCAAGCTGTTGGATTATCAAAATCGATGGACGGAACTAGAAGCTAGCGACAATCCATTTGCAACAGTGGTAATGGTACATTTGAAGACACAACAAACGACTCAAAAAAATGAAGAACGTAAAACCTGGAAGTTTAGCTTAATTCGCCGATTGTATGAACTAGGTTTGCAAGAAAAAGATATTCGTAACCTTTACCGCTTCATAGATTGGGTTATGATTTTACCAGAAGCATTAGAAGCGGAGTTTTGGCAAGATTTTCAGGAGTTTGAGCAGGAGCGTACTATGAGCTATATTACTACAGGCGAGCGCATTGGCTACAAACGTGGACAGCAAGAACTCGTTCTCCGGTTACTACAAAGACGAGTAGGAGAGTTACCCGAAGAGGTTACAAAGGAAGTACAGGCTCTTTCACGGGAGCAGTTAGAATCACTCGGCGAAGCTTTATTAGATTTTACAGAAATTGATGATTTGCTGCGCTGGTTACGAGCACATCGATAAAAGTGACACGCTACGCGATCGCGTTCTTTTCACTTTCAGGTGGGCATTGCCCACCCGAAGAGTGTGTCAGACTACTATAACGGGCGATAGACGCGATAGTTAATTTCTGGGAAGATGTTGTCCATCATCTCGACTTTTTCTAACCAACCGCTGTCAACTTTGCCGATTTTGATTTCTTCGTACAGCTTATTAAAGCGCATCAAGTGCGATCGCGTCCTTCTCACTGCATAAGGTACCATCGTTCCCGTCCGCATAATAAATGCCCAGTCGGAAGATTGCGCTAACAACAATTCCCGTGCTGCTTGGTTGAGTGCTTTCCACTGCAACTCATCAGCCGGTTCCAATCGTCCTAACTCAATCATCCGCTCAGTTGCTTTGTGCAAATGTGGGTAAATCCACGCATTCGTTTCGTTCAACCAATACTCGTGAAATCCTTTGTAACCCCAACTCGACTGCGAAGGACGACAAACTTGTTGATTCGGTTCTGCCTTTAAATAATCTGCCAAATGCGTCATCTGATAGGTTTTTTGGTCATACCATGACTTGCGGAACAGATAATCAATAAACCAAGGTCCTTCATACCACCAATGACCAAATAACTCAGCATCGTAGGGCGAAACGATAATCGGCGGACGCTGCATTATACCATGAAGATGTTCAGCTTGCCGTTCGCGATTATACATAAAGTTTGCAGCGTGTTCTGCTGCCTTTTCCCGCGCCCAGTATGGATCGTAAAGCGCTTTATCTGACAATCCTAACCCGCGTCCGGTAATTTTATGATACTTAATGCCCGTGTTTTTACGCTGACCGTTGGGCATGATGTAAGGCTTAATATAGTCATATTCAGCTTCCCAGCCCAAATCTTTGTAAAATTCGCGGTATTCAGCCGCACCAGGATAGCCGACCTCAGATGACCATACCTGCTGCGAAGATTCATGATCGCGTCCAAAGACAGCTACACCAGTTTCGGTAAAAATTGGCGCATAGCTACCAAAGCGGGGACGCGGACGAGCGTAAAGAATGCCATGTCCATCGGTGAGGAAGTAGCGCAAACCCGCATCAGCCAGCATCCGCTCCAAACCTTCATAATAAGCGCATTCCGGCAACCAAATGCCTCTGGGTCGGCGTCCAAAGGTTTGCTCGTAGTGTTCGCAAGCTACCTGAATTTGCGCCCACACAGCCTCCGGATACATTTTCATCAGCGGCAAATAGCCGTGAGTCGCGCCGCATGTTATAATTTCCAGGTTGTTAGAGTCTTGGAACTGCTTAAAAGCTGTTACCAAGTCGCCATTGTAGCGTTCCCATATCTGACGCGCTTCGTTGAATTCGGTAGCGTAATGCTCGGCTAAATAGCGCATATGCCCGTTGTTGGCATTATGCTCTGCTTCGAGTTCTATGAGTTCTTCTAGTTGAGTTAAATGTGCGTCATAGCGTTCTTGCAGCAGCGGATCGCGCAGCATTGACACCAAAGGCGGTGTCATGCTCATAGTAATTTTGAAGTCGATGCCGTCTCGCTTTAATCCTTCAAATACTTTCAGTAAAGGGATGTATGTTTCCGTAATGGCTTCATAAAGCCATTCTTCCTCCAGCACATAGTCACTTTCAGGGTGACGAACGAAGGGCAGGTGTGCATGAAGTACAAGCGCAACGTAGCCGATAGCCATAGTAATTCCGATGTGGTACGTGTAAGTTGAAGGTGGAGGGTTAGGCAGAATTTAACAATATTTTAAGACTTTATCAGGAGCGTAGCAGTGTTTGGTATTTCTTTTTCATCAATGCGGCTTCAGACGCGAAAATGTTCGTCTATCTTAATTAAAGGCACTCCCTCACAAAAAAGGAATTTTTCAAGAGTGAAACAGCAACTCGCTTTTGTGTTATCTATTTTGACCAGTACTATTTTGGCAGGCTCTGTGTCGCAAGCGGCTCCTTTGCCCACCGAAATTAAGCAACCCACCTTAGAACAACCCGCAGTAAAAGCGACAGCACTAACGTTAGAAGACTTGCCATCAGGGTTTCAAGAACTTCCACCGAGTATAAAGGCGGAAATTGCTTCTAAAATAGAACCTTTCAAGCAGTTACTGATCAAAGATAATTTTCCGCTCAATAACTTCTTTGCCTTTGTAGAACCGCAAAAGATGGAAGTTGTCATCGGCTTTACGGGTATGCTATCAAATCAAGCTCAACAAGGTCAATTCGATGCTGCCCTCCAAAAAGCGCGGCAACCAGAGTTTGAGCAACAGATAAAAAAACTGGCGCAGAAACTACCATCAAGTCAAGAAGTGAAAGTGTTAAAGTACAAGTCGCTTCCGGAATTGAATAATTTGGCACAGTCATCTTCGGGTTTTTCCTTAGATGCAACTGTTCAAGAAATGCCTGTAAATTTTGATGTCGTCAGCTTTCGCCGCAGCAGCGTCGGTGCAATGACAGCGGTTATATATTTGACTGGAAATAAACCTTCTGTATCTGTGAAGGATGTAGCCACCAAGTTAGATGGACGCGTCTTGCAAGCTTCACCAGCCATTAAAGAGCCAAGTGCATCTCAATAGCATAATCAGGAGCGATCGCACTAATTAATTTCATAACCACTCCTCCTGAAAGCAAGATATTCTAGGTTTATCCAAAAATTACTCAATGAATTCACTTCCAGAAATTCAAACTGCCATCAGACACTTGTCTGAAATTGAAGTGCGCCAACTGTCAAATTGGTTACAGGAGTATTTAGAAGAAGCTTGGGATAAGCAAATTGAAGCAGATGCTAAATCTGGTCGGTTGGATAAATTAATTCAGCAAGCCAATCAAGACATTGATGCTAATCGTGTCAAATCCTTAGATGAAATCATTCACAACTCCTGAGTTTTGGGATTTATACGCTGCGCTTCCACCCGAAGCTAGAGAACAAGCCAAAAAAGCTTATAGACTAGGACGTGAAAATCAATTTCATCCGTCTTTGCATTTTAAAAAGGTAGGCGATAATTTATGGTCAGTTAGAGTTAGTCGTGGTTATCGTGCGTTAGCACTTAGTAGAGGAGAGGATTATTACTAGATTTGGATTGGTTCGCACGATAACTACGAAGAACTAATCAAATGATTTTGTTAGATACTAAAACCCTTGTAGAGATGCGAAATACGAAGTCTCTACACGTAAATTCATACTGCAATTCAGAATTTGGTAGGGTGCGTTATGGACGAACCGTCCTAACGCACCGAAAATCACCGGATGGTGCGTCCTACGGCATAACACTATATAAACCCAGACAACAAATTTAGAAGCTTTCGATCCAAAGTGGCTGTCGTCCTATTGACTCTCCAAAAACAGTACGTACAATAATACGTATAGATAAGAATGCGGCTCAAATTATCGCAGCAAAAGCTATGGACAGTATTTACTCAGATGAATTAATTACAGCGACTGAGTTAAATCGTCAACCCGGACGTATTTTGGATAAAGCGTTAGAACATCCAGTTACAATCACTCGCAATGACCAGTCTTTTGCTTTGCTGCGGCGCGAAAATGTAGCTTTATTTGTAAAAGCTGCTCAACGTAGTAAAGAAATTGTTGAGCTTTTAAGTACGGCTTTTCGTTTATTGTTAAAGCAAAAAATTGGTATCGAGCATCCTTATAATTGGTTGGGTGTATTTGATGCAGAGGAATTAAATGAATTTATTGATGAAGTAACGCGGGCATATCGTTTAGTTGATTTATATGAAAAAGCTTGGGATGAGTTAGATGCAATTATTCACGAATGGCATGAGAGTGCTTTAGCAATATCTAACCCGGAACTTGAAGCGGCTTTTAATCAAAATTTAGATGGGTAAATACCATTGTCTCAATCTCAAAGTTAAAACTTTGTTTTAGTGTTTGATATGTCAGAAAATACCCCAGAATAAGTTATAGAAAATATAGAGCCACCAGAGGTAATATTGACGGCTCCTAAATTATCTAAAACATCTGAGATATCTGAAACACCTGAGACAACTGAGACAGAAAAAAATTGGTTAGTGGTAGCAAAAAATCGTTGGGTAAATCGAGATTGGGAAGCATTAATGCAACGACATGCTGAAAATTCTAGTCGTTGTTATCACGATTTACATACAGCACCGACAAATAGACAGCCAGGACGTGTTTTCTCGTTGAAAGGTAAAAAGTATAAAGGGGTGTGGGAATACGAGGTTAGTAAAGGTGACAGAGTATTTTACATTCCCAATGAAGAGGGAGTCAAGTTATATCAAGAAGGGCAGAAGTTAGAGAAAAAAGGAACTAAGGAAGCGTATCAACAGGCAATTGAAAAATATCAACAAGCGTTGAAAATTGCTCAGGAATTGGGATTACGCAAAGAAGAATTTAATTTATTAATAAAAATTGCTGGTGTCTACTCCTCTAAGTTTGACAACAAAAATGCAATCGAGCATCTAAAAAAAGCATTAGATATTTCACAACAACTAAAACAACCTTTACTTGAAGCAATTGTATTTGGTTTGATTGGGAATAAATACATCAACTCAAACAATCCAAAAGAAGGACTGACCTATTTATAAAAAGCCAAATCCATGTTTTTAGCTTACAAAGAATATGGTAGTTTAGCTACCACCTTAAAGGCTATTGGTGGTATTCACAACAGGATAGGTGATACAAAAAAAGCTTTATATTATCAAAATGAAGCACTAAAAATTTATCGTGACACACTCAAAGATTCAGCAGGAGAAGCGAGTACTCTTCAGGAAATTGCCGCAACTTATTCCTCCTATGGTGAAGCTACAATAGCTCTTGATTATTATGAACAAGCTTTGAAAATCCAGCGTCAAAGAAAAGACGTTCCAGCAGAAATAGAAATTCTTAAAGATATTAGTGTTATTCAAGGTAGATTGGGAAATACAACAAAAGCAGTGGAATCTTTAAAAGAGGTATTAAAACTACAGGAACAGGTAGGTTCTGATTTATCAAAAAAAGCTAACACGCTTGCACATATAGGTCATATTTATGCCAAACAAGCAGATTACCGGACAGCTATTGATTACTATCAACAAGCTGGAAAACTCTGGCAGCAAGCGGGAGACACCCAAATGGTATCTATGAGTTTTCAGATGATTGCAAATGCTCACACAACTTTTTCAGGTGATTATCAAATAGCACTAGAATTTTTAGATAAAGCATTAAAACTTCAACTTAATGATAAGGAGAATCAAGCATTTACTCTGGGATTAAAAGCTGATGTGTACATATCACAAGGTAATTATCAACAGGCTCTAGAGGAATATAATAAAGCCCTAAAACTTCAACGCTCCATACCAAATCCAAAATCGGAAGCTAGTACTCTTGTTAAGATGGCACGACTCTATCGGCATTTAGGCGATTATCAATCAAGTATTGACATTTGCAACAAAGCATTAGAAATATTTAAGCGCACACCCAGTAAGCTTGAAGAAATCCAAACTCTAGGATTTATAGCTAGCGTTTACCAGTTTCAAGATAAGTACGATGAGGCACTTGCATCTTATAAGCAAGCACTATCTTTATCAAGTAAAGATAATTATCAATCGGAAATTCAAATACTTCAGGGTATGGCGCAAACATACAGATTTTTGAATGATTATCCCAAGGCGTTAGAATCTGGTAATCGCGCATTAAAATTATCTCAGGAAAATTCTTTTGGAGAAGACCATTCTCTCACTGTTCTAGCCAGTGTATATCGTGCGAAAGGTGAGTTAGAAAAATCATTAGATATCTCAGTTAAAGTTTTAGCACATTATCGTAAAACTGGATTACGTATTCGAGAAGCTCAAATGTTAGGCGACATGAGCATAACTTATGAGCGACAGAAAAAATACAAACAAGCAATAGATATTCTTAATGAAGAATTGAAAATACGGCGAGAGTTAAAAGATAGTAAAGCTGAGGCAAACGCACTTTATGATATTGCCATCAATAAACGCAAACTAGGAAACTTAGAAGCGGCACTTCCTAACATCGAAGAAGCAATTAAAATCGTAGAAAATATACGCGGTAACGTTAAAAGCCAAGATTTACGTACATCCTACTTTGCCACAGTCCAAGGCTACTACAAATTCTACATCGACCTGTTGATGGAACTGCACAAAAAAGACCCATCAAAAATATGTCAATTTACAACCAAAGACCAAAATACAAACAAAGACATCATAATAAAAGATAAATGTAAAGCTGTAGCGCTCCACATCAGCGAACGTTCCCGCGCTAGAGGACTTGTAGAACTGTTAACAGAAGCACGCGCAAATATTCGCAAAGGTGCAAACCCGGAACTTTTAGCAGAAGAACGTCGCTTACAAGCCTTAATTAATACTAAGCAAAAACTGCGGATTGAGATAGTTGATAGTAATAAAAAAGACCCCGTTTCTAAAGCCAACGCTAATAAATTGCAAACACAAATCGATGAACTACTCAGCCAACAAAAGCAACTGGAAACGAAAATCCGCCAAAGTAGTCCGAAATATGCCAACCTAAAGTATCCCCAACCCCTGACTTTACCGCAAATTCAGCAACAATTGGATAAAGACACGCTGCTGTTACAATATTCCTTGGGTGAGAAACGCAGTTATCTTTGGGCTGTTACTCCCAATTCCATCGACTCCTACGAACTACCCGGACGCAAGGAAATAGAAGAAGCGGCAACTGAATTTAAAGGACTTTTAATTAAATGTCAAGAACCATTTTCTCGCTGTCAGAATTTATTGCCAGAGCAAAAAGTTCAAGCTTTGAAAAATACGGCTTTATCTGCAAGTAAACTTAGTAAAATTATTCTTGCACCTGTAGCTGACAAGTTGGAGAAAAAGCGGTTGGTGATTGTGGCTGATGGTGCTTTGCAAACAATTCCCTTTGCGGCATTAAATGACCTAACCCCCCAACCCCCTTCCCTGCAAGGGAAGGGGGAGCAAGACAAGCTCCCCTCCCCTACGAGGGGAGGGGTTGGGGGAGAGGTCAATTATCAACCTTTGATAGTCAATCATGAAATAGTTAATTTGCCCTCGGTTACAGCGATCGCTACCCAAAGACAAGAACTCAAAAGACCCAAAACCGCACCCTTCACACTCGCAGTCCTTGCCGATCCGGTTTTTGAAGCAAATGATATACGCATCACTGGCAAACCTGAAAGTATCGTTCCTAACTCAGATTTTCGCGGGAATGAATTAAATCAATCAGCCCTCAAGCAAGCAACAAGAAATCTGAATCGTAGTGGTCTGCCAAGACTTAAAGGTACAGAAACTGAAGCAAAAGCAATTTTAAATATCATACCATCTTCTAATAATCTCCAAGCTTTTGGCTTTAATGCTAACTACAACTGGGTAACAAATCCGCAACTTTCACAATATCGCTTTTTACATTTTGCTACTCACGGGTTTGCTGACCCCAAGAACCCAGAACTTTCAGGAATCGTTCTTTCTCTGTTTCTAGACAAACAAGCTAAACCTGCGGATAGAGGCTATTTGCGATTAGGTGACATTTTCAACCTTGACTTTGCAGCCGATTCAATCGTATTAAGTGCTTGTGACACTGGTTTGGGTAAAGATGTCAATGGTGAAGGATTAGTAGGCTTGACAAGAGGATTAATGTATGCTGGGGCAGAACGTGTTGCCGTGTCTCTTTGGAAAGTTAATGATGAGGGGACGGCAGAATTTATGCAAGAATTTTACACGCAAATGTTGAAGCAGGGGAAATCGCCGACAGTTGCTTTGCGTGCTGCACAACTGAAATTATGGGAAAATTCAACTTTGAAAAATCCCTATTATTGGTCTGCTTTCACTTTACAGGGTGAGTGGCGATAGGTCTAATTGTTGTTGAAACTGAGCTTGAGGAGCGATCGCTAAGACTACACAAAAAAGCTCTCAACTCGAACGCTAAAACCTGGTAAAACAGGTGATGTGATTTCGTCATCAGCCAGTAAGGTTGCTACTAATTTCAATTGAGCAGCTTCTCTGCGATAAACTTCTAATTGCTGTAACTGCCAATTGGCAATCCAATATTCTTGGACTCCTGTTGCTGAGTATAGCTTCAGTTTAGCTTCTCGGTCTCGACGTTCATTAGTTGCTCCAGGAGAAAGTACTTCTACAACAAGTTCTGGCGCTCCTCTCAAATGTCCTTCGTCATCTAGCAATTTTGCTAATCGCTCATGACTGATCCAAACTACATCGGGTATGACATTATCAGCTTCTGTAAAAATGATTCCAGGAGTTTGACGGGTTTCTCCTAGTCCACTGGAACGAGACCAAATTTGTAACTCCAAGTTGATGTTACCTGCTGTTCCTTGATGTTTCCAGTGAGGCGCTCTAGTCACAAATAGTTCTCCGTCAACAATTTCATAGCGTTTCCATTCGTCAGTTGTAAGTAATTCTAAGTCGGAGGTTGTCCAACGGACTTGATTAGAGATTATTTGGTTCATAGCAATATTTTTCCATGCCTGGTTAGAGATAAAATTCTCTTTTTGTGAATATTTACTCACTGCTCTAATAAACTTACTCAAACTTAGCTAAAGCTGAATTTGATGTTATCTTCCCGTTTCAACCAAGGATGTCGGCATCTTCTTGTCCACGGGCGTTTAGTTCCGACTAAGCCAGTCGTACTTTGCTGTCAGGGGCACGCTCAAGGTTTATCGCAGCATTCGCATCGCGGTCTTGACTTACCCCACACTTGCTACATTTGAACACTCGTTCTGATAGCTTCATAGGTTGAATGTGTTGACACTCTTGACACATCTTAGAAGATGGATACCACCTATCAACCAACTCAACTTTCGTTCCATAGTGCGCCTGTTTATAAGTTAACTGACGACGAATTTCTTGAAGTGTGTTGTTACTTCCAGCGGCAGCTAACTTCTGGTTAGCTATCATGCCCTGAACGTTCAAATCCTCAATCCGAATAACATAAGCTTTTCGGCTTAAATCAGTCGTCATCTTTTGGGTTGTATCTTGCCGAATATTTGCAATTCGAGCATGAAGAGTTGCGACTTTGCTATAGAAGTCAAGGGCATTTTTTGAAGCCTTAACTCCCAGCTTTTTATTTCCCAATACTTTGGAACGATTGTGCCACTGAATCTTACTTAGCTTGATTTTCGCTTGTTTTGTAGTAAGAGGCATAGAATATTGAGAACCGTCAGAACAAGTCGCCAAGGATTTTACACCGAGGTCAACTCCAATTTTTTCAACAGGATGGATTAGTGGAGGTAATTTCTCAGCGTTATTAGCAAAAGATACGAACCATTTATTTGCAGTTCGAGACACTGTAAATGTTTGAGAACTACATGTGTAGTTGATAGGTTCTTTTAATCTAAAGGTTTTTAATCCTGGTAAAGTGATTCGCGTTTTTTCATTTATAACAACTCTATTAGTGAAAGGCAGCGCTGGATTACCTTTTTCTGGATAGATCCCAGATGTCTTATAAACGGTGAAGGAATCGCCTTTCCGTTTTCTTTTCTTAACCGGAAAGCCTGCTTCATTTCTACGCCATCTGGAAAATGCTGATTTCAGATCGATAAAAGCAGATTGATAAACCGTTGATGGATATTTTTTCATCCATGTATTTTCCGGTTTCTGCATTGTTACCTGAGTAAAAACCTTTTTGATGGCATCTATCCGTTTGGAATCAGTCGCTTTGACGTTTTCAAAGTCCCAAGAATATATGAGAAGAGATAGCCCGTAATTATAGACAAAACGTTTAAAACCAGATATGCCGCGCAAGAGACTAACTTCTTTATTATTCAATTTTAGCTCTCGTTTAATAGCGTACATTTTCTACTCTTAAAAGTCTAGCTCTAGATAATTATATATCACTTAGGATATGCAAAACCTTCTACTAACTTCTTTGTAATAATTAACTATGAATAAGTTTAGTAAAGTTTTTAGGCATTAAATCTTACTTTTCAATACCTGCCGCTCGCAAGCGTTCTACCAATATTGCAGCGCGTTGACGTTCTTGTTCTAGTTGTTGATTAGCTTGTTGTAACTGTTGATTGACTTGCTGTAACTGCTGGTTGGCTTCGTCTTCTGGCAACATTATCAGCTGCCCATCTGGTGTAAAAAAGCTTCAGTCCGGCTTGAGATAGGAGGCAGTCCGGCTTGAGGAACCCACCCTTAAAAAGGTGGGACTTAGGCTGTGGAGCGCCACTTGCTGTAGCCTGTGGAACCCGTCCACCGCAGTGGCTTCGCTTTGTATCTCTGGCTTGTGCGTCTCAATACAATTGTTTCTTTTAAACTGGGCTTTATACCCACAAAGTAAGTTTTTATTCATACATATGACCTCCTGCCTCCTGCCCTCTGCCTCCTGCCTTCTTTATAATTTGCCCAAATATACAGCTAAATAAAGCCCTAACTGCTGACTCCACAACCAACCTGACTGAGTGGGTGCAAGGTCTTGATACTGACCATCAACTAAATGAAATCCTCGCAATTCCAAGCTTACCGGGTCAAACCAGAAATAATCTGGTGTGCGGAATGTATTCTGATATATCTGCTTTTTCACACCTTTATCAACTGAGGCAGTGGAATCAGATAACATCTCTATAATCACGTTGGGGTATTTGCCATCTTCTTGCCAAACAACCCAGCTTTTACGGTCTTTTTTTTCTGTATCTAAAACTACAAAAAAATCGTATCCTCGAAATTATTCTGACTTTTTCTGGTTAGGACTGAAGTAAATAGTTAAGTTGCCTGTAGCATAGAAATTTTCCCGATCGCGCCACCACCATTTGATAAGGCGGATGAGTAATTCTATTTGTTCGCGGTGTAAATCAGATTCCAAGGGTGGTTCGTCACTGTAGATGTCGCCTGGTGGGAAAATTATAGTATCAATGACATCGATTTGAGAAGCAGTGGCAAATTGAGACATAGCGATGCCTGCGGCGGTAAACTACGCACTTTTTTGTCTTTATGCTATTCTAACCAGCCTTGACATCTGCTTTGATTTCATTCTTCATCCTGATACAAATTTTGCAATGTTTGCTGTTGAGTCTTGCGGGAAACACGACGATATTTTTTACTTTCTAGCTTCGGTTCGTACTGAGTCTGCCCTTTGCCTTTCGTTTTTAACTTTTGGGTGGATTCTGGATCGGCTTGTTGGTTAATCTGAGTTTGACGAGCGATCGCTTGCTCTAAAAATTCCAGATAATGCTCATAACGTTCCCATTCACCCCGAACTAGACAACCTGGCTCGTCTCGGTGCAAACAATCACTAAACCGACAGCTATCAACTGCTAATTTCTGCCTAGCTTCTGGGAAATAACAAATTAATTCTTCCGGCGTACAATCGATATCAGGCTGATTAAAGCCGGGAGTATCAGCCAGCAACCCACCTAATGGTAATTCAAATAATTCTACGTGACGGGTGGTGTGACGCCCGCGAGATAGTTTACCAGAAACCTCACCCACGCGCAACTGAGCATTAGGAATCAACGCATTAATCAAACTGGATTTACCAACTCCTGAAGGTCCTGCCAAGACGGTGATTTTGTCTTGCAACTGGCAACTTAGTTTGTCGATATTTATATTATTATTGACGCTGATAAATAGCGTTTGATAGCCCCAACCAAGCAGGCGATCGCTTATTTCCGACTGCACCTGAGTTGAAACTAAATCGCCTTTATTCAAGCATAAAACCACATCCAAACCTGTAGATTCCGCCTTTACCAAAAAGCGACTGAGTTGATAAGGTTCTAAAGGCGGATCGGCAACAGCAAATAATAAGAGAATTTGGTTAACATTAGCGATCGCCGGACGGTCTAATTCACTATCGCGGGGTAAAACAAAAGCGATCGCCCCTCGTCCACCAGCCCAATCTGGTTCTTCAACCACAACGCGATCGCCCACCATCACCTGTTGCCCAATTTTCTTCAACCGCGTTCTCCGAGTGCAGAGGAGGAGGGGATGGGGAGAGGGGGGAGACAAGGAGGAGGGGGGAGAGGGGGGAGATAAGGTAGGAAATTCCTCCTTGTCCTCCTTGTCCTCCTTGTCCTCCTTGTCCCCCAAGTCTCCTTGTCCCCAAGTCTCCTTGTCTCCTAAATCCAGCTGCACTCGGTAAAAATTCGCTTGCACAGCTAGCACAGTACCTAGCAACTGCCCAGTGGTAGAAAAAGTTTCCCCTTTCATCAGGCAGTAACCGGACGGCGAACTAACAGAGAAAAATAGCCAGTACAATCTGTAATTTGTTCTACTTGATAGCCTGCCATTGTCAGACTATCAGGAACTTGCTCAATCGGTTCTCCAGGGTCTAACCAGACTTCTAGCAAACCTCCCTGTGGCATTTGTTCTAAACGTAATTTCGTCCGCACAAAATTAATCGGGCAAGGAGTGCCGCGCAAATCGAGTTGAGCATCGGGAGTTGAGACGGAAGATACGCTCATTACTTAAACAAATTTCCCAAAAAACCTTCTAGACCACCTTTACCAGTGCGGTCTCCCTTAATTTTAGCTAGCTTCTCTAATAATTCTCGTTCATCTGGCATCACCTTGGTGGGAATATCAATTAACACCGTCAGCATGTGGTCGCCTCGACTTACAGGATTTCCCAACCGTGGGACACCGCGATTTTCCAGTTTCATCACCGTATTCGGTTGAGTTCCTGCCGGAATTATCAGTTCCACTGGACCATCTACCGTATTTACCTCTAAACGACAGCCTAAAATCGCCTGGAGGTAGCTAATTTTGATTTCCGAGAGAATGTTAATTCCATCCCGGTGGAATTCCTCATCCTCATTGACGAACAAGTAGACATATAAATCTCCCGCAGGACCACTGCGCTGACCTGCGTCTCCTTCATTAGAAATTCGCAAGCGCGTCCCATTATCTACCCCAGCGGGAATAGTAATTTTGAGTTTCTTCGTTACTTGATTTGCGCCTTTGCCGTCGCAAGCATCACACTTGTCTTCAATTACCATCCCCGTACCATTACAGGTGGGACAAGTCGAAACTTGAGTAAAGCTGCCAAAAGGCGTTCTGGTGACGCGGCGTACTTGACCCGAACCGCTACAAGTCGAACAAGTCCGGGGACGAGTTCCTGGTTTGGCACCAGATCCGGTACAGACCTCACAAGTTTCTAGATGAGAAATGCGAATTTCTTTTTCACCGCCAAATACTGCTTCTCGAAAATCTAACTTCAAGTCTAGCCGCAGGTCATCACCTCGCACCGGACCTGAGCGCCGTCTTTGCGTAGAAGGACCACCCATCCCCCCTGCGAAGCCACTGAAAATACTTTCAAAGATATCAGCAAATCCACCCATATCGCTCATATCTTGGAAGCCTCCAGCGCCAGCAGCCGCACCGGACACACCAGCTTCACCAAAACGGTTGTAACGTTCTCGCATTTCCGGCTCAGAAAGCACTTCATAAGCGCGGTTAATTTCTTTAAAGCGATCCTCCGCTCCCGGTTCTTTGTTCACGTCTGGGTGATACTTCCGGGCTAGGCGGCGGTATGCGCCTTTAATTTCTTCTTTGTCGGCATCACGAGAGACACCTAAAATTTCATAATAATCGCGAGCCATATAGCAAAGGTAAAAGTTAGAAGGTAGAAAGCGGAAGGCAGAACTTTAAAAAGGCAAAGGTTAATTTTTGTTAATACTTGATTTTACCTTTTACCTTTGACAAAAATCACTCTTTATATTTTGAGCATGAGATGCTTTGCTCCTAAAACAGGACAATCATCTACCCAATTAAAAGCAACTTGCCCTGCATCAGGCTTAAAGAAAGCTAACTTTGGGCAAGTTTTTTGCTCAAACTTCTCACTGCCGATTGGCTGTTTCTTTTACAATTGTGCTACGCAGAACGGTAAAACCCCGCCGATCAACAGAGGAGCTAGCCGCACCTAGAGGTGTGGAAAACCCCCATATACGTTTAATCGCATCTGTAATAGCACACCGTGTAGTCTACGGCAATTCGCTTCTACAATCTAACAAACCATTGCGGTACAACACCACGTTTCGCAAGAATGGGCATTGGGCATGGGGCAATGGGCAATGGGAATGGGGAATGGGGAATGGGGAATGGGGAAAGAGGAAAAGCCCAATGCCCTATGCCCAATGCCCAATGCCCAATGCCCAATGCCCAATTACCAATTACCCTTTAATCGATCGCCTCATAATCCGCTTGTAAGGTACCCTCGTCTTCAAAATCAAAGTTAAATTGAGGTGCGATCGTTCCATTCACTGGTTCAACACTAGGAGTAAAGGGAATATCTGAAGTCTGAGCTACTTCATCACTAGGCACTGTCGCTCGGTTGTATACATCGGCACCAATAGCAAACAAAGTTTGTTGAAAGTCATCCAAGCACTGTTTGAATTCTTCTGGTGAGATACCGTCTTGAATCATCACTAGTTGGAGTTTTGTGACTTTTTCCTTTGCCAAAGCTTTCATCGAATCGGCAATTAAGTTGCCATTATCCTTTAAAGTCGATTCGTAACTTAACAACAGAGTATCCGCTTGGTTTTTTAATTCAACCAGTTGTATGCGTTTTCTATCAAGTTCTGCAAACTTTTCCGCTTCTTGCCGCATCCGTTCCACTTCGTGGGTACTCAAACCACCTGTGTTGGTAATCCGAATACTTTGTTCTCTACCGGTGCCTTTGTCTTGAGCGGAAACCTTGAGGATGCCGTTGACATCGATTTCAAATGATACTTCGATTTGCGGCACACCACGGGATGCGGGGGGAATTCCAGTAAGAAGGAATTTACCGAGACTTTTATTATCCCTTGCCATTGCCCGTTCACCTTGAAGGACGTGAATTTCCACGCTTGTTTGTCCATCGGTTGCGGTGGAAAACACTTGAGACTTGCTGGTAGGAATTGTAGTATTGCGTTCAATAATTTTAGTGAACACTTCTCCTAAAGTTTCCAATCCCAGCGATAAAGGTGTAACATCCAAAAGTAAGAGATTCTCGACTTCACCACCCAACACCCCGGCTTGAATTGCAGCGCCGAGTGCCACTGCTTCGTCAGGATTGATAGAGCGATCGGGTGCTTTGCCGTTGAAAAATCTAATCAGGGCGTTTTGAACTGCGGGAATGCGCGTAGAACCGCCCACCAAAATAATTTTATCTATGTTTTGTGGTTTCAACTCTGCATCTTTGAGCGCTTGAACCATCGGTTCGATAGTAGCTTCAATTAATTGGCTTGCCAGTTCTTCAAATTTAGAACGGCTGAGTTCCATTTCTAGATGCTTTGGTCCATTTTCATTGGCGGTGATAAATGGCAAGTTAATTGAAGTATTTGCCATGCTGGAAAGTTCAATCTTTGCCTTTTCCGCTGCTTCTCGCAAGCGTTGCAGCGCCATTTTGTCTTGGGAAAGGTCAACTTTTTCTTGTTTGTAAAAGTGTTGAATCATCCAGCGGACGATCGCATTATCAAAGTCGTCTCCACCTAGATGGTTATTACCACAAGTCGCCTTAACTTCAAATACTCCATCCCCAAGTTGGAGAATGGATACGTCAAAGGTGCCGCCCCCCAAATCAAATACTAAAATTAGCTGTTCAGTCTCTTGCTTGTCTAGCCCGAAAGCTAAAGCCGCAGCAGTTGGTTCATTGATGATTCGCAGTACTTCTAATCCAGCAATCGTGCCAGCATCTTTAGTTGCCTGTCTTTGAGCATCTGTGAAATATGCTGGCACCGTAATTACTGCCTGGGTGACAGTTTCACCTAAGAAATTTTCCGCATCTTGTTTGAGTTTTTGCAAAACCATTGCGGAGATTTCTTGCGGTGTGTAGTTACGTCCGCGAATTTGCACATCAACGGTATCATCTCGACCTTTGACACAAGCATAGGGGACGCGATCGCGTTCTACTTGGGTGTCATCCCAACGACGACCAATAAATCGCTTGATACTGTAAATTGTGTTCTCGGCATTTGTAACTGCTTGTCGCTTTGCCAATTGACCGACTAAGCGCTCCCCACCTTTGCCAAATCCGAGAATACTAGGAGTGGTTCTTCCACCTTCTGAATTGGCAATGACAATCGGTTGACCACCTTCCAATACTGCGACGCAACTATTGGTAGTGCCTAAGTCGATCCCAATAACTTTTCCCATAACTAACGGTATTTTTACCAGAGTGCTTCTTACAAAAATGTAGACATAAACTGACAGCCAAGACTGGTGTGGAAGTTTCTGTCTAACAAAACTACAGACGTGATTTTTCGCGGAGTAGCTTTTTAACTACGGACAAGTTTTTTACGGTTTTCGCAAAAAAAGCATTCTTCTCCTTTCGATGGAAGAAGCGCGATTAATAAGCGAAAACCGTAAATATTCATGTCCTAGTTTGGGTATGCGATGCTCGCCTTTGCAAGAAGTCCAATGACTTTTAGCTACCAGTAGTTAGTCAGTAGTCAAAAGAAACCAGTGCTATAGACGGGTTGCTTTTGACTTTTGACGAATGAAAAAAGCGGTTTAACTACATTGCTGGATTCGACTGAATATCCTCCACAGGAGGCATGTCTTCTTTCGGAGCAGCGACTTTGACCATTGCATGGCGAAGCACGCGATCGCCCAAATAATATCCGCGCACTAACTCTTCTAACACTGTTCCTTCTGGATGTTCATCCGTAGGTTCGCGCATTACTGCTTCGTGCAAGTTCGGATCGAATTCTTGACCTTCGGGTCGCATTGGTGACACACCCAAGCGTTTCAAGCAATCTACTAGTTGCTTGTAGACACCTTGATAACTTTTATGAATTGTCAATTCACCCTCAGTTTGCGGTTTGAGATGTGCTCTAGCCCGTTCAAAATTATCAACTACTGGCAGTAATTCCGTAATCGTATTCCGCTTCACCAGCAAGTCAAGCTCTTCTTTTTCCTTGCTGGTGCGTTTGCGATAATTCTCAAAATCTGCCCCAATCCGCATATATTGGGTGTTGCGCTCTTCTAATTGCGCTTTCAGTGACTCTATTTGTTGAGTCATTTCTGCTAATGCGGCTGTATCAGTTATAGTCTGCGGAGTTCCAGCAGTACCATTTATGAGTGTGTCTGTCTCTGCTGATGTATTGGTTTGGGCTGTCACTTGTGAAGTAACCTCGCTACCAGATTCGTTATAGTTCATTTGGGCTGGGGACTCGCTCATCATTGCTTACTTTACCTCTGTGTTCACCCTAAAAGATGGCTTATATTGTTTATTTGTTTATCCTCTTCCATTATTGTGTAATCATTCCAAATGGTATTTACGGCAATTAGTCCCCACATAGTAACAGCCGTTGAATGTACTTGGCGCTGACTGTGAGGCGTATTTTTTGCCGAAATTTTCATTTGAAGCAATCTCACCGTCCTCTATTGTGACAAATGGCGAGCGCCTTAGCCCAGACGCACCAATGGCGGCATTCCGAATGAAAAAGGTAGGGAATAGGGAATGGGGAATGGGGCAGGGGGCAGGGGGCAGGGGGCAGGGGGCAGGGGGCAGGGAGACAAGGGGGAGCAGGGGGACAATTACCAATTACCAATGCCCATTGCCCAATGCCCATTGCCCAATTCCCAATTCGCAAAAATTCAGTAAATAAGCATGAGAATTCTTTTTATCAGATTGGGAATACTTTAACCAGAGGTTTCCGCTACTCATTGCTCACTTATGACTTACTCGTCACAACAACGGCGCAGTACCGCTCTTACTACAAGAACTGAATTTTCGCCTTTCGGCAATAAACTTGTGCAATCTGGCTATGTTAATAGCGAACAGATGAGACAAGCGTTAATTGAAAGCCGCAAGTCTGGCGTACCCTTAACAGAAGTACTTGAGTCAATTTCTGGGCAACAACTATCACCTGAGTTGCTCAGACAGTATAAAAAACAGCAGTTATTTGAACTTAAAATACTATACGGTGTTGAGTTTATCGATCCGGAAGTTAGTCAAGTAGGCAGCACCACGGTAGGAAAGCTGATTGATACCCTGATTCCAGCGGATATCTGTCGTCGCCATCGCTTAGTGCCGCTGTCAAAACATGAAGACCAAAACCCGCCCTCGGTGTTAGTGGCGATGGTCGATCCGGATAATCTAGAGGCTTCGGATGATTTGAATCGCATTTTGCGTCCGCAAGGCTTGGCATTGCAGCGGATGGTGATTACCCAGGAGGACTACCAGCAACTAATCAATCAATATTTGGATGAACTAGCTGTTAAGCAAAAGCACCTGGAAAAACAAAAGTCTACAGACATTAATCAAGACTTAGAAAATCTGGGAAATCTCGACTTAGACGATGCCCCCGATGATATGGAAGCTGATTTGGGGGCAGCGATGAAGGGTGCAGAAGATGCACCAGTTATCAACTTAGTCAATAGAATTCTTGCCAAAGCTTTGCATGAGAAGGTTTCTGACATTCACGTTGAGCCGCAAGAAGAAAACTTACGCATTCGTTTTCGTAAGGATGGAGTGTTGAATCAGGCTTTTGACCCTCTGCCGAAAAAAATCATTCCTGCGGTGACGGCTCGGTTTAAAATTATCGCCAACTTAGATATTGCCGAACGGCGTTTACCTCAGGATGGACGCATTCGGCGGATGTTTGAAGGGCGCAAAGTTGACTTTCGGGTGAATACCTTACCCAGTCGCTACGGGGAAAAGGTCGTGTTGCGGATTTTGGATAACTCCTCTACACAACTGGGATTGGATAAGTTAATTGCCGATCCTGAAAGTTTGCAGATTGTCCACGAGATGGTTAGCCGTCCGTTTGGTCTGATTTTGGTAACAGGACCAACTGGTTCTGGTAAAACAACAACACTGTATTCAGCACTGGCAGAACGCAACACACCGGGAATTAATATCAGTACTGTAGAAGACCCGATTGAGTATAGCTTGGCGGGGATTACTCAGGTGCAGGTAATTCGGGAAAAAGGGCTAGATTTTGCCACCGCTTTGCGGGCATTTTTGCGGCAAGATCCGGATGTGTTGTTGGTGGGTGAAACGCGAGACAAAGAAACGGCAAAAACAGCAATAGAAGCTGCTTTGACCGGTCACTTAGTATTAACTACATTACATACGAATGATGCCCCAGGTGCGATCGCTCGTTTGGGAGAAATGGGCATCGAACCTTTCATGGTTTCTAGTTCCCTCATTGGCGTTTTAGCACAGCGTTTAGTACGGCGTGTCTGTGGTGATTGTCGCATTCCCTATACTCCCACGCCCGAAGAATTAGCCCGCTATGGTCTATCCGCTTCTCAAGATGTCGGTATAACTTTCTACAAAGCAAACTCTTTGACATCAGAGGAAATTCAACAAGCTAGTTCCAAAGGTCATATTTGCCCAACTTGTAACGGCAATGGCTACAAAGGACGTTGCGGTGTTTATGAAGTTATGCGAGTCACCGAAAAACTGCAAACCTTAATTAACGAAGAAGCACCAACAGAACGCATTAAGGAAGTTGCAGTAGAAGAGGGGATGAAAACTTTGCTGGCTTACAGCTTGGATTTAGTGCGTCAAGGACAAACCACTTTGGAAGAAGTCGAACGTGTAACTTTCACCGATACAGGTTTAGAAGCAGAGTTAAAAGCCAAACGCAAAAGTGGTCTTACCTGCCGAACTTGTAGCGCCGAATTAAAACCAGAGTGGTTAGATTGTCCTTATTGTATGACACCTCGTTTTGCCGATTAGTTAGTAGTTGTTTGTTAGTGGTTAGTGGTTAGTAGTTAACTATCAACTATCAACCAACAACTATCAACTATCAACTATCAACTATCAAATAACAAAAGGAAACAGAATTATGGAAATGATGATTGAAGACTTGATGGAGCGGATGATTGAAATGGGTGGCTCGGATTTACATTTATCCGCAGGTTTACCTCCCTACTTTCGCATCAGCGGCAAACTCACACCTATTGGTGATGAGGCATTAACAGGCGATCAGTGTCAAAGGCTGATTTTTAGTATGCTGAATAATACTCAGCGCAAAACTCTAGAACAAACATGGGAATTAGATTGTAGTTATGGAGTTAAAGGTTTAGCTCGCTTTCGTGTCAACGTTTATAAAGAGCGTGGTTCCTACGCTGCTTGTTTGCGGGCGTTAAGTTCTAAAATTCCTAACTTTGATAAATTAGGTCTGCCAAATGTGGTGCGGGAAATGTCAGAAAAACCTAGAGGATTGATTTTGGTGACAGGTCCCACGGGTTCAGGTAAAACCACTACCTTAGCGGCAATGATTGACTTGATTAACCGCACCAGAGCAGAACATATTTTAACCGTAGAAGATCCGATTGAATTTGTTTACGAACCGATTAAAAGCTTAGTTCACCAGCGACAACTTAATGAAGATACTAAAAGTTTTGCTAATGCTTTAAAAGCAGCGTTGCGAGAAGATCCGGATATTATTCTGGTGGGGGAAATGCGCGATTTGGAAACAATTTCTTTGGCAATTAGTGCGGCAGAAACAGGACACTTGGTATTTGGCACTTTGCATACCAGTTCAGCAGCACAAACTATTGACCGGATTGTTGACGTTTTTCCACATGAAAGACAAACTCAGGTACGGGTGCAATTATCTAACTCGCTAGTCGCTGTATTTAGCCAAACTTTGGTTCCCAGAAAAAATCCTAAACCAGGCGAGTTTGGTCGGGTGATGGCTCAAGAAATTATGATTGTTACTCCTGCTATTTCCAACTTGATTCGCGAGGGTAAAACGGCACAAATTTATTCAGCTATACAAACTGGCGGTAAGTTAGGTATGCAAACTCTAGAGAAGGTTTTAGCTGATATGTACAAAGCCGGAAGTATCTCTTTTGAAGCGGCAATGTCTAAGACTTCCAAGCCGGATGAAATTCAGCGCCTCATTGGTGGTGCCCCGCCACAAGCAGCAGGAGCTGTCAAAGCGCATTAATTTAACAATGGGTAATCGGGCATGGGGCATGGGGGAGGCAGTGCGTTGGACGGGTTTCCCGGCTTGAAGCACCTGCCGTCATGGGGCATCGGAAAAAGATTTGACTTTATTCTCAATAACCACGTTCCCAATTACCATTGCCCATTGCCCCATGCCCCATGCCCAATGCCCTCCTTTGTCCAATTCCCAATCCAAAATCTATATAATCCATGCCAAATTTTGTTGCTCGTGTTCGAGATTCTCAAGGAAAATCCCGAACAGAAAAAATTGTTGCGGAATCGGTAGCGCAAGCACGTACTACTCTCAGACAGCAGGGTTTTGTAGTTCAAGAACTTAAAGAAGCTCAAGGTTTCGGCAGCTTTGATTTGAGTAAATTACAGACAGCAATGGCTAAAGTTTCCGTTAAGGATAAAGCTGTCTTTTCTCGTCAATTTGCGGCTCTAATCAATGCGGGAGTAGCAATTGTCAGAAGTCTGGGGGTGCTGTCTGAGCAATGTACTAATCCTAAACTAAAACAATCGTTGATAGACATTAGCGCTGATGTCCAAAACGGTATGAATCTTTCTGACTCGATGCGGAAGCATCCTCAGTGCTTTGATGGTTTGTATGTCAGCATGGTTCAAGCGGGTGAAGTTGGCGGTGTTTTAGATGAAGTAATGAATCGTTTAGCTAAATTATTAGAAGATGTTGCCCGATTACAAAACCAAATTAAATCAGCATTGTCTTATCCAATGGTTGTAGGTTTTTTGGCTACTGCAATTTTTTTGGGAATGACGATTTTTCTGATACCAATTTTTGCGGGTATTTTTAAAGATATAGGCACTGAATTGCCTCCTCTAACGCAATTCTTGATGGATTGTAGTGAAATTTTGAGAAGTTGGCGAATTTTTCTTATATTTGGCGTTGTTATCGGTGTAACAATTGCCTACAAGCAGTACTACAAAACTGCTGTCGGTCGCCAAACTATCGATCGCCTTTCTCTGAAAATGCCGTTATTTGGTGACTTAATCCAAAAATCCGCAGTTGCCCGTTTTAGCCGGACTTTTGGTGCTTTGACTCGTTCAGGTGTACCAATTCTTACTTCTTTGGAAATTGTCCGCGACACCTCAGGAAATCAAGTAGTTGCTAATGCTATTGATGGAGCGCGTGCAGAAATTCAACAAGGAGGTATGATCAGCATTGCCTTGCAAAAAGAAAAAGTTTTTCCGCCTATGGCAATTCAAATGATTAGTATCGGCGAGGAAACTGGAGAATTAGATGGGATGTTGATGAAAGTTGCCGATTTTTATGAAGATGAAGTCGAGCAGGCAGTAAAAGCACTAACCAGCATTTTGGAACCAATTATGATTGTGGTTCTGGGGGGAATGGTTGGCACAATTTTGCTGGCGATGTATCTACCTCTGTTTAAGGTATTTGAAAAGCTGGGATAGATGATTAAAAGTTGGGAAAAGCGGTAGAGACGTTCGATCCAAAACGTCTGTACGGGAGTTAAGAGTTAAAAACTCTTTGTTTTAAGTTTTAACTTATAAATAATAAATTTTATTCTTAACTTCTCACTCCTCACTTTCGTACAGACGTTCCGCTGGAACGTCTCTACCTAAGTAATTTATTAAATTATGCTTGTGCAAAAATCTTATTACGAAACTAGCTTGGCTGAGTATAGCAATTCCTTGTCGGCGATCGCACTCCTCAAGCAGCATCGACCATACTTGGAAATGATTCCCAGTTTACGCCGTCCAGATGAAAGCGTTATCACTATTCCTCTACCAATTGTCCGTCTTCGCAACACCTCAGCAGAAAAAACGACTATTTGCCTACCTTGTGATGTGGCAATTTTAATGTGCGACCCGGAGTGGAAAATCAAAAGCGGTGTGGAAATTTTGGTTTTCATTCATCGTCCCCACGAAGATTTTTCTGAGTTCTTGGGACGCTGGCGACAAACTCAAGTTTGCCTAGATAAAGAATATCAGTGGCTCATGCCTCCCCGCTACAATCATATTTTGAATGAGGGAATAAATAGTATATATCCTTTGTTTGTGGTGTTTTCAGAGACACCAGAACGCATTAAGCGCGGTCTTGTCGGCGCATGTCTGCCATTTATAATTCAAACGCCAGAATCACTGCCGGAGGAAAATATGTTAGAAGTTTTCTCTCCAGAAAGTCCATCAACTTAGAACAAGTTAGGAGTTAAAAGTGAGGAGTCAGGAGTTAAAAATTCCTAACTCCTAACTTTGCGCCTCCCGTAGAGACGTTCCGACAAAACGTCTCTACCTAACTATTACTTAACAAACTGGGGCATAATTTCCGCAGCGGTGAATATTCCATAAATGCCGCGTTTGTGCAATTGCATACCAGCTTTGAGATAGCCAAAGGCTGGTCCACAGACATTCGCTGCCATGCTGGTTTCGTCGCCTAAGATGAAGGTATGGGTGGAAATTTTACCTTCAAAGGTGCGACCGGTGATTTTCACGTTGGTGCTGAGGGGCTTTTTGGGATTGCGGGTATCGACTATGCCACCAACTGTAACGCGATCGCGTTCCACTATCCCTGCCAATTCCAACATCACATCATCGGCATGTTCCATATTCTCTAACGTCAGCACGCCATTGGTTTTATCCAGCAATGCTTCTACTTCCGCATCTGTCATTGCTCTGGCAGTTTCTACACTATAACCTGGCATATGAGCAATATCTTCGCGGATCGTGGCGCGGTAAGCTTCCCAGTTAGCAATTCCCACGCCAAAGGTAATTTCAACTTTATGTATTTCCGCGTAGCTTTGCGCGGCTAAAGCGGCAGCAGCAGTTAACAATCCTGGTGTTGCACCACACCCTGTCATGTAAGTAATTCCCGCAGCTTGCAATTCCTCTTTCATCGCTAGTAGTTGTTCTACCGCGCTGGTGCGCTTGATTGCATCGACTAGCACCCCACGCCAACCTGATTTAATAAACTCCTGCGCTACAGAAGCAATAAAGTTATTCGGTAGATTTGGTAAAGCGAGAAAATACCCATCTACAGAATCAGCGCTTTCGATTAATTCCTGAATACTGCGATTTGTTAAAGTACCAGTTGGTTCCAAATAACCCACCGAACCTTGAGAGTTATAAGTTGTAATACAATTTTGAGCATTTAAACCCTCATTGGTGTAAGCGTAGCCTTCTTTGTCTGCTGCTGCGACTAAAATCATTTCTCGTTTACCAGCGAGTACTTTAGCGGCAGCTTGTCCTAAACCGCCAAAACCCAGCACTCCCACACGTATCGCCGGCGAAATATTTAGAGAACTTTTGACTTGTTCTGGATTCATAGTCAATTAGTTAAGTTGAATTAAAAGCCTTGAGCAGTCATCATCTCAGCTTTTGGCTGATGGCTGATAGCTTTTAGCTATAGATGTTAATTATGCTTTATTATCCTGGGTTCTTTCGCTTCCAGATGCGTTTTGTAACGATAAAGTCATCGCGCACCTAATCCAGCAGCTTTTTCGGGCGTTCTTCCATAGAATAATATCCAGAAACGAAAACTGCTTCAATCTGTTCTATTGACATGGATTATTCGACTCATGAGGGTACAAAATTTTGGTCAGTTCCAGAGTTCGATAACCTAGAATTGTTTCGGGCAAAAGCGATCTATCACACCTATACTCGTCATTTTCACCCAACCTATTCAATAGGTCTTATCGAGTCTGGGGTGGGCGGTAACTTTTATCGAGGTTCTACCTACTTGGCAAAGCCAAGCAGCATCGTTTTTATGAATCCAGAGGAAGTTCACACAGGTTACTCTGCCAATGATCTGCCACTCACTTATCGTATGCTGTATCCGAGTGTCAATCTCATCCAACAACTGGGTGGAGAGATGCAAGCGTATGAATTTCCTTATTTTAAGGAAGCAGTTGTTGAAGATGAGAGTTTAGCAAGAATTATCTATTATCTTCATGTTGCGCTTGAACAAACGCACGATCGCTTAGAAAAAGAATCTTTACTAATAGAAGTTTTATCAACGAGCCTTACCCGTTATACTGATATCAAAATTCGACCTGTCCACCTTTGCAAACAACAACGTGTTGTTAGGTTGATTAAAGAGTATCTACACGATAATTTCAGATCCAATATCTCATTGGAACAACTGGTAGAACTAACAAACCTGAACCGTTTCTACTTGATTCGTGTGTTTCGTAAAGCTGTAGGAATGCCACCATTAACTTACCTAAACCAGATCCGTGTGGAAAAAGCGAAGCAATTTCTAGCCCAAGGTAATTCAGTTGTTGATGTTGCTTACGCCGTTGGTATGTCAGACCAAAGTCACCTCACTCGTCACTTCAAGCGAATTATGGGAATCACACCAGGTCGCTACCGCAGTATGTCAATATCGTCCAAGACAAATCAGTTTTAGTTCTTGGATACTTCAGGTCATGGTTTCTAAAGCAAGACTGAAAACTATGACCCTAGAAAAAGCTAATTTATTGCAGCAAGAAGGATATTACCTTGCACAAATCAATGTAGCCCTGATGAAGGCTTCTTTAGAAGAGCCGATTATGGTTGAGTTTGCTACTGCACTTAGCAAGGTAAATGCGGTTGCAGATCAAAGTCCGGGCTTTATTTGGCGATTACAAACTTCTTCTGGCAATGCTACTGATATTCGCACGTACCCCGATCCAAGAATGCTCGTTAATTTATCTGTATGGCAGAGTGTGGAATATCTAAAAGCATACGTTTACCAAAGTTTGCATGGTGAGTTTTTTACCCGCCGTCGTCAATGGTTTAAGAAATATCAAGGAGAGCATTTCGCTATGTGGTGGATTCCTGTTGGTTGTCTACCAACCGTAGAAGAGGGCAAAGCAAAGCTGGAGTATCTTGGGTTACATGGGGACTCGCCTGAATCTTTCACCTTTGCCAAGCCTTACCCACAACCAACCCAGCGGCATAAAACCTCATTAGAGCGGACGGAAGAAAGCCTCTAGTATAGATGGGCAGAAACGCGATCGCACTAACCGATAGTGCGATCGCATATCTCCTATTTTTGACCACCAAAGCACAACCCAACACTATCTACCATCTTCACTTCATAACCTCATTCCCAAAATTGGCAAATTAATAATTTGGTCTTGATATTCTTCTTCAAAAGAAGCTTCAGAAACTAAAATCAATTCTTCAATTGTCTCACCAATACCCATATCAGGGTTTAGTATAAAAATACCCGGTACATGATGACCTGTATTTATGTGGTCAACTAAATGTACAGGCATAGAGGTACGATTATTTGTTACCAATACAAAATTATGTGCTTCACACCATATAAGAATTTCCGGGTCTAAAGTTCCCTTTAAAGGTGTATCAGGTTCTCCTATTGCACGAATTACGCGCATCAGGTTTTCTTCGTCGTAATTGATTTATATAAACTGGATTTACATTTTCATCCATTAAATACTTAAGCATTACTCGCCTTTTTTCATCGCTTCTCTTTCTGCTTTGAATTGCATTAATTTCTGTACAACAGGTGAAGGGTTGCGTCGCTGTTCTTCTCGCATTCTGTGTCCCCACTCTAACCAGTCAGCAATATAATTACTCACCGCTTCTTTGTTGTGGAGGTAATACAAAATCGTCGCATAGACTTGTTCGAGGGTAAGCGATGTATAAATTTGTGCGATTTCTTCTGGAGTGCGAGCGCGATAAATATACTCGTAAAGGATAGTTTCAATACCTATGCGTGTACCATTAAGCCGAATATCATTCGCTGCAAGAAAGTTGAAGTATTCTTCTAGTTGCATCACTTAATCCTCTTTTTATTTATCCTAAGCGATCGCACTTCCTAACATATTTTTGGCAATTGCTTTGCACAACCCAACACGATCAACCATTTTTACTTATAAGGATCTACTAACAATAGATGGGCAGGTAGCTTGCGATCGCACCTGGAAAGTAAATTGGGTTTTGAATTTTGTTTCGCTACGCGATCGCATCATAGATATAGAGTCCATAGCGATCGCCTACAATCAGTTTAAAAGACCATCAGGTGTTTACGCATCAACGCACGGCGTTTCGCTTCTCATCAAAGAGAGAAACCAAGTACATCAATACCCACAGTTCTTGACACCATAACAGCAATAAGCACGCCAAGACCTAGTGCCCTACGAAAATAATTAACGCCTTGAAATAATTCTAGCCACGCCCAAGTAAACAATGAGCCAAAAGCAAGTACATCTAACCCTGTATTAATTTCGCCTGTTGGAAAAACTAGTTTGAGCAAACTAGCTGTTACCCAGAGAATAATTGGTAGATTTGGCGTCTGGGCTATAACAATATTGCCATCGCTGTCACGGAAGATTTTATCAAATAAAGTATTGTTCATCACTATCAATTGCAACAATCAGCTAAAACTATTAACTTACAAAAACTACTGTATTGCATTAAAACACTCAGGTCTTTCTCTTTTCATGCATCGTTGTGCTGAGATTAGAAATAAAATAGGAAGAGGCAAGCCCAAAATGGTACAAGGTGTAACCAAAAATCTGACATTGGCAGAATTTCTACAATTACCAGAAACGAAACCTGCCAGTGAGTATCTTGATGGTCAAATTATCCAAAAACCCATGCCACAGGGGAAACACAGTACGATTCAAGGTGAACTTGTACCCACTATTAATGCTGTAGTCAAGCTTTATCGCGTAGCTCGTGCGTTTCCTGAGTTGCGTTGCACTTTTGGTGGTCGTTCAACTGTACCCGATATCGCCGTTTTTGTTTGGAACAGAATTCCGCGTGACAAAAATGGAGAAGTTGCTAACACGTTCTCTATTGCTCCAGATTGGACTATTGAAATTTTGTCACCTGACCAAAGTCAGACAAAAGTGACGAAAAATATTCTTCATTGCTTGAAATATGAGACTGAAATGGGATGGTTGATCGATCCACTGGAGCGAACTGTGTTTGTTTATCGTCCGAACCAACAAATTGAAGTGTTTGATGAGCCAGATGCATTAATTCCCGTGCCAAGTTTTGCGAGTGAAGTTCAGCTGACAGTGGGAAATTTATTTGCTTGGCTTTTGGAGTAGCGATCGCATATACACATAGAACATAAGCGCGATCGCGCTATTCTTGCTCTAGCTTATCTTTTCGCTGCACTTGAGAATTTCTCAATCTGTGTCTACAATGTAATTACCATCTTTTCACTCAAAGAGCTAAACATGGGCGCAGCTGTTAGAACCCGAATTGTGAGAATCGGCAATTCTCAAGGTGTTCGTATTCCCAAACCCTTATTAGAACAAAGTGGTATTCACACAGAGGTGGAAATTGAGGTTCATGGCGATCGCTTAATTATTCGCGCAGCACCACAATTACGGGTTGGGTGGGATGAAGCTTTTGCAGCAATGGCAGAGCGAGATGATGATGTTCTGCTAGATGATATTAATACAACAGACTGGGATCGGGTCGAGTGGGAATGGTAGTTAAGCGTTTTGATGTTTTCCTAGTTAATCTCGATCCCACTATTGGCAGTGAAATTCAGAAAACGCGCCCCTGTGTAATTATTTCCCCAGACGAGATGAACCGCCATATTGCTACCGTGATTGTTGCTCTAATGACTACAAAGGGGCAGATATATCCTACACGCATAGCTTGTCAGTTTCAAGGCAAAGATGGGCAGATTGTTCTCGATCAAATTCGCACAGTGGATAAAGTTCGATTGGTCAAACTACTTGGTCAAATTAGTGACCATGAGCAAAGAGTAGTTCTCGATATCTTGGCTGAGATGTTTGCCGAGTGAACTACTTAACATCAAGAGTGCGTTAGCGTACCCTACGGGAACCGCAGGAAAGCTTACCGTTAGGTATCGCTCTACAAAAATATAATATATACTTCTTTGGTTATATAACTAAAGATAGAAATTAATGCGATTATATCTTTGCTGTTGGATTAAATCACCCAGAACCCAACTCACACAACTATTGCTGAGAATTGGGCGAAGTCATAATAATGATAACTTTTGTCAACACTTTTAGTCATTTCCTAACATGCGCTGCTGGTTATATGCTCCCTAATGCTCGTTTTTACAGCTTTTGAGACTATATAACACCGCTTAATTTCCACCTTGACTAATTTAGAAGGTTAAGGGAAACTTACATATGACAGATGTGTAGACTTATAAAATCAATAATTTTTGTAAAGATTCTGAGATATATATTTTGAGAGATGGAACATTAGTTAACAAAGTGGCAAGTTTGTATCAAGCGTGAAAATGTTCCTATGGCTATATTTTAGCCATAAGAAAACAACAGTACCGTCCAAAAGTAAAGAACGTGGTTTGCCAAAAGCATGGAGACACTAGAATTCATCATTTATCCAGATGGTCGGGTACAAGAGAAAGTCACTGGCATTGTTGGTGCTTCTTGTGCGGAAGTTACGGCAGCAATAGAGGCACAGCTAGGGCTAGTACTTAGTCATGAACCAACTTCAGAATTCTTCACCGCTCAGGTGCAGCAACAATCTGGTGTGGTAAATACGCAAACCACTTTCAGCGAATGGTAAGTTTTTCAACAAATTTAGTTTCATCAAATCACAACCACCATGTCACACTTTAGCCAAATTAAGACGCAAATTCGTAATCTTGACTCATTGAAAGAAGCTCTCACTGACTTGGATATAAATTGGAAACCCGGTACACGCGAAGTGCGCGGTTATCGCGGTCAAACTCATGCAGCCGAAGTTACCATTGAACAAGACAATGGCTATGACATTGGCTTTAAATGGAATGGCTTAGAATACGAATTGGTTTCTGACTTGCAATATTGGCAGCAAAACTTGTCTGTTGATGGCTTTTTGCGCCAAGTAACGCAGCGTTATGCATATCACACGGTTGTGAAAGAAAGTACTCGTGCTGGCTTTCAAGTCGCTGAACAACAAAAAAATAAAGATGGTTCTATTCGCTTAGTAGTACAGCGCTGGAGTGCGTAATGTCTGATTTTCTACCGCAGGAAGAACAAGAAGAACGCTCCGGTTTAGAACCAGAATTAGGCGGTTTTTTGCGGGATGAGCCGGAACGCTCTGGTTTAGAGCCGGAATTGGGGGGAATGCTGCGTCAAAAGGGTGTTTATGTAGATGAAATCACCTGTATTGGCTGTTTGCATTGTGCCCATGTTGCTCGTAACACTTTTTATATTGAACCAGATTACGGGCGATCGCGTGTAATTCGCCAAGAAGGGGACGCGGAAGAAGTAATTCAAGAAGCAATTGACACTTGTCCGGTTGATTGCATCCACTGGGTAGATTACACTGAATTGAAAAAGTTAGAAGAAGAGCGCAAATATCAGGTAATTCCTGTGGTAGGTTATCCGGTGGAAGAAGCGGTTGTCGCTGCTGCACGGCGCCGTCAAAAGCGAAAATTAACCCCTAAAAAATCCCGTTATTGAAATATAAAATTTCAATTTAAATTATAGAGGGCTGTTTCTACAGTCCTTTTGTTTTTTATACTATTTTTTCCTTCGGTAAAGACGCACATTGGGGTTATTTTAAATATATAAAGCGATGTAGTAAGCGCTGAAGCGCTTCAGCGCTTACTACGATAGAAGATATATTTTTGCTTAATCACTCTGACTCCGGAAATGTCTGCACTTTGCCATCAGGACTGAGAACGGCTCGAATTCTCACATTTTGTCCATTTCTATTGGGCGAGACAAAAGGTTGCCCAATTCCTGGCATTCCGGCGCTGTCAACGTAATCTCTAGCGGCTTTTCCGAGAGGCAAAATTCTTTCAACTTTGCCGTCAACACCGATTACTAAACTGTACTCAAGCGTTTGCTTTAATCCTGTGGGTGGCTGCCAGCGCTTTTTCAAAAAGTCTCTCGCTTCTGCCACCTGGGGTGTGTCAAACAATGTGCCTGTTGCTACCTCTGGAGAAGTGTTGCGCCCTTGCCTCAATCTCTGTACTAAGGAATTATCATTAGTTCCCAAGGGATCTGTAGGTGAGGAAGCTGAGGTACGGGTGTTACCGAGCTGGTCATTGGGTATGGTGGGAAGAGGAGGAGCTGCGGAGATACCGGAGGATATATCACCCGTGGCGGGAGGTAAATTTGATGGTAAATTTGCTGTACTTGGCAAAGCAATTTGATTCTTAGGAATTGAACTTGTACGGCTAGTTTGTTGATTTGTGGGAATCGCAAACGGATCTGGTAATTTGCTGGTTGCTGTTTTCCCTGAAGACCGAGAAAGAGTTGGTGCAGTTGTCCCAGGTATAGTTAAAGCACTGCCGCTTGATGGTAATGGCGCTGTCGAAAAAGTCGATCCCGGCGCTGTTTGGGGTACGGAGGGTAAAGAACCTGGGGCAGTTTTGGCATCGGCTGGCAGTTGAGGCGTTGCGGGAAGTATCGAACCGGGTACTGGCGTTGGCAGAAGTGCAGAACCGGGTGCTGGGGGTCTAGGCAGCGTAGAACCTGGTACTGCTGGGGTAGTTCCTAGCGGTGGCACTAACAAATTATCTGGGGTGGTGAGTCCAGGTTGGGGTGTTGGCAAAAGTGCTGAGGGTGAAGGTTGCAGGGCTACTTCTTGTGTAGAAGCTGTTTTTTTAGCTGTCTGCTGCTTTTGCCTGATATTGTTAGCATATTGCCAAGTAAATGGTGCTAAACCCAAAGCTACTAATACCACGGCGGCAGCAGGTGTCCAACTAGGCAAGCTAAAAGTTGAACTGCTTGTTGTATTAAGAGTAGGTAACGCCATTACCTCAGCTGAATATTCATCTAAAGCGGTTGCCAAATCGAACAGTTGCAACAGACTAAGTTGAATTACGCCTCCAGATATCTGGTTAGCGAGGGAACCGAGAAACAAGTTGTGAATTAAATAACTGCTTGGTTCTAAGTGTATGTCTTCTTGTGGTATCTGGAAATTGTTAAATGATTTGGAAGATTTTAAAGTTTGTTCTGGCAGTACTTGATTAAAGCCTTTTAATTCTGGGTGTTCTGATACTTTAGTAGAGTCATTTGGTTCGGAGAAACTTGCCCAAAAGCTTTCTGGAGACTTTTGCAGAAATTCCTGCACGTAGTTTGTCACTGCACTATACAAGGCTTCAAGTTGATCGCGATCGCCTTTGATTGATATTCTCCGTTCTTCTGGCAGTCGCGGATCGTCAAAGCGAAGCTCAAAGTTTAACTGCTTTAGCACAGATTTCCCCATCCAACCGGACAAAGATGAGCTTTGTGCCAAAACTTCTAGCGTACAGGTGGGAGGTGTGTATCGGCGGATTACAGGGTTTGATACAGGCATGACAGAAAGTGCGAGGGAAACAACTATGGATTTTAGATTTTGGATTTTGGATTTTAGATTTGGGATATGTGGATGCGTGATTAGTAACCTAAAATCTCAAATCTAAAATTGTGTGGAACGATCTATAAGTGCTAGCCAGAGACGGCGATGTCCACCAGGACTACTGTAAAATAGTAAATCTACCAGTAGTTTCAATGCTAGGTGGGTAAGTGCATCTGTGGAAATTTGCTCATCCGACTCCATCCGCTCTTGATAGGTGTTGCAGAAAGCATCAATATAATCTCCTAATAAAGCAGCTTGATGGGGTTCGCGCTCTTGTTCCGCCATTTGTTCTAATAACCCTACAGCACGGCGAATCAATTCTTGATCCTCTTTTGCAAGGTAACAAATGATGAGAACTAGCGATCGCGCTTCTTCTACATCTAGTTTTTTTCGCCCTCCAGTACCTTTACGTAGAGGATTCGATTGCCGCAGTCGCCACAACGCCACACGATCTGGCACTTTTGATTCTAAATTCAGAAGAATTGCCGCCGAGAGCATTGCTTCAGAACCAATACCAGTTAAAGTTTCTAGCGCCAAAAGTGCTAAGTCTAATTGGGTTTTGATATTATCCCACTGAACTGTGTTTGGAGCCGAAAGCTGGGTTAAGTCTTCCCATTGGGAATTTGGATTGGCTGAGTTGGCTGCCGAGTGCATAACTTTTAGCATAAGTGATCGGGCGGGTTTGGGCTGTTGCTGTTACCCATTTTGAAACCAGACTCGCAATAATTAAGGTTGGTTTCCCATAGCTACAAGCCGCAAGTTAGCTGAAAAACATCGCTCTTCCCAGCTATGAAGCTGCTTTTATAAGTTAGGTCAACAGCAGATGTATTTGTCTTACTTTATGACGAAAGTCTCTCTTGAACAAAGTATAAATATTAGGAACTTGAATCTACTTTGGTAATGCCCCCAGTCACGAAAGCGCTCGATTGGGTTAACTGATACTTAAGTACATAGTATAAGTCAGGAGGTGGGCATTGGGAATTGGGAATTGGGAATTGGGAATTGGTAATTGGGAATTGGTAATGGGGAATTGGTAATGGCTAATTGGGAATTGGGAATTGGGAATACGTTCTTCCCCATCACCCATTACCCATTACCCATTGCCCATTACCCATTCCCCATTACCCATTCCCCATTCCCCATTCCCCATTCCCCATTCCCCATTACTCAATGTAAGCAACTGTAACGCCAGATCCGCCATCTGCTTGTTCTGCGGCTTCAAAACGGGTAACTCGCTTGTGCTGGTGCAAAAAGGCGTGAACACCTTGCCGCAGCTTACCAGTGCCGTGTCCGTGAATAATCCAGATAGGTCCGGTTGCTTCAGAAATTGCTTTGTCTAAAATCAATTCGCTATCCGCTACACGTTTTCCGCGTAAATCTACGGTATTTTGAGATGTGCGAATTGCTGGGGCGCTTTGGGGTGGTGGTGTTACCTTAGCGGGTTTGCTGGCAACAGGAGCGATCGCTTCCGGTTTTTTCCCATCCAAAGATTCCACATCTTCCAGCTTTACCGTCATTTTCATGATGCCAAAGCGCACGCTTAACTCACCATCATCATCAGGTACAGTTAAAACTTCTGCTGTTTGCCCTAACTTCGGGATGCGAATGCGATCGCCTACTTTCGGCATAAACCCAGCTTTTGGTTTTTCCTGTTGTGCTGCTTGATACTTTTGACTAATTTGATTTAAAGCGTTTGTCGCTTCTTGAGCATCTTGAGCTGTGGGCGTACCTTTCTGCAAGCGGCGAATTATAGAAGCGATTTCACCTTTAGCGCTGGCGATCGCTTGTTGTACGGCTACTTCCTGCGAAGCCCGCAAAGAGCGCTCTCTCTCCTGTAAATTTGCGGATTTTTCGGATACTTCTTTGTATAAACGCTCTGCTTGCTGCAACAGATTTTGGGCTTCCGCAGCTTTAGTTTCCTGACGGCGGCGTTGCGCTTCTAAACCAGCAATCACCTGGTTTACTTCGTCTGATGCTTCTCCTACTTGGCTTTTCGCCTGGAGGACAACTTCTGGTTTCAACCCCAAACGCAGGGCGATCGCCAAAGCATTAGAACGTCCAGGAATTCCCCAAAGCAAGCGATACGTAGGCGAAAGAGTACTTTCGTCAAATTCTACAGAAGCATTTTCAAACCGCTCATCCTCGTACTTTAGTGCTTTTAGTTCACCAAAGTGAGTTGTAGCCATAGTTAATTGAGCGTTGTCAGCCAGATAGCGCAATAAAGCGATCGCTAAAGCACTACCCTCAGCCGGATCGGTTCCCGCACCCACTTCATCTAGCAAGACTAGGGAGTGGGGAGTGGGGAGTGGGGAGGAGCCAGTGCGTTGGACGGGTTCCCCGGCTTGAAGCACCTGGCGTTGGGGAGTGGGAGGGGATAGGGGGGATGAAGAAGCAAATTCCTCCTTGTCCTCCTTGTCCTCCTTGTCCTCCTTGTCCCCCTTGTCCCCCTGTCCCCCTGTCCCCCTCTCCCCCTCTCCCAAAGCCTCTAAAATCCGACTTATTCGGCGGATGTGACCGGAAAATGTGGATAAACTTTGCTGTAGCGATTGTTCATCGCCAATATCTGCTAGTACCTTCTCAAACCAAGGTATTTCTACAGGTTCGCGGGCGGGGACAAATAAACCCACCTTCGCCATCAATGCTGCTAAACCGAGGGTTTTCAAGCTGACAGTTTTACCGCCGGTGTTTGGTCCTGTGATCGTCACCACGCGAATTTGCGGTTGAATCAGTAAATCCACGGGAATGACTGCTGAACCTTGTTCGTGTTGATGCTGCCATTCTAAAAGCGGATGACGTAACTGCCGTAAGGTAATAGTTTCATTTTCTTCGCGCTGGATAAATCGGGGGGGATTTGCTCCTAACCAGAAACTATAACGCGCTCTAGCACTTGCTAAATCCAAAGTTGTGACAATTGCGAGCAATCGTTCCAAATCTGGCTTGACTGCTGCCACTTGCTGTGTTAAGATGCGGCGAATCGCTTCTTCTTCAGCTTGTTCTTTTTTAGTTGTTTGTCGCAGTTGATTGCCCCAAGGGACAATCGAATGAGGTTCTATATAAAGCGTTGCGCCGCTGGTAGAGGTATCGTGAACAATGCCGGGAATCGCGTCTTTTTGGGGCGCTTTCACGGGGATGACGTAGCGATCGCCTCTTTGGGTAATTATTTGTTCTTGAACTGCGCCATATTTAACTTGTAAAATATTTTGCAGTTTTTGAGTGATTTGGCTGCGTAATTTACGCAAATCGTTGCGAATATCATTGAGTTTTTGGCTAGCGCGATCGGCTACTTGTGCGCGATCGTCAATACAACGGTGAATTTCTTGCTCTAGTTCTGGATAAGTCCGTAAATCGGCAATCAACTGATTCAGTATGGGTAAATCAGGTTGGTTGTCAATTACACGACGTAAATTTCTGGTTCCCGCAAGAGTAGTAGCGATCGCCAAAAGTTCCTCACCAGTTAAAACACCTTGAATTTCTGCCCGTTCAAGGGAATCACCAATATCTTGAATTCCCTCAAAAGACAGTCCCGTGGTGAGACGATTTTCTAATTCGTATACTTCCTTGGTTTGCTTAACCAAGTATTCACTTTCCGCTCTCGAGTCAGGAATTGGCAGATGACGTGAGGCTCGCGCCCCTAGTTTAGTTGCCGCAAATGTGCTCATATGCTGGCAGAGGCGGTGCCATTCTAGTAGTTCTAAAGTTTCAGACTGGATCAAGGCTTCAACATCTAATCTGAAATTATCGTAACAATACTACGAGCAGACAGCTTCATCTTCAAGGGTGAAATTTCCGCCCGTATTACTTATAGCATTCCCTAATCACATAAGAAATACATGTAGTGGCGTGGCTTGGCTAAATGTGTGCATTATCGGTGCTTGCCCGAATTCAATAAACGACTGCCCAAATTCAATAAACGACTGCCCAAATTCAATAAACGACTGCCCAAATTCAATAAACGACTGCCCAAATTCAATAA
>NZ_JTCM02000063.1 GCF_000817785.2 Hassallia byssoidea VB512170 | reverse complement strand
AATGCAGAGCGATGTTATGCCAATGCAGAGCGATGTTATGTTAATGCAGAGCGATGTTATGCCAATGCAGAGCGATGTTATGTTAATGCAGAGCGATCGCAACATTCCCCTTCAATTGTTATGAAATCACGCTCAGTTCACAAATTCTTCCGAACCTACCTGATTTATAAATGACTGATCTTGGTTCATACCAACAATCACCACATGCTTATCTAATTTTTCATATCGAGCAACGACCTGAGAAATTGCAGTTACAGCAGCATGATCCCAGACATGAGCATGATGAAAGTCAATGATAACTTTTTCCGGGTCTTCTGCATAGTTAAAGAACTCGATAAAGCTGGTAATTGAACCAAAGAAAAGTTGTCCGGATATTGTATATATTTTCGCACCACAAGCATCGAATGATTTTATTGCTTTGATTTGGGCTGCTTTCCAAGCGAAAATAAAAGTGCTAATAATTACGCCGACCAAAACACCTTTAGCAAGGTCATTAGTCAAGAGAGCGATCGCTACCGTTACAGGCATGACAATCGCATCACTCAGGGGCATTTTTCTTAACTGTTGTAATGATTTCCAACTAAAGGTTTCAAAAGCCACCATAATCATGATACCAATTAATGCCGCCATCGGTATCTGCTTAACTATATCTCTAAAAACAAAGATTAAAGTTAATAAAAAAGCCCCAGACACAAAAGTTGATAAACGCCCTTTGCCTCCAGACCTAATATTAATAATTGATTGCCCAACCATACCACAACCAGCCATTCCACCAAAAAAGCCTGTGACTATGTTGGCAATCCCCTGACCTTTGACTTCTCGATTTTTAGAGCTTTTGGTTTCTGTTAACTCATTGAGTAAATCTGCTGTTAATAAAGATTCTAAAAGACCGACAATCGAGAGCGTTAATGAGTAAGGCAAAATAATTAAAAAGCTTTCTAAAGAAAAATCAATATGCGGCAGATGAAACGATGGTAGCGTACCTGTAATATTACCAATATCTCCGACTCTGCGAACATTGACTTTTGTAGTTATTGCCACGATTGTCATAATTACAATCGCAACTAACGGTGATGGTACAATTTTGGTAATACGAGGTAAAAGATAAACAATCGCCAATGTAGCTGCTACCATCAAATACATTTGCCAAGGTTGTCCAGCAAATTGTTTAACTTGAGCTACAAAAATTAACATGCCTAAAGCATTCACAAAACCTGCCACAACCGATTGAGGAATAAAGCTAAAAAATCTGCTTAATTTCCCAACTCCCATCAGAAATTGAACTATCCCAGTTAAAATGGTGGCTGCAAATAAATACTCAACTCCATGTTTTTCTACTAATGATGTCATCAGTAACGACATCGAACCAGTTGCTGCCGAAATCATTGCCGGTCTTCCACCAAACACGGAAATAACGATCGCTATACAAAAGGAAGTATATAGAGCTACCATTGGTTCAACTTTAGCTATAGCAGCAAAAGCCAGAGATTCTGGAATCAGCGCTAACGCTACAGTCATCCCTGCTAAAACATCACCTCTAACATGAGAAAAATCTAGAGTTTTTACTCTGGAAAAATTTAATTTACGAGCTACTGTAGTACTCTTGTTTTTGTATTTATTTTTAATAAAATGCACTCCCACCTCCAATTTGATAAATTGACAAAAAAGCATCATCCTAAATAATGCTAAGTAATATTAACATTAAATTTATTTAGGATAATTATATATACCAACTTATTAAGTTTTACAATTACTTCATAATTGGGAGAGAAATATAATTTTTAAATAAACTAGGATTTAATGCCGATAGTATGGTAGTTTTGGGGGTGGCGTGAAAGCGATCGCGCAGCATTTGCTTATAGCAGAGGAATGTAACTGCCATGCGATCGCCTTTGATCTAAAATCGTAGGTTAAACACTTAACCTAGATGCGAATACTGCAATAATTACTTAGAAAAATTCGGTTCCCCAATTTCGGGGAAACTGGCAAAATTGCGTCTTACCCAATCCATTCCCACTTCATTATTGAGCTTAATTTTCTGTGGAGTATTTGGGTAAATTTTCCCTAAAATATCTGCATCTTGTTCGACAACAACTTTGGCAAAGTCGAGAAACTTGTTACCCAACGCTTTAAATGCTGGATGTTTCGCTTGCCCAAACATCAATACATAAGTGCGTGTCCGCATCTCCGATTCTGGGATAAACAGGTGGCATTGTGCAACTTTAGCTGCCCAGTTTTCAACATGTGAAATTATTAAAGACGGAAAGTGATTTTCTAAGTGCGGTTTCAGGACTTTTGGTAGTAGCAACAAATCAGGATTGCTGATTTTTTCTCTTAAAGTTGTAGGTGCTGTAGGCATATCAAAAAAAGCGTGCGATTCATGCCCGTTGTCGATAAACTTCTCAAATTGCACTTCTTCAATTCTAAATAAAGGGCGATGAGTACCGTTTTGATGGTTATAATCGTGCATATTTAGCAGCATGGTGAGCAAGTCTGTCTCCACGCTGGTGTCTGCTGTATGTCCAATAAAGTCATACTTAGCAGTTATTTCATTCAAAATTGTCGGAATTGGTACTTTGGGTTCATATCCGCCATAAGACCAAATAAAATCATCTTGAATAATCAGTTCTAACGGTTGCAATTGTGGTAAAGTTTTCTTATTTGAACCGGGCAAAATAGTACAACCTTCACTGTCAAATTCCAAAGCATGAAATGGACAAACTACAACACTAGTTTTATCTTCACGTTGCTGACACCAACCTGAAGATAACATTGCTCCCATATGAGGACAAGCATTAGGTAAGGCACTGATTTTACCTGCTGCATCTTTCCACAGCACGTAATCACAACCGTAGAGGGAAACTTTTCTCGGTTTGTTTACCTCTAACATCGATTTGTGTGCTAACAGCCAAGGTGCGCCAAAAAGCATAGACATTGTTATTTTCTTCCTTTTATGACTACAGCAAAATATTGTAGATTAAGTGAGCTTACAGCGTAATGTTTTTTACTTAATCTACTGACTGAGTTATGCCCAAACTAGTTAACTAATTTTTTAGTTAGTTATTAATTTAACCAATTTCATTTTGTCTGTCAACTACTAACCAGTCTTGAAAAACTTTGATCCCCGAAAGTCCTAGCTCAAAGTTTTCGGTTTTTTAGTTAAGATAATGTTCGTCTCTTTGATGGTGAGCTGTGGGTCGTTCAACGCAATCAAAATCTTCATCTAACAAACCTCGACAAGTGCGCGATGCTGAAGCGACGAAAGCGCAGATATTAGATGCAGCGACGGAAGAGTTTGCCAAGCATGGTCTTTCGGGAGCGCGAACGGAGGCGATCGCTTCGGGTAGTGGCGTAACCAAAGCCATGATTTACTACTATTTTGAGAGTAAGGAAAAGCTGTATCAAGCAGTCTTACATCGACTCGACTTTCCAATAAACGACATGATTCGGGAAACTAACTTGGATAATTTGCCACCGGAAGAAGCTTTAAAGGAGGTTATCCAAGCAGCTATTGCTTATAGAGTCCAGCATCCTCACTTAGGCATGATTTTATTTCAAGAAGCGAATCAAAATCAAGGTAAGTTTTACAAACAGACAAACTGGCAAGAAGGTTTCGAGCAAGTTATTAATATTTTAGAACGTGGTATGGCGGAAGGTTGCTTTCGTTCAGTTGACCCGTTTCTAACTGCAATTCATATTGCCGCAGTTTGTACTTTTTACTTCGATGCCTACGAGAATCTTAAGTATGCAAAACCGGATTTAGACTTGCGAAGTCCAGAAATGATTGAGCAATACACGCAACAAGCAATTAATTTGATTTTAGCTGGTGTGCGATTTAATACTCAACAATAGCATTTATGCAATCTGACAATATGAACGAAGTTCACAATACAGCATGAAAATTCCTCTTTCAAGCGTCCAAGCGTTTCTATAAAAGCAAATTTATCTTCAACAAATATATATTTTGATTGACATTTTTATCTAAAAAGTCACTTCACATGATGGAAATTTAAAATAAGTAAGTGGGTGAAATTAAACTTAAAATACTGTCCTGGTTCGTAGTGAGCGGTTTACCGCTCAAATCAAGGTTTTAAGGGCTGAAGCCCTTACTACTTAAGGAGCTTTATTTATGCCCATCTACTTAATTATTCTAAAAACTTTAAAAATCAAATTTAAACACTTGTGTCGATTCAATAAAGATTTTGTAAAGACGACCGAGAAAATCTGACAATCTGATTATTTAATGTATATATACTGATATAACAGATGTTCTAGCTTATTGAAACATCAATTATTCTAATTGTATGTATTTACTCTTGACTATTAATTAAATCTTCATCTACGTATAATTGATAACTGAAAAAATGAAACCAAAGTAAACACTTAAGTGATTGTGTAAAGAATCTGTCTGGATTGAGTATTATTATCCATTAATAAAAAAATATAAACATGGTCGATCAATAATTACTAAATTGGCATTTATAATCAGCCATAACTGCGGCAGAAACAAAACACCGTCAAAAGCAACAATCACAGAATGCAAATGTTTAATCAGCACATCAAGAATTTATTTTTGTCACGGGGTAAAGTTGTCAGTTTTTTACTTAGTCTGATAGCTGGAATTCTTATTTCAATTGGAATTGCAACATATTTAACTGCTAATGTAGCGTCAGCAACCACCTACAAAACCTCTTGGATAGGTAATACATTTGGTGGTGGCGATAAGTGGGTACAAAACCAGATTGAAGCGATGTATGTTGCCCCAAACGGTACAGTTTATACTAACAGCGGTTGGGATGAAGCCGGCAGAGAAGCCGGAATATACAAAGATGGCGATGTTATTGGTTCTTCTGTGGAAACCCACGGTTGGAGTCGTAGCGGGGGCAAAGCTATCACAGGAAATAGTAAATACATTTACCTTGCCATGATTCAGGGGTCGATGGGCGACATAAAAGCTGATTATCCCCCAGAAAAAACAACTTGGTACTGTGTAAGACGCTACGACTTATCTGGCAAACCTGCTGCTTTTAGTAAAGGACGCGGCTACGATCGCAGCATGTTGATTGTCAGTACTAAAGGCGAAATTACTGGATTGGCAACTTCAGGAAACGAGTTGTATGTTAGCGATTCCGCTGACAATAAAATTCGAGTTTATAACAGCGAGACTCTAGACGAAATTCGCAGCTTTAGCTTTAGCAATCCCGGACAGATAAGCGTTGACCGTCAAGGAAATTTGTGGATTATTCAGTCGAAAAAAGGTAGTAATCCGGCTAAAATTCTACATTATTCTCAACAAGGAAAACAGTTACCAGAACAGATTGCCGATGTAGTTAAGCCTCAGGCGATCGCCATCGATAATCAAAATAGACTTTTAGTAGCAGAAAATGATTCGCGCCAGCAAGTATTAATTTACAATATTAAAAAAAAGCCAGTATTAACCGGAACTTTCGGCAGCAAGGGCGGTATATATCAAGGTACGGCTGGGGAAATCAGTGATTTGAAATTTTACGGTATTACTGGAGTCGGCACAGATGCCGCAGGTAATATCTATATAAATAGTAATGGTTTCAATTATTCAGGCACGGATTTGCGGAAGTTTTCACCTACCGGAAAACTACAGTGGCAATTGTTAGGTTTGCATTTTGTCGATAATGCCGATACTGACCCAGCTAGTGATGGAATTGAGGTATTTACGAAGCAAGAACAATTCGTCATGAATTATAACAAGCCTGCCGATCAGCAAGCGACTTACAAAGCTTACACAATAAATCCTTTCAAATACCCACAAGATCCGCGTTTGCATACAGCGCCGACTTCAGCCTTTTTTCGGCGTATTAAAGGCAAGCCTTTTATGTTTCTCACAGATATCTTTGCCAGCTTTATAGAGATTTATCGTTTCAATCCGAACAGTGATGGCAAAATTGCCATACCAGCGGGAATGTTTTGGGGAACACCAGAAAAAGATGGAAAACCAGTAGCTGTAAGTTGGCTTCCTAATATACCCAAAGAAGGAGAATGGATTTGGGGCGATCGCAATGGTAACGGCGCCTTTGACAAAGGCGAATACGATTCTTTACCAAAAGATTATCCCTACCTGGGAGGATTGTGGGTAGACAGCAAAGGAGATGTTTGGAAAACCTTGCGAACTCTAGATGGTATCGGCATTCGGCATTATCCGTTACAAGGACTAGATAGAAACGGCAACCCAATCTACACCTCTAGTTCGCTCCAAAAACAAAAAACACCAAGTATATTCACTGATATCCGCAGAATCGAATATTTCCCGGAAACAGACACTATGTATTTGTCTGGCTTCACTGTAGATCACCCCGCAGTCGGCGACGATGCCACAATTGCTGGATCGGAAATTGCCCGTTTTGACAATTGGAGCAAAGGAAATCGCACTCCCCGTTGGCGAACTGTAATTCCCTACGACACGACTGGCAAACGCGAAGTGTCTACAGCCGCAATGAGTGTGGCAGGAGATTACGTGTTTGCCGTCACAGTGAAAACCGCAGAAGTATATGTCTACAAGACAGCAACGGGAGCGGAAGTTCAAAAGTTAAAACCTGGTGCAGAAGTGAAGGGCGAAAGTGGTTGGATTGATATGCCATACGGTATCCGCGCTTTTCGCCGCTCAAATGGTCAGTACTTAGTGTTTGTTGAGGAAGATGCTAAAGGAAAAGTGATTGTGTACAATCTACCAAAGTGATTTAAAACACATCTAATAAATAGATAGTCTGCTACAGTGTTGTAAGTCGATATTCGGAGTTTGAGAAGAATAATTTTCACCTCAAGTCTGTTGGATGAAAGTTTCCAATCGGCTAACTTGACACCGAATGCCTGACTTATATCAATAGTTTAATTTCAAGTATGTTTTTAGACATTTTTGGTATCACTAGGGGGTACTATTATGCACAATAGTAGTATTTTTCAAGCACAAGATACAGTCTAACCTTTAACCTCCAATGGCGCAGTACTGCTAATATCAAAAATTGGGTAGTGATTGTATTTTCAAATCTGCCCGTATTTTCTGTTGTCAAAGCAAACAAATGTAATCTAGAAGACAATTATTCGAGATTATGTAAATGTAGATCAAGTAAGTTTTAACTAATACTTATTCACTCAAGATTATTAGGAATAAATCTTACTATAAACTTTGTGTTGACGGAAAAAATTTCCAGTTAACGGGTCGCGCTCTTGTTTCTCCGACTTCCCCGTGTGCAAGTCGGGGAGGAATGGCGCTCCTGGACGCTTGGATTAGGGACTCTTTACTAGGAAGAGTTTTCTTCAAAACTTGGTTGGGGGTGACAAAAAATCAGACAAAACGGAGACGGTTCCTTCATCCTTTGATAGTCGCTCTTGTGCCCTTGGATCTATTAAACTTGGCTGAGAAGTAATGTCGGCGTTTTAGCGTAGGGGTATGAATACCAATACATGTTTCCCCAGTCCCCAGTAAAGAGTCCCTCGTTCAATAATTAAATTTAAATTAGTCACCAAGCAAATAACTAATATTGCTTGGCATATTCTGATGTGAAAATAAGGGAAAATTAAGAATAGGTAAAGTGATTGTAAAAGTTAAAATTTTTTATGTAATAAAAATAAAAAGATAAAAGTGTGATTAAGAAAACTGGTATTATGTAAAAAGAAGAAATAAAAGTCAGACAAATATGCATTAAACAAAGAAAAACTTACCAGAAGTTTTTCGATGATTAGATTTAGGAAACAAGTGACTATGAATTATAAAAAAATTCTCCAACGGCTAGAAAAATTACTTCCAAATACCTGGCTTTATCAAGTGCAATATATGCACTCTAGCTTACTAGTTAGGTGGATTTTACGTCGTGGAAGTATGCCACTAACATTTAGCAAAAAATCAGCGATGGTGTTTTCTCCGCATCAAGATGATGAAACTTTTGGTTGCGGTGGAATGATTGCCTTAAAAAGGGAACAGGGAATACCAGTAGTAGTAGCTTTTCTGACGGATGGACAGGGTTCAGTTGGCGAGGATTCGGAAATTAAAGATAAAATCATCCAAATTCGCAAAGAAGAAGCAGTAACGGCATTGAATATTTTAGGAGTTGAATCATCAGAAATTTACTTTTTGGATAAAGTAGATGGAACATTGCGAGATTTAGAAGCATTGCAACGACAACAGACGATTGAGCAGATAGCTGAACTGCTTCAGAAGTATAAACCAGGGGAAGTCTACGTTCCACATCAAAAAGATTGTCATAAGGATCATGAAGCTGCATATACCTTAGTTAAAGAAGCGATCGCTCAAGCAAAAATCGAAGTTGAACTGCTAGAGTATGCGATTTGGTTATTTTGGAGAGCGCCACTATTTATTATGCTGAAGTTGCAGGATATAGCAGATGCTTATCGGCTATCAATTGCAGCAGTTCAAGACAAAAAAAATAGAGCGATCGCCTCATATTCTTCTCAAATTGAAGGTCTACCCCCTGGCTTTATAAAGCGATTTTTGGGGTCTTATGAAATATTCTTCAAAGTAGAATCCTAGTAGCTGAAACTTCTTTATTATTAAGAGTTAAGCAGAGGTTGCGTCTCAAATTTTAAAGTTAATCAATTTAATCTCGGCGACCCTGTGGAGAAATAAAAATGCGTATACTACATCTTACTAATCATATACAACAAATTGGTAACGGTATTGTCAATGTGGCAGTAGACCTAGCTTGTTTGCAAGCTGCATCTGGTCACGATGTTGCGATGGCATCTGCTGGTGGCGAATATGAAGGATTACTAGCAAATTATGGCGCTCAACACTTTCAATTAAATCAGTCTAGAACACCGCCAAATTTAATTAAAGCAACTGGGCATTATCAAAAAATCATACAAAAGTTTCAGCCGGATATTGTCCATGCACATATGATGACAGGATCTGTGCTAGCAGGGCTGTTTAAAAAGAACTTTGGATATAGTTTAGTTACCACCGTACACAATGAATTTCAGCGTAGTGCAGTACTGATGGGGTTAGCCGATCGCGTAATTGCAGTTAGTAATGCAGTCGCAGATTCGATGGTGCGACGCGGTATACCGAGGAAAAAATTGCGAGTCGTCGCTAATGGTACATTGGGCAGTCCCCGGCATCGCAGTATTCTAGACTACGAACCCTTACCCCTACACCGTCCGGCGATCGCCACCGTAGCAGGAATGTATCAACGCAAAGGAATTGGTGAATTAATCGACGGGTTCGTAATAATAGCTGCGGATTTTCCCGATGCTCATCTATATTTAGTGGGGGATGGTCCGGATCGGGCAATGTTTGAGGCAAAAGTGCAAAATACAGCTTTTGCTTCGCGCATTCATTTTGAAGGCTTCCAAAGCGAACCGCAACGTTATATGCTAGCAACTGACATCTTCGTCCTCGCTTCACACCACGAATCTTTTGGTTTGGTTCTCACAGAAGCGCGGGAAGCTGGTTGCGCGATTATTGCCAGCGATGTAGACGGCATTCCTGAGACTTTAGATAATGGAGAAGCTGGTGTTTTGGTGTCACCTAAAAATAGCTTTGCTGTCGCAACTGCTATGAAGAAATTACTTAGTAACCCTTGGGAAATGCAAAAATGGAAATATCAAGGGAAACAAAATATAGAGCGGTTTAGTGCTGCACGGGTAAATAAAGAAACACTCAATGTTTATCGTGAATTAGTACCAAATTACAATCTATGTCAAAGTAGTATGATTGTTTGATTTTTCTGTCATGAAGAGTAGTGGAATTATAGGCGCTCGCGTTTCTTTTAGTGTTTGGCTTGGGGAATGCGATCGCTTTTATCATGCCATTACGTGCATACTTATCTTCTTCCCAACAAAGTAATGAATCAAGTTTACCTGATTCGGTAAAAGTTCTCGCAGCTAGCAGGCAGGGAAGCAAATCAACACACATTTTCGCTGGATAATTTCCTTCTTGTCCACCAACTACTAGCTTTTCTATTTCATCGGATTTTGATAAATCAACTAAGATATGAAAGTTTATATTATCGAAAGTCACATTTACAACATATTTTCCCAATTCACCTCCTCCAACACTCATATAAGCCTCATCATCGGCTCCTAATGTTACTAAAGTTTTGCTCTTGCCATCTAATTCACGGATAGCTGCTTCTATTTGATGCCAACTTGGGTTTTCTATTAAATCCCCTTCATTTCTATTACCAACCCATTTTTCTACTGATAGGTCTAATACAAACATTATTACCTCCTTCTCTTTGGGGGTTTAACTGTAATTGTTTTACTTTACTTTTGAGTAATAATTTATAATTTTAAAGCCATCGCGTTTTGCTTGTGATATCATCTCCGGTAAATTAAATATGAATATAAAAAATCTTTTTCACCTATACATGTCTATAGCGGCTGACATTAACAACACTTTGCCCAATGTACCAGTCTTAGCTTGTCCAAGTTGCCATAGATTGGGAATAGATTTTCAATTTGTTGGAGATTTTCAAACCAAAATTGGTTATATGGCAATATGGTGTCCATTTTGTCTACACGGAATACATATATCCAGAGTGCGTATTCCTGAGAAAACTCAAGCGCTTCCTTTTAATACGTCAGCAGAAGAAATTTCCAGACGAATTCCAAATTTTACCCATGTAAAACCGGATGGTTAAAAGTAAATAGCACCTTACCAAACAGCAATTCCAGATGCTGTTAATTTTGTTTTTTTCAAAATCACCACCCAAACTATCCTAACTTCTCCCTTACCCAAGCGCGAAACGATTTCAGCAAAGCAATTTCACCCATAGTTTTACTTTGCTGAATAAATCTGCTTATATCACTCACCGATACTATCGGAAAAGCAATACTAAATTCACATTCAACATATTGCCCTTCTCTTAACTGATAAAATTTTAAATCTCGTCCGTTATATCTCCATAGTTCAGCGATACCAAGTGCGGAATAAATCCCTAATTTGTTAACTGAACTGCTAGTTATATCAATTTCAATTGCTAAATCAGGGGCTGGATCTGTTTCTAAATCCAGAGTTTCTTTACCTCTAATAGCTAATTCATTCTGGATATAATAACAATTATCTGGTTCTATGCCTCTTTTTGCGGTTCTTCGCTTCAATGTTGTTGAACCAGCACTTTTAATTTCTATTTCTAGTTCTTCTGCTAAAGCAACAATAAAATTGCCAAAATTACTTTTAGGATTTTCGTGTTCAAAAAGTGGAGTCATTATTTCTAAAGTCCCATCTTCATAAGCAAATCGAGAACCTCTATCCTCACCCGTTTCTGCTAGCAAGGCTTCAAAGGTTTCCCAGCTAATGTTGTGTAGCACTGTTCTTTGTTCGGCAATGCTTGAAGATATAATCATCTTACTTGCTCTTGTTCATAAACCCATATATTAAAATTGTGCCAATTACAAGCATGACTCGTTGCTAATAATTGACACAATTAGTATCTAAATATTTTCTATTAACCAAACAAACCACCGAAAAACTCCAGGGTATCTTTCAACGCTTTGATAAAAACATCAATTTCTTCGCGGGTGTTGTAGAAAGATAAACTTGCTCTTGCGGTTCCAGGAAGACCTAAAAAACGGTGTAATGGTTGAGTGCAGTGGTGTCCAGAACGAATAGCTACACCTTCTTGATCTAATAATGTAGATAAGTCGTTAGCGTGGACTTCTCCGGATGTGAATGCAGCCAAAGCAGCTCTACCTTCACCGTTAGCATCCGGTTTGGGACCATAAATTCTAATTTCGGGAATTTGCTGCAATTGCTCAAACAAATAAGCAGTTAATTCAGCTTCGTAAGCGTGGATTTTATCCATGCCAATACTACTAAGATAATCTATCGCAGCACCAAGAGCGATCGCTTCCCCAATTGCCGGTGTACCAGCTTCAAATTTATGCGGTAATTCTGCGTAGGTAGAATGGTCTAAAAACACCTCTGCAATCATTTCTCCACCACCGAAAAACGGCGGCATCGATTCCAACAATTTAAACTTGCCATACAAAAAGCCTATCCCAGTTGGGGCGCACATTTTGTGACCAGAAGCAACTAACCAATCACAGTCAATTTGCTGCACGTCAACAGGCATATGAGGCACACTTTGGCAAGCATCAATTAATACTTTTGCACCGTATTCATGCGCTAAAGCACAAATTTCTTGCACCGGGTTAATGCAACCCAAAGTGTTAGAAACGTGTACCGTTGACACCAATTTAGTTTTTTCAGAAAGCAGAGTTTTGAACTGTTCTAAATCAAAAGTTTCTTCAGATGTCAGTTCGACAAACTTCAAAACTGCACCCGTCTTTTGCGCCACCAATTGCCAAGGTACAATATTACTGTGGTGTTCCATCACCGAGAGAATAATTTCATCTCCCGGTTGCAAATTGCTCATTCCCCAACTGTAGGCTATCAGATTAATCGCCTCAGATGCGTTGCGGGTGTAAACAATTTCCTGACGAGATGCAGCATTAACGAATTTAGCAACTTTATCTCGCGTAGCTTCATAAGCATCAGTAGCTTTCGCACTCAGGGTATGCGCTCCGCGATGTACGTTAGCATTATACTGCTCGTAATAATCTCGCAAACGATTAAGTACCAGCAAAGGTTTTTGCGAGGTAGCAGCATTATCCAGGTAAATTAAAGGTTTGCCGTTGACTTCCTGATTTAATATTGGGAAATCAGCGCGAACTTGATCGGCAAGGGTTTTTGTTGGTGTAAAAGTCATAAAATTTTGGCTTCAGGATTGTTGGTTGTTGGTTGTTAGTTGTTGGTTGCTGGTTGTTGGTTGTTGGTTGTTAGTTGTTGGTTGCTGGTTGTTGGTTGTTTATTCTTTGCTATTATCCACTAACCACTAACCACTAACCACTAACCACTAACCACTATCAACTATCCACTAACCACTAACCAACACCCAATCTAAAATCTGCTAACTGTTTCTGTGAGAGTTTCGCGCAAAGAAGGAATCGGTATTTGGTTGATAATTTCAGCCGCGAAAGCATTAATTAATAAGTTGCGAGCATCATTCGCATCAATACCCCGGCTTTGCATATAAAATATTTCATCATCTTCCAACTGGCTAACAGTCGCACCGTGAGCGCATTTAACATTATCTGCCGTAATTTCCAACTGCGGCTTAGTATCAACTCTGGCTTTAGATGATAGTAGCAGGTTGCGATTTAATTGCGCCGCATCAGTTAACTGTGCCGGTTTCGGGACAAAAACTTTGCCATTGAACACACCATGAGCGCGATCGCCTACAATACACTTATGCAATTGCCGACTGACACCATGCGGATAATTAAGAGCAATTACACTGTGAGTATCCGCTAATTGCTTCCCCTTAATCATCGTCAACCCATTTAAAATAGTTTCCGTTTGCTCACCAGTTTGGAAAATCTCTAAATTGTGACGTGAAAACCTTCCACCCAAACTTACCGCATTACAACTATACCGACTGTAACGAGCTTGCATCACCGCAGTCTTCCCAACATGAAAAGCCTCAGCACCATCACACTCAACCCGAGTATGACTAACCTCAGCATTCTCCTCAACCCAAATCTCCGTCACCGCATTTGTAAAATAAACCCTCTCCCCCTCCTCCTCTGCGTTCTCCGCGCCTCTGCGGTTCGTATACTCCTCCACCAAAGTCACCTGAGAACCACATTCAGCCACCACCAAACAACGCGGTAAACAAATCCTCCCCTCACCCACAGCAACAAACACCAAAGAAATCGGTGTTTCCACCACCACATTCTTACCCACCCATACCACCGCCGCATCAGTCATACCAGCAGTATTCAGAGCAGTAAACACCTCGCGATCGCCTGACGCTTGTGCCAAATATTGCCGCACCCGCTCATCATAACCCCCAGGTAAATTAGCCAAATTGCTAACCACCACCCCATCAGGTAAACCAGAAACAGCAGATAACTCAGGTGCATAAACACCATTCACAAAAACCAAACAGTTCTTATTCGCTTCCGGTAAACTAAAAGGCGTAATATTTGGTAAAAACGTCTCTACATTAAATTGCACCTCGCGCAAAGGCGACAAATCAGCAAAACGCCATTCTTCATCGCGGGTAGTAGGAAGTCTTGATTGACGCACCCAATCAGCAGCACGTTGACGCACATCTTGCAACCAACCCTCTGACTTTGATGCAACTACTTTATCTAACAACCCACTCAGATAAGCATCTTTATCCACCAAAGTGTTAGAAATCGGACTTGGAGAAACTTCAATAGACATTACACACCCACCTCAGCTTCTTCCAACACCCAGTCATAACCGCGAGACTCCAACTCCAGCGCCAAATCCTTACCACCACTAGTCAGAATCCGCCCTTGAGCCATCACATGCACAAAATCCGGCACAATATAATTAAGTAACCGTTGATAGTGAGTAATCATAATCGTCGCATTTTCCGGATTTGCCAGCTGATTTACTCCATTCGCCACAATCTTCAACGCATCAATATCCAAACCCGAATCCGTTTCATCCAAAATCGCCAACTTTGGTTCTAACAGTGCCATTTGCAGAATCTCATTCCGCTTCTTCTCCCCACCAGAGAAACCCTCATTCAAACTGCGATTCAGAAAAGCCGGATTCATCTTCACAACATCCAGCTTTTCCTCTATCAAATCATCAAAATCAAACGCATCAATTTCTTCTAAACCCTGCGCTTTCCGGCGAGAATTATAAGCCACCCGCAAGAAATCCAAATTACTCACACCCGGAATTTCCAACGGATACTGAAACGCCAAAAATACACCACTTCTTGCGCGTTCTTCCGGTTCCATTTCCAGCAAATTCTGACCCTGGAAAATCACCTCTCCACCAGTTACCTCATAAGCTGGATGTCCAGCCAAAACTTTAGAAAAAGTACTTTTACCAGAACCATTCGGTCCCATAATCGCATGAACTTCGCCCGATTTCACCTCAATATTCACACCCTTGAGAATCGGCGTCCCATCAACATTAGCCGTCAAATCTCTTACTGACAGCACAACTTCACTATTTTCAATAATCATCTTCTTTTTCTCTTATTTCTTTCGTAGTAAGCGCTTCAGCGCTTAATCAAAGCACTGAAAAGCACTGAAGTGCTTACTACGATTAACCAACACTACCTTCCAACTTCAGACTCAACAGCTTATCAGCTTCCACCGCAAATTCCATCGGCAGCTGATTGAACACATCCTTACAGAAGCCACTAATCATCATCGAAACCGCGTCTTCACTAGAAATGCCGCGCTGTGCAAAGTAAAATAATTGGTCTTCCCCAATCTTAGAAGTAGAAGCTTCATGCTCTACCTTCGCAGTATTATTTTGCACCTGAATATATGGGAAAGTATTCGCATGAGCATTATCCCCAATTAGCATCGAGTCGCACTGCGAATAGTTTCTAGCTCCTTCTGCCTTCGGATTTATCTTCACCAAACCGCGATAGCTGTTACTAGAATTACCAGCAGAAATTCCCTTAGAGATAATCGTGCTGCGAGTGTTCTTACCAACGTGAATCATCTTGGTTCCCGTGTCGGCTTGCTGCATATTATTTGTCAGCGCTACCGAGTAGAACTCACCCACAGAATTATCACCCACCAACACGCAGCTGGGATACTTCCAAGTAATCGCAGAACCGGTTTCTACTTGCGTCCAGGAAATCTTGGAATTTACACCCTGACACAAACCGCGTTTGGTGACAAAGTTGTAAATACCACCTTTGCCTTTTTCATCGCCGGCGTACCAATTCTGTACGGTCGAGTATTTAATTTCTGCGTTGTCAAGAGCAACAAGTTCGACAACAGCCGCGTGTAGTTGGTTGCTATCGTACATCGGCGCGGTACAGCCTTCCAAGTAGGAAACATAGCTGCCTTCTTCCGCAACAATCAAGGTACGCTCAAATTGTCCGGTATCACCGCTATTAATCCGGAAGTAGGTAGACAATTCCATCGGGCATTTTACGCCTTTAGGAATATAGACAAAAGAACCATCGCTAAATACAGCCGCATTCAATGCCGCAAAGTAGTTATCGGCGGCAGGAACAACGCTACCCAGATACTTTTGTACCAATTCGGGGTATTCTTGCAATGCTTCGGAAATTGAGCAGAAAATAACGCCGTCTTTGAGCAGCTTTTCTTTAAATGTAGTGGCAACAGAAACGCTATCGAAAATGGCATCTACAGCGACGTTTCCCAGACGCTTTTGTTCTGATAGGGGAATGCCTAGCTTTTCAAAGGTTTCCAACAGGGTGGGATCTACTTCATCCAAACTGTTAAGCTTTTTCTTCGCTTGTTTCGGTGCGGAATAGTAGATGATATCCTGATAATTAATTGGCGGATACTGAACGCTATGCCAAGTCGGTTCTGTCATTTTTAGCCACTGGCGATAGGCTCTGAGGCGAAACTCTAGCATGAATTCCGGCTCGTTCTTCTTGGAGGAGATCAAGCGGATAACATCTTCGTTTAGCCCACGCGGAATGGTGTCTGCCTCAATATTGGTGACAAAGCCATATTTGTAGGGCTGGTTGACTAAGGTTTTGACAGTGGCACTCATCAGTTCTTTTCTCTCGTGTTCTCTTTTAGGTGTCTCTTTTACAGATGGGAGACGGGCTATAAGCCGATTTCCCTTCATCGTTAACCCAGAGTGGTTACGCGGCTGTTACAATAAGGATGGAGAGTAAAACAACAAGTTAGTTGTTTAAGTTATCTCCATTTTACGCTACATTAACAACAAGAATGTTGTCAAAGTGAAATTTCCTAATTATTTTTCAGGACTAAGATGGCGACTACCCAGCAGTCCTCAACCAAGCACGAGATTTTAGAATATCTCCTGAAACACTCACGGGCAACAGCTTTTGAGCTAGCCGAGATTTTAAATATTAGCCCGCAAGCGATTCGTCGCCATCTCAAAGATTTGGAGGCGGAAAAGCTAATTTTGTATTCATCGATACAAGAAGGAATGGGGCGTCCGCAGCACGTTTATCATTTGAGTCGTGAAGGACGCGATCGCCTGCAACGAGGTGATAGTTATGGTGAGTTTGCAGTTTCTCTACTGGATACATTAGCAGAAACGGTAGGACGCGACCAAGTAAGCACGATTTTAAGAAAACAGTGGGAACGTAAGGCTCAAGAATATCGCGATCGCTTGGGTAAAGGTTCGCTCAAAGAACGGGTGGAAAACTTAGTTGAGTTGAGAAAAGCTGAAGGCTTCATGGCAGAGTGTCACCCGGTAGAATCGAATGAATCTGAAAGCGATCGCTTTATCTTAATGGAGCATAACTGCGCCATTTCCAACGTTGCCGAGTCTTTCCCCAGCATTTGCGGTCATGAATTAGAAATGTTTGCCGCCGTTCTCTGTGATTGTACAGTAGAGCGTACCCATTGGATTATCAACGGCGAACACCGTTGTGGCTATTTAGTCCAAGGGCGAAAACCTTGCGCCGAATTAGATTAAGAAATTTATATTTACATTAAGTTTAAGTCATAAATAATAGCTACGTCGTAATCTGTTTTACAAATTACAAATTGCTAATTGTCCGTTAAGTTTTAGTTAGAGGTTATGAATTTACCCCCACAACAGCAGCCGTCAACACAATTCTTAACTTTAGAAGAGTCAGCCAAAGTTGACGCTGCCTTGCTTTCTTCCCCAGAAAAGTTTTTAACGAGATTGACAATTTCATCTCTCAAACTTTTAAAGCACATCGCCCAAGAGTATGATGTGAAAATTGAAGATTTAACAACACAGCAAGTGATTGCTTGGTTTGAGAAAGATGGCAAGATTCGCCGAGAGCAAGGAACAGAGTCTGCATACCTGAATTGGTAAAGTAGAGACGTTCCGGCGGAACGTCTTTACAATAAATGCGGAACGTCTGTACAATAAATAATGTTAAAAAATAGCAAAAAGCACCTTTTTCGAGGTGCTTTGTCAAGCGATGTAATTTAATTTTACAGACCACATTTTAAGTGTAAGTATTAGTACGCGGACTGCGAGCGCCTGTAACCGCTCCAATCATTGATGCAACTAAACCTAGCAAAGAACCGAATACAAACCACCACAAACCTCTAGATGTAGCACCAGCAATATTGCGGGCTTCTTGAGCGCTTACATTAGTTTGGGGTACGTTCACACCACCTTGTTGTTGCACTTGGTTAATCACTTCACCAGCGTTAGAAGCAGCAACACCAAAAGCACCCGATACCCCACTAGCCAAGAGCCAAGAGCTAACTGCTAAAGTGGTAGCCCAGAGAATTGCCCCATTGAGAAGAGCGGTGCTGCGGTTCATCGGACCGCAAGCGCGAGCAGTTACCCAACCGCCGGTAAATAGGGAAATTAACAAACCAATGGTTGACCAAATTCCCACATTTCCAGCCACATCAGGAGCATTTGTTCTGGGTGCGCCGGAATTTGCAATACTACCTGCGCCGATCGCTGCGAATAAAGCGCTCAAAATTAATTGCGTAGCTAGGGAAACTAACAAACCAGAAATAATCGGACCCCAACGCACGCGATCGTGATAATCAGCAACTCTACCCACTACCGCAGGCTCATTAATTACATCATCACCAACTCTATTTACGTATGACATAGCTTATCTTTTTCCTCACTTTTTTAGCAGTTTTTTCAGCTATATTCTTGCTTGTGTATTAAGATTAAATTCCTCTTGCTGAGTTTTCATATCTATCAAGAGAAATACTTATTAACTCTATCTTTAGTAATAATTTTCCGAAGGCTTTAATACTATTTAATATAACTGTTGAACTCTGTTGAGATTATGAATTAATAATTAATTTTGGCAGAGATGAATTATTAAGTTAAAATCCAGTTATTCAACGTCAAAAATAATTAATATCATAGTGCGGAAATATTTCCCAGTATGTTAAGAATTTTAAATTGTAGAGTGCAAAGCGCCGAAAGTACGAGACCCTACTGATTATATTTGTCTGATGAGTATTAAGCAGATTAACGCATTTACGCAAAAGAGTAAGTTAAGGTAGATAAATTTTTATTAAGAATAACAATTCATGAAGAGGGGGAAAGGGGAAAGGGTAAAGGGGGAAGAAATTGGATGGGGATTGCACTATCCCAATTAAAGACCACTTCATAGTTGTGGGGGTCTTAAACCCGCGCAGGGGAAGAAAAGGAAAAAAGAATTCGGTTGGATTTTTAAATGACTTCTTCCCCTTTCCCCTGTCTTGAAAAAGTCTGATGCCTTCTCTTCGAGAGGCTTCGCCAACGGCAACCCCTTCGGGGAACGGAGGAAACCTCCGCTCAGATTTTCCGCTTTTTTCCTTTTCCCTTTCCCCCTCCCTGATAAATTTTTGGCAATACGTTTTCAGCTAGATTGGGATGTGCAGCACTTGCGTCAAGTTCTCTTAGATAAAAAGGGAACAAAAATTATTGCTGCACATCAAGTAATCAAGGCATTCTTCAATTACGCAGCTTGATAGCGGTGCCTGTCGCGGTAATCAGCAACAAAACCCCTGACTGGTCAACATTAATCGTGCCAGTATCAAATTCAATCCCGACAACAGCATCTGCCCCTAAACGCGATGCCCGCTGTTCTAACTCTTGCAGTGCCTTACGTTGACCTTGCTCAAATAAGCGCTCATAGCTGCCGGTGCGTCCACCAACAATATCCCGAATGCTAGCGAAAAAATCCCGTAGGAAATTGCTGCCGTAGACGACTTCTGCCGTCACAATACCTAAATATGACTGAATGACAGACCCCTGAATTACATCGGTCGTGGTTAAAATCATAAATTAGCCTCTTGAGCGTTACGTCTGTTGTGTGCTTCTAACCGGATTTTAGATTTGGAATAGAGTATTTAGATATAGTGATGACGATATTGTTTGCCACCATATGTAACTTTTTCAAATCAAAATGGTATCAGCCTAGACAAACGCTACGGCGCTGACCTTAACGGATGAGTGTAATGCATCAATAATAAATATGAAAACAGAATAAATACAGTTTTCAAAACTCAAGATTTTTGTTTTAATGTACATGCAATTACACGACATGTGAAAAAAATTGCCAAATACTTCAGGATAATTACGGTGTACAAGCAGACATCATTTCTACTAAGTGTTCTTTTATTAGGTAGTTTTGCAGCTACAATCCCCTCGGTGGCTCAGGCTCAGGTAACAGTAGCGCAAGCTAGAAGCGCAGAGTTAAAGCAATTGCTAGAAGATGGGCGGCGGTTGGTGAATTCTGGAGACTATAACGGCGCGATTTCTGTTTATCAACAAGCAGTAGCGATCGAGCCAAAAAATGCCAAAATTCATTCTGGCATGGGCTATTTATACGCTATACAAGGAAATTTCCAAGCAGCGTTAGCGGCTTACCGTCGCGCTCTTGGTATTGATCCTAACAATGGCGATTTTTTCTATGCTGTAGGTTATATCAAAGGAAATTTGGGAGATACTGCTGGGGCAAAGGACGCTTATCGTAAAGCGATACAGCTCAACCGCAACAATATTAATGCTTACTTGGGATTGGGTGTGACACAATCCCGTCTGGGAGATTATGAAGCAGCTATGTGGGCTTACGATCAAGCGATTAACATTGATAAGAATTATGCCCAAACTTATGAGTTGATGGGTTCAATGTTCAAGCAACGGCGAAAAGCCAAAGAAGCCAGTAATGTATTGAATAAAGCCCGTGACTTGTATCAACGTCGCAATGATTCAGATGGCGTAGCAAGGGTAGAAGCTTTGCTGCGAGATTTGGGAGGTTAAATTAAACTTCAGAAGACTGTTATCAGCTCGCAATGATAGCTGCATGTACTGGTAAGATAACCTGATTATTATCAGCCAGACTTGCAGCTATATTGTATTGGAAACGAAGCAGGTGGCGATTTTGTGCTACCTGCGGCTTTTCCAATATCCAGGTTTTTGATCGTTTTGATCGACGGGGTTAATTAGATTTGGGAGCGATCGCAATACCTTGGCAAAGATTGCGATCGGCTGGTTTCACCTTGGGGTTATTCCTGAGATAATCATGTGCCCAACTGCAACCGCGTTTGAGCAAATAATCAAGGTCAAAATCCCAAACGGAAACACCTTCTTGTCCATAAGCAGCAGCGATACTTTTACCATCTGGGCTAAAACTAACATTATCACTGCCCAATCGCTCGTAAGTTGCCAGCAAAGAACCTTCGATATTAAAAAGTTTAATCTTCTTTGAACCTGCTGCTGCGATTATCTTGCCATCGGGACTAAAACTTACACTCGATACAGGTTCTTCAACGTTAAATGTGTTCAAGCTTTTGTTATCTTGGCTATCTAAACTCCAAAGCTTAACGCTACTATCTTTACTCGCAGAAGCGATGAGTTTACCATCGGGACTGAAACTTACACCTGTGACTCCATTTCCATGCTCTTTAAATTCTTTAATTACTTTGCCAGTTGTAGGTTGCCAAACTTTAACTGTTTTGTCGTCGCTGCCAGATGCGACTAAAGTACCATTATGATTAAAGCTAACGCTGTTTACATTTTGTTTATGCTCTGTAAAATTTGTCATTATTTGACCATCGCGCTGCCAAATTTTAACGGTATTGTCATAGCTTGCTGAAGCTATCTTACTACCATCTGGACTAATACTGACGCTGGAAATAATATTCTTATGTCCTCGTAAAGTTTTTAATAACTGTACATTATTTTGTGTATCTTTTACCGATGGCTGCGAAATCTGCCAGAGTTTGACAACATCATCGTTAGTCACAATAGCAATTTTGTCACTGTTAGGAATTGCGTTGATAGATTCAATAAAATTGGTTTTTAAGATCACTGTTTTTGGCTGTATCAACTTACTTTTAGCATTTTGATTTATATAGCTATTTATATGCCAAAATTGCACCTCATTCTCGTTGATACGACTAGCAAAAGTCTTGTTGTCAGCACTAAATATAGTAGGAGGAGTTGGTATTGAATTTTTTAAGCTTTCATCGCTAAGATAGTCACCAAAGCGCTCAAGTTCCTCACTGGGTAAAGTTTGGAGAATTTCCAGGAAAGTGCCATCACTTCTCCATAACTCCACAGTCCGCTCATTGGTACGAACCGCTAAAATTTGAGCATCATCGCTGAGAATTATATTAGGGTAGGGTGAATTGTAACTTGGAACTATGTTTCTGGTTTTGAGTTGGATAGTAGTGTTCTGCGATCGCTCAATATTCCAAATAGATATTTTATTACTGCCTGCACTATAAAAAACCTTTGTTTTTAAATCTTTACTCGATATGGAATCTGCTGTATTTTGGTTTTTACTACTATCTTGAATTGATGAAATTACAGAACCATCATAATTAAAATACTGTATATAATTATTACTGCTAATCGCTATTTGCTTAGTATTATGAAGAAAGCTTATATCAACTTCGCTACTCTTTTCTTTATTATTAGGCAGATTAATGTTTTTAATTAAATTACCATTACTATTCCATACTTCTAATTGAAATTCTGCATTACTCTCGCTGTTTTTCAGATACTTTTTGACAATAGCTATATCTCCATCGGGACTAAATTTTACTGATATTCTTCTATCCTGCTTTAGAATTTTGATATTTTTACCATTAACCCCTACAAATCTAAGAGTGTTATCATTCGACCAAAGAGCTAAGGTTTTACTATCAGCACTAAAACCCATACTTTTATCATTTTCATAATTAATAAAGCCATAGTCAAGCAAAGAAGTAATTAGTTTTCCATCTCTCTGCCAAAGTTTGATAGTTTTATTCCGACTGCGCGTTGCAAATTTTTTACCATCAGGGCTAAAACTTATCTCCTCAACTGTATCTTTGTGTCCTTTAAGAGTTGTAATCTGCTTACCTTCACTCGAATAAATTTCTACTGTATTATCACTCTTGCTGAGAGCAATCATTTTTCCATTATTACTAAAACTTCCTTGAATAAGACTTCCTTGTAGAGTGTTGATATATTTGCCGTCACTTTGCCAAATTTGTAGGTTAGTTTCTTGGCTAGCGGAAACAATGCTTTCGCGATCGGCACTAAAATTTACTTCTACATTATTTCCTGGTAATTTTGCAAATAAAGAGCCGTTACGCTGCCAGAGTGTTGCCTCATCATTATACTTATAGATAGTAGCAAGTAATTGACTACTAGGACTAAAACTTATATTTGATATATAATCATAGCTGTTATATTCGGAAGGTTTAAAACTCTTCTTTTCCAAACTCCAAAGCTTAATGGTTCTGTCCTCGCTAACAGAAGCAAGCATATCTAATGCTGGATTAAAGCTGATATCGGTGACTTTATTTCTATGTCCAATCAGGTTAATATAGTCTACAAATTCTCTATTGGCTGTTTGAGAACTACTAACTATTATACTGTTCTCTCCGTCAGTATCGAAATTATTAGCAGACCCGAATGCAATAATTTTGCTGTCTGGGCTAAACTTGAAATTCATACTTGGTTCCTGATATACAATTTCACCAGTATTAAGTGAAGAACCATCACTACGCCATAACCTACCAAAATTAGAATTAATAGTTTGACCATCAGGACTAAAACTAAGTCTAGGCAAGTTTTCTCTAACCTGAATATCATCAATCAAAGATTTGATTTCCTTACCTTCCCGATTCCAAAGTTTTGCAGTGTTATCCAAGCTAGCAGAAACAATTCTTTGACCATCGGGACTAAAGTTTACGCTCGTGACACTAGCTTGATGTCCCGGCAAATCTTTAATTACTTTTCCATCTAAATTCCAAAGTATTATCCTGCCATCTTTAGCTCCAGAAAGTATTGTTTGACCGTTAGGACTAAAACTAGCACTCACAAGTTCTGTTTGAGCGCGTGCAAATATAGAGATTGGTTTAGTATTTATTTGATTATTTTTGATTGACTTTATATCCCAAAGCTTTAAAGTTTTATCTTCGCTACCAGAGATAATTTTTTTATTATCTGGACTGAAGATAAGATTAGTAATTTTTTTCTCATGAGCATTATTAATGGTTGCAATTTCTATTCCATCTTGTTGCCAAACCTTCACCACACCATCGGCACTTCCAGAGGCTATCATTTTACCATCAGGACTGTAACTAACTTTGGTGACAGTATCTTTGTGTCCTTCTAAACTATTCCGTTCTCGAATTGTATAAACTACATCTTGTAAAGCGGTCGTCACCTGCATTTTAACTTCAGGTGATACCCCAATCGACCACCATTGTTTGATACGTTTGCCTGCTTTTAATGCTTGTACTAATGCCTCTAAATCGTTGTTTGAATTTAAGAACCTTTGAGATTCATTACTCATCGACATAAGTTGACTATTATTCTGACTTATCAACACTAGTGGTAAGAATATTGCAAATGCTCCAGTAATAACCCCTAAAGATACTTTCCAAGCTAAACCTTTTCGCTCATCGATAAGTTGCTGTCTGAGAACTTCATTCAGCTTTGCTTCAGTTAACTTCCTTTGCTCTCGTTCTTTCTCCAGTTCTTTAATCAATCGCTCAGACTGCTGCTGACGTACAAATGGTACTAAATAATCATGAACTAGCTGATAGCGATCGCTCGGAAATCCTGGTACTTGAAATACCAATCCAGATTTGACTAAAATCTTTAAAATTAAGTCTAATCGTTCTGTCTCTAATGCTAATTCTGCTTCGATTTCGGCACGATTTTTCAGGGGACGAGTATTGTTTTCATCGGTTAAAATATATAACACTAATTTAGCAAACTGCTCGTTATTATGACCGCAGTCTTTCACAACTTCTTCTAAAAAACGCCCTACTAATTCTTCTTTGGGACCATATTCTTGATATTGAGCGAGTGTTGTAATTTTTTCGGTTTGCAGTTGCGCTCCTACTACTTGTAATTCAATGGGACGAACTTCATTAAAGTTACTCGCTAAATCTCGCACTAATTCATCAATTAGTTCGACATCGAGATGGAATTGAGAGCTTTCTGTTAAATTCTCGATGACGGAACGAGCATCTTCGGGGGAAAAATTGCCTAAATAGTAAAGGATTTTTTTGTCTAAAATATTGCAGTCGATCGCATCTAGTTTTACCAAGCGATCGCATTCGAGTAAGTAATGTAAATAATCTTCTCGCAGCGAGAGAATAATCTTGACATAGGGGATATTTAAACAGTCGCGAATAAATTCAAAAAATGGTTGTCTTTGTACGGGGTCTTTATAAGCAAAGAAAAATTCTTCAAATTGGTCGAAAATTAAAACTGTTAATGAATTATTATCAATATTTTTCTTGAGTTCTGTTGTAAAAGCTGCCATCGTATCTAAAAAGTGGGGAAAACTTAAACGCTTGACTTCTTCGATAGATTCGACAAAACGACTACCCAAAGTTTTTGCCCAGTCGGTATAAACTTGCAACAAAACAGGTACTACGTCGCGTGCTTCAACCGATTTCTGCTTTAAAGCTGGCAATAAACCCGCTTGTACGAGGGAACTTTTACCGACACCAGATTGCCCGTAAACTACAGTTAATTTGCAATCGGGACGACCAATTCGTTCGATTAATCGATTTACATCTTGCAACCTTCCAGAAGCGGCAATTTCTGGAGACACATCTGCTTTGCCCCCACTAACTCCTAACCCAAAGTTAGCTACTTGTCGTCTCGATTGTAAGCGTCCAGCACCAACAAAAGCCCGCAATCCATATTGTTGTTCTATCGATCGCAATTCTTGTTTAATATCAAATGCTTCTAAGTATTTGCTTTCGTCAAAGTAAAGCTTTTGCAGTGTGGAAAGAATGCGAATGTAAAGCAAAGGGTCTAACTGGGGATTGCTATGAAAACGAGCAGTTTCTAAATGAGAAATAGCTTCGCTTATTTGCTCAAGATGTTGTTGTGCTTGGGCTAATAATAATAAGTATATATTGCGAAAATTCTTGCGTTGCCAATCCAAAATTGTAGTTTGATTTGCTGGGATATTATCTTGATTTGGGACGATGATATCATTATGTTGTAGTGCTAATTCTGCATATTCCTTCGCTTGCATCCAGTCTAATTTTTGTAAGGCTACTTCTGCCATTAATCCATAACTATAACCGAGCTTTACGGGTTCGGGATGGGCTTTATGCAAATTAATCGCTTGAGTCGCAACCTTTTCTACTTCGTCCCATGCTGCTAATTGAGTTAATACTTCTCCCCAAAGATTAATATATTTGGCTGCCAAATTTTGTTGATGATGCTGTTCAAAAATATCTACACATTTTTGAAAATATTCTTTAGCTTGCTCGCAAGCTTGCCGATGTTCGCTACGATGTATATTCGCATATTGTCGCCACCATAAACCTAGATGCAATAGCACACAACCGTAACGTTTGATATCATCTAAATGGCTATTTTCCCTATCTATAACTCGCTGCTGCCAGAAACCTAAACTTTGTTCGTAGTACGATCGCGCTTCTGATTTATTATTACTTGCATCTGCTTCCCTACCTAGCAAAAATTGAATACTTGCTGCTAACTCTGGTGCTAATGGCTGCATTGATTTTTGTAAATCTTTCACAGCCAATTCCATTTCTAAAAAATGATAGGTATCAAAATCAAGATTTAATGAGGCATTATCTAAAAATATCCCGGAAACTGCATTGAGAATTGCGGAAAAGACTAATGAGATAGTTGATTGTAAGTTAGTAATTAACTCATTAGTGTCGATTTCAAACTTAATTGAATTACCTGTCCAATTTTTAAAATCTGGCATTCGACGAATCAATTTTTGGAAGATTTCATCGTTTACCCACAGCACAATCGGAAATGGAAAATTCTTGCGAAATTCTTCTCTAACTTGATTTGTGGAAATTAAAACTTGGTCAACTGCCTCAACTAACTCTAAGCCAAATATCATTAAAGCTGGAGGTTGTCTATCTTTCAACTCAGCTTGAATTGTTGTAAAAAGGGTTTTGACTGACTTTGACAGGTGCAACTCTTGAATTTCCATCGGACACTGTTGCTTCAATCGCTGCACCATTTCATCTTGCAAACTGCGGTAGTTACAGCGTGCAATAATCAAGACAAAATTTTCTTGAGAATTGGTAATCGATCGCGCTAATTTTCGCAAAGAGCGTTCGTTATCAACTACAATTTTTTCTGGGATTTGTTTGGGTTCTGGGGATATCATAATTTAAATTTCTTCGACTCTGCGATCGCAGGATTAATATCAAACCAGCGTCCTTCTAGATCGCGGTATTCAAATAAAAACATACTTCTAAGTAGTGTTTGGTATTCTTCCTCACCTTTCACGTTGTCTTTGTTTTGCAAAATTTGATGTAGTAACGTCCACTCATCTTCACTAATTGCCGATACCAAATCATCCCGGTATTCACGGATAACCATTTCCAAACAATCACGTTGAATTGGTGGGTCATTTTCTTGCAGGCAACTATAAAGTAATACTAGTAAATTGCGGACATGACCGCCACTAACCCTAATTAAACGGTCTAAAGTGTCAGCCGCATCAAACACATCAGTAATGCGATCGCATCGCTCTTTTTCTCCGAGTCGAGGAAAAGCACGCGCTAAAACCATCTGCCGTAACAAATCCATCCCTTGTTGATTATCCCCTCCCTGGCGAGATTTCACTGTCACCATCGGTAAGACAAGCGGTTTGACTCCAAAGCGATTGGTCAATGTACTTAACTCATTTGAGAAAATTAACACCAAAGGAATTGTGTACACTACATGACAATTAAGTTTCTTTAGCTGCTCTCCTCTATCAATAAAAAGATACTCCGGTTGCGAACGTCCCGTAGTTTTTAGCGAAATATCAACGCGATCGAGATTATCGATGATGACAACCAAACCTTTGTATCCTTGTTGCTTCAATTCCTGCTTGGCAGTCTCTAATATCTGTTGGTTGATAGCATCTAAAATACCACTGGTGCGTGGTTCTAAATATTGACGTAATTGACTGCGGAGTCTGGGACTATCTTTTGTTTTGGCAGTAACTTTACCAATACCCATTGGTAGAGAAAATTCAAATTCGGGAATTACTGGTGTTTGTAGAAAATCAGCGATTTCATTAAACAAACTCACAAAATAACTTGGCTTCAACCTAATTTTAACGCTCTCTAAACTGACGCTAACTTGACGGGTAATAGCCAGCAAAATATCGCTGACATCAACATCAGCCATATCTAAATCTGCACTAGACTCAAAATAAACCACATGAAAACCTTGGCGTTCTAGTTCGTCTTTGAGTCGGAATAGCTCTGTAGATTTGCCACAACCGATATGTCCCGTAAATAGTTGGCAAGTTGAAGAGTCAACTTGATTAGCGATCGTTCGTCGCAACCTTTGGACTACATTTCCTCCACGTACCGGTGAAAAGTCAATATAATATTGTTGGTCTTCTCTATTCTCAATCTTTAAGGTTTTACTAGGATTGCAAGCATTAAAAAATTTTATTGGGTCTAATGTCATAGAAATCTCTTGATAGTTTTAATAAAATGTAAATAGCTAACACAAATGAACAAAAGCTTTTTACTTAAAAACTTTTGTCATATTTATGCTAGGTTGAACTTGTAAAGTTATTTATACTTTTCTTGTCAAAGTATAATTAGTTGCGTTACAAGTCTGACTTTGTTTATATAACAACACCAAGTTAAAATTTTACAGAAATATCACAAGAATTTAAAGTAAGATTTAGTATCGCATAGGGAGGATACTTTAGAACCCAACCCCCAAGCGACCCGCACCGAAAACCTCAAATTGTCAAAAATCTAAAATTGTATTAAGTAAGTGCCTGCCGAAATACGCACAAATTAGGACAAGTTGTAAATAAATATTGCAGAGTCTGCTTTATTGATTTACGCGCCTTGCCGAAAAATGATATATAGGAATCCGGTTTTATTTTTGAAAAGATACGTAGGGTCTGGCTGATTGGGGTGTGGATTTTCGAGGCAGTTTGCGGTGTAGATTTTCTGACCGCAAAACTGCCGTCCTCCCCCAATAGGGTTTGTTGCGTTATCGGCGAGAGTACGGCACCATTATCAAGGAGAGGAGTGCGTGATTGTTGAAATCCGTAACGCACCCTACAATACCTTACATTGATAACCGTAAGTAAAATTATTGGCAAGCTAAAAATGCTACTTAATAAGTGCAACAAAGTTCACAGTGCAAGAACCACTCGAAGACCGTCTTCAACTAGCAACATAACATGGTAACAAACTTGACTCACCTGTTCGATTAAAAACGATTTATCTACAGTTATTATTTGTGAAACATTTACAACAGAATCTTGTGGCAAACCTGTTTCATCAGCTCTAACTAAAACGTTACCTGGAGCTTCAGCCAACCGAAGATTACTAGTCAGTACAGCTACAATTACAGTGCGAATTCGGCTACGGTTAAAGTCATCAGATTGAATAACTAGAACTGGTCTACGATATCCTGGTTCAGATGCAACTGGTCTTGGCATATCTGCCCACCAAATTTCACCTCGCTGCATTACCAAGTTTCCTCTGGCAATGTGTGGGTTTGTAGTTCAACCAAAAATGGGTTAAGACTACTATCCTCATCAGCGTACACAGCATCTAACTGCTCTGTAATGCAATCGCTACGATGAGCTTTTAAGTATTCTTGGAGCGCAACAGCATACAATTCGCTTCGAGATAGCCCCATTCGTTTTGCAAAGTTTTCCGCAGCTTCAAAAATAGTATCTGGGATTGAAATAGCTGTTTTCATAGCCATAGTATAACTAGAGTTATACCAGAATTTTATCACGCGCAATCTCCACAATTATTGTAGTGAACAGGATGCGGTTACTACTGGCTAGAGTTTTCACTATGAGCGATCGCCCACTTTCCTCTAAGAAATTGGTTCTTAACTGGGATGCAAGCGCGATCGCACTATTAAAATATGCCCTGCCGCTACCAGCAAATAAAGGCGGAGCAATTAAGGAGAAGATTAAGCAAGCCCTAGCTCCGCTTGATTTTGCTTAAAGAATTTGCGTCAGCAGGGGTCTTAGTACTTACCTCAACTTAGCCTCATTATTCTTGTCGTCTTTGCTGCATCCCTTATCCAGCCTATTCTCCAGTATTTGAGATAATAAAGGTAATCCGACAACAGCTAAAGAAGGGAATTGCTTAGGCGATGTAACAGCGGTAAAGGTCAACGAACCAGAAACTGCCACAGTAAGAAACCATTTAGTTAATGACATACTCTAAGAAAATCTCCGTTAGATAATCCGAAATAACAGTGTGTACCAATATAAAAATGCGTATCACTAACGGGTAACATACAATGTACACTCATGCTTTTTGACTGCTTTATTTCTAGCCTGAAAATTCTCAGTTTAAGATTTTAGAACTTATGCATTAATAAAAAAGACGATAAGTAAGGTAAGGAAATTATATTTAATACATTTCCCCAAATTAATATTTGCATTGGTAGTAATATCTAGTGTTCAATTCATTCTTTACATAATATCTACCCAATACAACCCCACAACATCTAACTTAAGAGTGATAATTATTAGGTGTCTTTAGGCATATCTGAAAAATATTAGTCTCTTTTTGACGCTTAGAATCATAAGAAGCGACATTTACCCACCAACCTCAACCCAAACAACAAAATCCACTTAGATTTAGGTATCCCTCTTCTGTCACTCTCCGAAAACATTTACCATTTCTGAATTCTAGAGCTTTTGTCTTTTTAGAGCGAGGAATATGAAACTTCTCTTAGACGCGGATTGTTAGCGTAGAATGCAGAAAAATTACGGAAGTTTTCCTCTCCACCTGCTGCACGCATCAAGAGGTTGGAGTAGCTAGTTTCAGTAAATCGCAAAGTTTTTCTCAACAGCGATCGCACTCTTAGATGACGCAGAATGCGTCATCCTAGCATCTTATCGTTTTTGCCACTCCTTATGTAGTATTACGATATTTATTACTTTAATAGTATTTTTTTATACCTTTATATCTGGGAGAGGTATTTCTCAAGCTACAACAGCACTCCAAAGCTCTGGAATATTATCAGCAAGCATTAGTAGTTGCTAGAAGGTTGAACTATCAAGACAGCGAGCAGAAAATTATTGATAAGATTAGCGAAATTAATTGTCTTTAAAATTTATAATTTGAAATTCTTGAAGGTGGGCAATGCCCACCCTACAATTATGCAGCGTGTTGACGCCACCACTCGATAGTATTCTTCAGCCCCTGCTTGAAGTCTACTTGAGCGGTGAAACCAAAGGCTTGTTTTGCCCGTTCGGTATCCAAACAGCGACGGGGTTGACCATTTGGTTTGTCGGTTTCCCAGACAATTTCGCCGTCAAACTCCATCAATTCGCAAATAAGATTAATCAAATCGCGGATGGAGATTTCATAACCGGTTCCCAAGTTAACTGGTTCAAAGTCGTTGTAAAATTGAGTGCCCATGACAATGCCCCGCGCTGCATCTTCTGAATAAAGAAACTCGCGGGTAGGGCTACCATCACCCCAAACCGGAAGTTTCTTTTGTCCCTGAATTTGCGCTTCATGAACTTTGCGAATTAACGCCGGGATGACATGAGAACTACTAGTGTCAAAGTTATCTTCTGGTCCATATAAATTTACAGGCAGAAGATAAATGCCATTAAAGTTGTACTGCTGGCGGTAAGCTTGTAGTTGAACTAAAAGCGCTTTTTTGGCAACTCCGTAAGGGGCGTTGGTTTCTTCGGGGTAGCCATTCCAAAGGTCATCTTCTTTGAATGGCACTGGAGTAAATTTGGGATAGGCGCAGATAGTGCCAACACAAACAAATTTTTCTACTCCAGCTTGATAAGCAGCGTGAATTAACTGCGTACCCATCATTAAGTTGTCGTAGAACAACTCTGCGGGTTTTTCCCGGTTGAGACCGATACCGCCAACGTGAGCTGCGAGGTGGATAATAATGTCTTGTTGGTCAGCTGCGCGTTGGCAATTTTCCCAGATACGTAAATCGCAATCACGCGATCGCGTAACTGTGATTTTTTGGCGATCGGCTCCAGCCTTACACAGCTTCTCTATTACCTGACGCCCCAGGAACCCAGCCCCACCCGTAACGAGAATCCGTTTATTTTTTAGTTCTAAGGCGGTCATATTTTTCTCCTCATCGGTGTATTAATCAGAAGTGGAGAACACCCAATTCTTGACGAATAGTAGCAATATCATGAGGCATTTGCGAACCATGTCCATTCGGTGAAGTGCAACCGAGTGCTTGCAAATCTGCTTCTACCATCAGCGCTACCAACTGCTTAAATGTTACCGATGGTTCCCAGCCTAACTTTTGCCGCGCTTTGGTAGAGTCGCCAATTAACAAGTCTACTTCAGCCGGTCGCAGATAACGTTGGTCGAACTCAACATAATCTTGCCAATCGAGATTCACATAACCAAACGCTAAATCCAAAAATTCGCGTACTGTATGGGTTTCATTAGTAGCAACCACATAATCGTCTGGCTCGGATTGTTGTAACATGAGCCACATCGCCTTTACGTAATCTTTGGCGTAGCCCCAATCCCGTTTGGAATCAAGATTGCCCATGTAAACTTTTTTCTGCTTACCAGCAAAAATCTTGGCGACTGCCATTGTAATCTTGCGCGTGACAAATGTTTCACCCCGTCTGGGCGATTCGTGGTTAAACAAAATGCCATTACAAGCAAACATTCCGTAAGATTCGCGGTAATTCACCGTTTGCCAGTGAGCGTAAACCTTAGCGCAAGCATAGGGACTGCGGGGGTAAAACGGTGTTGTCTCGCTTTGTGGCACAGCTTGTACCAAACCATACATTTCCGAAGAACCTGCTTGGTAGAATCGCACTTGAATCCCGGTGCGATGTTGATAGTCACGAATAGCTTCCAACAAACGCAGAGTTCCCATTCCGACTGCATCCACGGTGTATTCCGGTGAATCAAAACTTACCCGTACATGAGATTGAGCGCCCAGGTTGTAAATTTCTATCGGCTGGACTTCTTCTAAAATGCGGCGCAGGGTGGTACCGTCTGTCAGGTCTCCGTAGTGAAGAAATAACCGCACTCCTTGTTTATGAGGATCTTCATAAATGTGATCGATGCGGTCTGTGTTGAAAGTAGAAGTCCGACGGATAATACCATGAACTTCATAACCTTGTAAGAGCAGAAATTCACTCAGATATGAACCATCTTGACCAGTAATACCAGTAATTAACGCTCGCTTTTGTTGGGTCATGCTCAATTATCCCTTGTCGTTTTGATTAAATAAATACAGGCAAACTGATACAACCTAGCAGCTAATTGCTCAATTGCCCAATGGGAAACCTACGAATTTTGCTGGCATTTGTGCTATCAACTTAAGTACAAGTACTTAAGTTTAAGTATTATTACGTTATCGCCTTACTTTTATTCGGCAGACTTGACCTAATTCTGTATAATTTTTTCATCTTTACCAGAATTTTATGAAAACCTAGTTTTTGTTAAGATAGAATAAAGTAGAAATTTTTGATAGATATAGCAATCCTATATGATTTGTGAAGATTCACCGTGCTCAGAAACCCGACTTCTTTAAGAAGTCGGGTTTCTAAAGAAGAATCTATTAAAAACCCCACGGCTATCAGCACATGGGATTTCTCGCTTTGTGAACCGTTGTTTACTTTTGGGCTGAAGAAACAATTAGGTTATCAATATGCACCGTTATTTTTTGGGATAACGACAACACCAACAGTTTTCAATATGATCCAGAAATCGAGCCAAAGATTGCCAAATTTGACATAATGCAGGTCTATTTGAACTCTCCGAGGGTAGGGAATGTCATTGCGCCCTGAAACTTGCCACAATCCCGTAATTCCTGGTCGGATAGTTAAAATTTGCTCGATCGCAGACCCGTATTTTGGCAGTTCTTCTTCTACTAAAGGTCGCGGACCAACAACACTCATATCCCCTTTTAAAACGTTCCAAAATTGGGGAAACTCGTCTAAGCTGGTAATTCGCAAGAATCGACCAATTTTTGTGATTCTGGGGTCATGTTTGAGCTTAAAACTAGTCTCAAACTCTTGCCGCAATTCTGGGGAAGTTTCCATCATTTGCATAAGAACTTCGTCAGCATTACTCACCATTGTTCGGAATTTAATACAATTAAATGGCTTGTAGTTTTTGCCGACTCGTTCCTGTATATAAAAAATCGGACCTTGCGAGCTGGAAGCAATCAGTAAGGTCAAAACCAAATAAACAGGCGAAAACAATATCAGTACTAACAGCGAAAACAAAATGTCGAACAGTCGCTTGGCAAACTCTCCGTTTAAACCTTGTAAAGTCAATGCTTTGGGTTTAAATCTAGGTGTCTTGGTTTTTTGACCACCTTTTAAGAAAGTACGCACAGACGCGCTAGCATCTTGCCGTAGACTTCGCCGCTTGCCGGAGAGGAGTGAGCTCTGGGCAGTCATCATACTCCTAAATAATCCACACCACACATAGTCCCAATCTTAAAGCCTTTCGGAGGTGCTTCTGGGGGTAATTTTCCAAAAGCCTAGAAAACTATTGCAAAAATTAAGACCGTTACTCCAAAAATGGTCTTTTTTCGTTGCACGTATTTATAAAATCTAGATAACGTTTTGCAAATGTTTGCACATCAAATTGGGCAGCGTGCGATCGCGCATATTCTGGATTAAACTTACCCTCATACGCTTCAAAGCTTTCTACTGCCTCTACAAGGTCTGTCTGAGTCTGATTTTGGAAGAATATACCCGTCCCTGTACCCACTTCACAAGTGCGAATATCTCGCACAGTTTCTAAAGCACCACCTGCACCATAAGCAATCACCGGCGTACCACAAGCTTGTGCTTCTACTAAGGCAATGCCAAAGTCTTCACAAGCTGCATACACAAACGCTTTGGCACTAGCCATATATCTTTTTACTACATCATTAGGTTGCCACCCCAGTATTTGTATATGAGAATCCGCTATTTCCTGAATTTTTTTCATTTCGGGTCCTGTACCAATTACTACTAAAGGTCGTTGCAGTTGATTAAAAGCTTTGACAATTAAAGATACTTGTTTGTAACTTACTAACCGGGAAACTATTAGGTAAAAATCCTCTTTCTGAGGAAAAAATGGCAAACCTTCAATATTCACCGGTGGATAAATTACTTTTGCTTCTCGTCGATAGCAGCGCCAAATTCGACGAGCTGTATGCTGTGAGTTAGCAATAAAATAATCAACGCGATTTGCCGTTAACACATCCCAAAAGCGCAAACGATGCAGTAAATACCGCGTTGCCCACCCAGGTAAACCATTGCCTAACTTACTTGCTTTTAGATAATCAAAAGTCAAATCCCAGGCATAACGCATGGGACTATGACAGTAGCAAATATGCAACTGATCGGGAGTGGTGAGGATGCCTTTAGCAACGGCATGGGATGAAGACAAAATTATGTCATAATCCCGTAAATCTAATTGTTCAATCGCCAGCGGCAAAAATGGCAAGTAATTTTGTACACCATTGCGGGCGAAGGGAAAGCGTTGAACAAACGTTGTACCAATTCGACGCTTGTATAAATAACTTTCCGGATTAGTAGATTCAAAGTCGATGAGGGCATACAAGTCAGCATCAATGTGATTCAGAATTTCCCGGACAACGAGTTCTGAACCGCCTGTGGCTTTGGGTGTAAGCCATTCATGAACTAAAGCATATTTTAAGGGCACTGCTAACTGTAATTGGTAGAAAACACGCTTGGGAAGTTATGAGATTAATTGAAAACTTTCCGGTTGCAATTAATTCATGGACGATCGCCCCACATTCATCACAAGACGTAATTATCAGTGAAAGAGTTTCCTCAGGATACCGCAACCTGATAACCTCAAATTGGGGGCTAGGGGCTAGCCCCTACTACTGAGATAAAATAGGGAATTTATGCGAATTTTAATTATGGGTGGTACTCGGTTCATTGGTGTCTACCTAACGAAGATGCTGGTGGAATCCGGACATACTGTGGTACTGTTCAATCGTGGCAATCGTCCAGCACCGCAACAAGTAGAACAAATTACAGGCGATCGCACTGACGCTGCCCAACTTAAAGAAAAGTTATCACAAGAAAGTTTCGATGTCATTTTTGACAATAACGGACGGGAACTTACTGATACTCAACCATTGGCGGAAATTTTTCAAGATCGCGTGCAACATTTTGTTTATATGAGTTCGGCTGGGGTGTATCTCAAATCCGACCAAATGCCTCATGTAGAAGGAGATGCAGTCGATCCAAAAAGTCGCCACAAAGGTAAGCATGAAACGGAAGCATTTTTGACGCAATCGGGATTGCCTTTTACGTCGATTCGTCCAACTTACATTTATGGTCCGAGTAATTATAACGAGTTGGAAAGTTGGTTTTTTGATAGAATTGTACGCGATCGCCCGATTGCCATTCCCGGTAATGGGATGCACATTACTCAGCTAGGTCATGTAAAAGACTTGGCAAAGGCAATGACTAAGATTGTAGGTAACAAACAAGCCATAGGGCAAATTTATAATGTGTCAGGCGATCGCTTTGTCACTTTTGATGGTTTAGCCCGTGCTTGTGCTGTTGCTGCGGGTAAATCACCGGATGATGTGAAAATCGTTCATTATGACCCGAAAAAGTTTGATTTTGGCAAACGCAAAGCTTTCCCCATGCGCGTGCAGCATTTCTTCGCTTCGGTGAATAAAGCGATGAAAGAGTTGAATTGGCAGCCTGAGTATGATTTAATTTCTGGGCTACAAGATTCTTTAGAGAATGATTATCTCACATCTGGGCGCGATAAAGCTGAAGTTGATTTTTCTATGGATGAGGAAATTTTGAAAGTGGTTGATCGTTAGTTGAAGCGTTAGTGCGATCGCGTTAAAGTGTTCCGGTATTATTTCCATTATTCTGGGCGATCGCACACTAATTTAGATATTTGGGTTTCCGATTTGAAAATTTCTAATCCACCTGACTGGAATGATAAATAAGGAAAAACTATAAAAATGTACTTTGATGACAAATCCTCAAACCGAATTTGATTCACCTTGGAAAGACATTTTACAAATCTATTTTGAAGAATTCATGTTATTCTTTTTCCCACAAGCGCATAGGGAAATTGACTGGACACGAAAACCGGAATTTTTAGATAAGGAGTTACAAGTGCGAATCGTTCTGTTGAAATAAGCTAAGTAACCTAGAACAGCTTAGGGATAACAGGCAGGGTATGAAGAAGAGGAGAACCTCAACAAAACCC
>NZ_JTCM02000062.1 GCF_000817785.2 Hassallia byssoidea VB512170 | reverse complement strand
AAAACGGAGACGGTTCCTTCATCCTTTGATAGTCGCTCTTGTGCCCTTGGATCTATTAAACTTGGCTGTCCCGTAATGTCGGCGTTTTAGCGTAGGGCTAACCCTTGGCGTATCCTTTACCGTATTGGTTGCTTGCACCCCAGCTTCGGTGGATTAATCTATCATTGTCATGACTGAACTCAAACTACGCCTACAAGAGGGAGATAACGACACAACGGTGACGGTGAATCAAGATGTATTCACCATCGGACGTTTGCCCGAATGTGACTTCTACTTACCTTTTGGGGGAGTTTCTCGTTGCCATGCCCGCTTAGTGAAAATTGCCGCCGATTTGTGGACTATTGAAGACTTGGGCAGCAAAAACGGCACGCAATTAAATGAACGTCTTGTTACCTCTCCTCAAAAGTTGCAGCACGGCGATATTGTTTGGCTGGGCGATGTTAGTTTACTAGTGCTGTATGCAGATTATACTGAACCGCCACTCAGCCCCAGACAACAGGAAGTTGCTGAACAAAGAACAATTCTTCGCAATGTCCAACAATTGCAAGAAAAATGGATACAACCTAACGCTAAGGACGGGGAGACAACTAATAAAGACCAAACCATTGCCCGACTCAAAGACTTAGTAGATATAGCCAAGAATCTGTGTGCAGCCGCATCTATTGAAGAAATTTTTTCACAGGTGCAGCAAGTTATTTTTCGTTACCTCGACAGTATCGATCGCTTGGCATTGTTAATTGATGTGCATGGAAGCGGTAAACTAGAGTTAATGAACTCTGCCACTAGAAGAGCTTTTCAACAACAAAATTTAGCAGCCGATGGCAGTTGGATTAGTCGTAGTATTTGCCAAAAAGTATTTGCAGAAAAAGTCGCGATTCAAACTGCTGACGCTCAAAAAGATGAACGATTTGCTGGAGAAAACAGCATTTTAATCAAAGGTATTCGCAGCGCGATGGCTGTACCTTTATGGGATGAAAATAAAGTTGTCGGCGTTCTTTATGCTGATGCTACTCTTTCTTCTTATCATTGGGACAATGAAGGTGAGGAAGAATTAAGCTTTTTTTCCGCTTTAGCAAATCTTGTCGCTTCTAGCGTTCAACGTTGGTTGTTAGTAGAAAAACTCAAAACTGAAGAAGTAATTCGCCAAAGATTAGAACGCTATCATTCTCCCGCAGTTGTGCAACAGTTGATATCTGTGGGAGGATTGCCCAATGGTCGTTTAGCACCCGTAGAAACTGAAATCAGCATTTTATTTGCCGATTTAGTCGGCTTTACAGCAATTTCCGAACGAGTTACACCAACTGAAGTTGCTCAATTACTAAATAATTTATTTGAAGAAATGTTACAAGAAGTGTTTGGCTGGGGCGGCACTTTAGATAAATATATTGGCGATTGTATTATGGCATTTTTTGGCGCACCGGAACCGCAATTAGATCATGCAGATAGAGCCGTCGCTGCTGCCAAGGGTATGTTAACTCGTCTCGAACAGCTTAACGCGAATGGTTTTTGGCAAGAATCGCTACAATTACGTGTTGCGATTAACAGCGGTAAGGCTGTCGTTGGCGATGTCGGCAGTTCCCAAAGAGTAGATTATACAGCTTTAGGCGCAACTATTAATCTCGCGGCGCGGATGGAGGCTGTTTGTCCTCCTAGTGAATGTGTCATCAGTGAAGTTACTTATAAAATGCTTTCGCAACGCTGCGATTTTCAAGAGATGGGACATTATCGTTTTAAAGGGATTAATCGATTAGTCAAAGTTTATCAGACGAAAATGCATCATTTGGGAAGTTGTTAGGAGTTAGTGGTTAGTGGTTAGGAGTTAGTGGTTAGGAGTTAGGAGTTAGGAGTAGGAGTAGGAGTTAGTGGTTGTGGTACATTTTGACTACTAGCAACCAGCAACCAACAACTAACAACTAACAACCAGCAACCAGCAACCAACAACTAACAACTAACAATTCGCTTTGAGTTATTGCTTTTGGGATTGTACACCAGCTAAGGTAAACGAAATCACTTCCTGAGTATGTTGTTCGAGCATTGCTTTGCTGAGTAGACGTTTACCGCGTGCATGATGCTTAATATTTTCATGACCAATGTAGTAGAACAAGCAACTTCCCATAATATTGATTGCTGCTTGAAATGGATCGAGAGTGCGAAATACTCCAGTAGCGATACCTCGCTCTAAAATTGTTATGAGGGTGGTATCAATGGTTAAAGAGCTAGAATTTTTATAGTACCGTCCTTGATTCTGCACGGCTTCATAAAGCATTATCAGCGGTAGTTTGGGGTTGCGTGATACACAATCGAGCAATGCAGTGAGGAACTGCTTTAATGCTGTTTCCGGTGAAAGTTGATCCAAGTCTAATTGTTGATTCGTTTGGATCAGTTCTGAGTGCGATCGCTCTAAAACAGCTCGATACAAACCCTCTTTATCTTTGAAGTAGTAGTAAATCATTGACTTGGCAACCCCTGTCTTTGCAGCGATCGCTTCTGTTCGAGCTGCTGCTAAACCATGCTTGGCAAACTCTTCTTCAGCTGCCTCTAAAATAATAGCTTGGGTTGCTTCAGCATCACGAACTTGCTTAGTACCATACGATCGACTTGTTTTGACAATACGTGCCACGCAATTACAATCCTCAACAGACTTGTCAGTCAGCTTAGATTCTAAAAACGCTTGCTGTCAAGTTTAAGAGTCAGTGCATCGCTGACACGGAGAGAGAAGGTATTGGGTTAATAGACTTTAGAAATCTTTATATACATTGTCATGCACAATATATTTTAATAGACTGACAAGTAAGTCGATTAAAATCGCAAAATGCTTATAATAGTATACCTTCTAGAAAATTAAGCAGATGCAAACAGCGAAGAAAATTGTCATTGTTGGCGGAGGAATTGGTGGTGCAGCAACCGCGCTTGCACTCCACCATGCCGGATTTGATGTTATGGTTTACGAGCGAACCCCCGAATTGCCGGAAGTAGGGGCTGGAGTGGCTCTTTGGGCTAACGCTACGCATGTTCTGAAAAATTTAGGTGTGTTGCAAGACACATTATCTGCAAGTCAATTTATCGCACGTTATCAATTCAACTCGCAAAGCGGTGAGGAGTTGATGTCCTTGCCGGTTGACCATTTCGAGGTTCCAGCTATATGCATCCATCGTGCGGATTTGCACGCTATACTGTGGCGTAACTTACCACGCGATCGCTTTGTTTTCGGTCAAGCGTTTGAGCGGTTTGAGCAAGTAGGAAACAAAGTTCGCATTCATTTCGCTTCAGGCTTAACTGTTGAGAGCGATGCTTTGATTGGAGCGGATGGTCTCAATTCGCGTGTGCGATCGCAACTTTTAGGTGATGGCAAACCGATATATCGTGGTTTTACGGCGTGGCGCGGTCTTACTGATTACATCCCCAGCGCACACCGTCATGATTGCATCCGCGAATTTTTAGGCTATGGCAGAGGCTTTGGCTTTGTGATGATTGGCAAAAAACGTATGTACTGGTATGTAGCAGCCAAAGCAACCGAGGGACAACCTGACGCAGCGATCGGACGCAAAAAAGAGCTTCAGTTGATGTTTCAAGATTGGTGTGAGCCTATTCCTGAATTGATTGCAGCTACAGATGAAGCAAACATCCTCAGGAACGATCTTTATGACCGCGTGCCTACTCAGCCTTGGAGTCAGCAAAATATCACCTTGCTGGGTGATGCTGCACATCCAACACTGCCAACTTTGGGACAGGGTGCGTGCATGGCACTTGAAGATGCGATTGTTGTTACCAAATGTTTGCTTGCATCTGACACGAAAGCTGCTTTTGAACAGTACGAATCACAGAGGTTTGCTCGCACCAAAATGATTGTTGAAGAGTCTTTACAAGCAGCGAAACTTGGTCAATGGGAGAATCGTGCTGCTGTGGCATTACGGGAAATATTCATGAAGTTGCTACCTACACCAGTCTTGAAGAACAAAGTTAATGCCCTTCAAGCTTACAGGGTTTAACAAAGCCAAGATGGTGCTATCAGCCCAAGCAATATAAATTTACATAGTATAAATACATATGTAAATTGTATCTTTTATTGAGGTTTAAGTTGCGAAACTTTAACATTAAGAAACCAAACCTTGTTTAAGAGACTAGAATTTGGGTGGTAGCTGCCGCAATTACTATGTGTAAGACTATAAAGCTACTGTAAGTTATTTTAAACGGGAGGTCAGGTAATGGCGATCGCCACCATTAATCCCGCTACATGGGAAGTTGTTAGGAGTTAGTGGTTAGACATTATTGCTGAATTATGCTCTGAAAACAAATCGCAGTTGAGAGACAATTGCATACTATGACCGCAACGCAATTGTCTCTCCACTTTGCTAAAAAGTGATTTACGCTGTTACCGCAGGCTTTGACCAAACGTAGGGTTGAAACGGTCTGTCGAGGGGTGTTTTAGCAATGTGATTTGTATAATTGTGCATGATCTTGATTGCAATTCCAAGAATTACTTCCAGCACTTGCTGTTGGGTATAACCTGCCGCTAAAAATTCCTCAATCTCTTTATCTTCAACCGAACCCCGCATCTGAATCATGCGTTGGGTAAAATGACGCAAAGCTTGTAATTTCGGATCGCTCAAGGCTGTGCCGTTGCGGAGCGCTTGAATATCATTAGCAGACATGCCAATCATTTTTGCTAGACCAGAATGGGCTGCCATGCAGTAGTGACACTCGTGTTCATAATTTGCCGTCAGGTAAATCACTTGCTGTTCGACAGGACTGAAACTGGTAGCCTCAAATAAATCCCACAGCGCCATCGAACCTTTGAGCAATTCAGGGGCTTGGGCAAAAATCCCTTCTAAATTCGGAATAAACCCAAACGTTTCCTTTGCATGAACTAAGGCTGTTTTGGATGCTTCCGGGGCAGTGTCGATTGTGTAAATGGGAAAATCCACTGGTAATTGCCTTTGAATTGGTGTCTAGGTAGACAACCTTGTATACCTATTTTAGATGTTATTGTATGGCAAAGGAGACAAGTTTGTCTACTCATCTAATTATGACCGCTGAATTTAGTCACGCTCGACAGCAAATCCTCGAAACCGCATCTGAACTGTTCTACCAGAAGGGCATTCAGCATGTGGGCATCAATGAAGTTATCGCAAAATCAGGCGTTGCCAAACGAACGCTGTACCGATGGTTTCCGTCGAAAGACCTGTTAATTGAAGAAGTGATGAAGTATCGGGCACAAGCGTGGATATGCTGGTTTGAGACAGCAGTATCAGAGCGTGGCAATACACCTAAAGAACGGTTATTAGCGACCTTTGATGTGCTGCGGGAATGGTACGCCAGTCCGAACTTTCGAGGTTGCCCGTTCATCAACGCGGTTTTGGAAATTGCTGATGCTTCCCATAAAGCGCATCAGGTTTCAATCAATCTACGGGAATCGATTCGCCAAATTATCATGCGATTAGCAGCAGAAGCGGGTATTAAAAATCCAGACTTTTTTTCGCAGCAGTATTTGCTTCTCATTGGCGGCGCAAGTTTAATGGCAACCATTGAACAATCACCTGATGGTGCCACTTTTGCTCAAACTGCACTTTCAGTTCTCATTGATGCCAACCTGAGAAATTGAAATCAAGACTCACAGAAAATTAACCATAACTATTACTTTCGCCAATCTTGCGTAAGTCCTGTGCATGCTTTCTCTATCTCATATAGCATCGTTGAAAGCTTGGGGGCGATGGAGAAGTGACATCCTCCCACGAAAAAATCAATATAAATACAGATGCAATTTGTATCTTTTATTTAGGTTTAAGTTGCGAAACTTTAACATTAACAAACCAAATCTTGTTTAACAGACTAGAATTTGGGTGGTAGCTGCCGCAATTACTATGTGTAAGACTATAAAGCTACTGTAAGTTATTTTCAACGGGAAGTCAGGTTATGGCGATCGCCACCATTAATCCCGCTACAGGGGAAACACTGAAAACTTTTGAGCCGCTAACTGATGCGGAAATTGCCGAATCGTTGGATTTGGCAGGTTTGACTTTTGATGAGTATCGCAAAACTGACTTTAGCAAGCGATCGCACTGGCTGCAACAAGCTGCTGATATCTTAGACAAAGAAAAAGCTGACTTTGCTAAGATAATGACCCTAGAAATGGGCAAACCCTACAAAGCAGCGATCGCTGAAGTCGAAAAATGCGCCTTAGTATGTCGCTACTACGCCGAACACGCGGCTGAATTTCTCGCCGATGTGGAAGTAAAAACCGATGCGAGTCGTAGTTTTGTCCGCTACCAACCATTAGGTGTAATTCTCGCCGTCATGCCGTGGAATTTTCCCTTTTGGCAAGTATTCCGCTTTGCTGCACCGGCACTGATGGCGGGTAATGTCGGCTTGCTGAAACACGCTTCTAACGTGCCGCAGTGCGCCTTGGCAATTGAAGATATCATGCAAAGGGCAGGTTTTCCCAAAGGTGCATTTCAAACACTATTAATTGGTGCTGCCAAGGTAGCAGACCTAATGGCTGACGACAGAGTGAAAGCTGCCACCTTAACAGGAAGCGAACCCGCAGGTGCATCACTCGCTGCTGCTGCGGGGAAACAAATTAAAAAAGTCGTCTTAGAATTAGGCGGAAGCGATCCGTTTATCGTGTTAGAAAGCGCTGACTTAGAAACAGCAGTTGCAACAGCGACTACAGCGCGGATGTTGAATAACGGGCAATCATGTATTGCAGCGAAACGTTTTATTGTGGTGGAAGCGATCGCCGATAAATTTGAAAAACTACTTCTAGAAAAATTCCAAGCCCTAAAAGTTGGCGATCCCATGTCACCAGACATAGACTTAGGACCTTTGGCAACTCCCGGTATTCTCCAAGATTTAGACGAACAAGTGCAAGCAAGTCTCAAAACTGGGGCAAAAATCCTCATCGGTGGACAACCTGATAGCGATCGCCCTGGTAACTACTATCCGCCCACGATTCTTACCGATATTCCCACAGATAGCCCCACCGCACAAGAGGAATTTTTCGGACCCGTGGCGATGTTATTTCGGGTTCCGGATATCGATGCGGCGATAAAGATCGCAAATGGTACACCCTTTGGCTTGGGTGCAAGTGCTTGGACGCAAAATGAAGGGGAAAGCGATCGCTTAATTTCCGAAATCGAAGCCGGTGCCGTATTCATCAACAGTATGGTTAAATCCGACCCCCGGATGCCCTTTGGCGGAATTAAACGTTCAGGGTATGGACGAGAATTGAGTATTCAGGGCATACATGAGTTTGTCAATGTTAAAACAGTGTGGGTGAAATGATTGGGGAGTAGGGAGTAGGGAATGGGGAATGGGGAGTAGGGATTTTATTTCTTTCCCCACTCCCCATTCCCCACTCACCACTCCCCCGATCTAAATCTTTTAGTGACGGAATTAATTAAATGAATACAGCGGATCTACTGGTACAGTGTTTAGAGAATGAAGGAGTGCAATACGTTTTCGGACTCCCTGGAGAAGAAAATTTGCACGTTTTGGAAGCGTTGAAAAATTCTTCCATTCAATTTATCACCACCCGTCACGAACAGGGTGCGGCATTCATGGCAGATGTCTACGGACGCCTGACCGGAAAAGCCGGGGTGTGTCTTTCTACACTCGGTCCTGGGGCAACCAACTTGATGACGGGAGTTGCGGATGCTAACCTGGATGGTGCGCCTTTGGTAGCGATTACCGGGCAAGTAGGCACAGATAGAATGCACATCGAATCGCATCAATATTTAGATTTGGTAGCAATGTTTGCCCCGGTGACAAAGTGGACTAAGCAAATTGTCCGACCGAGTATTACACCAGAAGTTGTGCGAAAAGGCTTTAAAGTAGCGCAAACTGAAAAACCCGGTGCAGTTCACATTGATTTGCCGGAAAATATTGCCGCCATGCCTGTAGAAGGGCAACCTTTGCAGAAGCATAATATCGAAAAAACCTATGCTTCTTTTGCGAGTATTCGGGCAGCAGCAGCGGCAATTTCCCAGGCAGTTAATCCGTTAATATTAGTGGGAAATGGAGCGATTCGCGCTCAAGCTAGCGACGCTGTGACGCAATTTGCTACCCAGATGAATATTCCTGTTGCCAATACATTTATGGGTAAAGGTGTAATTCCTTATACTCATCCTTTGGCATTGTGGTCAGTGGGATTGCAACAGCGAGATTTTATCACTTGTGCCTTTGATAATGCAGATTTAGTGATAGCGATCGGCTATGATTTGATTGAATTTTCCCCGAAAAAATGGAATCCTAGCGGTAAAACTCCCATTGTTCATATTGGGGCAAATCCGGCAGAAATTGATAGTAGTTATGTTCCTCGTACTGAAGTAGTTGGGGATATTTCTGATTCTCTGAATGAGATTTTAAAATTAGCAGATAGACAAGGTAAACATAACCCATTTGCCATCACTTTACGCTCAAGTATTCGTGCCGATTACGAACAATACGCCAATGATGATGGATTTCCGATAAAGCCACAAAAGTTAATTTATGACTTGCGGCAAGTGATGGGACCAGAAGATATTGTCATATCTGATGTCGGCGCACATAAAATGTGGATTGCCCGTCATTATCATTGCCATAGTCCGAATACTTGTCTTATTTCTAATGGCTTTGCCGCAATGGGAATTGCCATTCCTGGTGCTTTAGCTGCAAAACTCGTTCATCCGAATCGTAAAGTTGTAGCTGCAACTGGTGATGGTGGATTTATGATGAATTGCCAAGAATTAGAAACAGCTTTGCGCGTTGGTACACCTTTTGTCACCTTAATTTTTAATGATGGTGGCTACGGTTTAATTGAGTGGAAACAAGAAAATCATTTTGGCAAAGGTAGATCATCTTTTGTGCATTTTGGCAATCCTGATTTTGTCAAATTTGCCGAAAGTATGGGTTTAAAAGGCTATCGCGTTGAATCTGCTACTGATTTAGTTCCGATTCTCAAAGAAGCTTTAGCACAAGATGTACCCGCAGTCATAGATTGTCCTGTGGATTATCGCGAAAACAGCCGCTTTAGTCAAAAAGCCGGCGAGTTGAGTTGCCAAGTCTAGGAAAGAGGGGCGGGGGAACCCGCCCATATAGGAGTTAACGAGGAGGTAAGATGGAGCCAACAGTAGAACAACTTAAAGAACTATTCCGGCGATCGTACTTGTTAACCAAAATATTTCTACCCATATATTTAGTCAGAATAGATGAAAGAACAGATGATTTGGTCATTCTGGCGGGTGACGAGATAGAGATAACAGTTGACAAAGAAGGAAGAGTTGGTTATGACCAAACCGAATTTCAAAACGATGAGTAAAGGCGATTTGAGAGCTTACGTATTGCAGCACCCAGACGATAACGAAGCATTTTACGAGTTATCAGACCGAATTAGAGCAAACGCCAAACCCCTCAACATAGACGAGTTACCTGAGATTATTCAGCGCAAACGCTCATCAAACCCACAGTAACGAAACCGATAAGAGAACTTTAAACCCCGATGACGTTTACGGGCGCGGATATTGGGGTAGGTTCCCATAAACCATCAGGTAATATGATGTTCGGCAAATTAACCATAATTCCCGAATTGACCTCTCCCTGCCTTGAACTAAAGTTCAAGTCTGTCCCTCTCCGACTCGGAGAGGGACAGGTTTTGCGTAGTAAAAGCAGGGAGAGGTTTTTTATTACGGGTGATTTCAAAGGACATCATATAATATATAAACATTGATAAACAATGTTACTTTCATTGTTTCATGAATGAACAGTGATATCCCGGTAAAAATCCTGTTTTTAGCAGCCGATCCGAGTGATGAATCTCGGTTAAGATTATTTCAAGAGTTGCGAGATATTAAAGCAAGGCTGCAAATAGCCAAATCAGAAAAGTATCAACTTGAACAGCAAGAGTCAGTCCGCGTCGGGGATATTACACAAGCGATATTTGATATTCAACCGCAGATTATACACTTTTCTGGACATGGTAAGAGTACAGGTGAACTGTGTTTTGAAAATGAAGTAGGTAAAGTTCAGCCTGTAAAGCCTGATGCTTTAGCTGCAATGTTCAAGTTATTCTCATTGCAAGTTAATTGTGTGGTGCTGAATGCCTGCTATTCTGAAATACAGGCTGTTGCGATCGCTCAACATATCCCCTTTGTAATTGGGATGAATGACGCTATCGGTGATAAAGCAGCGATCGCCTTCGCAGTTGGTTTTTATAAAGCATTAGCCGCAAATCGTTCAATAGAAGACGCTTATCAGTTTGGTTGCGTAGAAATTCAACTACAGGGTATTCCAGAACATCTTAAGCCAGGTTTGTATACAAAAGAACATTATAAGCCGGAAGTAGGAAGAAAAAAAGAAGAGCGATCGCCTTTCATCACTGGAACCCCAATCACCGATCCTCGCTACTTTTTCGGACGTAATTACGAACTTAAACGCCTTTTCAACCTACTTAAACGCCATCCCCTACAAAACGCTGCCATTATCGGTAAAAAGCGCAGCGGTAAAACCTCCCTGCTGCACTACCTGAAAAACATCACCACCACCCCAGCAGAAGATTTACGCCTCAATCAAAAGTCTGATTGCCTACCGCATCCAGAAAATTACAAGTGGATATTCGTAGACTTTCAAGACCAACGCATGGCAAACAGAGAAAGACTACTAAGTTACATTTTAGAATCTTTGGGAATGAAAGTACCAAATCCTTGTAATCTTGATTATTTTATGGATTTGGTGAGTGAAAATTTGCATAATCCCACAGTTATTTTATTAGATGAAATTGGCGTAGGATTGCAACGCTGTCCAGAACTTGATGATGGATTTTGGGAATGTTTGCGTTCTTTAGCTACAAACTCTACAGATGGTAATTTAGCGTTTATTTTAGCAACCCATTCTTCACCGATTGAACTAGCACATAATACCGGACATAGTTCACCCTTCTTCAATATTTTCGGCTATACTGCCACATTGGGAGCGCTGACAGAAGCAGAAGCGCGGGAATTGATAGCAAGTTCTCCTATTCCATTTTCTGATGAAGATGTAGAGTGGATTTTAACACAAAGTCGCTGTTTTCCACTTTTATTACAAATTCTTTGTATGGAAAGATTGTTTATTTTAGAAGATGGGGATAATAGCGATGATTGGCGAGATGAAGGGTTGCGACAAATGCAGCCATTTGCTCATTTATTGTAGCGATAAACTGAAATTAAAGGTTGGGATAAATACCATGACAACTAATTTGCCCATAAAACTGAATCACTTACCTAACAGTTTGCCCCTAGATGGAGCTATCCGCATTGAGTTAGAAGAAGGAGTGCCTATATTTCGGGCTTCTAGCCTGGTACAAAACCGCATTGAAACATTATTAGCTAAACAAAAAGAAACTGCACTCACTTTTGAAGAAGAAAATGAATTAGATGAATATGAAGAATTAGACGATTATATCAGTTTAGTTAATCGACTTATCAGAAATGCTTCACTAAATTCAAAATAGGGGAGTTACAGATTTGTCTGCTAATCGTTATATTAGTGAAGCGACTCAACATCAAGTTCGCCAACGCGCCAATTATCTGTGCGAATATTGTCACGCATCAGAACAATGGCAGTATGTACCTTTTACAGTGGATCATGTTATTCCTCTCAGTAAAGGTGGCGTAAATTGTCTGGAGAATCTAGCGTTAGCTTGTTTTCATTGTAATCGCCAAAAATCAGATAAAGTCACAGCACTTGATGAGCAATCAGGTGTAGAAGTCCCTTTGTTTAACCCTCGAACTGATAGCTGGCAAAAACACTTTATTTGGTTATCAGATGCACTCTCGATTCTTGGTTTGACACCAAAGGGACGCGCTACAGTTACAGCATTAGGATTTAATCGAGAAAGAATAATTAACATTCGCGCTGCGGATAGAGAAATTGGAAGACATCCACCAGCAAATGACCCAATTCAAAGTTAAAGAAACTAGGTAGTGATAATCAAAAATCAAAACTATAAAATACAAAATCCCATGCCCCACACTGACTACTCCAAAGTCTACACCCATGCACCCGAACAGCACCCTAACTTGCTCCTGGGTAGCTTACAACTACTGTTTTGGATTGTCTTCCGTCCCTCAGTTTGGCGGAATCACCTAAAGCGTATTGACCCAGCTTTAGATCCTGAATCGCAATCATGGAACCGTGTTAAACGGCGAAATTTTGATTTGTGGGTGCTACTGTTACAAGGATATTTAATTCTGCCTTTGCTATTGAATTTATCTCTTAACTTACTGTTATTAATATTAGGGAAGTCAACAGAAAAGTTTATATTTAACGTTTTTTTTGGTACATTAATCAGCCTTGTTGTTGGTGTTTATTTTGGAGTCTCGGTAAACCTAGCTTGTGGCTTATTCATTAGCATAATCGAGAGTATAGCTTTTGGTATTGCTTTTGAAGTGTCAGTTCGTTTATTTGCAATTACTATCGGTATTTTTGTTTTCTGGTTGGGTTTTGGATTATATAAAAATAATAATAGAGAGCCAATCAATGTGGTTTTTGGCAAAATATTACAAAGGATTGGCAAAATAGCAAATATCATAACACTTATATGGAAACTTATGCGATTTGTGGCATTCGTTCCCTTAATTAAATTATTCAACAAACTTCTCTATAGATTTGACAGTGTTAAAAGCAAAAGTATAACTAATCTTTTGCGTTATCATTCAGCATTCTGGGATGAGTGGCAGCATAGACCGTTAAAAGGCTTGGAAAAGCACTTGATATTGGTGATGGAACGTAACCCTGATGAGGGGAAAGCCGCTATTAAATACTTAAGTACTAGTCCTCAACGCTGGGCTGCACAAACTGCACTGATTGAAATGGATACACGCCGAATAGAAAGCTGTGCTGATTTGGAAGCTGTGCGTCAAGTTCATAGAGATTTAGCTACTAGTGAACTGGAACTGGAAACATTAGTCAGCTCACTTATTAGGAGCTTCAATCGTTTCAGTGAAGATGTTAATGCTGCTTTGAACCAAGCAACAACTTATAATCAGCGTCTTAGCCTGAAAGCTGTTGCTGACCGTTTGGATGCTGTTTCGAGGGAGTTAACCATAAGCAATGATGAATATGCCATCCGATTGCAACCTATTTCTATACGTTGGAGTCAGATAATAACTAACTGTGTAGAGGAACTGGCAAAAGCCTCTGAACTACGTCAAGAAATCGATTCTCCGTACATCACAGGTATACCCCTTTCAGAACAGCAGGAAATATTTGTTGGACGTACTGATATAAGTGTTCGTATAGAACAACTACTTATAGATCGGCGTCGTCCACCTTTACTACTCTACGGTCAAAGGCGAATGGGTAAAACATCTCTGCTCAATAACTTAGGACGCCTATTACCTAATACTATCATCCCGATGTTTGTTGATTTACAAGGGTCAGCTTCACGAACAACTGACTATTCAGGTTTTCTCTACAACCTTGCTAGAGGCATGATGAACTCAGCTAGTAGGCAAAGAGGTTTGACCCTTCCATCCCTAACGCGAGAAATGTTAGCGCTTGATCCTTTCACCCGGTTTGATGAATGGCTTGATGAAGTTGAGCAAGCTTTAGAGGATAACACTGTACTGCTTGCCCTAGATGAGTTTGAAGTGCTGGACAACGCTATAGCAAAAGGACGCTTTGATGAGCAGGACGTATTGGGTATGCTACGTAATTTGATACAACATCGTCCCCGTTTTAAGGTGCTGTTAGCAGGCTCCCATACTTTAGAAGAATATCAGCGTTGGGCTAGCTACTTAATCAATGTACAAGTCCTACGTATCAGCTACTTGCAAGAAGAAGAAGCCCGTCAACTCATTGAACAACCTGTTAAAAATTTTCCCTTACATTATGAACCTGATGCTGTTGAGAGAGTATTGGAACTTACACGTTGTCACCCATGTCTAGTGCAGCTTCTGTGTAATGAAATTGTTGATATCAAGAATCAACAACGTCCAGGTTCAAGAAGATTAGCTACTTCTAAGGAGGTAGAAGCAGCTGTGCCACAGGCTTTGACAAATGGTAGTTTCTTCTTCGCTGATATTCAAAACAACCAAATTAAGGAATCGGAGTTAAAAGTTTTGCGCTTCTTAGCAGAAAAAGGGGAAGGTATAACGGTGAGTAAAAAAGCTTTATCCCGTGACTTTCCAGATAGTTTCGACAGCTCCATTAACTTACTCTTAAGGCGTGAGCTAATTGAGGAAGCTGAAGATGGCTATCGCTTCCAAGTCGAGTTGATTCGGCAGTGGTTTGCCCAGAAGTAAGAATTGAAACGCAAAGTAACGCAAAGTCAGCGCAGAGGTTCGCAGAGAAAGATAAATACCTCCGCGTCCCTCTGCGTTTAAAAATTAATACGTTGGCACTGACGGATCTACTTCTTTACTCCAAGCGGTGATACCACCCTTAACATTTGTACCTTCAATTCCCGCTTCTTTGAGGATGCCCAAAGCTTTCGCCGATCGCCCGCCCATTTTACAATGAGCTATTAAGCGGTGTCCGTTTAGTAATTCTTTAACTTTTGTAACACCTTCACCGTTTTCAATATCCGGTAATGGTACTAAAACACTGCCTTCTATTTTGGCAATTTCATACTCATGGGGGTTGCGGACATCCAGCAGGACGAAATCATCTGCACCGCTATCTAACAACTGCTTTAATTCCTGCACCGTCATTTCTTGAATTTCCATCTGCTGTTTTTCTTCCTCTGCTTTTGCTTGTGGGATACCGCAGAATTGTTCGTAGTCTATCAACTTTTCAATCACCGGGCGCACTGGATTGGGACGCAACTTTAATTCCCGGAATTTCATGTTAAGGGCATCATACAGCATTAGTCGCCCGCTTAGAGTTTCACCCTTACCCAAAATGATTTTAATAGTTTCCGTTGCTTGAATTAAACCAATAATTCCTGGTAAAATTCCGAGTACGCCACCTTCTGCACAAGAGGGAACCATTCCTGGTGGTGGTGGTTCTGGGTACAAGTCACGATAATTTGGTCCACCTTCGTAGTTAAATACCGTAGCTTGCCCTTCAAAGCGAAAAATTGAACCATAGACGTTGGGTTTATCTAACAACACGCAAGCGTCGTTAACAAGATACCGTGTGGGAAAGTTATCAGTCCCATCCACGACGATATCGTAAGGCTTAATGATATCAAGAGCGTTTTCAGAACTCAAGCGAGTTTCGTAAAGATCAACCTGACAATGAGGGTTAATCTCGTGAATGCGGTTCTTTGCAGATTCTATCTTAGGTTTACCCACCCAAGATGTACCGTGAATTACTTGGCGTTGCAAGTTGGAAGTATCGACAATATCGAAGTCAACAATACCAATGCGTCCGATACCCGCCGCCGCAAGATACAATAGCAACGGCGCACCGAGTCCACCTGTACCGATACACAGTACACTAGCGGCTTTTAAACGTTTTTGTCCTTCCAATCCGACTTCTGGCAAAATCAGGTGTCGGGAGTAACGTTCGTAATCGTCTTTTGTGAGCTGGATTTCATCCAGATTGGGATTGAGCATAGCAGTTTGATGTGGAAGCGCGGAATATTAATCCTACCGAAAAATGTGACGCTGTGGGGAGGTGGGGGAGTGGGGAGTGGGGAGTGGGGAGTGGGGAGTGGGGAAGAAAATATAAGATTTGGGATTGTTAATTTTTTTATGCAATTTCTATTGCTTCTTCTTGAAATTGGTGAGTGTCATTAAGATGCCAGCTTTTGATTTCACCAGCTTTGCCGTTGGGGACAGAAACTATGATATATGAATATTCTTGCCAAGCGAGTATGCGATCGCTTTCTGAAGGAATCGCTGGATAATCTGGATGCGAGTGGTATATACCAATAATATTTAATGAGCTTGAGCGTGCTTCTTTTTGTACTTTTAACATAATTTCCGGTGCGATCGCATATCGTCGGCTTTTATTAAGTACGTCTGGAGTTTTCCCGTCTTTTTTTGCATCAGTTGGAAAATCGAATGCCGTTTCTATACTCCAGACATTTTCAGTTAGTATTACTTCTACCACTGTTTTGCCTAATGCCATATAGCCTATAATTATACCGCAGCATTCTTGCGGATAAATATTTTCCGCATGAGTGCGGATGGTTTGTAATTGTTCTTGGCTGAATTTGATCGTCACTTTTAATTACGTAGATTAAATGATATTTTCTGGTATCTGAATCTGGCTTAAATGAAAAGCACACTAAGCTACTGAATAAGGTGCTATTACGTGTTTTTTTATGATCTCTAGGAATTGTGGGAGTTTTTTTTAAATTCTTCTGCTTGGGCTGGTGTTTGATACCTACTGCTAGCGGTACTTTTAGCTTCGCTTTCATTTGATCGCGTAATGTTTAAACTAACCGGACGGCGACAACCTTTACGACTTTCCGGTTCAGCGCAATCTAATGCAGTCACCCACGGAACCCACCTCAAAAAACATCGATGACCATGCTGTTCTGTAATTTCTGCACCCAACCGATGATAAAAACTAAGCCCACGAGTGTTTCTTTGCATCTGCATTCCAAGCAAGATGGGTACAGTCATGTTCCTGAGCAATTCGAGCGAGTTGATTCATTAACGCTGCTCCAGCGCCTTGACTTCTCATCTCTGGATTGACAAACAGAAAAATCAAGCCAGATACTAGCCTGACCTGCGAATGATGAGTATCTAAAGCCATATAATGCAAACCCAATCTCACATCCTGAAGACATCGCAAATAACACGTAGGCAAAAGGGATTGCTCCAAAAAGGGTTGTGCGTAACTTATCTTCAGAGACTTGCAGCACACCCGAAAATGCACCGATGTTTCGGTCAAACTCTGCTTTTTTCTGGATGAACGAGAAAATAAGCGATATGTCATCAGGAGTAGAAGATCTGACTTGCATTGACTAACCTGCAATCGTTTCAGAATTGCCTAACGCTGTCTAATTAAATGCGATCGCCCTGCCAACAGTCTTCAAAGCATGGTCTCACTAGCAATTTAGAAGAAGCTCTTCTCCTGCACAGCGCTACTGTGTCCAGCGACAATTTGCCAAGTGCCGGAGGAGCGACGACACCAGATGCGGGTGTATCGGAGGTCATCTGTGAACGGTGACTCACCGGCATATGCCGGTTAGCTGCACACGAACTGAGACGATCGCAAGCCCCTCAATAAACTTTATTTTTCTTTCTGATGGTTTGATCGTTTGCAACTTGAATACATAAGCTCGATGAAACGCCAGATCGTCCTGCTTGCTGACGACCTGACCGAGGTGACTGGTGAAAATGAGATCGGCTGAAATTAGGGACTTCCAGTGCTTCGACATCACAAGAGAGCATGGCTAATCGTAGTCGCTCTTCGACATCAATAATTTGCTGTTCAGAGACGGACGGCATAGGCTAAGTCCTTTTGAGTGTAATCTAATACAAACTAACAGATCATAGGCTGCATAAAATTAAGTTCAACCGCAGCCGCTACGCGACGTGGTTAACTATGGATAACCTTAATCACGGCTACAATGCTGACTGAATAAGAGCCATAGCATGTAAACCCGTAAACCATAAGTGAAAATAGGTCAGTTTGTTGGGCTTTAGTCGCATCAAATCAAGGGCTAAATCCGTCCAAAACTCCATCGCACACACCCATAACTGACCATACAAACCAACCCAAAAAGTACTATGTCGGCGATGCGATCGCTTGGGTTGGAAACGTCAGTTCGGGGTGAATGGGTAGAGTAGGGCGATCGATCACCCGATCGATCAAGCCATACGTTACTGCTTCCTGTGCGGACATAAAGAAATCCCGTTCAGTATCTTGTTCTATTCGCTCCAATGGTTGTCCCGTGTAGTTAGCCATACGCTCGTTAATCTGCCGCTTCAAGTACAGAATTTCCTTCGCTTGAATCTCAATATCTACTGCCTGTCCCTGCACTCCACCAGAGGGTTGATGAATCATAATCCGCGAACTGGGCAAACTGCTGCGTTTGCCTTTAGCACCTGCACCGAGTAGAAATGCGCCCATACTGGCTGCCATGCCATAGCAAATTGTGCAAACATCCGGACGAATGTGATTCATTGTGTCATAAATGCCCAGACCTGCCAGCACAGAACCACCTGGAGAATTGATATACAGGTAAATGTCCTTTTCTGGGTCTTCGGCTTCCAGAAACAGCATTTGCGCCACAATTCGGTTAGCCATTTCAGACTCAACCGTTTCTGCCAGAAAAATAATCCGCTCACGCAGCAGGCGAGAATAAATGTCGAAGGCTCTCTCGCCCCGACCCGATTGTTCAATGACGGTAGGAATCATGCGAGTTTCTCCAGATCAGAATCAAAGGTTGGAAATTCAAATTAGAAATTGGGAATCGGGAATGATTAAAACTCTAATTACCCATTAGCTATTCCATTACTTGCAGGCAGCCAAAGCTAGTACATCGCCTGTTTCCAGCAGGCTCTTGAGACTAGACAAAATCGCGCTCCAGCCTCGGCTAATGCTCATGTAAGCTTGTGCATCGAGACGATCGTGAGTCAGCGTTAACTTTACTGTTGAGCCGTTTTGCTCTAACTCGAACAACACACATGACGGACGTTCTTCGTTGAAGCCAGGTGACTCGAAGGTATAGGAAAGCCGATGAGGTGGTTCAGATTGCAATACTTCGCCTTTGCACTCAGACTCGCCATCTTCCTTAACATGCTGCACGGGTGAGCCAACCTGCCAATCAGATTGAATTCGCCTGCCGCCCCAATATTGCTGGGTGAATGCTTCGCCGGTCAATGCCTCCCAAAGTTTTTCTTTCTTTGTGGCAATGTAGGTTACATAAACGAACTTTTGCTGATCCATGTTATGGCTCCTTGGTGTTTGCTTCCAGGTTTCGCTTTAATTCACTTAATGCTTCTAATTGCTGACGTTCATATTTACGAATCCAGCGATCGTAAATGTCTTGAATCGGGGCTGGATTGAGGTAATGCAGTTTTTCTCGCCCACGCCACTCTGTGACAACCAGATTCGCTTCCTCCAACAACGCTAGATGTTTGGTAACGGCTTGCCGCGTCATCTCTAAGTGTTCGCACAGTTCACTTAATGTTTGACCGTTGTGGCTGTACAACTGGTCGAGTAATTTCCTCCGGCTCGGATCGGCAAGCGCTTTGAACACTACATTCATATTAGAATATTATGCAACTAATTGGTTGCATGTCAAGTAATTAAATCGATCAAAGTTCTCGTTTGCCCTTTAAATCCCTTTATGCTGGGGGTTTCACAAACACTATGAACACTTTTACATCCAGCCTTCTCCTTCACCAGACGCAAGCGCGAACAACCGCTCATTGTCGTGGGAGACCCTTGGATCTAGTAAATAAGGCGTCCTATTTTTGTCCAGGTGAGCGTCCAAGGGACTTTGAGAATCGGTTCCCCCCGTGGAAAAAAAGAGAGTAATTGAGCGCAACCTTTTTGCACCTTCTAGCTACAAAAGAGTGGATCTCCGCTTTATACCGTTCGCGCAGCGTCTCCCCGAATCGAGAGCGCTCCTGAGAGATTTTGGCGCATTGTAGTGATACAACAACCGCACGGGGAGCGTTTACGGTTGCACAGGCACCTGTCGCGCACTTTATGCGTCCCCAAACGGCTACCGCGTATACACAAGTGGAGTCTAAGCTAGCTTCCATAAGGCTTTGATAAAGTTAGGCGATCGCCTAATACCGTTCTACCTACAGTACTTTTGAAGAGTATTGCGGCGATCGCTTTGGGCGTTGATGATATTGCTTGCCTACACTACGTTTTGGTCGCAATGACAAATACTATCCTGATTATTGCAACTTCATTTGACTAATTATTAATCCGTATGCAGGTATATTTCTAGAGAGTGTAAATTATCAAATGTAAAAGTTAGGATTTACGGAAAAACCCAATTTATCTAACTAATAACAGTTACTTTGCCAGTATCAATATCGTAACAAGCGCCAACAATTTTGAGTTTGCCAACGCTTACCAATTTAGCCAAAATCGTTGATTTCGCCAATTCTTCAACCTGATATTGAATATTGGCAAGAACCGCGTCTTCTTGAATATCGCCGGTTGTTAATTTTACCCTTTCCACGGCTGGTTTGATGCCCTCAACAACAAAGCCAATTTTCCCCGAAAGTGGCTCGTTTTTGATTGCTTGGGCGACTGCACCGCATCTTCTATGACCTAAAATCAGGATTAGCTGAGAACCCAATACTGTTGTAGAATATTCTAGGCTGCCTGTAACCAAATCATTGACGACATTACCAGCGACTCGTACCACAAATAAATTTCCAAGTCCTTGATCGAAGATAATTTCTGCTGGTACTCTAGAATCTGCACAGCCCAATATCGCGGCAAAAGGATACTGTGTTTTAGAAACGAATCGCAAACGTTCTCGCGATTCGTCTGGATATTGACGTTTTTGCTGTACAAACCGTTTATTACCATCCAATAATCTTTTTAAAGCTGCATCAGAACTAACTGGATTGGGGTTGACTGGATGAGCATCAGCAAGTATGGTTTGTGAATTAACAGCTTGCTGTGTGCCCCAAAGTATGCTATAAGTAGCAATACCAAAGCCAGCCATACCAGCCAGCTTTAAGAAATGACGACGCTCGACAAATCCATTAATTCGACTCATTGATTTACCTGACAACAGTTTAGTTGTTGCCAGGAACATATCAGACTTAATATGGATGCAAGAGTACCCTCTTACACGGTTTAAGAGTCATTTAATTTTTGGGAATTGGGCAATGGGCATTGGGAGACAAGGAGACAAGGGAACAAGGGGACAAGGAGAATAATTCTATTCTTCTTTCTCCCCATCCCCCCCTCTCCCCTTCCCCCCCTCTCCCCCTCTCCCTGTCCACGCCAGCCGAAATAATTTGTAACGCTGCGGTTTGAGTTAATGCGCTTGCAGCTATCTTGTCTGGTCGTACTTCGTTGAGCAAGATATTAAACTTCTTGCATAAATCAAAAAGAAGAACCCCACCCCGCCGTTGACTTACGTCAACGTCTCCCCTCCCCGCAGGCGGGGAGGGGTTGGGGGTGGGGTTTTGGGGGAATGAGTGCAAGAGGTCTATTGCCTAGATTCGGATACTGACGTTTTAGTATTGCAAGATGCAGGGGTTATCCAAGGACTATGAGGGGTAACTGTAGACGGATTGGCTGTTAAAACCACCTCTCCCTTTTCGTTTCGCACCCACCCAGTAGCCTCAATAATAGGTTGTGGTGGAGTCGCAGTGGGATTTTTTATAACAGTTGGAGTACGGTTGTTACTATTTGGGTTAAGCGTTACCCAATCTACTTGAACTGCGTCAGGAGTGAGGAGATCGGTTCTAGGATTGGGGGGTAAGCCACCACGTCCAGTAATGACAAAACTGCTTTGATTTTCTGCTGAACGTGGTTGACAGACTTGGGACACTTCAGTGTCAAGTGGTACGGTTGGCAAGTTGACTAAGCCACGACTCGGGTCAACATCTGGGGTGTTGACTGTTACAGTGCCGTTTAAAGTCGGACTTGTCTGGGAAATTGCTGTGATGTCATTCGTTGGTAGCAGTTGAGGGTCTAAGTTAGTTCCTAGTAGCCTCACTAAGTCTTCACGACTACGCACTGTCATACCATAAATGCCAGTAGCGTTAATTGTGACTCTCCCTCCACTGCCACTAAACGCATTAGCGGTGATGTCGTTATTTTCCCTTGCTCCGGCAACGATGAAGCCATTGGGAGCATCAATATTAATATTGCCACCATTACCACCAGCTTGTGCCGTGCCTGCGGTGGTAGAGATTTGAGCGCCACGACGCAGCAGCAATAAGTCAGCGATGTTCAGCGTGAGGTTGCCGCCATTACCAGAGAGAGTCTGTGCTGTAATCTCACCGTTGTCAAGGCGCACGGAGCTAGCGGTAATATCAAGATTACCCGCTGCGCCTTCTCCACGGCTGTTGACAGTTAGCGCTCCGTCAGAAATAAGCAACTGCTGTGTGGTAATAGTCAAGTCTCCTGCCTTTCCTGCCCCTTCGGTGCCAGCAATCAAACTACTTCTAACCCTACCTCCAGCGGAGCGACCAATTACTTGCACATTGTCAGCTATGACAGTCAAATTCCCGCCCTTGCCACCACCATATGTAGCAGCACTGACCTGTGCTCCATTCTGAATCAGCAATTCACGGGTATTAACGATCAAAGAACCTGCATCCCCAGTTGCACCTGGGTTAGCAGTAGCACCCAAGCCGCTGGCAAACTGACCATTGGCAGAGATACCAATCAGTTGCACTTTATCAGCTAAGACAGTCAAATTCCCGCCCTTGCCACTACCATATGTGGCAGCACTGACCTGTGCTCCATTCTGAACCAGCAATTCACGGGTATTAATGGTCAAGTCTCCCGCGTTGCCGGTTGTACCTGGGTCAGCTTGAGCAAACAAGCCGCTGGGAAACAACTGACCATTGGCAAAGGTAACGGTACCAATCAGTTGCACTTTGTCAGCTGTGACGGTCAAATTCCCGCCCTTGCCACTACCAAAGATACCAAATGTACCAGTACTTACCTGTGCTCCATCCTGAATCAGCAATTCACGGGTATTAATGGTCAAGTCTCCCGCATCTCCAGTTGCGTATAGGTTAACGCTAGAAAACAAGCCGCTGGGAACCTGACGATAGGCGGAAGCGCCAATCAGTTGAACTTTGTCGGCTGTGACAGTTAAATTGCCACCCTTGCCTCTACCAAATGTGCCAGCATTTACCTGTGCCCCATCCTGGATAAACAATTCACGGGTGTTAACTGTCAGGTCTCCCGCATCCCCTGATGAGTAGGGGCTAGATTGAGCAAACAAGCCACTGGAATTATTGGCAGTGGTACCAATTAGTTGCACTTTATCGGCTGTGACGGTCAAATTCCCGCCCTTGCCTCTATCAAATGTGCTACTAAATACTTGTGCCCCATCAAGAATTCGCAACTCACGGGTGTTAATTGTCAAGTTTCCGGCACTTCCGGTACCTCGTGTCTGAGTAGATAAGTTGCTCTCTCGACCGTAAGCATCGGTTCCAACCAATTCGACGGACTCTCTTGCAGTCACGCTCAAATTTCCCCCAACTCCTTGGTCAAAAGTCCTAGCAGATACGACTGCTCCCTCCCGGACAGCCAACTTTCCTGTTTGAATTGTTAAGTTCCCACCAGATCCAGCACCATAGGTTTCAGCAAACAAAGCGCTGGGAAAAACATCTGAGATACCAATTAGTTCTATGGACTCCGAAGCGATCAAACTCAAGTTTCCCCCCGCTCCGTTGCTACCAGGAATATTACCAGTCAATACCTGTGCTCCCTCCCGGACAGTTAACCGTCCTGTTTGAACCCTCAAGCTCCCAGCTGCTCCTGCGCCTCGTGTTCCAGTAAATAAACCACTGGCAACCTGCCCATCTGTTGAGGTTCCTCTAAGTTCTACGAATTCCCTTGCACTCACGCTTAAGTTCCCCCCTGGTCCCTCGCTACCAAGGTTAGTATCAGCGACTATCTGTGCCCCATCTCGGACAGTCAAATTGTTTGTCTCAATAGTTACATCGCCGCCCTTTCCTAGGTCAGACGTGCTAGCACGAACATAAGACAAACCCTCAACATTCAACTGCCCTGCTTGGATAAAGATGCCGCCACCGCTTTGTTTGCCTAAGTTATCTGCAAATATTTCAGACTCATCAGTGAATGTGATACGCCCACCCCGAAAATGAATAGCACCACTACCTTCCCCACTGACATTTACCGAAGCCTGTTGGGACAGTTGAATGTCCTGAAAATTTTGTACGCCGTCATAGTTTAAAGTGTAGTTATTGTCCGTTGGCTTCAGGCTAACCAAGCCTGCTCCAGCCACACTTCCTAGCTCAATGCGTCCTCCTGTTGCCCTCAAGTTACCACCTGCCAACGTTACACTACCACCAACCAGCGCCAAAGTTCTACCAGGCTGTACCTGTAAACCAATGGTTTCACCACTGCTATCAGTAGCCTGAGATTGACTGAGGATACTTCCCGGATTCGTCCCGTATTGTAAGCCAATGGGAACATTCACAGTCAGCAGGGGTGTCGTTTGGGGAACCGTCGCGCTAAACTCTGTGCCATCAGCAAATTTCAGACTATTCGCCGTACTTGCCACAAACGAGCCGCCAATATTCAGTGAAGCATTCTGCCCAAAAATAATTCCATTGGGATTAATTAGAAATAGGTTAGCAGTGCCATTAGCGCGGATTATCCCATCAATTTTAGAAACTGACCTACCCGTTACGCGGCTGATGATATTCTGAATATCCAGAGCATTATTAAAGAAAGCAGTGCCGCCATTCAAAACAGAAAACTCGCTAAAGCTGTGGAACAAGTTACCACCAGCTTGGGTTCCTCCTGTGATATTGAGGGTGCTGCCATTTGGTGTGACGATGGAATTATTGGGCAGAGTGCTATCTGGGGTAATTTGGGCAGAAGCACAATTTGTAGAGAAAGCGATCGCACTGCATGTCGCAATTCCTAAGAACCAGCCCAAACGAATACTCATCTTAGACATTGCACTCCCCTCACCACTTTCTAGCAGTTGCACCAGTTTTCAGTAAACCACAATTGCTGGAAGTTAAAGTAACTTCTGTATACTTCTCAGCTTTAGAAGTGTGAGTTTTATGCCAAAGCCGCTTTTTCTTGACAAAACTTAATCAACTGGCTCCCCCATCTCCCTAATGCCTCTTCCCGGCACCAAGATACAATTCACCGACTTTGGGATCGTTCAACAAGTCTTGACCGGCGCCTGTGATAGCATCGCGTCCAGATTCTAAGACATAACCCCGATCAGCCATTTCTAAGGCTTTACGAGCGTTTTGCTCTACTAGTACGATCGCTGTACCACTTTGATTAATTTGTTTAATCTGCTCGAATACTTGCGTTACCAAAATAGGAGATAATGCTGCTGAAGGTTCATCTAATAGCAGCAAACTCGGTTCTAACATCAAAGCTTTGCCCATAGCTAGCATTTGACGTTCTCCACCAGAAAGTGTACCAGCACGTTGACGACGGCGATCGCTTAATCTGGGAAACATGCTAAATATTTTATCTTTCAACGGCTTTAAAGCAACATTGCGGACAAAAGCACCCATTTCTAGATTCTCTTCCACGCTGAGGGAGGGGAAAACGTTGGCGATTTGCGGTACGTAGCACATTCCCCGCTGGACGATTTGATTTGACTTTAGTCCGGCAATATTTTCACCTTTGAAGGTGATTGTACCTGTATGAGGTGTCAAAAGTCCAAAAATCGTTTTTGCCAAGGTGGATTTACCAGCACCGTTGGGACCAATTACTGTAACTAATTCCCCCGCTTCCACCCGAAAATTTACACCTTGCAGAATATCCACGTCTTTAATATATCCAGCGCGGACATCGTTAACTTCTAATAAATAGTCATTAGTCATTGGGCAAAAGTCAAGAGTCAAGAGTCAACAGTCAAGAGTCAAAAGTCAAATAACTATTGACTATGGACTCTGGACTAATAACTATTATGGTGTTTTTTGCAAATCCGGTCTTTCTTCGGGAACGATCGCTCCTTCTACCGGGCATACTTGAAGACATATACCACAGTCAATGCAGGTAGCAAAGTCAATCCAATACCAATCTGTTCCTTTGGTATTTTTGCCCGGTCCCGGATGAATGCAAGCTACTGGACAAGCATCGACGCAATCTGCGACACCTTCACAAACATTAGTAACAATAGTATGTGGCATAATTCCCCTCTTTGGATCGCTCATAGCTGTATTGAATCAGCTATTTATAGCCTAGCAACAATACTTAATCATCAATCCAAAGTCCAGGATCTAAAGTCCAAAGTCCAAAGTCCAAAATCCAAAGTCAAAGATATTTTGACTCTTGACCCTTGACTCTTGACCCTTGACCCTTGACTATTGACCCTTGACTATTGACCCTTGACTATTGACTCTTGACCATTGACTCAATTCTCGGCGATCCATCAGCCTTAATCCAGACAATTTGGGCAATTTGGCGATCGCGTACATATTCGCGAATTGCTTCTGCGTCACGTTCCCCCAAGTCGATTTCTACCCGCACCAAATCTGTAGAATCTCGGAGTTTTTGCGCGTAAGCAAATGCCGCTGCGTAAGCATTTGCTGTTTCTGGTACTACCAAATAATTGCTGGCTGGGGTGACTTGCGGTAAATACTTATTTAATAACAAAATTTGGTATAAATCTTCGATATTGAGTGCAAAGCCAATTCCGGGGATATTTTCGCCTTGGGGATGATATAGTCCCAAAAGCTGGTCGTAGCGACCACCCCGCCCTAAAACCCGCGCTTGCGTTTCGGTATCGCTGACAACTTCAAACACAATGCCGGTGTAATAATCTATAGTTTGAATCAGGCTGAGGTCAAGAATTAACGGTAAATCCCCTTTGGATTCTAATAATTCTACCAGAGATTTGAGATGATTTACCGCCGTTTGTTGTTCGGCATCTAATCCCAAATTGCTGACTTTTTCCAAAACATCTGCTGGGTTTCCGCGCAAATCTAAGATGATTCTGGCGCGTTGTTTGAGTTCATCGCTCAAGGGTAAACTGTCGAGAGCGATACGATCTAAATTAGCGATCGCACTTCTGACTGTAGCTTGTAGATTTGGGGGAAAAGCCGATAAAAGCGATCGCGTGATTCCCGCTTCGCCTAAAATTAAATGCCAATGTGAAATTGAAAGTGCTTGCAGACAATCAGCCACTAACAACAGCACTTCTGCATTTCCTAACAATCCCCCACCACCAAGCAACTCTACCCCAGCTTGATAAAATTCTTGCTGGCGATTGTGCCTGCTTTCTGTGGTGCGGCGAAACACATTGGCATTATAATACAAGCGTTGCGGATAAGTAACACCAGCCATGCGTGTTACAGCGGTACGCGCAATTGAGGCTGTGAGTTCTGGACGCAAGCCTAATTCTTCATCTTCGGAATTTTGCAGTTGAATCACTCTTTTGCGATCGATTGCTTCTCCCGCCATGAGAGTATCCATGCGTTCTAAAGTTGAGGTGATAATCCTGTGATATCCCCAACGGTGAAACACTTGTTCTAACCTATCTTCAATCCAGCGTTTTTGAGCTACATCTAAGGGTAATAAATCCCTTGCACCCGCTGCTGGTTGATACACCATTATTTTTTCTTCCCACCAAACAAACCGCCAAATAAACCACCATTGCCAGATTTATCTGGTTGCTTACCCCCATTTGAGGATGAAGCCACTTTAGAACTACCTGGTTTTTGTCCCAAAGCCTGTTCTAGTACGCGTTTACCCTTCAATGCGGTTTCATCATTGGGGTCTAGTTGCAGAGCGCGGTCAAAGTGAACCTTTGCCATTGTGCTTTGATTTTGCTTCAAATACACCACTCCAATCAAGCTATGACAGCGACTATTATTAGGCTCTAGTTTTATGGCATCTTGCAATTCTACCCTAGCTTGTGCCAATTGATTTTTTCCGAGCAATTCTTGGGCGCGACGCAAATACTGAATTGCCACAGAATCTTCTTTTGGTGGTGCTGGTGGGGCAGGAGGAGGTGTATTAGTAGCTTTATTTGGGGTAGGTACACTTGTGTTAATTTTGCTTTGGGTTGCTTGCTGGGAAGCTGCAAATGATTTACCCGCAGTCCGCATTAAGTAAACTAAATTTAACTCACTGACATAAGCAACGATTTGTAGGACTTTTTCTAAAGAGTCATATTGAGTTTCGGCAATTTTAGCGATCGCACTTTTGTATACATGATCCACATTTGGTACACTAGCTAACTGCCTAGCCAAATCGGTGTTCAGTTCCACCGAAGACGATTCTTGTACCAAGCGTTTGCCCATTTGCGACAAAACTACCATATATTCTGTGCGCGTGCGATCGGCTGAGAGTTTTTCATAAGCAGGATTAACCCACTTTGATAACAACTCAGTAGCTAGTTGTTTCTCAGCAGCGCTAGCGCTAGCATTACTATCAGGGTGCAGACGACGAGCGATTTTCAGATAGCGTTTGCGAATATCTTTTACATCCGCATCCACCGTAACGCACAAAACTGCGTGATAATCTGTGAAATCATATTTAAACAGTCCACGATCTATTTTCCAAGACATATAGAGAGAAGCTTTGCACCAAGCAGTCCATTAGATTTTACTAGTGTACTTTGCTTCTGAGAAATGGCTATAAATTTAACACTCTTGGGGAGTGGGGAGTGGGGAATGGGGAGTGGGGAGTTAGGAGTTAGGAGTTAGGAGTTAGGAGTGGGGAGTTAGGAGTTAGGAGTTAGGAGTTAGGAGTTAGGAGTCAAAATTTACCTCTGTCCCCCTTGTCTCCTTGTCCCCCTTCTCCCCCACTCCCCCACTCCCCCACTCCCCCACTCCCCCACTCCCCCACTCCCCTCATCCCCACGCTGACAAAGGGGGAACTTGCTGTAATTCCTGACTTAGCTGGTCGTGGATGTGACCGTTAGTGGCAAGAATTCTACCTGACTCAATTTTTAAAGGAGTGCGATCGTAAGCTGTGACTTTACCGCCGGCTTCTTGTAGTAAAATAATGCCAGCGGTAATATCCCAAGGTGAAAGACCTCTTTCCCAATAGCCATCTAAACGTCCGCAGGCGACATGTGCTAAATCTAAAGATGCGGAACCACTGCGCCTAACTCCTTGGGTTAGATGGGTGAGGTGACAAAATTCGGCATAATTATTATCGGATGTTTCGCGGCGATCGTAAGCAAATCCGCTAACTAACAAACTTTTACTTAATTCAGCGGTTTCGGAAACTTTGATCGGACGACGGTTGCGCGTTGCTCCTAAACCCGTGGCTGCACGGTATAATTCATCGTGGAATGGGTCGTAAATTACACCAACTTGCGGAACACCATTAATTAACAGCCCAATGGAAACTGCAAAAAATGGATATTGATGAGCGTAGTTAGTTGTACCATCTAAAGGGTCGATCGCCCAAAGATATTCATTGTCTTGATTTCCTAACTTACCTGATTCTTCCGCTAAAATAGAGTGTTCTGGAAAGTGGCGACGCAAAATATCCAAAATTACCACTTCGGAAGCTTTATCAGCAGCGGTGACTAAATCACCAGGGCGTCCTTTTTCGGTAACTGCGTCTTCTAACTTACCCAAGTAACCTTGCAAAACCGCACCGGCAGCTAATGCTGCTTCTGTAGCAATATCTAGGAAAATTTGCATATCTAGTTTATTTTTTACTGAACTTGTGGATTAGCGATCGCCGGATTATTGATAAACGATTCATCCGTTAAACTTCGCAGAAACTCTAACAAATCTTGCTTTTCCTGTTGAGTCAATTTAAACCCAGAAATAAAGTTACTTTTGAATGGGTTTTTACTTCCTACCCCACTATCAATAGTTCTACCACCAGCTGCGTAGTGGTCGATAACTTCTTCTAAAGTAGGAATACTGCCATCATGCATATACGGAGCAGTCAAAGCAATATTTCTTAATGTGGGCGCTTTAAATCGACCCATATCCGACGGTTTATGTGTAATCTCATACACTCCAGTATTATTAGGTGGATATGCTCCTTTACCATCAATATTGTAAAGTCCTGTGTTGTGAAAAGCAATTTCCAAGGGACGCCAAACGTTCATGTTTGATTGAGTCGCTGAAGTTGAAGCCACCGTGACAGTGGAAACATTCTAAGCGATCGCTATTAAACAGTGTCTCACCTCGCTTCGCCGCTGCTGAGATAGCATTTTTATCATTACCATAACGGTAACGGTCATAGGGGGAGTTGGCAGAAATCAAACTGCGTTCAAATGAAGCTAAAGCTTTTGTGAGGTTTTTGAGATTAATGTTACTATCTCCTTTATCAAAGGCTGCGGCAAACAACTTTTGATAATTAGGGTCTTCTCGCAACATCTGCAAAATATCATTTTCCTTTCCTGTCAAACCCATTTCTACGGGATGTTCGCCAAACATCGGTATCAATGCTTGCACCTCTAGCTTTTTCATCCCTGGATGTGCCCAAGTGAAAACGGAGTTGTAAGCTATATTTACCAGACTCATTGAATTTCGCGGGTGATTTTCTTGGGTTGCACCCACAGCGATCGCTTTACCATCGGTGAAAGCTAGCTTTTGAATGTGGCAGGAAGCACAAGAAAATTCCCCATTAATAGAAAGGCGTTTTTCATAAAAGAGATAACGACCGAGTTCCACTTTTTCTGCCGTCATCGGGTTATCAGCAGGTATAACTGGCTTTGGCATCCAAGACGGGATATTCCAGACGTAAGCAGTGTTTGGTGCTGACAAAACTTTACTCAGACCGATAGATAAGCAGAATGTTAGTGCGAAAATCACTGTTAAAGCAAACCAGCGTTTCCACTTAAAAATCATGTGCTTTACTCAACTCGAAAAAAAGTTGGTTTTGGTGAGATGCCATTAAAAGGTATACCAAAGCTTGCCATAATGCCAGCGCAGTCATTGTCATTAGGTTCTGACATACATCCAGGTGATGTATTTGGCTGATTTTGGTTGAGATTTGTGCTTGCTAGCAGTCTAGCTATATCAGCAACAACGATGTTTTTGGCTGGATTAAAGTTAGTAAAGGTGATAGTTGATGTGTTGGGATTGCTACATTCTGTTGCGGGTTTTTGGGTAGAAGTTTCTGCTTGACAACCGGTGCTACCTAAATGGATGAGAAAGCCGTTGCCATTTTCTTTATCATTATGTTGGTGCTGCTTGTGCATGGTTGCTTGGGCAGTACGTTGATTTTCAAAATCGATGCGAGCAAACTTGTATCCAAAACGCCAATTCCACCATAATGAGGTGAGATTTAAAGGTGAAGGGGCAAGGGTGGAGTCTTCATGATTCAGGTTAGAGGGAACACCCAAGGTAAATTTTAAGCCTTTGTAATTGCCTTTGGGAATTGTACCGATAACGCGATCGCTCGTTTCAATTGTACCATTAACGCAACCACCAGTTTTATTTTCAAAGTCGATGAGAGCGACGTTTTGATATTGCCATTTACCATCTTGCTTGAGGTTGAGGGGAACAGCTTTACCATTAGCATCAATCAGCGCAATGTCAGAAACGTAAAAGCGGAAATCTAAAGCAGTAACAGTTTTAGCAGGTTTGCCTAATTGATAACTAGTGCCACAACTAAAGGCATTATTACCGACCTTACCCGCAAATTTGATTGTAACTTCTTCGGGTTGAGAGGCGATCGCTTCTTTGGACTGAGTATTTAAGAATGGGATTGTTATTAAAATCGCCCAAATAAACTTTACATTTAATTTCATGGCAATTCAGACTAATGTGAAAATTCGTAGTGAGCGATTTATCGCTCAATTTCAAGCGATAAATCGCTTACTACAACTGTTAATTACACCCATATCATTCATCGCCATCTTTTGTCAAAAGACAACTTGTCTTAGTACAAAATTGCCCAAATTCATCACAAAAAACTCTGTGTGACTCTGCGCTGACTCTGCGCTTCTCTGCGTTGAAAAACACTCTTTTTTTAGCAAGTTTTTAATTAAAGAGTCTGTTTAACGATTTTGACGGCGAAACTCACCCGGAGTCAGACGCATGGGTTTTTCCGGGTTCCAAATGCCTTGTTGCATGAGTCTAGCCCATTGTTGAGCGCGATCTAAAAGTTGGTCGTATTTATGATTAGGCGATCGCGCAACAAACAGCACATTCCCTTGTTTGACTAGCCGTTCATTCAAGAACACCTTATCTTTCCACACATAAGCCAAAGTCCGCCCGATTTTGTCTTTGGCTTGGATGTCAAATTCCAGCTTGACATATTGTTCTGCACCACCAATCATCGTTTCTAACGTATCTTTCGCCGTATCTCCCCACGGACGCTGGCGCAAATCTGGTGCTTCTATACCAACCAACCGTACCTGAGAAATCAAATTGGGTTGCTCTGCCAAGCCTAGCACCTCCAACGTCTGCCCGCTCACCACCCGCGCCACTTTCACCAACGGCTGATTGTCAGCAAGCGGGGTTTTAGGTTGACAACCCACTAGAAGTAACAGGCAAGCTAAAATTATGATTTTAATCATTGGTTAATTGTTAGTGGTTATTGGTTAGTGGTTATTGGTTAATTGATGTTAGTGGTTAGTATTTGTAGGGTGCCTTACGGATTTCATCCTAACGCACCCTACGTATATTTCTTATCAATTAACAAATAACAACCCTTCGGGTTCACCACTTGCTACAACGGGGGGAACCCCCGCAACGCAGTGGTTCACCATCAACTAACAATTAACAATCATCAACTAACTACTATCAACTAACAACTCCTTAATCTTCATCTAAAGGTAAACCCGCTTTAACTTTACCTCTTGCAAAATAGCGTCCAAATTGAAGTTCATAAACTTCGTCTTCGTCTTGTGTCTCCACGTACAAATCAGAACGTGCGTAACTGACACACAACAGCGCATAACCTTGACGCTGCAACTCTGGGGAAAGTCCGATCGCCTCCGGTTGATAAATTTCTCCTGACAGCACTCGCACAGCACAAGTAGTACAAGCACCATTTCGGCACAAAAACGGCAGTTCTACCCCTTGTTTTTCGCCACTGTGCAGAATGTAGCGGTCTTCTGGCACTTCTAGGGTGTATTCTTTACCAGAAGCGCGATCGCGAACTTTAATTGTGTATGTACGAGACATCTTGATTTGGGATTGGGTAATTGGTAATTGGTAATAGGGCATTGGGCATAGGGCATAGGGCATTGGGCATAGGGCATTGGGCATAGGGCATTGGGCATCGGTAAGAAAGAAGAAATATTTCTCCCCCTGCCCCCCTGCCCGATTACCCATTCCCCATTCCCCCCTTCGGGGTTCGCCAGTCGCTCATGGGGGAGACCCCCAAGACCGCGCTGGCTCACCATTCCCCATTCCCCCCTTCGGGGTTCGCCAGTCGCTCATGGGGGAGACCCCCAAGACCGCGCTGGCTCACCATTCCCCATTACCCACTCCCCATTCCCAAAAAAATATCTTTGCATCTTTTGGGATTCTATAGTATTATTATAAATTGTGGCATCTGGAGAGATGGCCGAGTGGTTGAAGGCGCAGCACTGGAAATGCTGTTTAGGGCAACTTAACCAGGGTTCGAATCCCTGTCTCTCCGTTTTTCTTACAGTAGTATATGGCTTTCAACCATTTTTGTTCAGTCTATAAATGATTGAATGGTTGAATAAGGAAAAATTATAAATATTGATAGAGATACCTTGTTCATTTTACTTAAAGTAATTACTTTAAGTAAAATCATCATCACTATCCTCTAATTCACTCAAAGCCTTTGCTATAGCCTGCCTCACAAACTCAGGGTAATTATCAACAGATTTTAGTTTCACGTACATTGACGTTGATACTCGCACGTTAATTTGTTTTACTAATGGTTCATCCCTATCGGTAGTAAATGGCTTTAAACTTTCTGGGTTCCCTTTGGGGTTAGGCATTAATTAAGAATTGTAAATATTAGTTTAAACAGGAGTTAGCATGTGGATTAATGATTAATTGGCAGGGTAAAACTTTGGACGGTGAACCCCTGCCAATATCCACCTTTTTAAAATGGACAATTCCATGTTTACACGTTCTGAACTAGAAATCAAAACCCTTGGGGATTCACAAACAATAGACAAAAATGGACAGCCTTCATCCGAAAATGTCGTGGGGTATCGAGGATCTAGTAAACAAGGCTGTCCATTTTTGTCCACGTTCATTCCAAGGGAACTAAAAGGACTCTGCAAGCAGTATGGACTTAAACCACTGGGAAACCCTGCTTATAAAACTGCTTGGATTGATGCTTTGCTGACGTTTGCGGATATTGCGTTGCGTCAGATGAAGGAAGGGGAAGGATTGACAAGAATGAGCTTTAAAGGCTATCAGGACTTAGGACAAGCGTTGGATCAGATGGGACAACCTACAGATCAGCAAGCGGCATTAATTAAAGCAACGATGCAAGGCAAGCGTTTAGAGTATCCTCAACGTTATGACCAAGAAGCATTGCTTAATTTGCACAAAGCTAAGATGCACTTGGAACAAACGCTCGATTTGTTGAACATTTAGGCATTGTTGTAGTCTCAATATAAGCGCGATCGCACGCCCATATAACTTGCGTTTATCCTGGGCGATACTCTTACAGAGTCACTTTGTGAACGCGCTTATATATGAAAGCGCCAAATTTTTATGCGATCGCTTCAAAGCGGGCGCTTCAAGTGAGCCGAACATTAAAATGTTCGGCTTTCCCGTATGTATTATTACTACTTATTTCCTCTACTAAGTTGTTAAAATTATCACTAACATCAATCATGTAGGAATGACAATAATTGATGTCATCCCAAATATAATATTGTAAAAAAGCATGTCCGACGTAATTCTACATTCCCAAACTTCTTATTTGCATAACTTTTTAGAACCATATGAATTTTTTATAAATAGTTTAATAACACGGCTGACAGACTTTGTAAATAATAGTTCAACTAATGATGTAGCAAATTGCATCTTAGAAATAATTCAAGATTCATCTGACGCAGATTTGGTTTTTGTATTACGCGATCGCGGTCAAGAAAACTGGCTTGTTAAAGCACAAAGCAATTTAGCTGAAGATATAGAACCAGATACAGATATTGAAACTTTCAAATCAATAATTTTGCCGATTATTTCGGATAAATCAGTATTTTATCCCGGTCATCATGGAAGTTATAAAATCTATGAAACTAAAAAAGGTATTGTTAAAGCTCTTGTTATAATACCGCTGCAATCATCACAAAAAACTGAAGTTATGGTTGTTTGCGGTTTAAAACAAGATTCATATCTTTTAGAAGATGCATTCGGCAGAATTTTATCAAGTTTTTATCAAGCTTGTCAGAAAATACCACTTCACCCTGCATTAGTCGAAGCTACTATTATTGATGATTTAAAGAGAGATTTTGGCTTTGTTTCTGCATCTTTACATCAAAAAAGATTTCAATTATTCTGCGAACGTCTGCAACGAATGATTGTATTCTTTGAACCAGTACTGCATTTAGATTCAGAAGACTTATTTATTAGCGGTTGGGAAGCCTTAGCAAGAAATCCAGATAGCTTAACCGCACCTTCAGATTTATTTGAAGCCGCAGAGTTGTGGCGGCATGATTTCATGGTTGAACTTGACCGATATTTTCTAATAGTTGCCACAAAAACTTATCTAGAGGCTAGACAAAAAGCAAAACAAAATCGTTCCCATGAAATTGTACCATTATCAGTTAATGTTTATCCAGAATCTTTGATGCAGACAGCATACTTTGAAACAGTACGTCATATTATCAAAGATAAAGTTATTTCCCCAAGAAATCTTATATTAGAAATTTCTGAAAAAGCCGAAGTCCCACATTATAAAGATGGTATTCGCCTCAAGTATCCTTTGAAAACTTTCAAAAATAGACTGTTAGAATATGTACGCAAATTTCAGATTAAATTTGCCATTGATGATTTTGGAGTCGGCTATTCTTCAGTCTCTCGTTTAGCCGGATTGAATCCATGTCATGTGAAAATTGACCGAGAGATTCTGCATCATCAACCATGTGATATTATTATTCGCTTTGTTCACGAACTTGTAGGAGCAAATAATTTAAATCCATCAAATGTAATAGTCGAAGGTGTGGATGAGGCTAGTCCCATAAGCTTGCAGAGACTCAAAGAGCTAGGTGTGAACTATATTCAAGGACATATTGTTGGTAAGCCAGAACCGGAAATTTATCGCCTTAGTTTGGAGAAAGCAGAGTTGTTGAGAAAGCTGCTTTTATCAAATCAAAGTTTGTAGTTTGTAGGGTGCGTTACGGCATTAGCTATAGCGCACCCTACACCTTTATACTGTATAAAAGATTTATATATTAAAAATTAGGCAAGCAAAATGGCGAAATATGCATTGCTGATTGGAATAAGCGAGTATCAGTCTAAGCCCTTAAAGCCGTTACCCGGTGTTGTTAAAGACATCGAAGCAATGCAGCGTGTTTTGCAGGATTCAAAGACAGGCGGGTTTGATGAAGTAAAATTGTTGCCTAATCCTGACTCAGACGCCATGCGATCGGAGATTGAGCAGTTATTTATGGAAAAATGTCAAACTGATGACATTGTGCTGCTCTATTTTTCTGGACATGGCTATAGAGATGAAGATGGGAATCTGTTTTTTGTTAGTCACAACACACAAATCAACCCTCAGGGGGGACTGAGGATTGGAACAGCTGTAGATGCTAAATTTATTCATGAACGTTACATGGGTCGCAGCAAGTCAAAACGACAAGTGTTAATTCTTGACTGCTGCTTTAGCGGTGCTTTTGCATCAGGTATGAGTGCAAAAGAAGCTGTTGTTGTCAGTATTAAGAATGAAATCGAAGCCCAATTAGGTGGTGAAGGCAGAGCTGTGTTAACCTCTTCAACAGCTGCACAAGTTTCGTTTGAAGATGCGGGAGGGGGAGTTTACACCCGCTATTTAGTAGAGGGGATTGAAAAAGGAGCAGCTGATAGTGACAACGATGGTGTAATTACAATAGATGAACTGCATGAATATGCCAAGCGTAAAGCGCAGGAATCAAAACCTGCGATGAAACCGGAAATTTATGCTGTTCAAGAAGGTTATAAAATACGTCTGGCGAATGCACCCCTTAGCTCAGAATTAGGATATCGTAAAGAAGTTGAAGAATGTGTGAAAAATGGTGCGTTCTCAGTTGAAAATAATAGTTTCTCGAATTTAGGACGCAAGCATTTAAATCGTAAGCAAACAGATTTTAAATTAAATTTAGAAGAAGCAGCAAAGATAGAAGAGGAAGTTCTTCAACCAATCCGTGAGTTTCAGCAGAGTTTGCAAGAATATGAAGAAACTCTAGCTGAGGCATTAGAAGATGAACCTGTTCTCAGTGATGGTGCTTGGGAAATTTTGAAGCGATATCAGCAAAGTCTCAAACTTAGAGATGAAGATGTTGCACCGATACACGATCGCTTAATTCCCGAACAGCCAATCTCGACAATCGACACTCCCCAGCAGCCAACTTTGACACCCGAACCTCAACAAACTGTATCCGATGAAGATGACATTACTTCAGAAAAAGGTATAGATTATAATAAGCTGCGCGACTTATTGAAGACAGGCAATTGGAAAGAAGCTGACTATGAAACTTACTTAGTGATGATTCAGGCTGTAGGGAAAAAGGAAAATGATTACTTTGAACGAGACGAACTATTAAACTTTCCCTGTACAGACCTACGCACGATTGATCGCCTTTGGGTAAAATATAGCAATGGGCGCTTTGGCTTCACTGTTCAGAAGCAAATTTACATCAGCATTGGCGGTAAGGATGACGGCGAGTATTATGAACAAGCCTGGGAATTGTTTGGCGATCGCGTCGGATGGAAAGTAGATAATAATTGGATTGATTCTCTAAATAATATTAAATTTGACACCTCTGCACCAGAAGGACATTTACCCTTTTGGGGTGCTGGGGAGTGGTTGGTGCTTTTTTTCTCTTCTGTTGTCTCTCGCATCGAGACTTGTAAACTGTAATATGCTAATAGACACGTCCGGAATATGATTTGGGTACAAAAAAATGGTATAAAGTAAAATTGACCTTCTACCAGCATCTAATTAAATGATTAGTATCTTTGA
>NZ_JTCM02000209.1 GCF_000817785.2 Hassallia byssoidea VB512170 | reverse complement strand
TCACATACCTCGGCTCGAAAGTTATTTCCCATGAAGAAAGCAAAGAAAGTTTCTGCTTCTAATAATTTAGTGCATCTTCATGGAGAATTGGTATTACCTCTTGTCTTATTTTGATTTCCGATTAAATTTGCAACGTATGAAGCAATTTCTTTAAAATCACTTTTAGCAGGATGGCTGGGACGGTGAATATGTAGGGGTAATCCTTGTCCGCTAGCGTTGACAAATTCAGCACTATCGCGAATAGCATCAAATGCACGGATATTCATTTGCTCTAACTGAGATGGCAATGCTTCAAGAAGAAGCCGATGCGTCGCTCGTCGGGAATCATATTGGTTGGGGACAAATCCGATTATTTCGGGAACAGGTTTTAAGCGTAGGTGCTTGCAATGGTAGTAATACCATTCCAATAAATGTGCTGCTCCTTGAATCGACTTTGGTTCTAGTTGCACGGAAATAACTATATGCGTACAAGCAGCTAAAGCCATTAAAGGCAATGGACCGAGGGTAGCTGGGCAGTCAAAGATAATTAGGTCATGCTCCAGTGGATGGTCAGTTAAGTAGTCACCCAAAAGGTAGGCTCCTCGTTTATGCAACACCATTTCATCCGCCGTTTGTGTCAATACCATTCCGCCCTGACAAATAAACACTTTATCTGTATGTTCTGTCCAACAGGGAGTTAAGGGCCAAGAGCCATCAAAGTTATCTTGCAACACAGCGGATAGCGTATGTTCTGGTTCTGGGGGAGACAAACCACAAAATAGTGTCAACGACCCTTGGGGGTCAAGATCCATGAGGGCTACAGATAACGAGCGTTTTGCCAATTCTACGGCTAAATGAACTGAAAGTGTAGTTTTACCACTGCCACCAGCATTGCTGATCACAGCTAGTCGAACTTGCATGGTTTTTATTTAAATGCTCTTTCAGCATCATATATCGAAATCGGGACATCATATATCGATATATGATAAAGAGAACATTGGGCGTTCCTGAATTGAAGTATGAAACTATAAAAATCAAGGATCTTAAACCTTTACTCTCTGCGAACGGACACGTTGCTGACTGATCCACCTCGCACTTTCATGTGTCCTCCTCTGCGTGAAACAAATTCATATCCTTTCTTCAGCAACGCCAAACATTGAACCACCGTATATTATCAACGAAAAACTTATGACTAAAGCGATAAATCGACAGTTTCGTTTGGCAGCTCGTCCTGTGGGCGATATTAAAGAAAGTGATTTTGAGTACCGAGAAGAGCCAATCCCTAGCCCAAAAGAAGGTGAGGTGCTGGTACGTGCTATGTATCTGTCACTAGATCCTACAAATCGCATTTGGATGAGCGACGCTCCGCAGTATATGCCTCCTGTTGAAATTGGAGAAGTTATGCGTGGCGGTATTATAGGTGTGGTTGAAGAGTCAAAAAATCCCAATTTTAAACAAGGGGATTTGGTTTCGGGTATGCTTGGTTGGCAAGATTATGCGATCGCTCTTGGGAACAGTGGCTTTTCTATCACGCGATTACCCAATCCTCTGCCTTGTCCGCTCAGTGCATTTACCGGACCACTAGGAGCTACTGGTTGCACAGCTTATTTTGGGCTATTGGATATAGGACAGCCAAAAGTTGGAGAAACTGTAGTAGTTTCAGCCGCAGCAGGAGCAGTTGGTTCCATTGTTGGACAAATTGCCAAGATTAAGGGTTGTCGTGTGGTCGGTATAACCGGCAGTGATGAAAAATGCCGTTGGCTTACAGAAGAACTTGGCTTTGATGCAGCAATTAACTATAAAACTGGGGATTTAGAAAAAGCGTTAGCTCAAGCTTGTCCCGATGGAATTGATGTGTATTTTGACAATGTTGGCGGAATAATCCTTGATGCCGTCCTAACCAAGATTAATCTACACGCACGCATTCCTTTATGCGGTTTAATCTCAACTTATAATGCTTCCGAGCGTGTTCCTGGTCCCTATAATTACAGCCAAATTCTCATGAAACGCGCTCTCGTCCAGGGATTTATTATCTTGGATTATGTACCGCGATTTCATGAAGCGATAACGGAGATTGGACAGTGGCTCAACCAGGGAAAAATTAAATATGCTCTTGAGATTGTCGAAGGCTTGGAAAATGCACCCAAGGCGATCCTAAAACTTTTCGACGGCAACAAGAAGGGAAAACTGATTGTTAAAGTTTCAAACGAACCTACCTGAAAGTTTATAAAAAGAGTCCAGAAGAGCCTATTACCGCTTCTCCTTCTCAATCGCACTTATACGCTCACCGAACGCTTAACGCGGAGCGTCTCCAAGAGTTGATATGCCGGAAGCTTTATGAGTAATTCACGCATTCACGCATCAAAAAGCTTGAAATACAAAGTTTTTGGATGTTTGAGATAGTAGGTTTATTTCTGCTATTATGTACTATTGGCTGAAGGTATGCAACGCCTCAAAAAGGATTTAAACCATAGGGCAATTTTAATTGCCGTTTTGTTAACGTTCGGATTGAGACTGTTGGTTTTTACCTGTAGAAGTTTGCCAATAAGATTTTTGCTTTTCTGTGAGGTAGTTAATTGTGGCTCTTTGATCCCTTGTCGCTTGGTAAACTACTTGCTGTTGATCGTTAATGATTTGCAATGTGTTGTTTGATGTTGAATAAATAGCAGTGTGTTTACTGCCCACAGGAGCCGTTTGAATAATGGCATTTTGATTGTGGGGCAGAGCGCGAATCGCTTTAATACTGGCGGTGATTAAATTTTGCTCCCATTTTTCACGGATTATAGTTGGAGTAGGGTTAGGTTCTGTGGGTTCATTCGACGTTGGTGTAGTGTCAATTAAAAGTTCAGTTTTAATCATTTGACTTTCTTGCGTCATATGAGTGTTGGCGTTGACACCTTGAGCTTCGTTGTCGAGTTCAGCTTTAATAATTTCCCTCTCTTGCGTCGCATCTTTATTTGTCCACTCTTCGGGATACCTGACAGTCGTTGGATCAATAATTAGATGGGCGGTTGTTGCCGGGGCAAATTGAATGGTGGCATTAAATTTCAAACTTTCTATAGATTGATTAGCTGCTTGCACCTTTTCACTCAGTACTGCAAACGAATCTTTATCAATAACCCCCAACACTTTGCCATTAACTAGGGCAAGGGGTGTAGGCGGTTTACGATGGTCAGAGTTAGATTTGAACCCAATGGAAATGGTGTATGATTCACCTTGAAACGAGCGATCGCTAAGAGCATACTTTTTAATCTGCCCTACCTTTAACTGATTGCCTTTGCTCGAAGTGATAATGACTGAGGCACTGGGGGGAGAAGTGATTGTTGCCACAGCTTCTGTGCCAGTGGGCAGTTGGGGTGATTCACTATTAAACATAGCCAGTTTCTTGCCTTCTGCTATCACCCAACGTTGGGAGATATTGGGGTCGCGGGGGTCAGCATCCAGTTCAATTTTGATGGAGACTTCCTCACCGTGCCAGTTGCGTCCATTGTGTTCGCTGCTGGGTTGGTGTGTGCCAACTACAGAAAGGTTGGTGAATTGTAATTCCTTCAGCTGTCGGATGATTTGGTCGGGGAAAGCAACAAATGCTACACTGGCTTTCTTACGCCCCTGGTACAAATGACTTTCTTCAGTGTGGCTAATATTGTGAAGAGCCGCCGCCAGTGGAAGTTGTTCGGATTGGGCTGTAGAGTTCCTTGCCGTTTCTAAGTATTCACTGGCTTTGGAGAAGGCAGCTTCTACCATACTTTTGCTGATACCAATTTAATATGAAGCTGCATAGAATAGCCCTGCAACAACCCATCGCCTTATGTGGACAGCCTTGTTTTGTAGATCCTCGATCCCCCACGACA
>NZ_JTCM02000061.1 GCF_000817785.2 Hassallia byssoidea VB512170 | reverse complement strand
GGTTTTTGAGTCTGCCGAAATGGTTTTTGAGTCTGCCGAAATGGTTTTTGAGTCTGCCGAAATGGTTTTTGAGTCTGCCGAAATGGTTTTTGAGTCTTACCTCCCCAACTTCCCCTGCTCTAAAATCTTTTTAAATAACGTCCAGTAGGCGAACCCAAAACTTGTCCGTTGTTGTAAATCAGATTTCCCCGCAAAAAGGTAGTTTTGACTCTTCCAGTTAACTCTACTCCTTCAAACGGCGTATAACCTTGTTGTGACTCTGACTCAGCGGCACGTACCACAAAAGTTTCATTTGGATCTACCAGCACCAAATCAGCATCATAACCAATGGCAATGTCACCTTTTTGTAACAAACCAAAGCGTCGGGATGGATTCCAAGATAGCAACTTAGCCATGTGATTGTAGGACATCCCCCGCTTGCTACCTTCACTAAATACACCAGAAAGTAAATATTCTGTACCGCCAAAACCCGACTTTGCCAACCAAATATTATTTGGGTATTTAGCGCTTCTTTTTTGTTCGGCAGAACAGCAAGCATGGTCACTAACTATCCAATCTACTTGATGGTTAAGTACTGCTTGCCATAAGTATTCTACATCAGCACGAGGACGGATAGGGGGGTTTACTTTTGCCCAAGTAGCTGTGGGGGTATCGACATCTAACAGCAAATGTCCAATAGTAACTTCTCGCCGAAAATTAATATGAGGAAAAGCAGTTTGCATAGTCAAAGCTGCTTCCATTGCCTTACGCGAACTCAAGTGTAATAAATTGATATTTGCACAGTTAGTCTCATGTGCCAAATACGAAGCAATGCAAATTGCTAAACCTTCGGAATGAGGGGGACGCGCTGCACTGTAAGCGTGTAGTCCGCTCAGGCTGAAATCATTTTCAACTATTTTAGTATAGGCGTTAAGAATTTCTGCAACTTCGCAGTGCAAACTCAAGCTGATAGTATCTCGCGCTTCTGGATGTTTTTCCATCAAGCGAGTTAGACCGCGCATGATAAATTCAAAATGGGCAAAGTCGTACCTTTCCTCTTTATTAATCATCAAAAAGAGGTTTTGTTGGTCTGACAAACCATGCAAACCATAGCTGCCATAAAACATGAAGATTTTAAACGAAGATACACCGTGTTCTTCAAACAGTAAAGGTATTTCGTCAATATGCTGACTGGCAATAGGTGCAACGTGATAGCTGTAATCTACAAAAAAATTACCTGCGGATAAAGCCAACACCTCTGGGAAAAAATCTTTATAAGAGCCGCCTTTGTTAAGATAATACTGTCCTGTACGGATGTAATTCAGGCTAGTTGTTACTCCACCCATTGCTGCTGCTTTGGTTTCAGTCACAGCATCTTTGTCGAGAGGTTGATAGATACCAATGTGCATATGGGCATCTATGACCCCAGGAAAGCCTAGCAGGTTTTTGGCATCAAATACCTCTTTGCCTTTGTCTGGGCTAATATTAGGGGCAATCTGAGCAAATTTTCCATCCTTAATTCCCAAGTCAAGCAGTTCGATTACATCCTGATGGGGACGAACTACCCGCACATTTTTGATAATTTGATTCAATACAGAAGCTTCAGACACAGTAGACCTCACACTAAAATAAGTACAGAACCCAAATAGTTAGTGATGGATGGGCGTTGCTGATTATAAGTATGAATTTACCTCACGCCAAGGCGCAAAGGCGCAAAGAGTAAGAGATTGAAATAGTCAATTTTTAAATTTCATACTCGAATTCAGCAACGCCGATGGATGAATATCCTGGTTTAGTCAGGAATTACAACATCGTACTGGGAAGCAGACCAAATCCCATCATTATGTAACGGTTTTTTATGAAATCATCTTCAGGAGAAAAGACAATGGAAAGTTTTAATGAGTATCATATAGACCCAGAGCAATTTACTTTTCTCAAAAGCTTTCAAGATAACTGGCAAGTGATTAGAGATGAGTTTACACGCTTTATGAAAAATGCATCTGATGAAGAGTTAAAATTCACTTACGATATTCTGGGTCCTAAAAGTAAAACGATTAAAACCAAGGGTAATGCGAAATACAGTGCTTTTGGTATTTTATTTCAAGGTTTGTTTATTGAAGAATATATTCAAGTCCATCAAATAGAATATTCTGATTATGATTCAAATGATGCGTCAGAAAAAGCACTTGCATTAAGAGAGAAATATTTCCCAAATTTAGCTAAGGTGATAGAAAAAGTTAACTTTAGCGATGATAATCTCATCAGAAATGTCTATTTTGGTACATTCCATCCTGGCTTGGATATTAAGCTGCATGTGAACTATAATCCTCACATGAATCGTGGCTATTTAGGATTGATTGTACCAGAGGGAGATGTGGCTATGAAAATATGCCACGAGCAGCTTTATTGGCATGAAGGAAAATTCCTGGTTTTAGATCACAGCTACCCACACTGTCCGCATAATTACACCAATTATGATAGAACCGTCTTGGTTGTAGACTTTTTTAAACCGGATAAGCCTAGAGAGGAAGTGATGCAATTTGAAAAAGAGCAAGTCACACAACGTATGCAAGATAATCCTTACAGCTTAGGTGTTTTTGGGAAAAGCGATAAAGCTAAAGAAGAAGATTTTATCAAGTATGGTTTAGCTCATCAGTTAGAGTGGGATAAAGCCTTAGAAGCTTAATATGATCTCCACAATGAAACAAGATATCCGACTTATTTGATAAATCGGGTATCTGTACCTTTCAAAAGTTCTTCTTTAAAAATAATAATTGAGGAGTAAGGTAAATTTAAGATTTGGAAATGAACACAAAAACCTACAGAAAATTAATAGCAAAGCAACTTACCCTAGATTTTAAATCTGCGGTTGAAATTGTCGAACTGCCTATTCCCAAACCTGCTGCTAGTCAACTTTTAATTCAAAACAAATTCGCTGGCATTAACGGTGGATTTGACACTTTAGTTTGTCGTGGTGAAGTTCCCTACTTTAACTTGACCCCTCCTTTTGATTTGGGTGTGGAAGCAGTGGGAAAAGTTGTTGCTATAGGTGAAAATGTCAAAGATTTTCAAATAGGTGATGCTGTCATAACTACAGCGCTTGGTGGTGGTTATCGAGAATATCAGGTTATCGATGCAAACTTAGCGGTGAAGGTGCGCGAAGCTACACCAGAAGTGCTAACTCTGATGCCTACAGGTGTATCAGCTTTAGTTGCATTGGAACAAGTGGGGGAAATGAAAAGTAATGAAGTGGTTTTAGTGATAGCAGCAGCAGGAGGAACCGGTCATATTGCGGTGCAATTGGCAAAGTTAGCAGGTAATCATGTCATTGGTACTTGTAGCACCGAGGCAAAGGCAAATTTACTGAGGAAATTGGGGTGCGATCGCATTATCAACTATCACAAAGAAAATCTCAACCAAATCCTCAAACAAGAATTTAACAACGGCATTAACTTAATTTTTGAATGTGTCGGTAAACAAGTTTTCGATAGCTGCGTTGATAATTTGGCAATTCGTGGACGTTTAGTTACTATTGGTTACATTTCCGAATATGCGAAAAATATAGAACAGGTGCTACAACCTCGGATTTATCATCAACTGATGTGGAAAGCAGCTTCTGTGCGAGGTTTTTTGATGCCTCATTATAAAGAATATATCCCTGAGGCACGCGATCGCCTGTTAAACTTGTTCTACACAGACAAACTTAAAGTTGCCATTGACCCAACTGTGTTCAACGGCATAGAATCTATCCCAACAGCTGTGGAATATCTACTTACTGGTAAAAATTGCGGCAAAGTAGTTGTCAGATTTTAGTCAATCGGTGGTGACAATGACAGAAAAATCAGAAAATACTTTGAAAGTTGCACATCAAGCGTTTACACACTTTCAACACGGTTTGGCAACGGGAAAGTGGAACTCGTTTCTCGATATGCTTACTGAAGACTTTAGCTTTTGGTTTCCGATGGGAAAATTTCACGGTTTAAATGTCGGTAAACCAAAAGCTGAAGCTTTTTTCAATCATGTTACTGAAGTCTTCAATCCTGGGTTAACTCTGACTTTAGACAGCGTTACCAGCAATGAAAAGACGGTAGTTTTTGAGTTCCGTGATGAGGGAATGATGTACAAAGAACCTTATAAAAATCGCGTAGCTGTTGCTTTTGATGTGCGGGAAGACAAAATTTGTGGCTATCGAGAATATTTTGGTAGTGATGGTAAATCAAATTAAAAATTTGTTAGTGGTTAGTGGTTAGTGGTTGGTTGTTGGTGGAAGTGTTGTGAGTTATGAGTTGTAAAAAACTCCTCCTACCCATTACCCATTACCCATTACCCATTACCCATTACCCATTACCCATTACCCATTACCCATTACCCATTACCCATTACCCATTACCTATTAGTTAAGGTCGGGGTTTGAGTGGTTGAATTCTTGAGATTTAGCTTCTGCTGCTTGATATGCGTCTAAGTAGTCTTTGCCACCTAACATCACATCACCATAATATTCATAAGGTGCTGCACCATAAACTGGTAGCGGTTCGTCTTCTGGATAATCTTCTTTCGATTCTTCGATTATCGCTTTCAGTTTTTTCACGCTCAAGCTTTGTGCTGGAAAGTACCAGAATTCTTGCTCGTTTTTATTCAGGTGCGGTAAGGTAGGATCGATAATGCGTACAACACAGTCGTTGCCGGAAGTATCGCTTAATTCAATCCAAGCATGTTCAATCGGTTTGTAAGACCTACGACCAATAACTAAAAAGCCTTGCACGTAAGTTGCTCCCTCAGTCGCTAATGCTGCTTTGTAAGCATTGTCAAACGGAGTTCTAGCCTTGCTTTTTACGCTTTGAGCAATCTTGATAGAAAGCGTTTCATCTAATGCTTTGTCCATTTACAGCAACAAGAGTGAGCGCCGACTAGAATATCCTAGCACCTCAGCTAGGGGTGCGCGAAACGCTGCTTTTTTTCAGTCTCGAAAATACTTCTTTAGTAGCAGGTTTTATGTAGCTTTTAATTTTAAATTGATGAAATATTCACTTATATCAATACCGTATTTAACATATGCTTTCAGAAAAATCAGCTATTGCGACTACGGAAGCTGAGAAACTTCAGATAGAGGGAATTAGCGAACCTGTGATACTGCGTTATTTTGAAAGTTTAAACGCAGGAAACTTTGATGAGACTGCAAGCTTGTTTGCGTCGGATGGTGTGATGCAACCGCCGTTTGAATCTGGTATTGTGGGGAGTAACGCGATCGCTGCCTATTTAAAACAAGAAGCTCAAGGCATTAAAGCCGAACCTCGGCAGGGAATCTCCCAAAATTTGGATAATAATCAAATCGAATTTCAGGTCAGTGGCAAAGCACAAACTACTTGGTGCGGTGTCAACGTTATGTGGCTGTTTGTCCTCAACCAAGAACGGCAAATTCAATTTACTAGAATCAAACTTTTAGCTTCTCCTCAAGAATTGTTAAATTTGCGACGATGAGAGGGGAGAATTCTTAGCAGGGGACAAGGGGACAAGGAGACAAGGGGGACAAGGGGGACAAGGGGGAATTACCTATGCCCAATGCCCTATGCCCAATGCCCAATGCCCACTAACAACTTTTAACTTTTGGTAACTGTCGCTTTCTCAAAGGAGCGCAGGAGCATTTTTCGTCCTAAATCAATATGTGATGGCGCACACAGCCAATCTGGGTGTGCAGTCATCAACAAACTATCTAAAGTTTCTTGATCGAATAAATGCCAGATTAAAGCTTCATTAATTTGAGTTTCTACAGCATAACAGTTGAGACTGACACAGTAAATCGTGCAAGCACTGGCGATTCTATGCAAAGTCATTTGTTCCCCAGGGCTGAGTGAGCGAAATTGCTGCATCGCTAGCTTCAATTCACTGAGGGAAGATACTGTTAACCCAGGAAGTGCTATTGTCAGATTGCTATCTCCATTCACTGCAATCCAGTAATGACGACTAGGGTCAATTCCTACAAGCCAAGGTGATTCATCATCAAGGCAATAGCGTGGCGACAAATAAAAGGCTACTTCCATAGGAAAAATTATGATGCGTGCTTTTCAGTAATTGGTGATTTCGTGACAATCAAGCTGGGAGCTTTGATTGCACAAAATCGGCATAATGTGAGTTAATGTTTTAATATTTAATGATTAAAAGTTATAAATCAAATAAACTTAGCAAAAATTTTAACTTTGTTAACAATTCTCAATATAGAGAATACGTAGTAAGCGATTTATCGCTTAATTTGGGCACTGAAGTGCCCACTACGAAAGTAAAGTTTTTTCAATCTTTTGACTTATTTGCCTAGTTCAGACAGAGTGACTTCTAACTTGAGACAGTTACCACCATCACTCTGCAACTGGTACTCTACTTTATCCATTAAACGATGCATAATCAGCCAACCATAACCGCCTTCTTGCTTGTCCATTGGGTTGGGAGGAAAGTAGGTAGACATATCAAAGCCGTCACCGCGATCCCAAACTTCTAAGGCTATATCTTGGTCTTTGAGTTCCAAGCGAATTAAAACTGGTGCATTGGGCTGATCTTTGTGGGCGTGACGTACTACGTTTGAGTAAGCTTCCACCAAAGCTAGCCGCAAACGACTTGATAGCCGTGACCAATCAACTGTCTCTCCTAGCTGGATTTGTAAGCATCCTAGCAGCCAGCTTTCGACGATGCTTAAAAACTTTAAGTCACTTGGTACATGAAGCTCACTTTTCATTACTTACATAACCTCCAGTGAGAGAATAGTTTGGTCATCTTCTTGAACGTTGTTGTCTGCTTGGATGCGAGCTAGCAAATGGTTGAGAGAAAGTGGTTTAGGCTCACTTTTTAAGAGTTGCCAAAGACCTTCTTGATTCAACATAGAATGGCTAGCTGGCTGTGTGCCATCCACAGTTTTATTGTTTAACTGCGTCTGGTTTAATACCATTGCTTCAGTAATACCATCACTGGCGAGTAACAAGGTATCTCCAGCAGAAAGAACTAATTGACCAGACTGTGCTTGCCATTTGGGTAAAATCCCTAAAGGAATGCTGCGTACCTTGAGGTAATTGGGATTTTCTGCCAAATTTGCACTTGCTGTCCAATGCATCGGATAGATGTGACCGGCATTTGCGTAAACCAGTTCCCTAGTGGTGGGGGTATAACAAGCTAAGACGAGGGTGATGAAGCAATTGTTGCCGATCAAGTCCTCAGACAAAGCATGGTTGAGATTTTGGATAATTACGTTTGGCGGCGGTGGTAATTCTACAGATAATTCGCGGCGCAAAACGGAAATAGCACTTGACATGAATAAAGCTGCCGGGACACCTTTGCCGGAAACGTCACCGACTGCTAACCATAAGTCACCTTTGGGATGAGCAAAAACTTCAAAAAAATCTCCTCCTACTTCGCGGGCGGGGTAGCAGCAAGCTTGGATTTTCGCGCCTTTGATTTCAGGTAAGCTTTGACGCAGCAGGTTGTTTTGAATTTGGCGGGCAACTTCTAACTCGGCGCTGATTTGTTGTTGCTTTTCTTGGAGACGTTGATAGAGTTTTGCTTGGGAGAGGGCTAAAGCTGCTTGTTCGGCGACTCCGGTAATTAGCTGGATATCTTCATCTTGCCAAGTGCTTGAGCCTCCTTGTTGATATAAAGCAAGAACTGCTAAAAGTTGTTGTTGATAGCTTATAGGCACAACTAGTTGATGACAGCAGCCGCCTTCTACATCTTGAGATAGCTGATATTGACGGGTTTCAAGAACTTTTTCAATCAACAAGCTGGGGTCAAAGGTACAACAGTTGTTGATAGGAGTTTTAGGGTTTTGGTAAGAAAACTCATCTAGGGTGAGGCGATCGCTTTCCACTGGTTTGAGTAAACAACAAGTCGCTTCAAATGTCTGTCCAATGGTGGCGACAATCTTTTGCAGCATACTGCTATAGTCCAAAGACTCGCGAATTGCTGTTGTCACTGCATTAAACAAAGATTCTCGCCGCAAAGCGCGACGCAACTCAGCCGTGCGTTTCTTCAACACCAGATATGTATCAACCGCTTGCCCGACTATTGCTTTCAGGCGATCGGGATTCCAGGGTTTAGTAATATACTTAAACACCTGACCGGAGTTGATCGCGTCTACCAAATCCTCCACATCAGTAAAGCCCGTCAGCAAAATCCGAATCGTATCCGGAAAGCGATCTACCGTGCGACTGAGAAATTCTGTGCCGTTCATCTCTGGCATTCTTTGGTCAGAGATAATTACAGCCATTTCCCCTTCTCTGTCTAAGATTTCGATGGCATCTCGTGCATGACTTGCTCTATATACTTGAAAATCTCGCCTAAAAGTGCGGTAGAGTAAATCTAAGTTATCTGGCTCGTCATCCACCACCATCAGCTTTAGTTTGCCTACATCTGTCTCAGTCATATTTGACTTTATTTTTCAGATTCTTTAATAGCGAGATGCTGCATTATTTATCTCACCCGATAATTAACAAAACAATACAAAAGTAGCACTCATTAAAGAGAAGATACCCACTTTGAAGGTATAAATTCCTCAAAGGTGTAAACTTACCTTTAATCGCCTTTCTTTAGCTTACGAGCGATTAACTTTATCCCACTAAGCCAGAACGCAAAGCGCGGACTGCTGCTTGGGTGCGGTCATCAGCGCATAGCTTATTCAAAATATTCCGGACATGAGTTTTCACCGTTCCGACGGTAATGTACAGTCTTTCGGCGATTAATGCATTACTACAACCTTCGACGATCAACTGTAACACTTCTAACTCTCTTTCTGTCAGGGTGTATGGGTCAATAATTTCTTCATTTTCACTTTGATCTTGCTTCAGGGGAAAGCCTTTACTATCCACTGATGGGACTTCTGGCTTGGATGGATTTTGTTGTGCTTGTTGTAAAACTATGCGAGCGATCGCAGGATCGATCCAAGAGTTGCCATTGTAAGTCACTCGCACTGCTTCGAGCAAATTATCAAACCCAATATCCTTCATGCAGTAGGAATCAGCCCCAGCCGCAAAAGCTGCCAGCACCGCTTCTTTATTATCCCGCAATGTTAAAATTAACACTTTGGTTTCTAAGCTTTCTTGACTAGCAGTAGATTTTACTTCGCGTGTAAGCTCAATGCCATCCTTATCTGGTAAACCAATATCTATAATAGCGATGTCGGGATGTAACGTTTTTAACATTTTCATTCCATCAGCCGCAGTCGCAGCTTCGCCGACAACTTCAATTTCATCCTTTTGTAGTAGTGCTGTCTTAATACCCACACGGGTGAGGTCATGATCTTCAATTAGAGCCACACGAATTTTACTCATAATCAACTTCCGCCCGTTACACTACCTTAACTGTCAAATCGAGTTTACTAAAAAGTCCTAGCAGATGCAGTTTTAAAACATCTGAAAAACATATAAAGGCGCTTTGTAAGCCAGATACATAAGAAGATTGCCCGTGTTTTAGGTATTTGTTCTTTATGCGAACATGACTAACAATAAAATCAGGGCTGCTTTGCCACAACTACAAGCACCCAATATCAATTAGTTTAACGGGAATGGGGCATGGGGAATAGGGAGATGGGGAGATGGAGTAGAGACGTTCCGACGGAACGTCTGTGGGTGCAGTGGGGGAGGATGGGGAATTTGGAACAAATTTGATAGACTATCGTTCGATGAACTTGGTGTGAGGCTAATCAAGAATAGGCTATGTCTAAACACTATCAAGTGTTTTCGGTTTTGGGACTACCGATTCATTTAATCACTAACTATCCCAACTGGTTGCTAGAACGACTGCAACAAGGTAAGGGAACTCATGTGGTAACGCTGAATGCAGAAATGACTATGCAAGCAGAGCGAAATACATCTTTAGCTAAGGTGATTCAAGCTGCTGAATTAGTGATTCCAGACGGAGCGGGGGTAGTTCTGTATTTACAGTTACTATTAAGGCAAAAAATACAACGTTGTCCAGGAATTGAGCTATCAGAAAAACTGTTGCGAGAAGTTGAGCGTCATACTGACGCAAAAGTGTTTTTCTATGGAGGTGCGCCAAAAGTCGCTGCAACAGCGGCAGAGTTTTGGCTTTCTCAATTACCGAAATTGCGTATAGCAGGTACTCACTCCGGCTATCATTCGCCAGAAGAAGAAGAACAATTACGACAAACTCTTAGCCAATTACAGCCTCAAGTGATTTTTGTCGGTTTGGGAGTGCCGCGTCAAGAGTTATGGATTGCTCAAAACCGACATTTGTGTCCGCAAGCAATTTGGATCGGCGTTGGTGGTAGTTTTGATATTTGGTCGGGGACAAAATCTCGCGCTCCTGCGTGGTTGGGAGATAATAATCTCGAATGGCTGTATCGACTTTATCAAGAACCTTGGCGCTGGCGCCGCATGTTGGCTTTGCCGGAATTTGCTTGGAAAGCTGTAGTTTATCGGTTGACGGCAAGAGGTGCAATTAGTTAAACAGAATCGTTGTGGCGAATCGCCCGCACCCTAGAAAAGTGAGGGTGTCAAAAAATTTGGAATTTTTGGTGTTGAATTTGTGATTCCCAGGCATAACCTGGGAATTCTTATTTTAAAGCTAATGTGTAGGTAAAATCCAGCAATGCCAGTATTGACACCGAAAGAAACTACTGAAAAATTTCTTCTTCAGGAGAGGGAAACTCAAGGACGCAGTAAAAGTACTGTGCCGATGGTGCAGTTGCGCTCGGTGACAAAAACTTATAACAATGGCTCTCAAGCGTTGTTTGATTTGAATTTGTCGGTAAAACAGGGAGATTTTCTGTTTGTCACTGGTCCTAGTGGTTCGGGTAAATCAACGCTGTTGAAACTGCTGTATGGTGAGGAGTTGCCTACACAGGGAGAGGTGATGGTTGATGAGTGTAATGTGGCAAAAATGAAAGGCGATCGCTTGTCTTTTTTGCGCCGACGTATTGGCATTGTATTTCAAGACTACAAGCTAATTCCCCAGCGGACTGTGGCGGAAAATGTCACTTTTGTCTTGCAAGCTCAAGGATACACCCGCAAGGAAATTCTACGCCGCTTGGAACCAACTTTAAAGCTAGTAGGTTTACTTTCCAAAGCTGACTGCTTTCCCGATCAACTTTCTGGAGGAGAACAACAACGGGTGAGTATTGCGCGAGCGATCGTAGCTACACCTCCGCTGATTTTGGCAGATGAACCAACTGGAAATCTCGATTTTGATAATTCTTGGCAAGTGATGCAAATTCTCCAGAAGTTAAACTCGTTTGGAGCAACGGTAATTGTTACCACCCACGATGAACAGTTAGTGCGGCGGTGCAATCATCCTGTGGTACAAGTTCGTAATGGTCGGTTGTATCGAAAGTAGTTGGTTGGTAATTGGGAAAAAGGTAATTGGTAATTGGTAGTTGGTAGTTGGTTGTTGGTAGTTAGTTGTTAGTTGTTAGTTGTTAGTTGTAAAAAAGTACTCCTACCCATTACCCATTACCCATTCCCCATTACCCATTCCCCATTACCCATTACCCACTACCCATTACCCATTACCCATTCCCCATTACCCATTACCCATTAACTAATATGTATGCTGTTTGACTTTGGCGGAGAGAGGCTTTAAAGGAGTTGCCGAACTGGATGATATTTGTTCTCCTAAATCTAGTGCTTGCAAACTCTCAAAAGCTGCTTCGCGAATCATGACTTCTTCTTCTCGACTAATTAAAAGTCGCAAGCATTCGATAATATTTTGCTTCACAGAAGAGTCAATGCGGTTATTGTTAACGAATTTGGTGAGCCGACGTAGGGCAATCAGACGCTTGAGGGGGTCTTGTTCTGTCAAGGTGAGCAATAAGCGATCTAGTTGCTCTTCTTCTCGAATGCTGTAAAAGCTGACGATTTGCCACACTAATAAAATTATAGTTAATAGTGTCCCCAAAGCTTGCAAAATTGCACCCGCAGCAATCCAACGACTGTTGGAGTCAACCCAAATGGCAGCAGCCATGTAAGTGCTGAGGGTGGCAATACCGCCACTTGTAACTGATAAAGCTAACCGGCGGTTGGGATTGTTAAATAATTTACGAATTTTTAACATGTGCGATCGCCAATCCCACCGCTGCATTGAGTAGACTAACACCATTATCCCAACGCCGACAATAATTGCCAACAGCAGTTTCCAGTTCCACAAAAGCATCGCAATGACAATTGTCAAAAACCCTAAGTATCCTCCTGGTTCTCGGTATAGTTTAAGATTTGGTTGCTTTGTGGCTCTTTCTGTCTTGAATAAAAGCGACCACTTTGCAAGCTGGTTGAGCAATTGCTGCCAAGAAGATGAAGCCTGTGCCACAGTGTTTACCTAAGGGAATTACAAGATTGCTTAATATATCAGTTTTCACTGATACCTGGGGTGTAGTTCACAATCAATATACTCTACAAGCATACCTGTGTATAGTCTGGTATAACGATTTTGTCAAGGAGTTTTTATTTTGTTTTAAAAACAGAAACTAAAGTCATCAATGATGAATTGACCATCAAAAGTGCTGAAGGTAATGCGGTGGATGTCATTCGCCGTTAAAGATAATAACGTACTGGGGGGCAGCGCCGAGTCAGAGTTGGCAAGATTAGCTGCTGGTAGTGCTGTTTGGGTGAGTAGTTGGTTGTGGCGATCGTAAGCGCAAAGTACTAACCGCTGGGAACTTGTGACAAACGTACTAACCCAGTGGACTGGACGCAGGAAAGTAGCTTCTAAAAATCCGCTTTTGGGCGACCCCATCAACACTGTAACCCCCGAATGAGTGGGAAATGCTGGGTTTGAGGGTTGTATTGCGACAGAATTATGAAATATGACACCCCACTGTTCATATTGTCGCTCCACAGCCTCAAAGCATTTCAAATCTTCTAAATTCAAACAAATACAAGTAGGTACAGCTGCCTGTTCTTCGTCAATATCTATTTGATTTTGACTCTTGCAAGCTGAATCTATTGTTTCTTTTTCAACACTTACGTAGTTTTCACGTAAAAATTTACGGTCTTCAAACGTTGGTAGTTTATTCGATTGAAGAGTAGCCTCCTTTATCATGACGCCCCGCTTTACCATTGCCTAGAGAATAATTTAGTTACTAGCTACATCGGATTGATTATTTCTCGGTGCAGAACTAGAGTTATTAAGTGATATTAATGAACACTCCGAGTATTCTTGACGCTCAAAACTATCGGTAATGTTTCTGATAGAATATCATAAATAATTTCTCAAGTACCTCAGTCCTAAGTGATACTCGCTACAGTAAGAAAACCGCTAGTGACAATATCTTCGAGCAAAAATCTGGAGATGAAGTGAAAAAAAATCACAAAGTCTTTACAAGTAAAGCAGTAGTTTTACATTTACTTAATCAGACCCAGATGAAGGAAGAGGGGAATGGGGAGGGGAAAGGATTTTTAATCTTGGGTAAAGAGAAAAGGGGAAAGGTACGGTTAGAAAATGTAAGTGAATAATTTCAAATAACTCTATATTTCTTTACATGAGTCTTTTTACCCCTCCTGAGTAAGAAGTTCTAAAGTTCTCTGTTCGTCGATGATAAGAATAGTGAGAATTTTAAACTCCACACCCTAAGTGTTGGGGACAGATGAAGCAACTGTCATTGGCGTTTAGCAACCATAACAGAAAACACAAAACACGTATGTTTCAGCCATTGGGATTTGAGCAACGCTCCGTAAATACCTCATTAGGTAGAATTGTATATTATACTGCCGTCGGTTCGCCTTATGAGGATGAGGTAACTGCCCCCACAAAAAAGGAAACTTTAGTGTTTCTACATGCTTTTGGTGGTGGTTCTTCTGCATATGAGTGGTCAAAAGTTTATCCTGCTTTTGCTGCCGAGTATCGAATAATAGCACCAGACTTGATCGGATGGGGTAGATCTGAGCATCCGGCGCGAAATTATAAGATTGATGATTATACAACGATGATTCGGGAGTTTTTAGAGCAGACTTGTACAGAAGCGGTGACAGTAATTGCTTCTTCGCTGACAGCGGCGTTTACAATTCGAGTAGCGATCGCTCGTCCTGATTTATTCAAGTCGCTGATTCTCACTTTACCTGCTGGACTTTCCGACTTTGGCGAAAATTACTCTGGCAGTATTTTTGCCCAGATTGTCAGCGTTCCCATTCTTGACCGCTTGCTGTATACTACAGGAATTGCCACTAGTTCTGGTATTCGCAATTTCTTAGAACAACGCCAATTTGCCGATTCTAGTCGCGTCTACGAGGAAATTGTCGAAGCTTATTTAGAATCAGCGCGTCAGCCAAATGCTGAATATGCGGCACTGTCTTTTGTGCGTGGCGATTTGTGCTTTGATTTATCGCTTTATATTCAACAATTGACAACTCCCACGGCGATAATTTGGGGGCAAAAGTCAGAATTTACTGGTCCAGAAATTGGTCGGCGTCTTGCGGAAATGAATCCGCAAGCAATTCGCGTTTTTCAAGAGTTACAAAATGTGGGATTAACGCCACAGTTAGAATTGCCAGCGGTGACAATTGGTTTAATTCGGCGATTTTTGCCTTTGTTGAGTAGTTGATTAGCAGTAGATCCCCGACTTCTTTAAGAAGTCGGGGATCTGAACCTGTCCTACATTTTCTTTAATTGCAGGTTACTTGTCTTTCAATCTTAAATCGATAACAGTAGCATTGAAGTTGTAATTAAAGCCTTCTAACTCAAAAGGCATCCCAATTTTAACTTTACTGTTACCTAAAACTGGTCCATTTTCAGTGATATTCGCTTTGCCTTCTAAGGTCAAAAGCATATCTCGACTAAAATTGTTTGCTCTCGGATCGGGCAATTCTTTGACAGAACCATCAGGTTGAGGAACACTTACGGTTCTAGGTATTTCTTGAATAGATTTAATCCCAATTTGACCGTAGGGTTGATTGCGGATAATAACGTTAGTTTTGCCACCTTTTGTAAACCCTTTTTCGTATAGCTGTTGCGGGTCGCGCAGATTCAATCCTCTAACAACTAAATCTACCTCTATAGGTACTGTTTTCGAGTTAATTTGAGCAACAGAACCAGAAGTTCCGGGAAAGACAAAGATGCCGAATATGACTAATAAAATTACCAGCGCGGCACCAAAATCGAGAAGGTTGATTTTACCGAATAAGCGACCTTTGGAATCTAAAAGAGCCATAAGCAGTTTTCAATTCTTAATAGCGGAATAATTGATTGTTGCAACGCCGTGTATAGTAGAGAACCGCTTACACTCGTTGCTTGTTCTAAAAGCAGCTGGGATTCTCGGTCATGCGACAGTGTATCATGACGTGCCCAAAAGATGTGCAAAGTAAACAGATTGGACTTGTGACAATTTTTCGTTGCTGTGAGAATAAAAGTGTAGGCTATTGTTGGCTTGTAGTCAGCCAGCCTTTTTGACTCATCTTTTGGGGCTGTACTCGCTCTTCGCGCACTTTGTTTAGTATTAAGTCAAATGCAACTTAGAATTGGATAAATCCGTCCTATAGTTTTACGTTCTCCTAAAATACTCAGCTGTGCCGGATTATGATGAATTGGAAAGGCTTAGTAAATTACCGTTTTTGGCGACATCGCTTGATTTATCCGTTAATTTCGGTGGTAGTTGCCTTGAGTCTTTGCTTGAGTACACCTTTACCAGGGAAGGCTATAGATTTATTGCCTCTCATTTTCCAAGGTGCCCAGTTATTTCAGCTATCTAATATATCCGATCGCCAAGAAGTTGATCTTGGCAAACAGATTAATCAGCAATTACAAAGCAGTGATATTCGTCTTTATCGTAATTCACAAGTAAATAACTACGTCCGGCAAATTGGACAGCGTTTAGTAGCATCTAGCGATCGCCCGGATATTCCCTATACTTTCCAGGTGGTTGATGATGACGGTATTAACGCTTTTGCCACAATGGGAGGCTTTGTCTATATCAACACCGGTACGATAAAAGCCGCAGCAAATGAAGCGGAATTGGCAAGTGTTATCGGTCATGAAATGGGACACATCGGTGGAAAACACGCACTCAAACAGATGCGGCAAAAAGCACTCGAAAGCGGACTTTTAACAGCAGCAGGTTTAGATCGAAATCAAGCGGTAGCCATTGGTGTGCAAGTAGCGAGAAACCTTCCGCGCAGTCGTCAAAATGAATTTGATGCCGATCAAAGAGGATTAAGAACTTTGACACGCGCTGGTTATGCACAGTCGGCGATGCCTGCTTTTATGCAAAAATTGGTATCAAAGAATTCTACACCAGGATTTTTGAGTACGCACCCGGCAACAGGCGATCGCATTCAAGCCCTCAAACGTGCCATAAACTCTCAACCTAGCAATCGCGGTGAAGGATTGGATGGTGCAGCTTATAAAGCAAATATTCGACCTTTATAGGGTTAATACTCTCCCTTGTCCACGCCAGGCGCCTCAACGGAGGGAACCTCCGCACGGCGCTGGCTCCCCCTGTCCCCCTTGTCCCCCTTGTCCCCCTAATCCCCCCCTCCCCCTGTCTCCAATTTCCGCTGGATTGATGTTCGTCACAGCTTCTTCTAAGGGCAGGATGCGGACACAAAGCTGGTTGACGTTGACTTGATAAACTAGGTTATTGGTAATGTCGAGTCCCGTCAACCAGCCACTGCGCTGATGATAAGCTCCTGTATCTATATCTAACCATCCGGCTCCTTGTGCCAGTTTACCGGGCGCAACGCCAGGTAAAGTAAAAGTGATGGTGTGACCGACAATAATCAGTTTATCTGTAAAGTAAGGCTTTTTCATGCTGTGAAATGCATCTCGCACCCAGCAAAGCTGATCGGCTGTTTGTTTTGCCAAAGGAATTAACGGATCAATACCAGCATGAGATAACCAAACATCTCCTAAGTCCAGATATGTAGGCAAACTTAGCAACCATTCAAGATGATCGTGAGGAATTATCGCTTCTTGATAACTGGCTACAGTGGCTCGTCCCCCACAGTCAAGCCATGCTTGCATAATTTCGGGGGTGATGTATCTGGAAGTAAGAATATTTAACAACATCTGCTCGTGATTGCCTAGCAGACAGTGATAGCGATTTTCTTTAACAAAATTTATTACTTGGCAACTCTGAGGTCCGCGATCAATTAAGTCTCCGAGAAAATACACTTGATCGTCTGAGTCTGGGGCGATCGCCTGTAATAATATCATTAAAGCATCATAGTGACCATGCACATCCCCAATTACAATTCGGCGGTGCTTGATTTCACTCATCGGTTTTTGGCTTGAATAACTTTGCTCAATTAGGCTACAGTTTTACCTAAATCAATTTCGGATTCACAGGTAAAAAATACTTCATATCTTTTATTTTTATTTAATGAAAATTAGTAAATACGCTTCAGGAGCGATCGCTTGTCAAAAAGCTACATCTCAAGCGATCGGCGAACATTTCCACCCCTGGCAAGCACTATATCTAGAGTACTTACCTTGCCGGAAAAATAGTATAAAAACTAACTATAAATTCTCAAACTAAATTACATTGCCAGCAGATTAGGATACTGTTGGTCAATATGTAGTTTAGAATCCCATTAGCATCAACAAGGAGAAACGCTATGTCTGAACAGTTCTCTACTGAAATTAGCTCACGCATTTGCAATCACATGAACGAGGATCATGCTGATGCTATAGTTCTTTACGCTCAGGCTTTTGGTGGGTTAGCGGATGCGACAGCAGCACAAATGCTTGCAATTGATGCTCAAGGTATGGATTTGAAAGCTCAAGTGAATGGAGAAGCTGTACCAGTTCGCATTCAATTCGACCATATTTTAGCAAATGCGGAGGATGCTCATTATACCTTGATTGACATGGTGAAGCAAGCGCGGGTTAAAGGAAAGTGATATAACGCGATCGCGCAGCGTCTTTGGCAGGAGAAGGAGAATCGCTTAAAATTCGGAAAATCAAGTATGCTAAAAATTCGGTTTGTTGATTTATTTTCCGGAATTGGGGGAATTAGATTAGCTTTTGAACAAGCTGCAAATTCTTTAAATATCAAAACCGAATGCGTATTAAGTAGCGAAATTAACCCAGATGCTCAATTAATTTATGAAGAAAATTTTCGACACAAGCCTTTAGGTGACATTCACCTGATAGATAACTTACCAGAACATGACTTTTTATTAGCTGGCTTTCCTTGTCAGTCTTTTTCTCATGCTGGCAAAAAAGAAGGGTTTGGAGATACGAGAGGAACGTTATTCTTTGAAATTACCAGATTACTCGATACATATCAACCACAAGCTTTTCTGTTTGAAAATGTGCGGGGACTTTATAGCCATGATAGCGGTGAAACATTAGCAACAATTAAGCATGAGATTAAAAAGAGAGGTTACAGCTTTGATGCTTTTTTGCTCAATAGTGCTAACTTTGGTTTACCGCAAAACCGCGTCCGAGTTTATCTTTTAGGCATTTTGAATGCTTCTCCTAAATTTGACTTAATTTCTGATGTTGGTTTTAAAGATTCTCACTCCTATAACACCCAACAGCTATCTTTATTTTACCCCTTGAACAAATCTGTTACTGTTGCCGATATTTTAGAAGATAATCCAGATATAAAGTATGATTGCTCGGTAGAATTTGTCAATGCTTTAAAACAAATCTACAATCAAGATTTAAATCGATTGCATGGAGTGCGATTAATTGATTATCGTGGAGGAAATTCGATTCATTCTTGGGAATTAGGATTGCGGGGTAAATGTAGTGTAGATGAAATTGAATTAATGAACCGTTTTATTTTAAAAAGACGAAATAAAGAATTTGGTCATGAACAAGATGGTAAATTATTAACTAAGAAGCAAATAGCTAGTTTTTTTGAGCATCCTAATTTAGAAGAAATTTTAGATTCGCTAGTTGCTAAAAAATATCTCAAGATTATTAACGATAAATATAAACCTGTATCTGGCAACTTTTCTTTTGAGGTTTATAAGTTTGTCGATCCAAGTAAGATTTCTGTAACAGTGGTTGCTAGTGATGCTAATCGGTTAGGAGTATATCATAATAACAGAGTGCGACGACTGACTAAGCGCGAAGTCGCACGTTTACAAGGTTTTCCGGATAGCTTTATATTGCATCCCAATGATGAGAAAGCTTACTATCAATTGGGAAATTCTGTGAGCATTAATGTAGTCAAAGCTGTGGCAGAAGAGTTGATTAGGAAAACATTATATAATGCTCAACAACGAACAGAGAAAGTTGAGCGATCGCGCTTTGGCAATTTTAAACCACAATTACAAGAACTACATTTAAAGCTGTGTGAATAATTTCCCAGTATTCTTGCTCTAACATACCAACTAATATAAGTTAAATTATTCCCTGGCATTAATGCCATCCCCGACAACGTTATCCCAAGCAGCAATTTCTGCTTGATACTCTGGATCTTCAGCATCTTGCTTGAGGGATGCAATCATTTCTGCTTCTAAAATTCGGCGACGGTGTTCTGACAGCAGCGCATTTATGTATCCACTGCGGTTTCCTTGTGCCTGCCGATCTATAAACTGGAGGATGTCTTCTTCCAAGGTAATTGTGACTTTGATCGTCAGTCTTACCTTATAGTCTTACTTAACAATCATACAGAAAAGCGCTCATTCTGTTTGCAATAACCAAAATCCGGTATAAGTCATTCCCGAATCATCAGGTTGAACTAACAAAAAATGCAACCCTTTACTTTGTTGTTTGCGCTGTTCAAAATTTTGAGCAGATGCGGCAACTTCTCGATCTGCAAAGGTCGCGACAATGAATCTATCTACCAAACCAGCTTCTAATATTAAACCATCCGGCGCACCAGCAATGTAAGAAAGCGATACAGGAGAAGCTTGTTCTAACCACCGCGCCAAACGCATCGATTGCCTTCCACCATAGATTACCACACCTGGGACGGGCAGTGTTGAGGCTAAACCGAGATTAATCGGTTTGAGATATTCTGGCATATTTAAGATGGGAATTGGGCGATCGCTAAATGCTTCTTCAACATCCGCAGCACTCAAAGTAGCAAAACGCCATTTCTCACCCCAGAGGTTTTCTGGTAATGGTGTAGGAGGTGGTTTATCCAGCGCTAAAGGATATTCTTCCTGCAACCACTGTTTCAAAGCGAAAGTACGTCTAGTTGCTTCAACATTTATTCCCAAATTGCGCCCAGCAGCTTCAATTAAACTTAAAGATTGAGGACGAAATACCTGAATTTTATCTGGTAATTGTCCACCAGCCGCTAATTTAATTTGCGAAGCAACCCAACTAGAATTCGCTTCTGACTGAAGACAGCTAGCTTGATACTCAAAACTGCGAGTAGCGTCACAAATCAACAACTGCCAAAATGCATCCGCTTGGGGACGACGATAAAAATCAGCTTGCCAAATACGCATTTTATCCTTACTCATTAAATATTAATTATCCCGCAAAGCATACCCTACACCACGCACAGTATGAATCAAGCGTTTTTCATTTTTTTCTTCGAGTTTGAGACGCAAATAACGAATGTAAACTTCGATAATATTAGAATCACCCATAAAGTCATAACCCCAAACTTTCTCTAGAATTTGGTCTCTCGTAAACACTTGACGGGGATGAGAGAGAAGATACTCTAACAAGTCAAATTCTTTTGCTGTTAGTTCAATTGCTCGTTTATTTCTAAATACTTCACGAGTGCGGCGATTTAAACTTAAGTCTTCAAACTGCAATAAATCTTCATCTGTTTCTTGAGTGCGGCGTAAATGTGCGCGAATTCTGGCAAGTAATTCTTCAATGCTAAAGGGTTTAAGTACATAATCATCGGCACCTGCATCCAAACCGGCAACGCGATCGCTCACTTCATCTTTTGCTGTCAACAAAATCACTGGTATTGAGTTACCCGTCGCACGCAGACGACGACAAATTTCTAACCCCGTTAGTCCTGGTAGCATCCAATCTAAAATCGCTAAATCTGGCGATGACTCTCGCGCCAATGTCAAACCTGTTACCCCATCATGCGCCACACTGACAGTGTAACCTTCGCTACTCAATTCTAATTCAACAAATCGCGCTAATTTAACTTCATCTTCCACTAAAAGAATATGGGCTGTCATATTTTTACTCCTAAATAAATAGGCATTATATAAAGTTGTATTTAATTATGTAAAATTATAGAGATATTCTATATACAAACACAAGTGTTATCTAGTAAAATCTACATACCAAATTATGCGGAGTCACAACGAGACTACGAATACTTGAAAAAGTATCAATTCTCAACTTACTTTGCGCTCACCATACAATAAGCATCAATGAGCAAGAAGAGTGAAGATAAAATTTCGTTTGACAAACAGCAATGGCAGCGCGAGCGGCAGGCAATGGCACTTTTGTCTTCTTTGAACTACAGAACAGGCGAACTAAGTAGTTATTTGCACAATATTGCCTGCGGAATTAGCGATCTAATTAAAGTAGATTGGACAGTAGTAACGCTCTGCCAGAAAGGTTTTGAGAAGGTACTAGCAAGTAGTCTGGATATCGGTGAAGGTGAACATGTTTATTCACTACATGGTACTCTCACGGGCACTGTAATAGAAATCGGTCAATTATTAACAGTCGAAGATGCTCATAAACATCCAGAATATGGAGAAGTTCCCGAAGGTTATTGTTCATATTTAGGAATACCGTTACGGACAGCCCAAGGTGAAGTTATTGGTACTATCTGCGCTTTTCATCAGCAGCCACGGGAGTTTACAAAAGAGGAAATTCAAATTGCCGAACTGTTTGGCGATCGCGCAGCTACAGCAATAGACCATTATCACCTTTACCAGCAACAATGCCAATTCAATCAAGTTTTAGAGGCAAAGGTAGAACAACGTACCGCAGAACTGCAAATAGCCCAAGCCAAGCTTGTAGAACAAGAACGGCTGGCAGCAATTGGTGAATTTGCTGCCATAATTGTCCATGAAATTCGCAATCCCCTAACTACCACGATTATGGGATTAAAGTATTCTCAAAAAAACCTTTTGAGTCAAGCAGCTCAAGAGCGATTATCGTTAGCTTTGAGTGAAGCCAGTCGTCTTGAGCGATTGTTAAGTGAAATTTTGCTTTACGCTAAACCTCAGGTATTGCAACTTTGTGAATTGGATGTAAATGAATTTGTAAATGAGTTGCTAGTAACTCTTTGCGAAATGCCAGAAGCATTATCACGGCAAATCGAATTTATTCCAGCTTCCAGAGTAGTGAAATTCCTGGGGGATAAAGATAAAATTAAACAAGTTTTTATCAATATTGTCCGCAATGCTTGCGAGGCTGTCTCACCAGGAGATGTCGTCAAATGCGAAGTAGATTGTTCTGACGGCGGTCAAGTCTGCATTCATGTCTGCAATGGGGGCGAACCAATTCCCCCAGAAGTTATTTCAAAGCTCACTCAGCCGTTTTTCTCCACAAAATCTAATGGTACAGGCTTAGGGCTGGCGATTACTAAACGCATTGTTAATGCTCATGGTGGGGAATTATTTATTCAGTCTGAGGTGGTAGGTGGTACGAGGGTGAGTGTAAAATTACCTGTTGTTAGTTAGGGGGCATTGGGCAATGGGCAATGGGCATTGGGCATTGGGCGTTGGTATAAAAGTCGCTTTTTTTCAGCAGAAAATTTAAAATAATTATATGATTAACCCCCGTCAACTAGCTTTTATTGCCTTGCGAGAGGTTCACAAGGGGGCTTATGCTGATGTTGCCCTCGATAGAGTGCTGCAAAAAGTTAAATTGAGCGATGCCTCCGGCGGGCTTCTCTACGAGACGCTCCGCGAACGCCAACGCCAATATAATGAAGAGTTAAGCGATCGCCGTTTAGTGACAGACTTAGTTTATGGCTGCACTAGAAGGCAACGCACTCTCGATGCGATCATCGACCAACTCGGCAAAAAGAAATCCCACCAACAGCCTGCATACCTCCGCACTATTCTACATCTAGGCTTATATCAACTGCGCTATCTAGAGCGAATTCCGCCATCAGCTGCTGTTAATACCACTGTCCAACTGGCTAAAGAAAATGGCTTTTCTGGACTCACAGGTTTTGTTAATGGTCTGTTGCGAGAGTATATCAGAAGAGGAGAGGGGGAGGGGGAGAGGGGGGGAGAAGGGGGCAGGAGGCAGGGGGCAGGGGGCAGGGGGCAGGGGGAGTTTATCTCTCCATCTCCCTCATCTCCCTCATCCCTCCCATCTCCCCACTTCCCCTTACAATTGCCAGAAAATCCGGTGGAACGCTTGGGTATTTTACACAGCTTTCCTGACTGGATTATTGAAGTGTGGTTGAAACAGTTTGGTTTCGCAGAAACAGAAAAATTATGCGAATGGATGAACCAAACGCCAGTTATTGACTTGCGGGTAAATCTTCTTCGCGCTTCGGTTGATGAAGTTGAAACGGCTTTGCAATTGAAGGGTGTTTTAGTCAAGCGCGTTTCTCACTTACCCCAAGCTTTGCGATTGATTGGTAGTACTGGTGCTATTCAAAATTTACCTGGTTTTAGCGAGGGTTGGTGGACTGTACAAGATAGTAGCGCTCAGTTGGTAAGTCATTTGCTCGACCCGCAACCAGGTGAGGTAATAATTGATGCTTGTGCTGCACCGGGAGGAAAAACAACGCACATTGCGGAATTGATGCAAGATAAAGGAACAATTTGGGCAGGCGATCGCACTACCTCACGTCTTCGCAAACTCAAGGAAAATGCTCAACGCCTAAATTTGCACTCTATTCAAATTTATACTGGCGACAGCCGCAATCAACCCCAATTTAAAAACATCGGCGATCGCGTGTTACTTGATGCACCATGCTCTGGTTTAGGAACTCTCCACCGTCACGCTGATGCTCGTTGGCGACAAACACCAGAGTCTGTTCAAGAACTCTCCGCACTGCAAAAAGAATTAATAGCGCATACATCAACATTTGTCAAGACTAATGGCATATTAGTTTACGCAACATGTACATTGCATCCAGCAGAAAATGAAGATGTCATTGAGTCCTTTTTAGCATCGCACTCAAACTGGCAAATAGAGCCTCCTGACGTAGATTCACCAGCCGCTACGTATTCTACACCACAAGGCTGGATTAAAGTATTGCCTCACAAACAAGAAATGGATGGCTTTTTCATGGTGCGCTTAAGAAAAACCAATGATTAAAGGTGAACGCTGTTTGTGATTTTAATATTAGTCAAGGGCTAAGAGACAACAGTTATGAGTTAAAAGTTAAGAGTTAGGAGTTGTAGAGACAAAGACCGATCGCGTCTGTCAAGAGTGAAAAACCTTTGAACAAATGAAAAATCAAAGAGCGAAAATTAAATTACCAAGGACAAAGCAATGGCTGCTAATTCCAGTGTGAAAAACTTAGTTAAAATCCTGATTGGAGCGGCTTGGATTGATGGTAGAATTCAAGCAGAAGAACGGCAATATCTGCGCGAAATAGCTCAAGCAAAAGGTTTAGCAAGCGATCCAGATATTAAGCCTTGGTTGTACGAATTGGTTCCCGTGCAGCCAGACGAGTGCTACAAGTGGGTGAAAGATTATTTAGGCGATCGCCCCACCAACGAAGATTATGAAAGATTGATTGAAGCCATCAGTGGCTTGATTTACAGCGATAATGAAGTCGCGGTCGAAGAAGCAAGACTCTTAACAAAATTACAACAATTATCTACGGCAAATGATTCGACTCAACCCGGTCATAATGCCATTCTCAAACAAATTCAGAAACTTTATAGACGTTGGGTTGATGTTCAAAACTAAAAGAGTTAGGAGTTAGGAGTTATGAGTTATGAGTTATGAGTTATGAATTTTTAATTCTTAACTCCTAACTCTTAACTTCTAACTTCTTAAGATTTCGGTTCACCCACACCCGGAGTTTCTTCTTTTTTAACTTCAGGTATAATGTCAGGACGCTGTTTGCTTTCCCAACCGGGGGGACGCTTGGAGTTATACCAAGCGATCGAACCAATCGTGACGGCAGCAATAAAACCAGCCACATATACCAAAGTGGCAGATACGGGAAAATGGGGAGCGTTTGCAGCTGCGTCCGCTGCTGTTTGCATTAATAAATGCACGAGTATTTTCTCCTATTGTCGGCAACACTACTTAAGACCGTACAAAAAGAGCGTATCACACGCATCCCCCGTAGGGGAGAGGGAGGGGGAGCAGGGGGGGAGGGGGGGATGGGGAGACACTCTAGACAAGGGGGAGGGGGAAGACAAGGGGGAGGGGGAAGCAGGGGAAGAAATTTCTCCTTGTCCTCCTTGTCCTCCTTGTCCTCCTTGTCCCCCTTGTCTAGAGTGTCCCCCTTGTCTAGAGTGTCTCCCTTGTCTAGAGTGTCTCCTCATCTCCCGATCAATTTCCTTCGGAAGATCCGCTGGGTCTAAGTCTATCCCGCCAAGACTGAGTTGGTGCGGAATCTGAGGATGAGGAACCAGATGATCTGCGGTTTGACTCTGGTGCAGAGGTGCGAGTTCTTCTAGGTGACGAAGAAGAAGAATCTGATTCTACTCGTCTGTATCGGCGTCGTGGACGAGATGATTCTGAGGAAGAATTGTTAGAAGAAGAATTTGATTCTTCACTTCTGTAGCGCCGCCTTCTGGGTGAAGGTGTATCATCGTTTTGTTGCTGATAGCGTCTTCGGCTGCGTCTTGGGGTGTCGTCTTGTTGCTGCTGCTGATTTTCTTGAGAATAGCTTCTCCTGTACCTGCGTCTTCTGGATGGGCGATCGCTATTATCAGAATTGTTAGAATTATAAGAGTTATCAGAACTTACTCGTTGACGTCGCCTTCTATTATTATTGTCAGAATCATCATCTGAGTTATCCTCCGATTCGCGAATAGGACGATTAACAATTCGGTTCGCTTTAACGCGCAGCGCTTTGATAGTGCCTTTACGACCTTCTAACTTTGGTCGAGAGGGAAACTTTTCTACCGGCATTCCTTTTACAGCTACTTCCATAAATTCATGCCAAGTGGAAGCTGCACTACCACTGCTACCCCAAGTAGGTTTGTTATCGTCGTTACCTAGCCAAACTCCTGTGACTAATTGGGGAATATAACCAATAAACCACAAATCGCGAGCTTCATCGGAAGTACCTGTTTTCCCAGCTACGGGTCGATCTAATTGGGCAGCGCGACCGGTACCATCTTCTACTACACTCCGCAGCATCCAGGTCATGATAGCATTACTCTCAGGGTCGAGAGCCTGCACCGGCTGGTAACTAGCTTTCCATATTTCCTTGCCTTGGCGGTTGAGGATGCGGCTAATCCCGTGAGCTTCTGTGTGTAACCCAAGATTTGCAAAAGTCCCGTAAGCGCTGGTTAACTCTAACAAATTCACTTCATTAGAACCAAGAGCCAAAGAATAAGTCGGTTTAAGTGGAGATTTAATCCCCATATCATGAGCTAGTTTGATTGTTGGCTCAAATCCGACATCAATCAACACCTTCACCGCAATGATATTAATTGAGTTGGTGAGAGCATCTCTCAAGTTCATCCAACCGCGAAAGCTTTCGCTGTAGTTTTTTGGCTCGTAGCCATCGACAACAAAAGGTGAATCCTCGTAGCCATCATAAGGATTTTTCCCTGTAGCGATCGCCGTCGCATAAACAAATCCTTTGAATGTTGAACCAGGTTGACGCTGTGCCTGGGTAACGCGGTTAAATTGGTACTTGCCAAAATCTTTTCCGCCAACCATTGCCTTAACTTCACCGGTACGGGGGTCAATAGCAACCATTGCCGCTTGCTTAAAGTTCTCCCAGCGTCCTTCATTTCGCAGTATTTTGGCAACTGCATCTTCTGCGGCTTTTTGCCAAGTTGGGTTAATAGTAGTTTCTACCACTAAACCGCCACCCGCCAGCACATCGGGGGAAACATACTTTGGCAATTCTTTCTGAATGTAGGTGGTAAAATAGGGTGCTTCTACTTGCAATCGCTTGGGCAAACTGCTTTTCAGATTTATTGGTTCAGTACTTGCTGCTTGCCTTTCGGCGGCGGTAATAAAACCATCGTCTTGCATCCGTTGCAACACCAGATTTCGCCGCTGTTTCGCGGCTTCAGGATTTCTATCTGGGGCGTACACGCTTGGTGCTGGGGCTAATCCGGCAATTGTTGCCATTTCTGGCAGCGTCAGTTGATCTACTGTCTTGCTGTAGTATACCCAAGCAGCATCGCCAACTCCGTAAGCTCCCGAACCCAAATAAACCAGGTTCAAATAACGTTCGAGAATTTGGTCTTTGGATAATTCCCGCTCCATTTTCTGTGCGAGTCGGACTTCTTTTAGCTTACGCAAAACTGTCTTTTCTTGTTTGAGAAAGAGAATTCGCGCTAGCTGTTGGGTGATGGTGCTACCACCTTCTACCACGTCTTGCGATCGCAAGTTATTCAAAACCGCTCTGACAATTCCCTGAGCATCGACTCCATGATGCTGCCTAAACCTTCTATCCTCTGAAGCAATGAAAGCTTTTTTCAGATTATCGGGAATTTGATTTAATTGCAGCTGTTCTCTGGTCGCTTCTCCTTGCTGTTGCAAAATAGTACCATCACTAGCTTTGATGGTCAGTGTTTGCTCGCGGACAACAACGTTCAGTTCAGATTTATCCGGCAAAGTGCGATCTATTGACCACACAGTATAACTGATGGCTACGATTCCACCACTCACACCCAAGCCTAACCAAAACAACGGACGACGATAAAGCGGTTTATTGCTACCGGGAAGTTTAGCAATGATTCCAGATGATACACTTTTCACCTGGCTCAGTAACTGCTTTACCTTTGCCAACTTGCTTGGGGAAGTTTCCTTTGCAGACTCCTCGCTGGGGTTTTGATTACCTTCAGGTATCAAATCGTGAGAGGATTCTTCGGTATTATTGCCGTGAGGCAATCCCGGTTTCTCTGTGTTTGTGTTACTCAATTTAGTTGATCGTTCCTTGAACCAGGATGTAAACTTCGCCACGTCATTTCCTCGCCCAAAGTAGTTACAAATTAACCACGATGAAAAAAATGGGATTAGCGCACCTCGTTTGTGTTAGTATAATATCTCATAAATAATTAACTGAATTCATAACGAAAGAATGTTTTTTGATAATTGGTGTATTGCGCTAGTTAACTGTACACACCAATTTTCAGTATTGTTCGCGCCTCAATAAGATTCATGAACACAAGTGCGATCGCTCTCGGTAGCAATCTGGGCGATAGAAGTTCAATTTTAACAGCCGCTGTCGAAAGTTTAGCGCAAACACCAGGTATTATCCTCGAAGTTACATCAAGTTGGTATCAAACCAAAGCTGTAGGACCGCCACAACCAGATTACTTGAATGGCGCGGCGATTTTGCAAGTAGAAATGACACCGCAAGCGTTGTTAGCAACTTTGTTAGCGATTGAAAGCAAATTTGGGCGTATTCGTACTCAACGCTGGGGAGCGCGATCGCTTGACTTGGATTTGTTATTATATGATGACTTAATTTTGGATACACCAGAACTGCAAATTCCCCATCCGAGAATGTGCGATCGAGCTTTCGTACTAGTACCCCTAGCAGAAATCGCCCCAAATTTAATTGAACCAATTTCTCAACGTGAAATAAAAGAACTGGTTAAACAGGTAGACAGTTCTGATGTACATTTATGGATGGGCAATTAAAATTACCACCGATAAACGCAGAAAAAGCCTGAGCGTGACAATTCATCTTTGGAATTATCTGTGTATTATTAGAGAATATAACTTTACTATGCCATTAGGTAGAGAATTACCACAGCTGCTGAAACAACGCTTGTTGTTCAAAGGACGCAAGTTCAATTTTGAAGTCAATCGCTTGCGTTTACCCAACAACGCGGAAGGAGAATGGGAGTGTATTCGTCACCCTGGTGGCGCTTTAGCCGTACCCGTAACCCCAGAGGGTAAACTTATACTCGTGCGTCAGTATCGCTTTGCAGTTCAAGGACGCATATTAGAATTTCCAGCGGGTACAGTCGAACCAGGTGAAGAACCTCAAGAGACGATTCGGCGCGAAATTGAAGAAGAAACTGGCTATCGCGCTAATAAATGGGAAAAACTAGGAGAATTTTTTATCGCTCCCGGTTATTCTGATGAAATTATTTATGCTTTTCTAGCGCAAGATTTAGAAAAGCTGGATACACCCCCAGCACAAGAGGAAGACGAAGATATCGAAACAGTATTTTTCACCCCCGAAGAATTAGAAGAAGCTATTCTTGATGGTCAAGCTATAGATGCTAAATCGATTTCTAGCTTTATGTTGGCTCGTCCATATTTAGTTTAGTTAGTGGATGGTGGATAGTCGATAGTGGATAGTTGATAGTCGTAACGAGTACTTTTTGACAACACTCCAACCAACCACTATCCACTATCCACCAACAATTTTTAGAAGGTTACGTCTCTGGTGAATGGTCAAAACCCTGGCAAGGTAAAGTTAAGTCAAAGGGTTCATGTAGCCAAGAAATAACCCAAGACTTGCCAGATCATCTCATCGCGACTTTGGAAAATAATTCTTATGGAAAAGATTATCTCATCAACTTAGACAAACAATTGATGAGCTTTTCGTAGTGAGCGCTTCAGCGCTCAAGATGAGCGGTAAACCGCTCACTACGAATATTAACCTTAACTAGCTTCAGCAGCAGCGTAAACGCTGACTTTTTTACGGGTTTTACCCTTTCTCTCAAACGTTACCACGCCATCAATTAAAGCAAACAAAGTGTCATCGCTACCGATACCAACGTTGTTACCTGGGTGAAATTTCCTGCCGCGCTGACGTACTATAATGTAACCTGCGCGGACAGTTTCACTACCGAAACACTTCACACCTAGACGTTGAGCATTAGAGTCACGTCCGTTACGTGTACTACCTGTTCCTTTCTTATGAGCCATAATTTCCTCTTTTGTAATGGGTAGTGGGGAATGGGTAATGGGTAATGGAAAATGGGTAATGGAAAATGGGGAATGGAAAAAACGCTTTCCGAATTACCAATGCCCAATGCCCTATGCCCAATTCCCTTATATATTATTCAACAACAGTTACTTCAACCGGTGTTGCTTCTTCTTCTTGAGTTTCAGCGGTTGCAGCAACTGGAGCAGTAAATACCGAACCGTTCAAGTTGATAGAATCAATCATCAGCCTAGTGACTTCTTGCCGATGTCCGCGCTTTTTGCGGGTTTTCTTTTTCGGCTTCATCTTGTAGACTAGAACTTTGCGATCGCGAAAATTTCGCACCACTGTTCCTTCTACAGTTGCCCCCGTCACTAACGGCTGTCCAATAGTAACTTCACCATCGTGCTGTACTAACAGCACTGCATCTATAGTAACTTTCTCTTCTGCTTCCAGATGAAGTAGTTCAATATCGTAAAAGCGACCTGGTTCAACTCTTAGTTGCTTGCCGCCAGTTTCAATGATTGCGTAAGTCATGGAATAATTATCCTTGAAGATGCCGTACAGGTAGCTGGCTTTCATCTCTTGTGGAGTAGCGATAAACCGCATGAATCCAGCTTTTGCTGTGTATCTACCTGATCCGAGCAGGAATTAGACAGCCAATTTATCATTATATCTATACAATATAGTTAAGTCAAGAAAAATTTAAACAGAGTAAATCTCTATTAATTTAACTTGTTTGCCGAAATCTTCATCTTTGAGCGTGTAGCTATTAAAGACACAGAACAACACCATAAATTCTGAGCAGCATTAACCGTTGCTCAGTTTTTTTATCCCACTCTGAAAACTGATGAGTTAGGATGGCTGTATTTTATTCAATTCACTATGAAAAGAATCGAAGTTGAACAAAGAGCGATTTTTATAGGTTTGGCTGGTAGCCACGGCTATGGTTTAAATCGTCCGAGTTCAGACTATGATTATCGTGGGGTATTTATTGCACCCAAAAGATATTATTTAGGCTTTGACCGCATTGAACAAAAAGATGGTGGTTGGGATGAACCAGGAATCTTTCCGTTTTTAGATGGAAACAAAGACACCGTTATCTACGAATTAAGAAAAATCATTCAGTTATTATCGGGAGCAAATCCCAACGTTTTAGAATTGCTGTGGTTGAATGAATATCCTGTATTAACGAACGTAGGACAACATTTAATTAACCACAAACAGCTATTTTTAAGCAAGAAGGTAAAGCATACTTATTCTGGTTATGCTTTTGCTCAAATCAAAAAAATGGAAAGTCATCGCAAGTGGTTGTTACATCCACCGCAAAATAAACCACTACCATCTGATTTTGGCATAGAAGAAGAAGCAACTCTGAGCAAAGATGAGTTAAATGCCTTTCTGGAGTATCTTTATCTCTTAATTAGAGGCAGAATCGAGTTTTTAGAAGAAGCCGAACAATTATATCAGTTATTGACGGCTGATATCGACTTCAAAGGAGTGCTGAAACAATATACTTTACCCGATGAGACTTTAGACTATACACAAAACTTAACAAATAGCCGCAAAGATTTTATTCGCTTGCTTCAAAAAAGCCAAAGTTACCAAGTTGCTTTAAGAGAATGGAAAGCTTACTTATCCTGGCAGGAAAATAGAAATCCCACTAGAGCTGAAATGGAAAAAAAGTCAGGTTTTGACCTCAAACATGGGATGCACTGCATTCGATTGCTACGTAGTGGAGTAGAGATATTACGTACAGGAGAAGTGATTGTAGATAGACGAATAGCAGGTGATGCGGAAGATTTAAGAGCAATTCTCAATGGTGAGTATTCTTATGAGCAGGTAATGAAAATGGCAGAAGATTTAGTAGCTCAAATGGAAAGTGTTTATCAAGAATCAACTTTGCCACATAAACCTGACTTAGAGCAAATCAACGAATTGTGTATGGAATTAGTGGAAATGCAGGGGTGGTAAGTCAAGAGTCAAGAGTCAATAGTCAACAGTCAATGGTCAATAGTCAACAGTCAATAGTCAACAGTTAAGAGTCAAGAGTCAATAGTCAATAGTCAACAGTTAAGAGTTAAGGGTCAATAGTCAACAGTTAAGAGTGAATAGTTAATGTTTTGACTTTTGACTTTGGACTTTTGACTCTTGACTCTTGACTTTGGACTCTTAACTTTTGACTTTGGACTCTTGACTATTGACTAATTTTAAAGCGTTTTGATGATGTCGGCAAAGCCATATATGCTGATGATGAGCAATAGCACTGCTGTAATTTGAGTGATTCGCGTCTGGGGTGAGGGAGCGATCGCTTCTCGCACTAAGATGGAAATAGACGCTCCAACTACTAAACTCAAACCCAGTACCAAAAAAGGTCTATCGGGTATAACAGTCGCAATTGCTAGCATAGCGATCGCCAGCATCAACATCAATAGCTCTACAAACCGAGGTGGATTGTATTGGCTAGATATCACAAAAGTCTGAAACCAAAAACGCCAAAATCTCATAACTAGGGAATGGGGAATGGGGAGTGGGGAGTGGGGGAGATGAGGAAGAATAACTCTTGACTCTTGACTGTTGACTCCTAACTCCTCACTCCTGATTTTTGACTACCGTTTGCTTGTGTAGTATCTTCGGCTACCTCTACACCAAAGACGCGGCTAAAGGTTTTTTCGACTTTGTAGCCAGAATCAATCGATTCTAAAGGGTCTTTCCGCAGTCGGTGACGCAGACATAGAGTAATTACGCGACGGATATCATCAATTGTTACTTCGGTGCGTCCTTCAAATGCAGCGATCGCTTTCGCGGCACGGTTGGTTACAATGTCACCACGCAAGCCATCTACATCAAGTTGCGAACAAACTTCCGAAATCTTCACCCGCAAGTCATAATCAATTTTCACTGATGGCAAAAGCTTCTGAGCATTGACAATTTTCTCTTGTAGTGCTTCTTGATTAGTTTGGTTTTTATCAACAAATTCCAGTGGATTTTGGTCAAATTCTGCTCTTTGCTCGACGATTTCCACTCGCAAAGCTGGTTCTTTTACGGTGTGGATTTCGGCGTGCATTCCAAAACGGTCAAGCAATTGAGGACGTAATTCACCTTCTTCAGGGTTTCCCGAACCTACTAGCACAAAACGCGCCGGATGTCTAATAGAAATACCTTCTCTTTCTACCGTGTTCCACCCGCTAGCGGCAGAATCTAGTAGCACGTCTACCAAGTGGTCATCGAGCAAATTGACTTCATCCACATAAAGAATACCCCGGTTAGCTTTTGCTAAAAGTCCCGGTTCAAAGGCTTTTACACCTTCAGATAAAGCTTTTTCAATATCGATAGTACCGCAAACCCGGTCTTCTGTAGCTCCTAGAGGCAAGTCTACCATGATGACTTTTTTCTGAACTACAGGAATTTCGGTTCCTTGTTCTAGTAAAGCGCGAACTTCATCGCTCATGATATCAGGGTCGCTGGGGTCACTATTGAAGGGGTCATTGGCAACCACGGGAATTTCTGGCAACAAATCAGCCAGTGCGCGGATAGTTGTGGATTTGCCGGTGCCGCGATCGCCCATAATCATTACACCACCAATTTTCGGATCGATCACATTTAACAGCAGTGCCAGTTTCATTTCTTCCTGACCGACAATTGCCGTAAACGGAAACACTACCCGACGCGTACTAGCCGTGGTTTGAGCTGTAGGACTCACGCTTATTACCTTATCAATACTTTTCTTATTACCGCTTTTTATTGTGCCACAGTTGCGGAGTAAGGTTAAAGGTAAAACAAGAGAAACTGCTGCACCGCAAATCTGACAACAACCACAAATTTGCGTTTACGATCTGAAATTAAGAGATAACTGCCAAATCCATCATGTTAAAGTACGATCCATTAGCTTGCTTGCCCTCTTCTGACGAACTGCCCGACTCGGACGATACTCCTGTGGATAATCAACTGCAACATTTAATGCCAAATTTGCTGGAAGCCATATTAGCTATGGCTTGGGCAGATAGAATGGATTGGTTTTTTGGCGTTGATATGGGAGTATATTATGATCCCAATCTACCGCCAATAGTACCAGATGGATTTTTGAGTTTGGGAGTTGAGCGCTTTTTTGATGAAAACCTCCGTCTGAGTTATGCGATTTGGGAAGAAGAGCAAGTTCCCATATTTGTGCTGGAAGTAGTTTCTCAAAGTTATCGAGGAGAGTACACAACCAAGAAAGACGAGTATGCAAAGCTAGGAGTTTTGTATTATGTAGTCTACAATCCCACTCGCCGCCGCAAGCCACGTTTTGAAGTTTACAAGTTAGTAAATGGCGAATATCAATTACAAGAAAGCAATCCTGTATGGCTACCGGAGGTTAATTTGGCAATTGGTATGGAAACCGGAACTTATCAAAGTATTACGCGGGAGTGGTTGTATTGGTATAACGAGCAAGGAAAAAGATTGTTAACACCAGAAGAACAAGCAAAACAAGCTCAACAACGCGCCGATATATTGGCGGAAAGGTTAAGGGCGCTTGGTGTAGATCCTGATTCAATTGCTTGACAAACTCGCTGCTTTCACATATTGTGTTTTTATAATAGGATAACTGTGGGCGCATATATATAGAAGCTATTCGTAGTTAGCGCTACCCTACGGGAAAGCTCCGCTAACAGCGCTAAAGTATTCACCACAAACTACAATCCATCAATTTTCGTTCTTACTGTCACCAGCGAGAAAAACGCACTCTAGGAATAAGACTCAAATTATCAGCGCTGTTTGATTTCAGCCGCTGCCAAATCTCTATATTTTGGTTGTAAATAAATGCATGATGTAGAATATAAATCCCGCTCACAGGGCAAATTTAGATAAGAAAAATGAATCAGTTTCCTGCAACGAGCAGCAGTGTGGTAAAGGAAAAAGCCTTAGAATTAGGGTTTCACAAAGTTGGAATTGCAGCTGTAGATGAGACGGATGCTAGAAACGCGCAGCGATTGCAAGCATGGTTAGAACTGGGTTATCACGCGGATATGGAATGGATGGCTTCAGAGAAGCGTCAGGATATTCGGTTAATAATGCCCGAAGCGCGATCGCTTATTTGTGTCGCTTTAAATTATTACACGCCACATCAACGTCCCGAAGGTGAAGAATACGCTAAAATGTCACGTTATGGCTGGGGACGGGATTATCACAAAGTCATGGATAAAAAACTTAAAGCGCTGACTACCTGGTTGCAGGAACAGGGAGTTGGTATTCAAGCGCTTAGTTATGCAGACACAGGACCCGTGCAAGATAAAGTATGGGCACAACAAGCCGGGATTGGCTGGATCGCGAAAAATGGTAATGTGATAACTAGGGAATATGGCTCTTGGGTATTTTTGGGAGAAGTGTTGACGAATTTGGAATTAGAAAGCGATCGCCCGCATACACAACACTGCGGTACTTGTACTCGTTGTCTTGACGCTTGTCCTACCAGTGCAATTACTCAGGAGTTTGTAATAGATGCCAATCGTTGCATAGCTTATCATACAATTGAAAATCGCGCGGAAAAATTGCCTCTTACAATTACACCTCATTTGCAAGGCTGGGTTGCTGGTTGCGATATCTGCCAAGATGTTTGTCCTTGGAATCAGCGTTTTGCAAAGGAAACCGATGTAGCAGAGTTTCAACCTTACTCTGGGAATCTTGCTCCCAAGCTGATAGAATTAGCCAAAATCTCAAATGAGGAGTGGGATAGACAATTTCCGGCATCCGCATTCAGGCGAATTAAACCAGAAATGTTACGAAGAAATGCCCGTGCTAATCTAGACAACAAACTAGATACATAGCGCACTTGAGTAAGCTAAGGTTAAGGCTAAAGCATGAAAAAATATACACATACTAGCTTCAATAAAGCATGAATAATTTCATACTTTTATCTTCAGAATTTATATTTTATACTTCAGATGACCCAGAAAGTAATTATTTTTGATTTTGATGGCACAATTGCCGATACAGTAGATGCTTTAGTGAGTATTGCTAATCGTTTAGCCCAAGAATTTGGTTATATACAAATTACTCCGGAGGAACTTGCGCTTCTGAGGAATTTTACTTCTAGAGAAATTATTAAGTACTCAGGTATCTCGGTTTTCAAGATACCTTTTTTAGTCAAAAAAGTTAAATCAGAATTAAAAAATAAAATACACGAGTTTAAACCAATTCCCGGAATTAAAGAAGCATTAATAGAACTCAAAGATGATGGAAATAGGTTGGGAATTATCACCTCTAATTCTAAAGATAATGTCGGAGACTTCCTGCAAATAAACGATTTAGACAGTTTATTTGAGTTTATCTACTCAGGAGTGACAATTTTTGGCAAAACAACCATAATTAATAACGTCTTAAGACAAAAACAACTAAAACCTCAAGAAGTTATTTATGTCGGCGATGAAACTAGAGATATAGAAGCATCAAAAAAGGCAAATATCAAAGTGATTGCAGTGACTTGGGGTTTCAATTCACAGGAAGTATTAAGTAAGCAAAATCCCAACTTTTTGATTTACCAACCAAGTCAACTGCTAGAGGTAATAAAAAATTGCTAATTGTAATTTGGTAATAGGTAATTGGTAATTGGTAATTGCACATTGGGCAATGGGAATAAGAGATTCTTTCCATGCCCCATGCCCCATGCCCCATGCCCCATGCCCCATTACCAATTACCAGTTAAAAAAACTTAATTTCCCGGTTGACCTTTTTCTAAAGCTTCTTCTACTAGGTCATCACTCACATTGCTTATACCTTCAGTTGTGGAATCGCCAACATCCTTTGCCATATTTTTATAATCATCGGGATTACCAGTTGGCTGTGCTTGCGTTTTTGTTTCTTGTTGTTTCGGCACTTCTAACTCAGGTGCAGTTGCAGCTTTGGCTGCTGCTTCACCTTGACCTGTGCGGTCAACATCACTGACGCTTAATTCCTGCGCGGCTTTGTAATCACCTTCTATATCGACTGTTGGCGCTTTTTCTTCACCACTAGCGATGTTTTCAGCAGCTAATTGTGCGTCTTGGGTGGGAGCTTCCGCGACATTGGGCTTCACTTCATCAGGCATAACTAACCCCCTAAGTAATTTTTCTATTTATGAGGTAATCGTAACAAAGCGATGTCTCATGTTTTTGGCATCTATAGATAGATTTTTACCTCTATTGAAAGGTAGATAAAAGTTTCGATATTTAATTTATAAAACTCTTTCTCTTGGAGGTCGATAACAAAGTCGTTAATAGTCAACAGTTAAACAGGTATTACTTTGAACTTTTTGACGCAGATTGAATTCGATTAAATAACCTGGGAGATAAATTATGACTGCAAGTGACAATAAAGCGGAACAAGCATTAGGCGATAGAACTCACAAAGTGGTAGAGGCGTTTAATAAGCTGGATACTGATTCCAAACTAGTTTGGTTTTATTTAGTTTATAAAAAAATGGGAAGCTCAATCACTCCAGCCGCACCGGCTGCTGCGGAACCAGAACTATCACCGAAGCTGCTATCAGATTATTATGAATTGTCTGATGAGCAGCAATTAAACATTATGCGGGAAATTGTGAATCGTCAAGATACAGAATATTCTCGGATTTATGGCGCAATTAAAGAAAATAACCAGCTATTGGTTTGGTACGCTTGGGCAATTGGCATGGACGAGAAAAAAATAGTTGGGATGCCAGAAAATTACAAAGCAAGTGAGCCAATTAATAATCTGGTTTCTCAAACAGAAGGGCTTGATTTTGAAGAGCAAATGTCAATATTCCGGACAATTGTTGGTGAAATGGGCTATACCGATGTGAAGCCAATTGAAACGCAAGCACAAACTGGTAAAACGTCAAGTCTTTAATATTGGTAGATTGTAGTAAGTAGTTTAGTGCTTATTTTAAGCACTGAAGTGCTTACTACGAAAGAAAAAATTGAATTTAGGATGTTGTTAGGTGGTTTAAGTCGGATGGTGTCATGTTGGAGTGTACTACTTGACCATCACGAAACCAAACTATGCGTTGAGTTTGGCGGGCAACTTCTGGCTCATGAGTTACCATGACAACGGTGATACCACTAGCGTTAAGTTCGCTGAAGATATCTAATACTTCTTGGGTTGTGCGAGAATCAAGTGCGCCGGTGGGTTCATCAGCTAAAAGGACGACGGGACGGTTGACAATGGCGCGAGCGATCGCTACTCTTTGTTGTTGTCCTCCTGATAGTTGAGTTGGTTTGTTGTTGAGTCGCTTTTCTAAGCCTACTCTACGAAGTGCTTCTGTTGCGCGATCGCGTCTTTCACTGTTACTCACACCCGCATACACCATCGGCAAAATTACATTTTCTAATGCCGATAGTTGAGGTAATAGGTGGAATTGTTGAAACACAAATCCTAACTTTTTGTTACGAATATGTGCCAAAGCGCCATCGTCTACTTGTGCTACATCAACGTTATCTAAATAATAATGTCCTGATGTCGGGCGATCCAAACAACCGATAATATTCATTGCCGTGGATTTACCAGAACCAGAAGGTCCCATAATCGAACAATATTCGCCCTGTTCTATAATCAGGTTGACATCGTTGAGCGCTTTGACTTCGGTTTCACCACTACCATAAATTTTAAAGACATTCTCAATCCGAATAATCGCACTTTTAGGAGTGGGCGAGGTCTTCCCTAGACAAATGTGGACAGGCTTCATAAAAAATACTCGTGGGTGGTTGCGGATCTACAAAACAAGCCTGTCCACATTTGTCGTG
>NZ_JTCM02000060.1 GCF_000817785.2 Hassallia byssoidea VB512170 | reverse complement strand
AAATGGCACTCATAGTTCGTTTACTAGATCCTCAACACCCCACGACATTTTACAGATGTTGGCTGTCAATGAGTGAAAGAGTGTTTGTGAAACCCCACAAAAAGCCGACAACACCCGGAGACTAGTTAATAAAGCCTGCCCTATTTCTTACGGCAATTTCCAGGTCCCGTTTTGTCTGATTTTTTGTCACCCCTCAAGGCAAGCAACTACTTAACGGTAAGCACTTACAAGGTAAACTTATGGCGAAAGTTGCTTTCTATGCTGTTTGATGAATTGGTGAAGGCGATCGCGCACCCCAACAACGCTCCTAGAGTGAACTGGTATAGGATTGAAGCTGAAGAGACTAAAGCTTTGCTTTCTTGTAACGTTAAGACGGATAGAGGAAGTGTTAGGCGTTGACTTTGGGGTGAAATTTGATGATGAGTCCTAAGTGTTGGCGGAGCAACTATATAGTACATTATTACTATCTACAACGATGTGAGTCTCCCTTCTTAGTGCCAACTACACTGATATCAGCCTGAAAACGCCAAATATAGAGGTACTGTAAGCATGGTACAACAACTAACGCCGGACACAGCCGCTCTTGTCATCTACCCAGAAAGCGACGGACAACCGATGGCAGATAATACTGAACAATTTCAATGGATAGTAAAAATTAAAGAAAATTTAGAAATCTTATTTGCATTACAGGATAATGTCTTTGTCGCAGGTAATTTACTTTGGTATGCTGTCCAAGGCGATGTGAAAGTCCGACAAGCACCTGATGCAATGGTTGTGTTTGGTAGACCAAAAGGAAAACGCGGTTCATATAAACAGTGGGAAGAAGATAATATTCCCCCACAGGTGGTATTTGAAATTTTATCGCCCGGTAACAAAACTAAAGATATGGCAAATAAACTGCTGTTCTATCAACGCCACGGTGTAGAAGAGTATTATATCTACGATCCACAGACGAATGAATTAACTGGGTTGCTGCGTGAGCAAGATAATTTAGAAGTTATTGAAGAGATAAATAATTGGGTTAGCCCTCGCTTAGAAATACGTTTTGAACTTACACCGAATACTCTAGAAATTTTCTCTCCTTCAGGACGAAGGTTTCTCACTTCTGTAGAACTAGATCAAATACGAGAACACGAACGTCAACGCGCTGAACACGAACGTCAACGAGCTGAACACGAACATCAACGCGCTGAACAAGAACGTCAGGAAAAGGAAGCAGCGCAGCTTCAGTTGGAGGAAGAACGACAGCGCTATCAAGATTTATTAGCGCGACTGCAAGAAAGAGGAATTGATCTGTGAAAATATGTGAGTATAAGAGTGCTACCACACTTTATTCAAATTCAACTCAAACCCTGGTAAAACATCTTCACCGGATACAGTTGTAGGAGATTGCAATATTTCTACCTCTTTCTCTAAACGATAAACTTCTACTGTTTTATTCTTAGGGTCAAGCAACCAACCTAAGCGAACCCCGTTGTTAATATACTCTTGCATTTTTTCTCTAAGTTTTTTCAGGGAATCACTACTATAAGGCAATTCCACGACAAAATCAGGTGCGAGAGGAGAAAATTCTTCTTCTCGTTGAGTTTGGGTTAAAGCCTCCCATTTTTCATTACTTACCCAAGAAGCATCGGGTGAGTAAACTGCACCATTAGGCAAGGTAAAACCACTGGAAGAGTCAAATACAATACCTAAATTTGTGCGATCGTTCCAATTCCATAGTTGAGCATTCAAACCAGAGTTTTTCTTACCCGTCCACGGATACGTTGGAGACATAATTATAACTTCTCCAGTTGCAGCACGTTCTAACTGTAAATCTTGATTAGCTTGGCACAGTTCCTTAAATCCCTCTGCACCCAGATTGGGGATATTCAAAGTGATGGCGTTCATAAGCTTTAAGAATGAACTTTTCTTTTTAATTATAAGTTTGGCTTAACGTCTGGGGTTGCTGATTTGAAATTCATATTTAAAATTTTTGCGAACAATTTAAAACCTAAAATTATTATTTGTAGAGACGTTCCGGCGGAACATTTGTAGAGACGTTCCACACCGAACGTCTCTACATTCAACAACGTTTAACGTCCCACTAATTTATCGCGCAAATTCTTAATACGATCGCGCAATTTACCCGCTTGTTCAAATTCCAATTTCTTCGCTGCTTCTTTCATTTGTGCTTCTAGCAAAGTAATCAAATCGGGAATTTGTTCTAACGGTAGTTCATCCATATGTTGATCGACAGTTTCTAACTCAGTTGCATTCAAGCGCCGCGATACTTCCAAAAATGATAAAATCGCATTACTGGATTTTTTCACAATCGGTTGCGGTGTAATATTGTGCAACTTGTTGTATGCTGTTTGAATACCACGACGCCTGTCAGTTTCGTCAATTGCCTTAATCATGCTATCTGTGAGATTATCAGCATACATAATCGCTTTGCCGCGAATGTGACGCGCTGCTCTACCTATAGTTTGAATGAGCGATCGCTCTGCACGCAAAAACCCTTCTTTATCTGCGTCCAAAATCGCTACCAGCGAAACTTCCGGTAAATCCAAACCTTCCCGCAGCAAGTTCACCCCAACCAACACATCAAATTTACCCTCACGCAAATCCTGAATTATCTCAATTCTTTGAATTGAATTAATCTCAGAATGCAAATATCGCACTCTAATCCCATTATCTTCCAAATACTCAGTTAAATCTTCCGCCATCCGCTTAGTTAATGTGGTAATTAACACGCGTTCGCGAAGGTCAACTCTATCTTTAATTTCTCCCAACAAATCATCAATTTGTCCTTCTGTCGGACGCACAACAATTTCTGGGTCAATTACTCCCGTTGGGCGAATTATTTGTTGTGCTATACTATTTTCCGAAATTTCTAATTCCCAATTTCCCGGTGTAGCAGAAACAAAAATACATTGATTCACCTTTTCCCAAAATTCTTCTGCTTTCAAAGGACGGTTATCAGCAGCACTGGGTAAACGAAATCCATGCTCAATTAAGACTTTTTTCCTCGCTTGGTCACCGTTGTACATGCCGCGAATTTGTGGCACAGTAACGTGAGATTCATCGATTACTAACAGCCAATCTTTCGGAAAATAATCAATTAAAGATTCTGGTGGTTCTCCAGCTTGTCTGCCGGCTAAATGGCGAGAATAGTTTTCTACACCGTTGCAATAACCGACTTCGCGCAACATTTCCAAATCATAGCGCGTCCGCTGATCTATCCGTTGCGCTTCTAATAATTTTCCTGCTTCTTCTAATTCAGCTTTGCGTTGTTTTAATTCTGCTTGAATTTCATCACAAGCGATTTGTAATCTTTCTTCTGGGGTGACAAAGTGACGCGCTGGATAGATATTTACCGCTTGTATACTTTTAATGATTTCACCCGTCACCGGATCGACGTAACGAATTGCGTCAATTTCATCACCAAAAAATTCAACGCGAATAATTCTATCTTCGTAAGCGGGACCAATTTCTAAAACATCACCTCGAACGCGAAATTTACCGCGACCCATTTCTATATCGTTGCGGCTATATTGAACTGATGCTAAATCTCGTAAAATCTCGCGTTGATTAACTTCCATACCCACTTGAAAGGGGATGGCAGCTTTGAGGTATTCTGAAGGAATTCCTAAACCGTAAATGCAGCTGATGGAAGCAACAACGATGACATCTTTCCGTTCAAAAAGCGATCGCGTCGCTGAGTGACGCAACATGTCTATTTCATCGTTAATCGAAGCTGTCTTTTCTATATATGTATCGGTGACGGGAATATAAGCTTCTGGTTGATAGTAGTCGTAGTAGCTGACGAAGTACTCGACTGCGTTGTGGGGAAAGAATTCCCGCAACTCGTTACAAAGTTGTGCGGCGAGGGTTTTATTATGCGCTAATACAAGTGTGGGTTTCCCTACCTTTTCAATTACTGATGCGATTGTAAATGTCTTGCCTGTTCCCGTGGCTCCCAGTAAAGTTTGATAATGGTTGTTGGCTTGGATACTCGTGGTAAGTTGGGCGATCGCTTGTGGTTGATCTCCTGTCGGCACAAACGGTGCTTGAAGACAAAATTCTGTCATACAAATGTACTATAAATACCCTATCTCATAGTAGCGAATGCGCTGTGTTTTACGTTGAGTACTAACCGAACGTGATTACACACCTGAGCGATAAACTTAATAAAACGTCATTTTTTATTACAAAAATTTACCTAAGAGGAGGTGCATGTTAAAGGGTAAAGGGTAAACGGAAGAAAAGAAAGTTTTTTTATTCCTTTCCCCTTTCCCTTTCCCCTTTCCCCCTCTTTTCCATATGTATCTTTTGAAGAAATATATATCCATAGCAACTTTTTTCAGGTTACACTCTAAATATTAAGGAAAAATTCATTTTTCTCCTCACTATTGTAAAATTTACTTAACAAAAGCTTGCAAAGCTAAAGGGAGACACGACAGTGGAAGTTAAAAATAACCAAGGCAATAGCTTGAATACAGATGCAGGAAAGCAAGATAATAAACCAGTGAAGCTAGAGTCACCAAATGTAGAAGTTCATGAGACACTAGCTATCTCTCATGTACGTCCAACTAGCGCGGGTGATTTGCATGTTGCTCATACAATGAATTCTTCAGGAATTCGTCCAATTGGTGAGAATACAATGGAAGTTGTTGAAAGTGTTTACGATTCTGGGATTCGTCCAATCGCTTCAAGTGGACTAGTAATTTCGCAAACTTACTCCGCAATGGGCGATCGTCCAGTAGCATCAAATATGATTGACGATCCAGACAGTATAATGGGTTTTCTGGATTAAACAAAATAATACTTAGACCTTTATTAACTCGGTTTTTCTGCGGAACCGAGTTTTTTATTATATAGCTAATAGTTAACAATTATTCAGAACCCCGACTTCGCTCTTTGTTGTCGGGGGATGTTTTTTTTAGCTATTTGCTTTGTTAGTACTTTAGTTCTTGTTGATTCTTTTATCTCCCTCTTTAAGCATAGATAACTAATATATCTTGTGGCGGAAGGCTACAGTAAAAACATTAAGCTAGTTTGTAATAGTGATAAAAAACAATTTCAAAGTTATAAACAAGCTTTGAAATAAAAACTATTCTTCATAAGGACAACAAAAATGAGCATAGAAGATCGCGCTAAAGCAACTGCTAAAAACGTCGAAGGTAAAGCTCAAGAAGCACTGGGAAATGTTACCGGCGATCCAGAAGATAAAGCAGAAGGCAAAGCAAAGCAAGCTGAAAGCGAAGTACGTCACGGTGTTGAAGACGTAAAAGATAACGTCAAAAAAGCAATTGACTAAGCAGAATGCTTTTTGCTTTATGTCTGTAGAATAGGGTGCATTCCCTGACTGGATGCCTGACAAACGTAAATCCCCACATTCCTTTTATCCCCCTTGAATGGGGGGATAAAGGTGCAAAGGATAGATGTGCAGACTAAATTCCCAAATTAAGGGATGCTTACTACCAAGAGCGATTTTAAGATATAAAGAATAACAAATATAGCAATCCTAAACGATTCGTTAATATAGTGTAGTTGCTATAGAAAAATAGGTTTAAAAAACCTTAGATAGGATTACTATATTTTGTCCGATCGCAAATGTAATTTTTGGGAGGATACAAAAATGATTCTGCTTCAGCGGGGTCGGAAAATCTTGACAGCTTTCGTGTTGATTTTAGTTCTGACAATAAGTACAGCTTGCAGTAGCGGTAATGTAGCACAACTTGACCGCACAACTAATCAACCAGCAATTGGTACAACTACAGCTTACGCAGAACTAGAGCGAGGAAATACTGCGACAGGACAAACCTTTGGTGACTGGGTTGTGCAATCATCCAAGGGATTAATTCGTGATGCTTACGTGCGTGATAATAACAAACTAGGCGTTGTGATTTCTCCTCAAGTTCGTCCTAACGAAGTGCGAGACTTGGCAAAATCTTTAGCGCAAGGTTTCCGGAAGAATTTCCCGAATCAAGACTTAACAGTTCTGATATATGCGCCTGATAAGCAATTGATTTTGACGACTAAGTATGATGTTCAGACTAATAAAATTGAGTATAACGCATAATTACTCGATATTGGTCATGGGGAACGCGGTAATTGGTAATTGGTAATAGGTAATGGGTTTTTATCAATTTACCCAATTATCAACAAAAAGTGAAAGCAAGCAACATAAATGCACGTTAATTAGTTGCTGCGTGGAAATTTGACAAAGAAAGCTATGAGCTTTCTGAATAATGGAGGTAAGTAAAGTGTCAAGTAGCGAACAGTACAAGCGTCAAATAATGAACGACTTGGCTCAAGGGAATGTAGAATCATTGGATGATGCTTCAGTTGATCCATCAAAGCAATATCAAAGCTTCGACGATTTTGCTCAACGGACAACTACAGACGAACGTCGTCAGTTGTTTGGTAAATCTTTGCATCCCGATCGCATTCCAACCAGCCAAATGGAACCGGAATTGCAGAAAGCGATCGCGCAAATTAAACCCAACGAACGTGATGATGTTGCGCGATCGTTTTTCAAACACTTCAAGCAAAGAGGATTGGACGAGCGTCATCTAGAGCAGCAGCTCGGACTTTCCACTCATCACGCCGGTCGCATGAGCGCTGATGATGTCAGCAAACTCGCGTCCTTCGCATATCACAATCATCCCGACATCTTCCGCGAAGTCCTAGCCGAGCAACCAGGTATTCTCAAGTTTCTCAGCAACCCCGTCGTCGCAGCCGTTTTGGGAATCGCAGCAGCCAAATGGTTGGGTGGTCATCATAAATAATAGCTGAGTATTAAGTTGTGTGTAAGTTGTGATTAAATAAGGTGGGGTATAATATCCCACCTTAATTTTTTTCGTAGTAAGCACGGAGAGTGCTTAAAATAAATACAAGTATAATCTGGTAGGGTGCGTTATGGACGAAGCGTCCTAACGCACCGAAAATCTGGATGGTGCGATCTTCCTACGGCATAACACACCCTACAAAACTAGAGAAAATTAAGGATTATCAAGAATTTTAGAGCCTGCCTCCGCAGGCTTTGTACGTATAGCCGCACCCTTCTAGGGTGACGGCGTTGTGGTGCAACATGTAAGTATGAAAACGCAGACTAGAAACTACTAAGTAATTTACTACATTTTAAAGAGTATTCACACAAATTTTATACAATAAACAACTAAATTTAGCCTCTAAGCCTTATAAAATCTAACTTTTGGTAGGTGAATATATCTAAAAGTAACCTTCACTAATTTAAAGATTTCATCAAGACAAGCCCGTACTAGTTGATTTTTTCTACCTAACTAGTAACACTGATTACTGTGCAGTTCGGGAATAAACACTGAAGACATCGCCAGCAACTCGAAGCAAAAGCCAGATTAAAGACTGAAGTCATATCTGCGCTTTATTGTCACAAGCAGCACCCACCTATCGCCGCGTGAATGCCTCTTGCGGGAGTTTGTGCAGCAACTTTGAGATAAAGAGCGAATCTCACTACCGGGTAAATCTACCATCAACCTTTACCTAATTACGGAAGTGAGTTCAATGACAAGATTTCAAGTTAGAAATAAGTTACGCAAAGCTGGTTCTAAAGCAAAATCTATTGCTGTGGAAAGACTGGGGAATGTTAGTCAAGGCACATCCAGACTGAGCATAAGCAAAGCTAGTATGAAACTAGCAACAATGAAGTCGTTCATTCGCCTCTTTGCATATGGCACTACCACTGTACTGGGAATGAGTGTAGTAGCTGGTTCAGCGCACGCAACTAGCTTTACACTAACTTCTCCAACCTCAGGTGGAACGGTGGCTGCTGGAATCAGCCCAGTAGGTGGAATTGTCTTGGATTTAATTGGTCTGAACGATACACGGGTAACTAGTCAGTTAGCAGCCAATCAGCTGTTCCAAGGCTTCTATAGTAACAATCCAGGTAATATCGGTACTCAAACTGGTTTTACTTCAGCAATTACCGGAGCATTAGGAGGCGGTTTGAAACAGGCTGCCATTCGCTTTACCCTTTATGACGGTGATACAGCCGCAGGCGACTTCGACTTTAATGACAATAGACTGCGACTCAATGGTCTAAACTTTGGCAATTGGAGCAGTGTTAATGCTCAAAACACCGACGCTAATGGAAATGCTGGTTCTGCCGGTTTTAGTAGCGGCGGTTTCCGTAATGACACACTTGACACAGGCTGGTTCTCTAGTAGTGATGCTGCACTTCTCACTAGCTTCTATAACAGCGTTGTGAATACACAACAAGTTGTTTACCAAGTTGATGATGTAGATCCGGGTGAGAACTTTTATGACTTCACTCAAGGGATTAGTTCAAACTTCACAAACGTGGGTCAGGGTCCAACAGTACAACCACCCTCTAATGCCGTCCCCGAACCTTTTACCATCTTAGGTTCATTAACAGCCGGTGGTATCGGTGTAGCTTTACGTCGCAAACGCCAGAAGCAAGAAAAAGAAGCCGCCAAAGTCTAACAATAGCAGGTTTAACAAGCAAATTGGGAATTGGTAATAGCGAATCGGTAATTGGTGAGCAGTCCGTTGGGGAGGCAGTGCGTTGGTGTTCGCGTAGCGTCTCCGTCAGGAGAAGCAGCGCGGTCTTGGGGGTTTCCCCCATGAGCGACTGCACCAAAGGGTTTCCCGGCTTGAAGCACCTGCCGTCGGGGATGCCGACTTGAAGGAACTGCGAACCCGGAGGGTAATAGCGAATTGGTAATTGGTAATTGGGAAAGCGTTCTTTTCCCCTTTCCCATGCACCTCTTTTCCCCCCTGAAAATCCCCATTACCCATTACCCATTACCCATTACCCATTCCCCATTACCGATTCCCCATTACCTATTAAATATTAGCTGAAACTACCGCTACATCTACATGAAATCCATCCACCTGACCCCGGTCAGTCGTTTAAAAAATGCCCAATTCTGGCTATTAGCAATAGGCGCGGGCTTAATTGCAATTCACATAACTTTAACTTGTAAATCAAATATTCCTAGCCTTTTAGGAAGCAGTGTTTTATTTTGGATTGCTGTCTCTTCTCTCATTTGGGAAAAACGCCACAGCTTAAATCTAGAAAGTGGAGTTTTTCCCAGCTTTTTAGGAATATCAATCATTGCAATTGTACTTATCAAAAGCGCATCTTTAACAAGTTTTGGTGGCTTTCTATTCCTCTCACCTTTCATTCTTGCCTTTGGTCTTGCTCTGCTAGCTTCTGGCTTTCGTGGATTAAAACAATACAAAGGAGAATTGCTGGCGCTATTTTTTCTTGGCGCACCCAAACTATTACCATCATTGCTGATTAAGCATATAACTTTACTCACAGCAAAACTTGCCGCTTTTATTCTTTGGTACACAGGTTTTGAAATTACTCGCTCTGGAGTAAACATTTATCTGCCAACAGGAAGTATACAAGTAGCTAGTGGCTGTTCTGGTGTACAAATTATCTTCCAACAATTGGGTTTAGCAATAATTTTTATTTTAATGTTTCCTCTAAATCGACAGCAAAAAATTCTTGCGCCGATAGTAGCGGCAACTTTGGGATTTATCGTCAATGGGGTACGAGTTGCTCTCATGGGTGTTATAGTCGCAAAAGGCAATCAGGAAGCATTTGAATATTGGCATCATGGAGATGGTTCTTTAATTTTTTCCATGATTGCCGTCATACTATTTGGTTTATTTTGCTGGTTTTTACTAAATATCAATGAAACAAAAAACAAACAACACAAGTCAATATTTTAAAAGTCGCAAAGTTTACCGAAGAACCCCTCTCCAAACCTCTCACGCCAGGTGCTACAACTTTCTCGGCAGCTTTTCGGGGGAAGCTTCCCCCGAAAACGTGCCTTGGGAACCCCAACGCCAGATGCCTCAACGGAGGGAACCTCCGCACGGCACTGGCTCCGCAACGCACTGGCTCCCCCACAGGGAGAGAGGCTTTAAAACCCCCATTTCCTCCTAGGGAAGGGGGGCAGGGGGGTTAGGTTTCTTAGGCTTTGGTGTTAATAACAATACTTTCACTCGCATCCTCTAAGTCTTCTATAAGGTGATGATTATTTGGAAACAATTTCGCCTTCCACTTTTGGCTCTCACCTTTAGCGGTGTCTTTTTAGTTTTGGGCAAAGTCATTCTATTTCCCAAAGCCGAAAAAAGCACGCTTACCCCCTTGGTTTTTCTAGATGCAGTACCATTATCAGAATGGCAGTTAAATACAAAATATTCTCAGCCTACATTAACTAAAAAGGATTCTAATCTCATTGCCCAAAAGCATTATCAATACATTCAAAAAGACCAGTCCCTAAATATCGAAATGCGCTATGTGACAATTTTTGATGTTAACAAACTTATCAAAGAATACACTTCGATTTCATCCTCTCCTGTGGTGCGTCAGCAAGATAAAGTAGGTTACTACGGGCTTGGCGTTGACAAAGGACGAGCATATTTAAGTGCCTGTATTAACCCACAGGGCAGCAGTACTTTCACCTATCAACAGTTTATCCAAAATCGCTCTTTATACGATCGCCCTACAGAACGTTTACTGCCTTGGTTACTGGGCAAAAAGCCAATCGAAGATAAACGTTGTTTATGGGCGCATTTGTCGATTACTGTACAGAATTCTACCCCGGAAGCTGCTTACAAAAAACTGGAAAACGCCTGGTTTTTTTGGCATCAATGGTGGCAACCCCACTTTCCAAAACTTTAAAGTGGATAGTGGATGGTGGTTAGTGGATAGTTGTTAGGGGATAGTGGATAGTGGATGGTGGATAGTTGTTAGTAGATAGTAGATAGTAGATAGTGGATGGTGGATGGTGGATAGTAGTCAACAACTAACAACTAACAATCAACAACTAACAACTAACAACCAACAACCAACAACTAACAACTAACAACTAACAACCAACAACTAACAACTAACAACCAACAACCAACAACCAACACTTAACAACCAACAACCAACAACCAACAATTAACAACCAACAAAATGACTAAATCAAATAGTGATAGATTTACTTCCATAGTACAAGAGTTACAAGCGTTTGCTTTTAGTCAGCAAGGGTCGATGAGTATTTTGCGATCGCTTGGCTATGGTCTGCTATTATTAGCACTTTTTGACATCGTTGAGATGTTTGTTCCACCCAACTTTATGAACCCCGCTTGGGAATTTAAAACTTTTGGAGCGCTGGTTGAACGAGTACCAGTTCCATTAATCGGTTTGGTGTTGGTATTTTTTGGAGAAATGAATTCGCGAACGAAATGGGAATTCCCTATATTAAAGTTATTATCTTGGTTAACTTTGTTATTTGCCTTATTGTTTTTCTTACTAATTCCTTTAGGAATTGGTAACACTCTCCGGCTCAATAATCAAAGTGCTGCTCAAATTAGCACTTTATCTAAGCAACAACTATCTCAAGCCGAACAGGTTGAAAAGCAATTAAACCAAGCTACACCGCAACAAATTGATAATTTTATCAAAAGCCAAGGTCGTTCATTAGAAGGTAAAAATCCTGACGAATTAAAAACTCAAGTCTTGTCACAAGTTTCTCAAGCGAAGAAACAAATTAAAACTCAAGCTGAAGCAACTCAATCTTCTCGAGGTTTAAGTTTAATTAAGTCTTCTGTCAAATGGAATTTGGGAGCTTTAGTTGCTAGTGGTTTGTTTATTAGTATTTGGAGAGGAACTCGCTGGGCAAGAACAAATTGATATTTGTAAGTAATCGGTACAATTAAACATCACTCCTTAAGGTTGGGCAAAAAGCATAAAGCATGGGAAAAAAACAAGTAGGTGCGTTATAACGAAGTTTAACGCACCATTAATGGTTCAAGCTGCCGTAATGAATGGCGGTAACACACCCGCAGGTGGTTTTATATTTAATTCAACCCACCTACTTAGTACATACCAGCTACAAATACAATCGGCTAATCGCAAGCTATAGCACAATACGCTTGGTGTTAGTGTTGTTCGATTCTGGTAAATCCCCCCAACCCACGCCAGTCGCCTCAACGTTCGTGACCTCCGCACGGCGCTGGCTCCCCTTAAAAAGGGGGGCTTAATTCCCTCCTTTTTAAGGAGGGTTAGGGAGGATCAAGTCTTAATACCAAGCGTATTGAGCTATAGCAATCCTACTTGACTTGTGAGAATGCTTGTATTGCCATCAGCCCGATTTCTTCAAGAAATCGGGCTGATGATTTATTACTTTATGATTACTGAAGATTTGGATCTATATTTTTGGCGCTGTCGCTATCATTAATAGGGGTTTGTTGAAAACAAGCTCCCTGAAAGCATCTACCCCAGGTAAAAAATGGTAACAGTCATTGTTATTATTAATCTTCTCATTTCCTTAATACTACTTTATATCGCTCGGCGAGTGTGGCAACTTAAAAAGCGGTTGGCGAATATAGCCAATCGGTTAACTGCTGCTGAACGCTGCACTCATGCGGTACTTGACAAAGCACCGTCCAATATTTCTATACGACAGCAGAATATCCACAACTTGCGGCAGGGAAACCAGTCGATACAAGTACAAATTCAACAAGTGCGGCAAATCTTCAGCCTGCTGCTTGTCGGACAGCAAATTCACGGGCGCTATTTTGTCAAACTTGGGTTAGGAACAAAATTTAAGAAAAAGATAGTAGTAAAATCAACTGAGAAATAAAGGCAACAATTCCAGCTAGGATATTGTCACTTAAAAAAGATAAGTGAGCCAGCGCGGTCTTGGGGAGGCAGTGCGTTGCGGGGGTTCCCCCCGTTGTAGCACCTGCCGTGGTCTCCCCCATGAGCGACTGGCGAACTCCGAAGGAGTAAAATTATTTTGACTTGCAAGGTGTGAAAACCCACCTAAAATGGGTGTAAGGAGAAAAATAAGAAGATGTCTAACAACCGTTCTGGAGTATTTATTGGCGGTTTGATGTTGGGAGCTACCATCGGTGCTTTAACCGGTTTACTGGCAGCTCCACGCACAGGGCGCGAAACGCGGAAAATATTAAAGAAATCTGCCGATGCTTTGCCAGAATTGGCAGAAGATTTATCAACAAGCGTCCAGATTCAGGCAGATCGTCTGTCTACCAGCGCACTGAGAAACTGGGATGAGACATTGGATCGATTGCGAGATGCGATCGCCTCCGGGATAGATGCAACTGTGCGAGAAAGCCAAGTCTTGAAGCGGCAAACCACACAAGAAAACCAAAGCGCTGCAAGAGTGCAAGTACAAAATTCCGATTCCCGAACATCAAATCTAGATCGCCCATAAATAGCATAACTGTGATTGACCCCCTGTTTTGGCTGGGACTATCGATTCTTTTGGTCGCCGTTAGTTTAACTGCTGTTTTAATAGCGGCTATACCAGCTTTGCAGGAGCTAGCGAGAGCCGCCCGCAGTGCTGAAAAATTATTTGATACCCTCTCACGAGAGTTACCACCGACTCTAAATGCTATCCGCACCACTGGCATGGAAATCACTGACTTGACTGATGATGTCAGTGAAGGTGTTAAAAGTGCTAGTCAAGTTGTTCAACAAGTCGATCAAAGCCTCGATAGTGCTAAAAAGCAAGCGCAAAACGTTCAAATAGGCACGCGCAGCATATTTGTTGGCGTGAAAGCAGCCTGGAAAACCTTTACACGCCAAAAATCTCCCAGGCGACAAGTTGACCGTTTGTCACCCAATGCCTCATCAGCGATCGCGTTGCGAGAACGAGAAGCCAAGAGGCAACGCAGCCGCAATGACAACGGTTACAACGACGCTGCTAACTGGGATTTCGATGATGAAGATTCGTTGCCTCAATCCACTGCCACTGAGGAATGGTCTGAGGACTAGGGACTGGGGCATCGGGCATCGGGCATCGGGCATCGGGCATCGGGCATAGGTTTGGCTGTGCGGTGGACGGGTTCCACAGGCTACAGCACCTGCCGTCATCGGGCATGGAAAGAAATTTGGCTTTATTCCCATTACCCATTACCCAATGCCCATGCCCATTGCCCATTGCCCATTGCCCATTGCCCCAAAAATGAGGATGTCAAACAATGCTTTGATCTACACCATTAGATTAGAGTAAAGTAAACAAGTGTAAAGAAGTATCACTTTTACCGTATTCTTTTAAAACCACTTCTTCACGTCTACTGTTGAAATTTGTATAAAAACGTCCATGCAGAATTGTTTTTGGCGACGAATTCTGGTATCGATTACTGTATTTTTCTTGGTTGGGTCAATTTGGGTAATGCATTCCCAAAGCGCACTGGCTTATGACAATCCTGAGTTACTACCCGACAAACCAACCCCAGTTGTAGACTTAGCTAAAACTCTTACCGACATTCAAGAACAACAGCTTGTCCAAGACTTAAATCAATTTCAAGCCGAAACCGGCTGGAAACTGAGAGTTTTGACTCAATACGATCGCACCCCAGGTCGCGCTGTAATTAAATTTTGGGGTTTGGATGACAAAAGCATTTTGCTAGTTGCCGATTCCCGTGGGGGTAACATCCTCAGCTTTAGTGTCGGCGACGCAGTTTATGAACTTCTACCGCGCACTTTTTGGATAGAATTACAAACTCGTTTCGGTAACTTGTACTTTGTCCGAGAAGAAGGCGAAGACCAAGCGATTCTCCAAGCCTTACAATCAGTTAAAGGCTGTTTGCTTAAAGGTGGTTGCATTGCCGTTCCCGGACTACCACGAGAGCAATGGATTCTTACCCTGATTAGCTCTGTACTTGGTGGGGTAATTTGTGGCTTTGCAGGTCAACCCCGCAGCGATAAACAAGCATTTGCTTGGCAATGGGCTTTAATTTTCTCGCCTTTGTGGGGAATTTTGTTTATTGCCTTCGGTATAGGACCCGTAGTAACGCGGACGCAGGAATGGCTACCTATAGTTCGTAATATCTCCGGTTTTCTCATTGGTGCGTTGGTTGCCTATCTGTCGGTAGTTATCAGTCGGTCTTCTCCTAGTGCTGAGTCCTAAGAAAGTTAGGAGTTATGAGTTATGAGTTATGAGTTAAGAGTTTTTAATTAACTCCTGACTCCTAATTCCTCATTCCTCATTCCTAACTCCTAACCCCTAACTCCTCACTCCTCACTCCTAACTCCTAACTCCTAACTCTCTATTGCTGATAAGCTGTAAGCTGAAAGCTCTAGAGAAGCTGATACCGATGGAATGGCACGTAACTGATGCTCAAAGTTTGGCAATCATTGATAGTGAAATTGGCGAACATGTCTTTTCACCCGCAGAGTATGAAATTGTCCGGCGGGTAATTTATGCAACGGCTGACTTTGAGTATAATTATTTAATTCGGTTTTCTGAGCGTGCTTTGCAAGCTGGAGCCGCAGCACTTGCGGCGCGTACCACGATTGTTGTAGATGTGCCAATGGTACAAGTGGGTATCGCCCAACACATTCAAAATACTTTTGCCAATCCGGTGTATTGCAGCATGGAAGCGCTGACACGTCCCCAAAAAGATAAAACTCGTGTTGCCTGGGGAATTGAAACTTTAGCTAAACGTTACCCAGAAGGCATTTTTATTATAGGTCAAGCGCAAACGGCTTTGACAGCACTAGTTGATTTAATTGAAGCGGAAGAAATTCGACCAGCTTTAATCATCGCCACCCCAGCCGGATTTGTAAATGTGGATGCGGCTAAAGAACGTTTGCAAGATTCTCTCGTACCTAATATTACAATTGACAGTCGCAAAGGTAATGCTGTGATTGCTGCTGCGATCGCCGACGGTCTGATAGATTTAGCTTGGCAAGCTTACGGGCAAGATGGAAATCGGATAAATTAAAAAATTAAAGTTGAAATTTTAATCTTGTTTGATAGCGCGATAATTCCGCAACGCCCAATTTTTTATGTAAAACTTAACCAAGCGAATACATCTGCAACAGATAATTGCCAGTCTCCTAATACACTGAGAACTGGTAAAATATCTTGTCCTTCTTTAATTTCTGGTAGTTGGTTAGGTTGAAAAACCATTACAGATTCATCTTCAGGGTCAAGAAACCAACCTAGCTTTGTACCATTTTGGATAGAAAATGTAATTTTACGGATAACTCTGTTTGGAGATTGTTCGGGAGAAAGAATTTCAATTATCCAATCTGGATAAATTTCAAATTTATTAGCAACTCTCCCTTTGGCATCAAGAGGAATTCTTTGCCATTCAAACACAGCAATATCTGGAACTAAAGAGCGTCCCGCAAATGTGCAGCGTAATTCACTAAAAGCATAAGCTAATTTTTGTTCTTTACCAACTTGATTGATGGCAGAGACTAATTCAGTTTGAATTGTACTATGTTTTCCCTGTGGCATTGGCTTTTGGTAGATACGTCCGTCGATATATTCACTAGCAGGTTTGGTTTCTGACAATTTCAGAAACTCTTCTAGCGAAAGGTTTGAAGATACCTGAGTTGATAGCATAATCAGCAATTACTCCTTAGAACCCTGCCAATAATGAAAGCAATCTGTTCAGTTGCACCAAAGTTTATCCAGCAACTTATGCAGACAATGTTAAAACTATTCGATACGTTGCAACCCAAATTAGTTTATTCGACTGCTTTCAGGGCATATTCGCCTTTTTGGATAAGCTAGCACTCTTGTGCGATCGCACAAGAGTGCTGACAAGAACTTTCAACTGTCTTCAGTGCCTAGCAACAAGCGCGTACTCGCCTTTGACGATTTTATAACACGAACAGGCACAGAACTAATTACGCGATCGCCCACCCCAATCTACATTTTAAACTTCTCGGTAATCCGTTTCATCGCCTCTTCCACATTCTCCCGGCTATTAAATGCGGAAATCCGAAAGTAACCTTCACCCGCAGCACCAAAACCAGAACCGGGTGTTCCCACAACGTTTACAGTTTGCAACAATTTATCGAAGAAATCCCAACTCGACAAATTATTAGGCGTTTTCACCCAGACGTAAGGCGCATTTACACCGCCATATACCTGCAATCCCGCTGCTGTTAGTTGCTCGCGAATTATTTTCGCATTTTCCATATAAAACTTGACAAGCGCCTGAGTTTGTGCTAAACCTTCCTCAGAGTAAATTGCCTCCGCTCCGCGTTGGACGATATAAGACACTCCATTAAACTTGGTAGATTGGCGGCGATTCCACAGCTTCCACAGTTCCACATCAGAACCATCAGCAGCTTTGGCTTTGAGTGTCTTCGGCACAACCGTTAAGGCACAACGAGTACCGGTAAAGCCGACATTTTTGGAGAAAGAGCGAAACTCGATCGCACAATCTCTTGCACCTTCAATTTCATAAATCGAGTGCGGAATCTCGGAATCGGTGATAAACGCTTCGTAAGCTGCATCAAAGAAAATAATCGAGTTATGAGACTTAGCATAATCTACCCAAGCCTTGAGATGTTCTTTGCTGGCAGTTGCGCCGGTGGGATTATTAGGAAAGCACAGATAAATTAAATCGATTTTTCTATCAGGAATTTCGGCGGTGAAGTTATTCTCTGCCGTAATTGGCAAATATACCAAACCCTCAAACTCACCTTTATCATTAGCCGCTCCCGTATGTCCAGCCATCACGTTGGTATCTACATACACCGGATAAACAGGATCGGTGACAGCGATCGCATTATCATTACCAAAGATATCCAGAATATTGCCTGTATCGCACTTAGAACCGTCAGAAATGAAAATTTCCGATGCATCAACCTCACATCCGCGAGATTGAAAGTCATGTAAAGCAATTTTCTCTCGCAACCAAGCATAACCTTGTTCTGGACCGTAGCCTTTGAACGTAGAGCGATCGCCCATTTCTTCGACAGCTTTAATCATAGCTGTGCGACAAGCTTCAGGTAAAGGTTCGGTGACATCACCAATACCTAACCGAATAATATTTGCATCACTGTTTGCCTCCGCGAAAGCATTGACTCGTCGAGCGATTTCTGGAAACAAATAGCCTGCTTTGAGCTTAAGGAAATTGTTGTTAATTTTCGCCATAGTAGATTGCGACAAACACGAAATACGACATCAGCCGGAGAGTGCCTACGCTGAGTGGAACCTCAATATTGTGCAACATTATTCCTTAGAGTCACAATCTTGATGTTCAAAATTCATCTGCAAACAATTGGCATCGATACACAGAAATAATTAAGGGTACAGCAATGCTGTACCCTTATGAGAATTATTGTTGATTTAAACTGAGCGAAATGCACTATTCTCAATTAACCATTTATCCCGCCATGAACTTTAGTTCATGGCTAATAGCGCGTATTCCATTAAAATGGACTGAAAAGCTTGACCAAGATTCATTTAGTCATCTTGAGATGACTTTAGCTATTAGCCAGAGATTTTAATCTCTGGCGGGTAATGCAACGAAATCAATATCTCACAACCAGATTTGATATTACTGCTGCTCAGGTGTCGTTGTTGATTCCTCAGGAAATTGCTGTGGCTCTGGCTCAGGTTCAGGCTTGAGCAACTCGCGCCAATTCCTAATTTGCTCTCGCGCTGCGCTGTAAGCAGCAGAACCTTGGGGAACCAGTTTTGCAATTTCAATACCTTGGACGATATCAGATTCACTCAAAGAGCGGGCTATGTCTAATAATTGCTGACTCCATTGGTCAATAGCCGGATTCACGTCATTGCGTAACAAACTACGACTTGGCACTCGATCCGCTAGCTGTATTGCCTCTGACAAAGCTTCTGGAGTGCCAGCAAGTGCCACTTCCCGCGCTTTCCGCCAATTTTCTCTAGCGCGGACTTGCCCTCGCCAATCGTCTATAGATGCTTGTGCTTCACCACTTAGTGCGCGTCCTGACGAGGCAATTTGTTCGGCAGCTTTAATCGCAGAGGCTAGATCGCCAGTACTAGCAATTTGTCGCGCTTGATCTAAGTATGGCTGATCTTGAATTCGCTGAATTTTCGCCGTCCAAGTGCGAATTTTTCGGCGTGCTTCTGGATACAATGCCCGACCGTTACGAATTTGACTTGCTTCGGCGATCGCTGCTTGCAATGAGTTAACATCTTCTATAAAACTTATCTGTTCAGCGCGTTCCAAATAAGGTTTATCTTCGATTGTCTCAGCTTCGGCACGCCAGCGTCCCATTTCTTGTCTAGCTTCAGAACCACGAGGATTATTAGCCGGGATAAGACGCGCTTGAGCGATCGCTGCATTCAAATCGCTAACTGTTCCCTGACTTGCCAGTGTACGGGCTTTTTCTAAATTGGCAACATCTTCAATTTCCAACTGCCAACGAGCAATCAGTTTTTGTGCCTTGTCGTAAACTGGTCTTGAGGGGTCAATTTGTTGTGCTTGGGCGATCGCTGTTTCTAAACCAGAAACACTGCCGATCCACGCATTTCTTTGGGCATCAGCTATAGCTGTAAAGTCTTCGATTTCCAACTTTAGCCCTGTACTTGCCGGAATTTTGCCGACAATTTCCAGCGCTTCATCCGCATCCCGACGATCTAGCTTTTTCTGTGCTAATGCCAGGATTTTCCGTCCAAATACTGGAATCGTTGCCTGTGCCTTTTGATAAACGTAACTATCTTGCCCAATTGATTCAGCTATCTTGATGGCTTTTAGTAGATTATCTACTCCAGAGTCTTCAGCCAAGCCGTTGGCTTTTGCTAACTTTTCGCCATCTTCTCGCGCTGAGACAATCAAGCGATTTAATTGATCGTACTTAGCTGTTTGCCAGTATTTATTATCTACCCGCAGCAATTTAGATGCCACCATAAAAGCGGATTGCGAATGTGCTTGGCGTAGTTCTTCTTCCGCTTTTTGGTAAATGTTTTCTCCCTTAGACCAAATTGACTGCCATTTGGTAATTTGCTCATCTACTAATTTATCAGCCGAGAGGTTTTGAGGAATTTTACGTGCTGTTGCGATCGCTTCGTCTAACTTCCCTGATTGAAAACTTTGATCGGCTAGCTGTAAAATCGAACGCGACCACTCTTCTAGGTTGCGATTAATTTCTGCCCGTAGTGGGTGATTTTCTGGCAGTTGCTTGACTAAGGCGATCGCTTGTAACAAGTCATTCACCGTCTGCTTAGAAGCTGCCAATTGAGCGCAGTGCAGTCGCACCGATGCACTAGCAAGGGGCCAAAAAATCGATGGACAGTTTGGTGCCGATGGCAACTTTAGCAGCATCGCCATCGAAATAAAGCCGATACTGCCAGGAATCAACGCTAATAAAACTGTCCATAACACCCAGCTTTTCATCCAGTTGGGGATTTTACCATAACTAGTGCTGGCTGTCCCTTGTTCTTTATCAGAATTGCGTTTTTTTCGGCGCTTCACTGACTTTGAGGTAGAACCATTAGCTGGGACACCAGACACGCGATCGCCGATTGGCAGCGATCGTGATAATCTGGTTATTTCATCTGGCTCTGTTGCTCTGGCTGATGACCAACTCTCTGGAATATCCCGCTCTGTCATCTCTCACACCAAAATAATTTCACAGCGATCTGTTATGATTCGATAATTTCTTTGTTGCCATAGTAACTTTCTCGTCATGAAAAAGCTAGTCTCAATTATCTCTCTCCACAGATATCATTAACGCAATGAAATAATCGTATCTTTTTATACTTATCTTTAAACGGAAGATTCCGCATGTAAATCGTCAATTAATTGCGCTAGCTGGTCGCTACTTGCGTGATATACTGAGCCGCAAAAATCGCAAGTTGCCTCAGCACCATCATCTTTAGCAATCATGTCTTGCAGTTCAGCTTCTCCTAAAATTTTTAACGCTCCGAGGACGCGGTTAAAAGAGCAACCACAATGAAAGCGTAGCATTTGAGTTTCTGGGAAAATCACCAAATTCATATCACCCAGCAAGTCTTGAAAAATTTCTGGCAATGTTTTGCCTGCTTGCAACAATGGCGTAAATCCAGCTAAACTTGCCACTCGTGATTCTAACTTTGCGACTAGCTCTTCATCTCTAGCGGCTTTTGGCAACACTTGTACGAGTAAGCCTCCAGCAGCAGTCACCCCATTTGCACCCACGAACACACCTAAAACTACAGCAGAAGGTGTTTGTTCAGAGTTTACCAGATAATGAGCTATATCGTCCCCAATTTCCCCAGAAACGAGTTCTACCGTACTAGAGTAAGGATAGCCGTAACCCACATCGCGAACGACGTAAAGGTAGCCATTACCGACTGCGCCACCAACGTCAAGTTTTCCTTTGGCATTGGGAGGCAATTCGATCGCCGGATTTTCTACATAGCCGCGTACCGTTCCATCTAAGCCAGCATCTACCAAGATACCACCCAAAGGACCATCGCCTTTAATTCGGACGTTGACTCTAGAGCCTTCTCGCTTCATATTAGAAGCCATCAACAAGCCAGCTGCCATAGTTCGACCCAAGGCTGCGGTTGCTACATAAGAAAGCTTGTGTCTAGTCCTTGCTTCTTCTGTCAGACGTGTGGTAATCACACCGACTGCACGAATTCCACCATCAGCCGCTGTGGCGCGAATTAACTGATCCGCCATGAATAACCTTACATTTCTTAACAAGTTCACTTTTTCTATTTTAAGTTCATCAGCTCGTAGAAAAGTGACCAAACAAAGCAACAATGGTTAAAGATGTCCGTATGAAAAGAAGCGGTTTTCCGCGCTTGAGCGAAAGTAGGGAATTTTGAAGAAATATTTCAACGTGCCCGTCGTGTAATGAAATTTTCATTTTCCTTTGAACAAGCCCGTATCTGATGAACCACATTTGTCATACTAAAAGAAAATGCGATCGCTCAAGCGCGTTGGCAAAGCCATCGCTCTCAAAATGTTCGGTAATTTTCAACAAAGTCAACTACGTATAGAAGTTGAAGCATCAGCCGCTACAATCAAAGACAGTCTGCTGCGTCCTGTGCAACAAGAAAAATGGCTCATCGGGCAACGTTTTTCCCCCGGAATGCCTGAAGAACTACATTCAGGATTTCAGTTTACTAGCTCAATTGGACTAGTTAAGATTCATCATCAAGTAGACGTAGCAAAACCCAACTGTTTGCGCTTGCTACTCAGTCAAGGTATCGACGGCTTTCATGAATGGTACTGGGGTGAAGGTTGGGTACAGTCCCGCTTGGAAGGAGTATCAATTTTGCCGTTGAATTTGGGGCAAAGCTTGAGTTTGTTAAGCTTGCGAACCTTTTTGGCAACTCAAAAGCGGTGAGTTATCTTCTAATAGACTATTTACTGGACAAAACCTGACATTTACTGACAAACCGCACCAAAAAACTGTCCACTTCGGAGCGTATGTGCTCGCGCTTTGCAGTCAGTCATTTTCCAAGAAATTTTAGAAGAGGGAAGACAGGAAGAGGCGTTAGTAATGATTATGCGTCCACTGACACGGTTGTTCGGTACACTCGACGCTGATTTACAAGCACGTATTCGCTCCTCTTCCACCGATCGCTTGGAAGATTTAAGTGAGGCTTTGTTAGATTTCTCCTCGGTGGGAGATTTGGTAACTTGGCTCGTCGAACAACAGGGTAAGTAAAACGGAATGCGATCGCTTTTTCCCTCGTTTTCCCTTGTTTTGAGGTACAACGTGGGAAAGCGTTAATAAATCCTTAAATTATTAGACCTCTTGCACTCATAAAGATAACGAGACTTATACCAAGTTGCGTTAAGTTCGTGGTAGCTCAAAGTCCATTTCTATTGCTTCCTTCTCCTGTCACCAGACGCTACGCGTGAACGTCGCTTCGGACTTCCTTACTACCAATGACAATGCAACTTCGTATTAGACTCAAGTGTGCGGGGTTGCGCGTACAAAGCCTACCTACGTTAGCTTTTAAAGTCATTAGTGGGACTTAAACAAAAAGAAGAATAAAAAAGGGTATAATGCTCTACCAGCATAGTTTTCACATCAAAGTGACTTTCGATGAAAGAGACAATGCCCGCAGCCATGCCTCCGTGCTTTGAGAAATGGTGTAACCGATTTGATGATGTGTTTACTTATAAAGTTCAAAAACTAGAAGTGAGTGAAAACGCTATAAGAGGTTATTTAAAAAATAGTTTTAGCTGGATAGATTGCCAAGTCGCTATTAAATTATGTAGTTATTTCCAGGTAGACATAGGTGAAATGTTTCAAATTAAATAAGTTTTAAAGAATGATTAACCCGTCTACACTAGACTTAAAAACCGAAAGTGAGAAATAAAAATGAAAACCGAACAAGACAGAGAAGAGATAATCAAAGCTATCAACGTACTGCTAAATCAAGCTTACGATAGCACTTTAGATGAGATTTTCGCATTACTAAAACGTATAGATGAAGAAGAGGAACAAGACGATCTCAAAGCCTATGATGAAGCCAAGGAAGATATACGGATTAACGGCACAATGTCATGGGAAGAAGTTAAAAAAGAACTGAAAAAGGAAGTAGTGTGAGTTATAAAGTTGAAATCTCAAAGGGTGCATCAAAACAACTTAAAAAATTATCGTCTGAACTTCAAGAACGCATACAAGTTAAAATTGATGATTTAGCTACAGAACTCCGTCCCAACGAAGTTAAAAAGTTAAAAAATAGAGAGTATGGTTATCGAATTAGAGTAGGTGATTATCGCATTTTATACGATATTCTCGATGATATTTTATTGGTGACTGTTGTAGAAATTGGACATCGTAGCAAGATTTATAAAGACGAAAGTTAATAACCAAGAAAACATATATTCTATTTCACTATTAGAATTGGTGGTGTAATCCTTACAATTATCCGGGAATATCGTCAGAAAACTAGTCAGTTTAGTCTATATAAAATTACATAATATATCAGATTATGTGTTTACTCATAAAGCTCAAAAAAGAGAGTATAGGCATTATTTAGTAAGTAATAAGTCTTGAAATCTGTTCTCTAATTTTCGGCTGTTAAAACTTGCTCAACCGTTAATTTTAATTCTGGAAAGATTTGAGATTGAATTTGCTCGCTACCAACAAACTCTGCTGGTTCGTATAATTCTTCAATTAATGTGAAGACAGTTACTTTGTTAGTTAATAAATCGACAATCCAATACTCTGGAATATTTAAAATATTATATTCTACTCGCTTGGCTCGATAATCTACGGTTTTTGTTGACTCGCTCACAACTTCTACCACAAGTAAGGGAGGTGGTTCATTAAGTTCAATAACTGCTTCTCGGTTTCTCAATTCTCGCCATTGGGGCAATAAAAGCACAACTACATCGGGAATTCTTGATGTATCCCATCTGCCAGCGCGGGGAGAACGAACACCGACAACCATTTGTTTAGATGTCCAATCTAACTTTAATCGGAGAATTTCTTCTCGAAAGCAAACATTGATAAATTCTGTTACCCCCCCATGTTGCCCACTTCCCAAACTCATGGGAATTAGTTCTCCATCAACCAATTCGTAGCGTGTATCAGTACCATCATCATAAGCTAGATACTCTTCAAAGGTAAGTCGTTTAGTGACTGCTGGAGTTGTGGTCATGGCATTATCTGATTTGCCTTACCTGATTTTAATTCAACTTCACCACCAAGACTGAACAATTAGCTTCTTCCACCACTTGACTGCTAACTGAACCCTGAACAATTCGCTTCATCCCAGTTAACCCGCGACTGCCAATAATAATCAAGTCAGCTTGGTAAATATTCGCAAGACGAATAATTTCTTCTGCCGGATCGCCAGTTACTAATTCTAATTCACTGTTGACTGGCAACTGTTCCTGATAGGATTGCAGTTGTTTTTCTACATGAAAATAAGAAAGTGTTGGTGACTCTCCTTGAGGACGATCTGCCGATAGTTCCATTTCCGACTCTGGGGTGGGAAACACATGACAGAGAATTATTTTGCTTTCTTTTAGCAGCACCAATTCCTGTAAAGTCTGAATTACACGTTCTGCAATTTCTGAACCGTCCAGAGCTACCAAAATAGTATTTAGCACCGCTGTAGTCTCCTCAAGGTAGACATTTCACATTATTACCTGCTTTATGTGTTGGCGGTTACACCAACAATAAGAGCAGCGATATGGACGTGCCTTTGTCGTGGAAGCTACGCCCTGCGTAAATAGCATCGCGATTTGCTGTACTTCGGAGGTTGCCCTCCGTTGTAACACCTGGCTTGCGATCGCCGTTTAAACTTTCAGTTTGTAGCCACTAGGTAACTTTTGCCAAAAGTTTAAGAAAAAATTAAGAATTTGTAATTATTCATCTTCTTGAACTCGGCGTCTAACTGAATCAGCATGAGAAGGCAAGCCTTCCGCTGTCGCTAGTACGTCAATTGCGCCAGCCACTTTTTGCAGGGCGGTTTCGGAGTATTGGATGATACTCGAATGTTTCAAGAAAGTTTCCACACCCAATGCCGAAGCATAATGAGCAGCACCGGAAGTAGGCAAAGTGTGATTTGGTCCAGCTAAATAGTCTCCCACAGCTTCTGGTGTAGAATGCCCTAAGAAGATTGCCCCTGCATGGCGAATATGTTGAATTAATGCCCAAGGATCTTCGACTTCTAATTCTAAGTGTTCGGGGGCAAACTCATTTGAGAATTGAGCTGCGGCTTCTAGAGATTCGACAACGACGATTAAGCCATAGTGAGCGATCGCTTTTTCTGTATCTATTCTTCTAGGGTGATCTATTAGCTGTCTTTCCACAGCGACTTGCACGTTCTTCGCCAAACTTGTATCCGTTGTCAACAATATTGCTGCTGCCATCGGATCGTGTTCGGCTTGTGCTAACAAATCCGCCGCCACATGTACGGGATTTGCGGTTTCGTCGGCAATAATTAGCACTTCACTTGGTCCTGCTAAAGAATCAATGCCCACAGTACCGTATACGAGTTTTTTTGCTAGGGTGACATAAATGTTACCTGGACCTGTAATCACATTTACTTTCGGAATCGTTTCTGTACCGTAGGCTAAAGCGGCGATCGCTTGGGCGCCTCCGACACGATAAATTTCTTGTACCCCAGCTTCTTGGGCAGCTACCAACACTGCTGGGTTAATCGCTTTGTGCGCTCCCGGTGGCGTTACTATCACCACACGGGGGACATTAGCCACCCTCGCTGGAATAGCATTCATCAGCACCGTACTTGGATAAGCAGCTCGACCACCAGGAATATATAATCCCGCTCGGTCTACAGGAGTGTAGCGCTTACCCAGCACTACATCATCATCGCCAAAGTGTACCCAGCTTTTCGGTACTCGCTGACGATGAAACGCTTCAATAAGCCTGCTAGCGAGCCGAATTGCCTCTAGCAAGTCCTTTGACACCTGTTGATAAGCCGTATCCAGTTCGGAACCGGAAACGCGCAGTTCACCGGGATTGAGGGTTTGGTGGTCAAATTCGGCAGTGTAGTGCAATACAGCTTTGTCGCCTTGGCGCTTCACTGCTTGCAACACTTCCCGCACGGTTGCTTCTTTGTGATGCACCTGTTCATCATGGGTGCGATCGCAGATACGTTGCAGTTCTGCTCTGACGTCTGCCTGCTGAGTAATAATTCGCAGCATGGAGTAAGGAAAGTGCCAAAATGAACGAATATTCCCGCCGAGAATCAGTTTTGCCCTTTACCTAATTAGGCGCAAAGCTTACCCTAATTCTCTTCTCTAGCTTAACCTGTATTTTTTTGATACTCCCAAGGCTTCATATCGCACTTGGGTTGCGATCGCGCAGCGAAAGTATGCTTTCTAACCTCAAACGGTGGAGGTGTTTTGTTTGAACATCTTGCCTTTTTTTGGCAATTTAGGTAAGCATTGAGTATAATTTTTGTCTATTTTCTAATTTATTAGCTTGATTTTGTAGATACGCGCTTGGTATCGTGTCTCTACATTTCCACCACTGAACTTTAACCGTTCATAGATCCTTGCAGGACAGCAACACATTTTCACAAAGGCGGTCTGAGCGCTTGGTAACTCTTGGCGAGAAGTCCTTATTTACTGGAGTACCTAATTTTAACGCATTTCTTTAGTTGTCGTCATATCCTCCATGTAGGTGAGTTAACGTCTTTTTTTCTGCTTGCCGTCAAAATTAAAATTTAAATCCAAAATTTAGTTATGATATTTTTTTCGCCCGAATTATAACATTGGCAAAAAAGATGCTATATTAGTAAGCCTAGTAGTGTGTGTACATAAATAATAGTATTTTTGGGATTGACAGTGGCGAATACAAAGTCTGCTCTGAAACGCGCCAAGATCGCAGAACGCAATCGCTTGCGTAACAAAGCTTATAAATCAGCAGTGAAAACGCTGATGAAAAAATACCTTTCGGCTGTAGCAACCTATGCAGCTAATCCTAGCTCAGAATCAAAGAAAGAAGTAGACGATCGCATGTCGGAGGCGTACAGCAAAATCGATAAAGCTGTAAAGCGGGGTGTACTTCATCCGAACAATGGAGCGAGGAAAAAGTCAAAATTGGCGAAAAAACTAAAAAGCTCTACCGTATCAGCATAACTGTTAACAGTCATGAGTTCGTCATCAGGACTCATGCTTTGAAAAAGGACAAAGGACCCCTCGATGCAGCTGATTGATACCCATGTTCATCTCAACTTTGACCTTTTTCAACCGGATTTAGCAGCAGTGCGATCGCGATGGCAAGAAACCGGTGTAGTACGTCTAGTACATTCGTGCGTCGAGCCATCAGAGTTTTCCAGCATTCAAGCGATAGCTAACGCATGTCCCGAAATCAGCTTTGCTGTAGGCTTACATCCTTTAGATGCCCATAAATGGAATAGCCAAACAGAAAAGGAAATATTATCTTTGGCTACCTCTGATGCCAAAGTGGTAGCAATCGGAGAAACGGGGCTGGATTTTTATAAAGCAGATAACTACGACAAGCAGCTTTTGGTGTTTGAAGCTCAATTAGCGATCGCATGTGAACTCAACTTACCAGTGATTATCCACTGCCGGAATGCTGCATCAGAACTGAGAGACATATTGCAAAAATGGAGGAATCTTAAAGGAGACAATATCCGAGGTGTCATGCACTGCTGGGGTGGAAAACCACAAGAAGTTCAATGGTTTATCGACTTGGGGTTTTATATCAGCTTTAGTGGCACCGTCACCTTCAAAAACGCCATAGACATTCAACAATCAGCTGTGTTGGTTCAATCAGATCGCTTGTTAATTGAAACAGACTGTCCTTTTTTAGCACCGGTTCCGAAACGAGGTGAAAAGCGCAATGAGCCAGCTTACGTGCGTTATGTAGCAGAAGCTATAGCTCGTTTGCGTGGGGAAAGTCTAGCTCAGATCGCTACTCAAACTACTGAGAATGCCTGTAAACTATTTGGGTTAGTACTCTAGCTCAAGTGAGCCGGATACATCACCCTAAGATTGTTTCGCCACTTTGACTCTAACGCCACATGCGCTCATAGGCGATAAAATACGCAACGCAGTGGCTTACCTCAATCGGCAAAAAAATAAAAATCGCACATGCGCAAAAATATGCTAGTATTATTGCCTCAAAAATGTTTTTCTTGCGCCATAATGGTTAAGGAAGGAACTAAAAATTAGTAAACTGAAGTTTCACGCTTCATCACTTTTTCATCCTCTCTCTACATGCGGATGCGAAAAATACACGACCATCCTGCAAAAACAACTACGTTAAAGCTAAAATTTTGTCCTTTGAAAGCAGATCTGTATTTAATCTATAAAAATTGTTAACCGTTAATTGACTTGTGATTAATACCCAACAAGAGAAAGCCATACTGATTAGAGCTTATAAAAGCGGAGCGTTGCTTCAGTCTCTTAACATCACCCTTTGAAAAAGGCTGTGCGTGTATAAAAGACAGAACAGTGTAGAGCGCACTCGTGCGCTAATTGACGCGCTAACCATAGAAGTGGAAGTGAGGAAAGCAAATAAAAATCAACAAGATATCTTTCATCTGCAATTGCTCCAACGCAAAAGCAGGATTTTTGCCGTAATTGACTTTAATCGGGGCGATCGCCCGCTAAAGTCAAAATCAGTTCTTAAAGCTTACTGTGCTTTGTTTGTCGGCACTTATAGCCAGTCAATTGGTATAAAAATAAGTTTCCAATACGGAAATCGGCGCTTCGATGATAACCTTCTCCTGCAAAGACGCGCTTCTCTTCTCCCAAAGAAAGACGAGAAGCGCTCTCCTAGAGGCTTCTCTACGAGAGGCTCCTTCATGTGCGAACGCCCTTGTGCAGTGTACGAGCGATAATTCACAATTGATAAAGGTAGAGGCATGACTAAAGAAACATATATGGAACCCGCCTTTTTATTACCCGACTTAATTGAAATCCAGCGTTCAAGCTTTCGCTGGTTTTTAGAAGAAGGGCTAATAGAAGAACTTAACTCCTTTAGTCCGATTACAGACTACACTGGCAAACTAGAACTGCACTTTTTGGGTCAGAACTACAGACTTAAGCAACCCAAGTACAGCGTCGAAGAAGCCAAACGGCGGGATAGTAGCTACGCGGTGCAAATGTATGTACCGACAAGATTAATTAACAAAGAAACCGGGGAAATCAAAGAGCAAGAAGTCTTTATCGGCGACTTGCCTTTGATGACCGATCGCGGAACTTTCATCATCAACGGTGCCGAGCGGGTAATCGTCAATCAAATCGTCCGCTCCCCAGGCGTATACTACAAATCAGAAATCGACAAAAACGGACGCCGCACTTACTCTGCTAGTTTGATCCCCAACCGGGGGGCATGGCTGAAATTTGAAACAGACCGTAACGATTTAGTTTGGGTACGCATCGACAAAACCCGCAAATTGTCGGCGCAAGTGCTGCTGAAAGCACTCTCGCTGTCAGACAACGAAATATTTGACGCCCTGCGTCACCCAGAATATTTCCAAAAAACCATCGAAAAAGAAGGGCAATTTTCCGAAGAAGATGCCTTGATGGAGTTGTATCGCAAACTGCGTCCTGGTGAACCACCCACAGTATTGGGAGGACAGCAGTTACTCGATTCGCGCTTTTTTGATGCCAAACGCTACGACTTGGGTCGGGTGGGACGCTACAAACTTAACAAAAAGTTACGTTTGCAAGTTCCAGAAACAACTCGCGTATTAACGTCGGTTGACATTTTAGCGGCGGTAGATTACCTAATCAACCTGGAATTTGATATTGGTAACACCGACGACATCGACCACCTGGGAAATCGCCGAGTAAGAAGCGTGGGTGAATTGCTGCAAAACCAGGTGCGGGTGGGTTTAAACCGCTTAGAGCGGATTATTCGCGAACGCATGACAGTATCCGATGCGGAAGTGTTGACACCGGCATCTTTAGTTAACCCGAAACCGTTGGTAGCGGCAATCAAAGAATTCTTTGGTTCTTCCCAATTGTCGCAGTTCATGGATCAAACCAATCCTTTGGCAGAACTGACTCACAAACGCCGTTTATCGGCACTTGGTCCTGGGGGATTAACCAGAGAACGGGCTGGTTTTGCGGTGCGAGATATTCACCCATCGCACTACGGACGCATTTGCCCGATTGAGACACCAGAAGGACCCAACGCCGGTTTGATTGGTTCGTTGGCAACTCATGCCAGGGTGAATCAATACGGCTTTTTAGAAACACCATTTCGTCCGGTAGAAAACGGCAAAGTGCGGTTTGACGTGCAGCCGGTTTATATGACGGCTGATGAAGAAGACGATTTGCAGACTGCGACGGGGGATATCCCCTTAGATGAAAACGGCTACATTATTGGACCTTCGGTGCCGGTGCGTTATCGCCAAGATTGGACAACGACAACACCTGAGCAAGTTGACTATGTAGCAGTTTCCCCAGTGCAGATTGTGTCGGTTGCCACCAGCATGATTCCCTTTTTGGAGCATGATGACGCCAACCGAGCGCTGATGGGGTCGAACATGCAACGGCAAGCGGTGCCGTTGTTGAAGCCAGAACGTCCTTTAGTGGGGACTGGTTTGGAAGCGCAAGCGGCTCGTGACTCTGGGATGGTGATTGTATCGCGGACTGATGGGGATGTAACTTATGTTGATGCTACAGAAATTCGCGTTCGTCCTAAGGGAAGCCAAAACGAAATTAAATACAAGATTTCTAAGTATCAGCGTTCTAACCAAGACACTTGTTTGAACCAAAAGCCGCTGGTGCGGATGGGTGAGAAGGTGGTAGCAGGTCAAGTGTTGGCGGATGGATCTTCTACTGAAGGTGGAGAATTAGCGCTGGGACAAAATATTGTCGTCGCTTACATGCCTTGGGAAGGTTACAACTACGAAGATGCGATTTTGATTTCCGAGCGGTTGGTGCAGGAAGATGTTTATACTTCGGTTCACATTGAAAAATATGAAATTGAGGCAAGACAGACGAAGCTAGGACCAGAGGAAATCACCAGAGAAATACCCAACGTTGGGGAAGATGCTTTGCGCTCTTTGGATGAACAGGGAATCATTCGCATTGGGGCATGGGTAGATGCGGGGGATATATTAGTCGGAAAAGTTACCCCCAAAGGTGAATCTGACCAACCACCAGAAGAAAAGCTGCTGCGGGCAATTTTCGGTGAAAAGGCGCGGGATGTGCGCGATAACTCATTGCGAGTGCCGAATGGTGAAAAAGGTCGCGTGGTTGACGTGCGGTTATTTACCCGCGAACAAGGCGACGAATTGCCACCGGGAGCGAATATGGTGGTGCGGGTGTATGTAGCGCAAAAGCGAAAAATCCAAGTTGGCGACAAAATGGCAGGGCGTCACGGGAATAAGGGAATTATTTCCCGCATCCTCCCATTGGAAGATATGCCTTATTTGCCGGATGGGTCGCCGGTGGATATTGTGCTCAATCCGTTGGGCGTGCCATCACGGATGAACGTGGGGCAGGTGTTTGAGTGTTTGCTCGGTTGGGCTGGTCACACTTTGGGAGTGCGCTTTAAGATTACGCCTTTTGACGAAATGTATGGGGAGGAGTCATCTAGAAGAATTGTGCATGGTAAGTTGCAAGAAGCACGAGATGAGACGGGGAGAAACTGGGTATATAACCCGGATGACCCTGGCAAAATCATGGTGTTTGATGGGCGGACTGGCGAGCCTTTTGATAGACCGGTGACGATAGGTGTCGCTTATATGTTGAAGCTGGTGCATTTAGTGGATGATAAGATTCACGCTCGTTCGACAGGTCCATACTCATTGGTGACACAGCAACCCTTGGGTGGTAAAGCACAACAAGGCGGTCAGCGCTTTGGAGAAATGGAAGTATGGGCGCTGGAAGCATTTGGGGCGGCTTACACGCTGCAAGAGTTGCTGACTGTGAAATCTGACGACATGCAAGGACGAAACGAAGCCTTGAATGCGATCGTTAAAGGCAAAGCAATTCCGCGACCGGGTACACCGGAATCATTCAAAGTGTTGATGCGAGAATTGCAATCGTTGGGGTTAGACATAGCCGTGCATAAAGTGGAAACCCAAGCTGACGGTAGTTCTTTGGATGTAGAAGTTGATTTGATGGCAGACCAAGGAACGCGCCGCACTCCCCCACGCCCAACTTACGAATCTCTATCGCGAGAATCGATGGAAGACGACGAGTAAAGAAGGAGGGGTAAAGGGGAAAGGGGAAAGGGGAAAGGGATGGAGTTATTTAAAATCAGTCGAGAAGTGAGTGAAGATACTCTTCGCCTTTCCCCTTTTTTCCTTTTCCCTTTCCCCCTCTTGGAAAACCCCTTTCCCCCTTCCCCTTTCCCCTTTGCCCCTCTTCAAAAAATATATGAGAAACGCACAAACTAATCAGTTTGACTATGTGAAAATCGGCTTGGCTTCCCCAGAACGGATTCGGACTTGGGGCGAGCGAACTTTGCCTAACGGTCAGGTGGTAGGTGAAGTCACTAAGCCAGAGACGATTAATTATCGAACTTTGAAGCCAGAGATGGACGGGCTTTTTTGCGAGCGCATCTTTGGACCTGCGAAAGACTGGGAATGTCACTGCGGTAAATATAAAAGAGTGCGCCATCGCGGTATTGTCTGCGAACGCTGTGGGGTGGAAGTCACCGAATCACGCGTGCGCCGTCACCGCATGGGTTATATCAAACTGGCGGCACCAGTAGCGCACGTTTGGTATCTCAAGGGTATCCCCAGTTACATTTCGATTTTGCTGGATATGCCTTTGCGGGATGTCGAGCAGATAGTTTATTTCAACTCTTATGTTGTCCTCAGCAAAGGTAATGCGGAAACTTTAACTTATAAACAGCTATTGAGTGAAGACCAGTGGCTGGAAATTGAAGACCAGATTTATGCGGAAGATTCTCAGCTTCAGGGTGTAGAGGTAGGAATTGGGGCAGAAGCGCTGCTGCGGTTGCTTGCTGATATCAACTTGGAGCAAGAAGCGGAAAATTTGCGCGAAGAAATTGGTAACGCCAAAGGACAAAAACGGGCGAAGCTGATTAAGCGGTTGCGGGTGATTGATAACTTCATCGCTACTGGTTCGTTGCCAGAGTGGATGGTAATGGCGGTGATTCCAGTAATCCCTCCGGATTTGCGCCCGATGGTGCAGTTGGATGGTGGACGCTTTGCCACGAGCGATTTAAATGATTTGTATCGCCGGGTAATTAACCGTAACAATCGTTTAGCGCGGCTGCAAGAAATTTTAGCACCGGAAATTATTGTCAGAAACGAAAAGCGGATGCTGCAAGAAGCGGTGGATGCTTTGATCGACAATGGTCGTCGGGGACGGACGGTGGTAGGAGCAAATAACCGACCGCTGAAGTCTTTGTCTGACATTATTGAAGGTAAGCAAGGACGTTTCCGGCAGAATTTGTTGGGTAAGCGGGTTGATTATTCGGGTCGTTCTGTAATTGTCGTTGGACCAAAGTTACAAATCCACCAATGCGGTTTGCCGAGAGAAATGGCGATCGAGCTATTTCAACCGTTTGTGATTAATCGCTTAATTCGCTCTGGTATGGTGAATAACATCAAAGCCGCGAAAAAGCTGATTTCTCGCAACGACCCCAGTGTTTGGGATGTGTTGGAAGAAGTGATTGAAGGGCATCCGGTGATGTTAAACCGGGCACCGACACTGCACCGTTTGGGAATTCAAGCTTTTGAGCCGATTTTAGTAGAAGGTAGAGCAATTCAGTTGCATCCGTTAGTGTGTCCGGCTTTTAACGCTGACTTTGACGGCGACCAAATGGCAGTACACGTACCTTTATCGCTGGAATCTCAGGCAGAAGCGCGGTTGTTGATGCTTGCCTCTAACAATATATTGTCGCCGGCAACCGGTAAGCCAATTATTACACCCAGCCAAGATATGGTATTGGGGGCGTATTATTTAACTGCGGAAAATCCGGATGCGACAAAGGGCGCAGGAAAATACTTCGGTTCTTTGGATGACGCGATTATGGCTTACGAACAGCAGCAAGTTGATTTGCACGCTTATGTATTTGTGCGGTTTGATGGCGAAGTAGAAACTGATGTGGCAGATACCGAACCCGTGAAGGTTGAAGAAAATACCGATGGTACTCGGACGTTGCTGTATAAATTCCGTCGTGTCAGACAAGACAAGTCAGGGAATTTGATTTCTCAATATATACGCACAACTCCAGGTCGCGTTATTTATAACAAGGCGATCCAAGAAGCGTTAGCTAGTTAGTAGGGAATGGGGCATTGGGCATGGGGCATTGGGCATGGGGCATGGGGCATGGGGCATGGGGCATGGAAATACGTGTAGCTTCTTTTTATTCCTATTACCCATTGCCCATTGCCCATTGCCCAATGCCCATTGCCCATTGCCCAATGCCCATTGCCCAATTCCCAATTATCTTTTTCCCAATTACCTTTTTCCCAATTACTAATGACTGAAAAACTGATTTTTCGCAATCGCATCGTTGACAAAGGTCAACTGAGAAATTTAATTTCTTGGGCGTTCACCAATTGTGGCACGGCGCGAACGGCGGTGATGGCGGATAAGTTAAAAGACTTAGGCTTTCGCTACGCCACCAAAGCCGGAGTTTCGATTAGTGTAGATGATTTGATGGTGCCGCCAAGCAAGCGATCGCTCCTCGATGCCGCAGAAGAAGAAATTCGCGCCACGGAAGAACGCTATCAACGTGGTGAAATTACGGAAGTAGAACGTTTTCAAAAAGTAATTGATACTTGGAACGGAACATCGGAAGCGCTGAAAGATGAAGTGGTGAAGCACTTTAAGAGTACTAACCCGCTCAACTCCGTATATATGATGGCGTTTTCTGGTGCTAGGGGTAACATCTCCCAGGTGCGCCAATTGGTGGGGATGCGCGGGTTGATGGCAGATCCCCAAGGGGAAATTATCGGCTTGCCGATTAAAACCAACTTCCGCGAAGGATTGACCGTTACCGAATATATTATCTCTTCTTACGGCGCTCGTAAGGGATTGGTAGATACGGCGTTAAGAACTGCTGACTCTGGATATCTCACCCGTCGTTTGGTGGATGTATCCCAAGATGTGATTGTGCGGGAATTTGACTGCGGCACTACCAGGGGACTTACCCTCGGAGCGATGATAGAAGGTGGCAAAATCCTGATTCCCATCGGCACGCGCTTGATGGGACGGGTAGTGGCAGAAGATGTGGTGCATCCCACCACCAAACAAATAATTGCCCCGCGCAATACGCCAATTAGTAACGAGTTAGCACACGAGATTCAAAAAAGCGGCGTGCAATCGGTGGTGGTGCGATCGCCTTTAACTTGTGAAGCAGCGCGTAGTGTTTGCCAACACTGCTATGGCTGGAGTTTGGCACACGCGAAGATGGTAGATTTGGGTGAAGCGGTAGGAATTATTGCCGCTCAAAGTATCGGCGAACCGGGGACGCAGCTAACGATGCGGACTTTCCACACTGGTGGTGTATTCACCGGGGAAGTAGCAAAACAAGTGCGTGCCGAAAAAGATGGTACCATTCGCCTGCCGCGCAAGTTGAAAACCAGAGCATATCGCACTCGACACGGGGAAGATTCGCTGTTTGTGGAAGCAAACGGTACGCTTTCGTTGGAAACGACATCTGGTTCAATTGAAATTGCCGTTACCCAAGGTTCGACACTATATATAGTCGATGGGCAGCAAGTAAAGCTTGGTCAGTTGCTGGCAGAAGTGGCACTTGGCGGACGGACAACTCGGGCAAATACTGAAAAGGCTGTTAAAGATGTCGCCAGCGATTTGGCTGGGGAAGTGCAGTTTGCGGAAGTGGTGCCAGAGCAAAAAACAGACCGTCAAGGCAACACAACGACCACAGCGGCGCGGGGTGGTTTGATTTGGATTTTGTCTGGGGAAGTATATAACTTGCCACCTGGAGCGGAGTTGGTAGTGAATAATGGTGATGCAATTGAGACAAATGGTGTCTTGGCAGAAACCAAGTTAACTACTTTACATGGCGGTATAGTCCGCTTGCCAGAAGCGCAAGTGGGTAAGAGTACTAGGGAAATTGAGATTATCACCGCTAGTGTGGTTTTGGATCAGGCAACGGTGACGGTGCAAAGTTCCCAAGGTCGCAATAATTACCTTATTTCCACTGCTCACAACCAAGTCTTTAACCTCAGAGCAACTCCAGGCACAAAAGTGCAAAATGGTCAAGTTGTGGCGGAGTTAATTGACGATCGCTATCGCACCAATACAGGTGGGTTGTTGAAATACGCCGGTGTGGAGGTGCAGAAAAAAGGCAAGGCGAAGCTGGGTTATGAGGTAGTTCAAGGAGGCACATTATTGTGGATTCCGGAAGAAACTCATGAGGTAAATAAAGATATATCGCTGCTGTTGGTGGAAGACGGTCAGTATGTGGAGGCTGGCACAGAAGTTGTTAAGGATATATTCGCATCAAACAACGGCGTGGTGGAAGTCACCCAGAAAAACGACATTTTGAGGGAGGTGGTGATTAAGCCCGGAGAACTGCTGATGGTGGACGACCCGGAAGCGGTGATTGGACGAGATAATACTTTTGTTCAGCCGGGTGAGGAGTTATTGGGGCAAGTGGTGAGCGAACTGCGCTACATCCAATATATAGAGTCGCCAGAAGGTCCTGCGCTGCTGAGTCGTCCGGTAGAAGAGTTCGCGGTACCGAATAATCCGGATGTGCCTTCAACGACATCGGTTAGTCAGCAGACGGGGCGCAGTATTGAGTTGCGGGCGGTGCAACGACTGCCTTATAAAGATTCTGAGCGGGTTAAGTCGGTGGAAGGCGTGGAGTTGCTGCGGACGCAACTGGTGTTGGAAATTGAGACTGAGGGTGACGCCGACCACAACGCTTCGCCATTAGCAGCGGATATTGAGTTGTTGAGTGATGGTGAGGGTTCGGAAACTTCTCGTTTGCAATTGGTGATTTTGGAATCTTTGATAGTGCGTCGCGACATTACCGCCGATGCGACTCAAGGTAGCACGACTACGAGTTTGGAGGTGGAAGCACAAGCAAGTATCGCTCCTGGTGCTGTAGTTGCCCGTACCCAAATTTTGTGTAAGGAGGGGGGTATTGTCCGGGGAGTGCAAAAAGGAAGCGAAACAGTGCGTCGCTGTTTGGTGTTGCGTCATACGGACATGGTGACGGTGAACACGACAAGTGCGCCGAAGGTGAAGAAGGGGGACTTGCTGGTAGAGGGTTCGGAAATTGCCCCAGGAGTATTTGCTCCTTTGTCTGGGCAAGTGCTGGAAGTGAAGAAGGGAGAGGGGCAGGGGGCAGGGAGCAGGGAGCAGGGAGCAGAAGAGAGAAATCTTTCCCCCTTGCCCCCTGCCTCTTCCCCCTCTTCCCCCATGCCCCCTGCCCCCTTCCCCCCTGCCTCTTCTTACACTGTGTCGATTCGCATTGGTCGTCCTTATCGAGTTTCGCCGGGAGCGGTGTTGCAGATAGAGGATGGGGATTTGGTGCAACGCGGTGATAATTTGGTGTTGTTGGTGTTTGAACGGGCGAAGACGGGAGACATTATTCAAGGTTTGCCGAGAATTGAGGAATTGCTAGAAGCACGCAAGCCAAAAGAGGCGTGTATTTTGGCAAAGAGAGCCGGGGAAGTATCGGTTGTATATGGTGATGGTGATGAGGCGATCGCTGCTAAAGTCATCGAGCCGAATGGTGTTGTCACCGATTATCCTTTAGGACCTGGGCAAAATTTGGTGCTGACAGATGGTGCGACCGTCGCAGCAGGAGAGCCGTTGAGTGACGGTCCTGCCAATCCGCACGAAATTTTGGAGGTGTTCTTTAGTCTTGGTTCTGAAGATGGGGTGTATGCTTGTGCAAGTCTTGCTTTGCAGAAGGTGCAGACTTTCTTGGTGAACGAAGTGCAAATGGTGTATCAATCTCAAGGAATTGATATTGCCGACAAGCACATCGAAGTGATTGTGCGGCAGATGACCGCGAAAGTGCGGGTAGATGATGGGGGTGACACAACGATGTTGCCCGGAGAGTTGGTAGAACTGCGGCAAATTGAGCAGGTGAATGAAGCAATGGCAATCACCGGCGGTGCGAGGGCGCAGTATACCCCAGTATTATTGGGGATTACCAAAGCATCATTGAATACCGACAGCTTTATCTCGGCGGCATCATTCCAAGAAACAACGCGGGTGTTGACGGAAGCGGCAATTGAAGGTAAATCTGACTGGTTGCGCGGTTTGAAAGAAAACGTAATTATCGGGCGATTGATTCCTGCCGGTACTGGGTATAACGCCTATGAAGAGACGGGTATAGTTGACGACTATGGAAGCGCAGACAGCAGCAGCGTATTGGATGAAGTCGATGACCCGATGGATATGGTGTTAGATGACCGCACAGCTCGCGCTTATAATTTGGATTCTCCTGGACTTGGGGCAGAAGGATTTGGCGGTAGACGTACAGAATCGTCGTCAATCTTAGATGATGAGGATGATTTGATGATTGCTGATGAAGTTGGCGACCTTGTTGAAGAAGACGATTTTGAAGAAGACGAGGAAGACGAGGAAGAAGACGACTTCGACGAGGAAATATAAAAGGTAAAGGGTGAAATTTCTTTTACCATTCCAACATTCGTCCCTCCCAAATGGGAGGGTTTTTTATTTTTTTACTTTAGGACTTACGCTTTTAAGACCAAATAACCTAGACGCGATCGCCTCGGCTTGCCGCTAAGATTGCGGTTGCCTTTCTTTGCGTAAGTCCTATTACGTTTAGTTTCGCCCACTTACCATTTGGCTGACAGAAGTCACACAATCTAATAGGCTGTTTTAAAGAAGCGAAAAGCGGAAAGTTGAGCCAGTCGCATGGGCGGGTCTCCCGACCCCAAAGGGGTCAACGAGATTCCCATCGACGCAAGGCGCCAAGACGGGAACTCGTTGACTTGGGCGACAGCCGCGTTGAGCGGAGGCTTCCTCCGTTCGCGATTATGCAAAGTTGCCGTTGGCGTTCGCGAAGCGTCTCGAAGAGAAGCCTCTCGTTCGCGCAAGCGTCTCCCTTTGGGAGAAG
>NZ_JTCM02000059.1 GCF_000817785.2 Hassallia byssoidea VB512170 | reverse complement strand
AAAATATCTAATGAGTTATTTAAATAACTCTTTATTTCCATACCTTTACCCTTTCCCCTTTAACCTTTTCCCCTCATAAAATTCCCCATTCCCCATTACCCATTACCCATTACCCAATCCCCCTAACCTAATCTAAAACGAAAACACCGTTCTGAGTGTACTTTGCCAGATGGTGCTGTTGGAGCTATCGTTATTAGGGTTGCTGACTAGGGATAGTATAGGGGTAATACTGATATTGTCGCTTAATTGTAGATTGTAGAACGCCTCGAAGTTGGTTTGGGTAGCGTTACCAAAATCCTCAGCTACGAAAGGTTGACCGATCGCTACACCAGCAACGGTTCCGGGAAGAACGAAGTTACGCAAACCGACACCAACAGCCCAACTCAAAGGATGTAAATCTATATTTTGGTTGATGGCAGTGTTAAATCCTTGATAGTTACCGACTCCCAAACGGGTAAAAATTCCGGTGTTGCGATTTAAGGTATATTCGGCATTGACACCAAAGGCATTAATATCAGTATTGTTAATTTCGGCATTAGTATATTGTAGCCGAAATGCGAAGCGCGGACTTGGGGAATATTCTACTTCGACACTGGCTTGATGGCGATCGCCAAATAAGCCTTTGTCTGTAGTTGAATTGAATTCATTAGCGTTGGCAGCGATGTAAAGCGATCGCACGGTGAATTTGCTATTTTTTGGTTGCCATGCGATCGCTGCACCTGCACCACCTTCTCGATCTATTTCATTTTGAACAATCAGAGGATTATTAATAAAAAAGGTGGAACTAAAATCAACCGCTTCGTTGTTAGCGTATCTGTTACGATCTATAAAATCCCGTGGCAGCATTTTTGCCCCAACGCTTACAGCTAAATCTGGCGAAGGACGAAACGAGTAGTATAATCGCCTCAGATGCAAGTTTTTGTCTACGTTAGTGTAATCGAGTCCTCCATAATTCCCGATAAAGCCGCTGTTTGCCACATTATTAGAATTTTCCTTTTGTGCCAAATTAATCGCATCACCGCCATTGTTACCAGATTCTAACTGAGTGACGAGTAAATCTTTTTCGTTAAAGCTGGTATTGAGATTTAACCGCGAACGAGCGACTATGGTAGTGCTGGCATGACTACCGCTGGTGGGGGCAAAAATTAATTGACCATTGAGCTTTGTTGTGGTAGAAAATTGATGTGCTTCGAGATAATTTGCGCTTATGGTTGTTGTGTTGACACGTTTTTGTAAATCATCCAAAGCAGAGCGATATTCTTTTTGCAACCGTCGTAAGGTGATAATATCTTCTTGAATGTATTGATCGCCGATCGCCTCCGCAATCAAGCCTTCAACTTTATCTAAAGTAGCCGCTAAACCTGCGGCAAATTCATAACGGCTGAGAGGACGATTGCCTTTAAAGGTGTTATCAGGAAAACCAGAGATAACATTATAGCGTTCCATAAGCGATCGTAATGCCTGATAAGCCCAATCTGTCGGTTGAACATCAGACAATTGAGAAACCGAAGTTTGCGGAGTTAAAAACTCAGAATCCGCGTCCACATTAACAGATTTATTCGCTACTTGATTGACAATTGGGAATTGGGCAATGGGAATTGGGCAATGGGCATCGGGCATTGGGAATAGAAAAAAATTGTCCCCCTTGTCTCCTTGTCCCCTTGTCTCCTTGTCCCCTTGTCTCCAAGGAGTCTCCCCTTCAATATTCATCTGTGCTTTTAATGGCAAGCATGTCTGGACAAATGTCGTGATAATACTTACCGCTACAATCCAATAGGACTTACTCGTAGTAGGCACTTTAGTGCCTAAAATAAGCGCTAAAGCGCTTACTACGAGTTTATATTGTCGGTTGCTGATAGTTTTGCAACCAACTAAGTTCTCGGAAGACAACTTTTGAGAATAAATTCTTTGCCGCAGACATTGCTTCACGCGAAATCTCACCTATGTAACAACATAATTACTGAGTTACAAGTTTTTCTTGTGACTCCTGTTTGGCATTTGAACCCTGTGTACCAAGTTGAATAAGTTCTACTTTGTACCCATCTGGATCTTCTACAAAAGCAATTACCGTTGAACCGTGTTTCATCGGTCCTGGTTCCCGGACTACTTTCGCGCCAGTATTTCTGATTTCGTCACAGGTAGAGTAAATATCATCGACTCCTAAGGCAATGTGACCGTAAGCATTACCTAGGTCATATTTTTCAACACCCCAGTTGTAGGTTAGTTCTAGCACTGTATTGTCTGATTCGTCACCGTAACCGACAAAAGCGAGGGTAAATTCTCCACCTGGATAATCTTTTCGTCGCAATAATTTCATTCCCAGAACATCGCAATAAAATTTCAAGGATTCTTCGAGGTTGCCGACGCGTAACATTGTGTGTAGTAAGCGCATAATTATTCTTGATTGCTTCTTTACCGATTTTAGATGGGGATGCTGCTATCTTTCACAAATAGGAGTTACGCTTTTAGGAGGAAAAATCGAACCGCAGAGAACGCAGGGGACGCAGAGGAATAAGAGTTTAAGAGAGAGAAGTTTGAGCGGAGGTTTCCTCCGTTCCCCGAAGGGGTTGCCGTTGGCGAAGCCTCTCATGACGGAGAAGGCATCAAAGCTTCTCAATCGCGGAGACGCTTCTCTACGAGACGCACATGCGTTCGCGAACGGTGGTTTTTGTGTAAGTCTTTTAAGTGTTTAAAATGGGCTGATGGAGAGGGATTTGACTTTTTTTGCACCTTTTGGTGCTGAAAATGTGAATGTTTGCGGGGTTACGGCAGGATTTGCGGTTCTATTGAGGATTTTTTCGGCAATCAAAATGTCTAATCCTTGGGATTTGCCTGATATTTGTAATTGCTTGAGAGTAGCTGTTTGTGGCTGGACGAAACCGCTAAAGGTTAATTGTTCTTTGCGATCTGTGTAATTGTAGACATAAAAAGATTCGCCTTCAACTGTGCGTTGATCTGCTTTCAGGTCCAAATTGGGGGTCAAGCCAATTTGTTGCAAAATTTCTTTATCTGATAATTGACCGCGAGCAAAAATTTTTCTGGTATCACTGGGAATTTGCAGAAATAGGGAGGAGGACATGCCAATTAAAAAATAATCGTCTGACTTGCCAAAATTATCGTAGGAAGTTACAGCGTATTGTTTTGAGTCTGATTTGTAAACTGAAACTTGTTTACCATCGGAAATGACTAGAGTAGGAGGTTTGGGTTGTTCTCCTTGTCGTGTAAAAGTAATTTCCGAGCGAAATTTGCCATCAGACTGAGCGATAGTTTTCACTTTAGCGTAAGTAGTGAAATCAATGCCTTGATTTTTAGCACTAACTAAAATTTGCGACTCAGTTTGATAGCGATCGCTCTGCAAAAAACCAGTAATAGTTTTAGCTAGTAAAGATATATCTACTGGTGTCGCTTGACTAATTGTATTAGAAGTGACTTGGATAGAAGATATTGGTATTGCATTAACTTTTTGCGTAATTAAGGCAACAATACTTAAAGCCGTAACGGTCATGAGAATAGGTTTCATAAGCAATTCACAACTCTAGATTTATAATTCAGCAGTAAGCTTACTGATTTTTACGATCTGTTTTGTAATATTTATGTTCCACATATTTGTATCATTAAGTGCCAATTTTGACTAAAGGTTGAGAATAATTGATGTGATGATTTTATAATCTGCACAGTATTCATACTTAGCGCTAGCTAGAATCAAAGCAGGCAGCGCCGACAAGCAAATGTCTAGAAAACTTGTTAAATCTGAGCGTATAAAGTCCCGGAAACGCCTATGCTAGATCGTCGGAACCAATAGGCTGTTTGTTTCAGCGGCAAAAACGCTTTCATCTAAAGGACGAAGAAAAGATGATTAACATAGATACTGCGATTGAGGCGATCGCTGCTCGTGAAATTCTCGATTCTCGCGGCAGACCGACAATTGAAGCGGAAGTACATTTGTTAAATGGTGCTGTCGGATTGGCACAGGTTCCTAGTGGCGCGTCCACAGGCACTTTTGAGGCGCACGAACTGCGGGATGGCGAAAAACATCGTTACGGGGGCAAAGGGGTACTCAAGGCGGTGCAGAACGTCAAGGAGGCACTCGCGCCGAAGTTAATCAACATGGATGCCCTGAACCAAGAACTTATCGATCGCACGATGATTGCTTTAGATGGTTCAGCTAATAAATCCAATTTGGGCGCAAATGCGATTTTAGCAGTTTCCCTAGCCGCCGCCAAAGCTGGTGCCGATTCTCTAGGAATTCCCCTATATCGCTATTTAGGTGGACCTTTGGCAAATTTGTTGCCAGTACCGTTGATGAATGTAATTAACGGTGGGGCACACGCTGCAAATAATGTGGATTTTCAAGAGTTTATGATTGTCCCCATTGGTGCGTCTTCTTTCCGGGAAGCTTTGCGCTGGGGTGCAGAGGTATTTGCTACTCTCAGCAAAGTGTTGGATGATAAAGGTCTACTGACCGGCGTGGGGGATGAAGGCGGTTTTGCCCCTAACTTAGAGTCGAATCAGGTCGCTTTAGAATTGTTGGTGGCAGCGATTGAGAAAGCTGGTTACAAGCCAGGTGAAGAAGTGGCTTTGGCGTTGGATGTGGCAGCGAGTGAGTTTTACAAGGAAGGACAATATGTCTATGACGGTAAACCACACTCCCCGGTTGAGTTTGTTGATTATTTAGGGCAATTAGTCAATCAATACCCGATTGTATCGATTGAGGATGGCTTGCACGAGGAAGATTGGCAAAATTGGCAGTTACTGACTCAAAAAATCGGTTCGCGTACTCAATTGGTAGGTGATGATTTGTTTGTAACTAACGCCACACGGTTACAAAAAGGCATTGAGCAAAAATCCGCTAACGCCATTTTGATTAAACTTAATCAAATTGGTTCCTTAACAGAAACTTTGGAAACGATTGATTTAGCGACTCGTAATGGTTTCCGGTCAGTTATCAGCCATCGTTCCGGTGAAACTGAAGATACGACTATTGCCGATTTAGCTGTTGCAACTCGTGCCGGTCAAATCAAAACCGGTTCTCTGTGTCGCAGCGAACGAGTAGCCAAATATAACCGCTTGCTACGAATTGAAGATGAATTAGGCGATCGCGCCGTTTATGCCGGTACTGTAGGAATGGGACCGAAGTAGAAACTGGGAATTGGGAATTGGTAATTGGGAAAAAGGTAATTGGGAACGTGGAAAAAAGTTTTATTTCCCCATTACCCATTACCCATTACCCATTCTCAATTTAAGGATAAAATCCCAATTTGGGTAAACCGAGGGTTTCATCCCAGCCCATCATAATGTTCATACATTGGATAGCTTGACCTGCCTGACCTTTAATTAAGTTATCAATTGCTGACATGACAATGACGCGACCGGTGCGCGGGTCAACTTCTAAACCGATATAACAAAGATTACTACCGCAAGCCCACTTTGTTTGCGGATATTCGCCTGTTTCGCAAATTCTCACCCAAGGAGAGTTACGGTAAAAGGCTCTAAAAATAGTAATTAAGTCGTCTCGCACTAAGCCGGGATCGCGGAGGGTGGCGTATACGGTAGCTAAAATACCCCGCACCATTGGGATGAGGTGGGGTGTAAATTGAATCATAACTTCATGCCCCGCCAAGTCACTGCAAATCTGCTCAATTTCCGGGGTGTGGCGGTGACGGACGACACCATATGCCCCTAGAGAGTTGTCTGCTTCGGCTAGCAAGAAGTTGATTTTCGCTTGCCGTCCGCCGCCGGAGGTGCCAGACTTAGCATCGACAATGGCGGTTTCGGGGACGATTAAACCTTGCTTTAAAAGTGGCGAAAGTGCCAGAAGGCTGGCGGTAGGATAGCAACCGGGACAGCCAATTAACTGCGCTTCGGCAATGCGCGAGCGATACAATTCCGGTAAGCCATAAACTGCTGTCGCAGCTGTGGCGTTATCGTTTCTCTGTTTGCCATACCAAGTTGTGTAAGTTGTCAAGTCACTGAAGCGGTAATCTGCACTGAGGTCGAGTACTTTGCATTTTTTTTCCAACAGTTTTGGAGTCATTTCGCAAGCCAGACCATTTGGAAGAGACAGAAACACCACTTCAGTGCGATCGCCGATAATTTCTGGATCTACCTCCTCAACTGGTAGATTAACTGCATGAGCCAAATGAGGGTAAAGTTCGCCAAACGGTTTGCCAGCGCTACTCTCGCCACCTAAATAAACAACTTCGACTTCTGGATGATCCATCAGTAGTCGAACTAGCTGTACTCCGCCGTAGCCTGACGCGCCAACAATGCCAACGGGTACGCGTCTTAAATTGCCCATGATATCAAATCCTTTTTTGATGAATGATTAATTCGTTATTGGCTATCAACTATCATCAACTAGATGCGACCATTCGCGTTAGGTTAGTTATGCGATCGCTATGATTGAAAACCGAAGTGGGGGAGTGGGAGACAAGGGGACAAGGGGACAAGGAGAAATTTATGGGAGCATCCCCCCATCTCCCCCTCTCCCCATCTCCCCATTCCCCCCTCCCCATTCCCCATTCCCCTTTAAAGGTTGTACAATCGAAAAGTAGGTTTTGTTAAAAAAATTTACGTTGGTCGTTGGAAATACTCTGTGTCGCAGTCTCAGACCACATCCTCAACTTTTGAATTTGACTTGATTGATGCCGCTTTAGCAGACCTGAAAGCGGGTCGCTCCGTGGTGGTAGTAGATGACGAAAATCGAGAAAATGAAGGCGATTTGATTTGCGCCGCCCAATTTGCTACCCCGGATATGATTAATTTTATGGCGGTGGAAGCACGAGGGCTGATTTGTTTGGCGATGACAGGCGATCGCCTTGATGAACTTGACTTACCATTAATGGTAAGCAATATTACAGACACTAATCAAACTGCTTTCACTGTCAGCATTGATGCAGGTCCTCAGTTAGGTGTCAGTACTGGCATTTCCGCAGAAGACCGCGCTCGTACTATTCAAGTGGCGCTCAATCCAGCGACACAGCCTTCAGATTTACGTCGCCCAGGTCATATTTTCCCGATTCGCGCCAAGCAAGGCGGTGTACTAAAACGCGCCGGACATACGGAAGCGGCAATTGATTTAGCTCGATTATCTGGGTTATATCCAGCCGGGGTAATTTGTGAAATTCAAAACCCTGATGGCTCGATGGCGCGATTGCCTCAGTTATTTGAGTATGCTAAACATCATAAGCTGAAAATTATTAGCATTGCCGATTTAATCAGTTATCGCCTCAAACACGATCGCTTGGTGTATCGCGATGTCGTGACAAAATTACCGAGTCAGTACGGGCGATTTGAAATATACGGCTACCGTCACACCCTGGATAATACTGAACACGTCGCGATTGTCAAAGGCGACCCAGCTACCTTTAAAGATGAGCCTGTAATGGTGCGAATGCATTCAGAATGCTTGACAGGTGACGCTTTAGGTTCTCTACGCTGTGATTGTCAACTGCAACTGCAAGCCGCTCTGAAAATGATTGAGCAGGCGGGTAAAGGTGTCGTAGTATACTTGCGGCAAGAAGGGCGGGGCATCGGCTTGATTAACAAGTTGAAGGCTTACAGCTTCCAGGATATGGGACTCGATACAGTCGAGGCAAACGAGCGTTTGGGATTTCCCGCTGATTTGCGAGATTATGGGATGGGAGCGCAAATGCTGATGGATTTAGGCGTGCATAAGATTCGCCTAATTACCAATAATCCGAGGAAAATTGCGGGTGTTAAGGGTTACGGATTGGAAGTTGTCGATCGCGTACCGCTGTTGATTGAGGCAAACGATTACAATTCTTATTATCTGGCAACAAAGGCGAGAAAGCTAGATCATATGCTGTTGCAGACGTATCTGGTAACGGTAGCGATTCATTGGCAAGATGACCCAGAAGCTGTAACGGAACGTTATGAACGTTTAGAGAAGCTGCGGCATTTAGCGAAAAGCCATGATTTATTGTTGCAAGAAGAAGCGCGTCCCTTAGCGATCGCTTTATTTGACAAACCATCTTTAACTGTACATTTGGGTTTCGATCAACCGCAGCTAGCTACACCTGATTGGTATCAGCAAAACAGTCATCCTTATGTACAGGCGATCGGTCAAATCCTTGACAATTTGGCAACTTTGCCTTATGTTGAGAAGTTTGAATTTATGATTTCTCCAGGGATTGACCCTTTGAGTCATTTGCAAGTGCAATGCGATCGGCAAACCTTTCCTGATGGTACTTTACCTTCATCGATTTGTTGCGAACAACTAAAGACGCAAACAATTTATAGTTTTAGTCAAACGCAGTCCTTAGACGCATAATGGCAAATCCGATAAACATTCGCAAAGAACTAGAAAGGATAATTGAGCAACTCAACGATGAGCAGTTATCAGTACTGCTAGATTTAGCTATTTCCCTCCAAAGTGGCAAAAAACCTGTTTATCCGATAGAATCTCACGCTTATCAGGATTGGTTAAGCGCTGAGAATGATATTTACGACGAACTGTTTGCTGAAGTTCCTTACAGCGCGGTGATATAGCAATTTTATATGGGTTGTGAAAATTATTTTTAATACGAACCGCCAAGATACCAAGGACACCAAGAATGGAGAATTAGAGAGTTTTCCAAATGATAACTATTCAACGAGCGAACATTATTTCCTTGTGTAAGTATATGTAGGGTGTGTTACGCGCCTTTGAGTACGGCACCGAAACATAAAAGATGGTGCGTTAGCCAAAGGCATAACGCACCTACGTGTATTTCAAAAATAAAATATGAGTCCTATAGTTTTGGAAAATGTTAACCCTATACAAAAAGTAAATCTAAGACAAAACCAGGTAATATATCTTTTCCAGATAAGCTTGTAGGAGACTCTAATACTTCTTTTTGTTGCCCTTGTCTATAAATTTCAACACGGCGAGTTTTTCTATCAATTAGCCAACCTAACTTTACACCTGCATTCATATATTCTTGCATTTTGGCTTGCGTTTCACTCAAACTATCGGATGGGGACATTAACTCCAATACAAAATCGGGAGCGATAGGAGGAAACTTTTCGCGTTGTTTTGATGTAAGTGCATTCCACCGCTCTAATTTTATCCAAGATACATCGGGGGAGCGGTCAGAACCGTTAGGGAGTTTAAAGCAGGTGGAGGAGTCGAATACCTCTCCAAGTTTTGTTTGACGGTTCCAAATTATAAAATCCGCAGTCATAGATGCATTACATTTTCCTGTTTCTCCCCCGGTTGGTGACATTATAATTAGTTCTCCAAAAGCATTACGTTCAAATTTGACATCGGGATTATCACGACACAGTTGATAAAATTGGTCGTCGCTAAGTTTGAGGACATTATTAAAGTTGATGGTAATTGCGGTCATAATGCTTACATATAAGTATAAAATTGCTTTGGGCAGCAAGCTAGGCTTTAATTTTAGCTTTCTTACTTCATTATTGCGTTCTTGGTTCCTGAGTCATTATTCACTTACTTGACGAAAGTTATGAAGTAAGTTGAGAAACTTCTCTCCATCAAAACTTCTGGGATCGATTCGTGTTCCGGAACGATCTACTAAACGATGGGTGGTAATGCGATCGTCTGGGACATCACTTTGAGCGATTAACCAAGCCAAAGAATAATATTGAGCATCAGTATAACCGCTATGAATTGGTTCTGTGTCAGTCCAACCGTCTGGTGGGGTTTCTAAAGAAACGTGATAAGCAAAGTTATTTACAGATGGTGGTAAATTCAAATTAGTTTTCACGCTTTCTGAACCGTTAGCACTATCAAATACTGAATTCGCTGCACCAAAAGCGCGTTTATCTGGTGGAACTGTATAAATAACTGTTCCATCTAACTTAATCATCGCGTGGTAACTTGCTTGCACATTTTCGTCGGTATGAGGTGTTTGAAAAAAATTAATCGCGCTCTGAGCAGAATTAGAAGTTTCATGAAGTACTATAATCGGTAGATTGTTGACTTTTATGCCATTAACGTCTTTGGTATAACGCTCTCCGTAGTTGCTTGGATCTGCCCAAGCAATCTCATATCTGGGTCTGTACTTTGTAAAAGCCGCAGTGGTTTTGAATAGAGATTTGCGAGGATTTGCAGCGCTGCTTGGTTTGATCGGCGATCGCATGTGTACGTTTGGATATTGACTCCAAGAAGCGATCGCCGGATTTGATGTATTATTTTGTAGTTGTGTGGCTCTACCCGCAAGCAACGCCACAATTAGAGCGATGAATATCAGAGAAATTAGCATTACTCTGGTCGCCCAGTCCTTAAAGTTCATTTTTTTATACTTAAATAACTAATGAAAATAATCTTAATATCTTAAATATTACTGAAAAATCGGCGTTGCTGAATCATAATATGAAATGCCAAAATTACCTTTCTTTTTCTTTGTACCTTTGCGCCTTTGCGCGGCAGTCGCTACAACGGGGGGAACCCTCCGAAGTTCTGATCGGAGGAAACCTCCGCTCAGACTTCTCTCCGCAACGCGCTGCCTTGACGAGTGCGTGAGACAAATTCATATTTTCAATCAGCAACGCCGAAAAATCAAATACCAGGAATAAATAAGTATCTACTATTACTCTGCGCCTAGATAAATCTCAGGCATCAAGCAAGTTGCTTTTCACTTCCTCAGCTGTTACGCTTAATTTACACAATCTTTAAATATACTAAATCAAGGAAAAACCTTCCGAAGGGCGATAAATTGAGGAAAATATTAAATTAAGTGGAGTATCACTCGACTTATGTAAATTCTTCTTTTGAAAATATGATCCATTCCTTTCTAGAACGCTTGCACAGTCCAGACCGTCCGGTTCTCGTCTTCGATGGGGCGATGGGAACGAATTTGCAAACGCAAAACCTCACGGCTGAGGATTTCGGTGGTCCTCAGTACGAAGGTTGCAACGAATATCTCGTCCACACCAAACCCGAAGCTGTCGCTAAGGTTCACCGCGATTTTCTCAGCGCTGGTGCAGATGTCATCGAAACTGACACTTTTGGTAGTGCCTCAATTGTACTTGCAGAATACGACTTGGCAGACCAAGCATACTACCTAAGTAAAACAGCCGCAGAACTAGCAAAGCGTGTCGCTGCTGAATTTTCCACCCCAGAAAAACCCCGCTTTGTCGCCGGTTCGATGGGACCGACAACCAAATTACCTACCTTAGGACATATTGACTTTGACACGATGAAAGTCTCTTTTGCCGAACAAGCAGAAGGACTTTGGGATGGTGGTGTCGATTTGTTTATTGTGGAGACTTGCCAAGATGTGCTGCAAATCAAAGCCGCGCTGAATGCAATTGAAGAAGTCTTTGCGAAAAAAGGCGATCGCCGTCCGGTGATGGTTTCGGTGACAATGGAAACGATGGGGACAATGTTGGTCGGGACGGAAATTAACGCCGTTGTCACCATTTTGGAACCGTATAAAATTGACATTCTCGGTCTGAACTGCGCTACCGGTCCAGACTTGATGAAACCACACATCAAATATCTTTCCGAACATTCGCCTTTTATCGTTTCCTGTATTCCCAACGCGGGTTTACCGGAAAACGTCGGCGGTCAAGCACACTACCGCCTGACACCGATGGAATTACGGATGTCATTGATGCACTTTGTTGAAGATTTGGGTGTCCAAGTGATTGGGGGTTGCTGTGGGACACGTCCAGAACACATTCAACAAATGGCAGAAGTTGCCAAAGACCTGAAGCCAAAAGTCAGACATCCGGAACTTGAACCAGCAGCAGCGTCAATTTACAGCACGCAACCCTACGACCAAGATAACTCGTTCTTGATTGTCGGCGAACGTCTCAACGCCAGCGGTTCTAAAAAATGCCGCGATTTGCTAAACGCGGAAGACTGGGATGGACTCGTTTCAATGGCGAGGGCACAGGTCAAAGAAGGCGCACACATCCTGGATGTTAACGTCGATTACGTGGGACGTAATGGCGAACGAGACATGCACGAATTAGTTTCGCGCATTGTCAATAATGTTACGCTGCCTTTGATGCTCGACTCCACCGAATGGGAAAAGATGGAGGCAGGTTTAAAAGTTGCCGGCGGTAAGTGTTTGCTCAATTCCACCAACTACGAAGACGGTGAACCACGCTTCTTGAAGGTGTTGGAGTTGGCGAAAAAGTATGGTGCTGGTGTAGTCATTGGCACTATCGATGAAGATGGAATGGCGAGAACTGCTGAGAAAAAATTCCAAATTGCTCAACGTGCTTATCGTCAAGCTTTAGAATTCGGCATTCCGGCAACAGAGATATTCTTTGATACGCTGGCGCTACCGATTTCCACGGGGATTGAAGAAGACCGGGAAAACGGAAAAGCGACAATAGAAGCGATTCGGCGCATTCGTCAAGAATTGCCGGGAAGTCATGTAATTTTGGGTGTATCGAATATTTCCTTCGGTTTAAACCCAGCAGCGCGGGTAGTGCTGAACTCGATGTTTTTGCACGAAGCGATCGCAGCGGGAATGGATGCGGCGATCGTTAGTCCTAACAAGATTTTACCACTTTCTAAGATTGAAGAACGCCATCAAGAAGTTTGCCTTCAGTTGATTAACGATGAGCGGAGATTTGAAGGTGATGTCTGCGTTTATGACCCGTTGGGAGAGTTGACAACATTATTTGAAGGAGTGACAACGAAACGCGATCGCTCTTTAGATGAAAGTCTCCCCATCGAAGAACGTTTGAAGCGTCACATCATCGACGGCGAACGCATCGGTTTAGAGGAACATCTGCAAAAAGCTTTAGAGAACCATCCCCCCTTAGAGATTATAAACGTCTTTTTGCTCGATGGGATGAAAGTTGTCGGTGAATTGTTCGGTTCCGGGCAAATGCAGCTACCTTTCGTATTACAATCAGCGGAAACTATGAAAGCAGCGGTTGCTTTTTTAGAACCGTTTATGGAGAAGTCAGAATCAGGCAATAATGCCAAGGGAACGTTTATTATCGCCACAGTAAAAGGCGATGTTCACGACATTGGTAAAAACCTGGTGGATATCATCTTGTCAAACAACGGTTACAAGGTGATTAATTTAGGGATTAAACAGCCTGTGGAAAACATCATTCAAGCATACGAAAAGCATCAAGCTGATTGTATTGCCATGAGTGGTTTGCTGGTGAAATCTACCGCTTTCATGAAAGAGAATTTGCAGGTTTTCAACGAAAAGGGAATAACTGTCCCCGTGATTTTAGGTGGTGCAGCGTTGACTCCTAAATTTGTCCATGACGATTGCCAAAACGCTTACAAAGGTAAAGTTGTTTATGGCAAAGATGCATTTTCTGACTTGCATTTCATGGATAAATTAATGCCCGCAAAATCCCAAGGACATTGGGATAATTTGCAGGGATTTTTGAATGAAGTCGGTAGTCAGGAGTTAGAAGTCAGGAGTCAAAAGTTAGAAACCCCACTCCCCACTCCCCACTCCCTACTCCCCATTGAAGTAGATACACGACGTTCTGAAGCGGTGACGGTGGATATTGAACGTCCGACACCACCTTTTTGGGGTACGCAATTATTGCAGCCTAGTGATATTTCTTTGGAGGAGATATTCTCTTATTTAGATTTGCAAGCTTTGATTGCGGGGCAATGGCAATTCCGCAAGCCGAAGGAACAATCTAAGGAGGAATATCAGGCTTTTTTGAATGAGAAGGTGTATCCGATTTTGGAGGGGTGGAAGCAGCGAATTATTGAGGAGAATTTGTTGCATCCGCAGGTGATTTATGGATATTTTCCTTGTCAAGCTGAGGGGAATACGCTGTATGTTTATGATACGAACCGCCAAGACGCCAAGGACGCCAAGGAGGTAACAAGTTTTGAGTTTCCGAGGCAGAAGTCTTTGAGGAGGCTGTGTATTGCAGATTTCTTTGCGCCGAAGGAGTCGGGGGTAATTGATGTGTTTCCGATGCAAGCGGTGACTGTGGGTGAGGTTGCGACTGAGTTTGCTCAGAAGTTGTTTGCCAATAATCAATACACTGATTATCTGTATTTTCACGGCTTGGCGGTGCAGGTTGCAGAAGCGCTGGCTGAGTGGACGCACGCTCGAATTCGGCGTGAGTTGGGGTTTGCGGCTGAGGAACCGGATAATATTCGCGATATTTTGGCGCAGAGATATCGCGGTTCGCGGTATAGTTTTGGCTATCCGGCTTGTCCGAATATTCAGGATCAGTACAAGCAGCTGGAGTTGTTGGAAACTGACAGGATTAATCTGTTTATGGATGAAAGTGAGCAGATTTATCCAGAACAGTCTACAACGGCGATTATTTGCTATCACCCAGTAGCGAAGTACTTTAGCGCGTAGTACCCCACCCCCCTACCCCCTCCCCGCACGCGGAGAGGGGGAGAAATTTAAATGTAGGGTGTGTTGTCGCACAGCGCAACGCACCGTCAAGAATTCAAGGTGCGATCTTCCTGCGGCATAACGCACCCTACTAAGATGCGGTAAGCTTGTAATGCAGCTTCTTTGACGGGTTCGGGAACGATGGGAAATGTGCTGAGAATGTAAGCAAATTCTGATTCAGTTAAGCCGTAGAGATGGGCTATCATTCCATCGAGTTCAGCACGGAGTTTTGCTCTTTCGCTTTCGTTGGTGATACCGTTTGTGTGGGAACTCAGTCCGACTTCTTGCGCGAGTTCGTCAAATTCGGGTGTGGTGCAGATGAGTTTTGCAGCGCGTTGTACGATTTCGTTGAAGTAGCGATCGCCTTCTGTTAAACGTGGTATTGGTAGTTGGTAAACATAGAACATATTCAGGTTTGTAGTTACTTTCTGCCGCAGACAATAATCAATTACAAAACTGTTGAACACCACTGCACTAAACAGCATCTCTGAATTATTCAGGCTGATTTGATTATCTTCTAAATATCTCAAAGAAACTAAAAGTGAGTTTCCGCAAAATATTGATTTCGGCACAATACTTGCAATCAGCGAGCGCTCATTGGTACTTGATGCTACCGACCGGAAACCAAGGCGATAGCATTGATAATCTAATTTTTGACCTTTATCGCTCTCACTTCGTCCTAAAACAGCGTTCCTACCTTCTGTTTCATCAACCCAATATCTTGGTTTACTAAATTGATGAGTGAATTGATGAACCATCTTACCTTCATAAAGCGGTAGCCTTCCTTTACCAGGTTGCTGCTTAAATAATTTGCTGTCATTAGTCATGTCAAATTCACGAGTTAACCGCAAATTCCACTTACCCTCAATCTTTTCACCTAGTAAGGGTAACTTGAGCATTTTTTGAGCAATGCGGATATCTACCTCATTCTTAAACTCCATCACTGAGAGAGAATCAGGAGATAAACGGCGAATTAGTGGAACTGAAATATTAACCTGCTCATCTTGATTTTTGAAAAAAATATCTAGCTGTTCTACTTTAACTGCTTCACGCGGGTTGATACGAAAACCTGTTCTAAATGAATCAGTTACTCCACCTTTCTCAAAAGTCAGTAAAGAAAATTTGAAAGCATGATGTACTGTATCAAAAATGAATCTTTCATTAGATAATCCAAACAGTGCGTCAATTTTAGTTTTAGAGAATAACATTTCCCGTAGCTGCTTTGCACCAAGGTCGGTGTAAATACCTGAAGGTACAATAATTCCACACAGCCCACCATCGCCTAGCAAATTAAAGGACTGTTCTAAAAATAGCTTGTAGAGGTTAATATCTGTACCAGCTTTCTTACCATTAACAATAGAAATCTGATTTTTATACTGTTCGGCTGAACGATAATAAGCACTGACGTGAGGATATTGACTTTGATATTCTAACCAAGCGTTAGCAATTTCAATATTTTGTAAAAGTTTATTCTGTTCTTTTTCAAAAGCCTTGATATCCATTTTGTTCTTCGTCACCAAGTCATTATGCTGTGCAAAGAACTCTTTCGCTTGTGGTTTAAAAATTTCCCAAGGTGGATTAGTAATAATCGCATCAAAACCACCGCGTTCTAACACCTTGTCAAAGTGATAACCCCAGTAAAAAGGCTTCAAAGCAGCAATATCATCAACTTTCAAAACATGCTTCTTAGATTTACCAGTTAACTGAACTTCCTCGTATTTAATACCCAGTTTTTGACTAAACTCATCCAACAATAAAAAATTTAACTTCTTTTGCGATTCTTTATTCAGGTTGTCAATAGATTTACGCAAATTTAACAACCTTCCATCTTGATGCGTTCCCACTTCTCCACCAGGAAGTTTTTCCTCACCAGGAATAAAAGCGTGTTTTTTGTAAAGTTCAATCGATTTATTCTTCTCTTCGAGAATTTTTTTGTAATTATCTGCTGTCAACTGCTGTAATAAATTACCTTGTTTAGTATTTCCTACTGTATCAAAAGCAGTTTCATCGACCTTAATTAACCCAATCAGCGAATTACCCGCCATAATATTAAAATCAATATTAGGTAGCGGTTCTAATTCATCAACATTGTGGGCAGAAGAAACTAACGCCAAGAAAAGACGCAATTTTGCAATTTCCGTTGCTTCTTCCATGATGTCTACACCAAAGAGGTTATCAGTAACAATCCGCTTTTTAATAAAATAAGATAGCGATTGATGAGATTTTTCTAAATCTTGAAGTTCTCTTTTTAGTTTTGCATCTCCCATCAATTTAATCGTACCAATTACCGCACTGTAAACTTGAATTAGCGTCTTCATCGCCGCCACAAGAAACGCACCCGAACCACAAGCCGGGTCAATAATCGATAAATTGGGGAGAATATCTTTAATTAGTAGACGACAGACATTAGCATCCAGTTTGAGGAATAATTCGTTAATATCCTCAAATGGTTTATACTTGTCTGAAATCGAAGAATTGACGCGGTCTACAATTAATTTGTGAATTGTTCTGTCACAGAGATATTCAGTTATTTGCGGTCGAGTATAGTAAGCGCCAAACGCTTTTTGGTTAATGTATTTTTCAAAAATGTACCCTAAAACATCGGGGTTAATTTCATCATCTTTTCCCTCTGGGGTGTCATCCAAATTCCAAGAATAACGCGCAAATAAATCTAAAACTTTCTCAAACGCTTCATCTACTATAACAATATTATACTCTTGCTCAATGCGATGTCTTAAAAATAATCCCCCATTTAAGTATTTAATATTTCCTACTAAAGCTTGTACAGATGGGTTGCGGTCTATCTCTGGTTTAGCAAAAGATTCAAAGAATAATACTTGCAAAAAGGTGTTATAATAAAGATTATCGCCTTGCTGTTTGCTTTCTTTTAGCTTGTTTTGCAGATAATTTAAATCACCATTATCAATAAAACCCTTACGTTGGAGAAAATAAACAAACATCAAGCGATTGAGAAGCACGGATGCATACCAACGTCGGTCATGAGTATTATTAATGCCTTGAACGTAGGCTAAAAACTGCTTGTGCTGTTCTTGAAATTCTTTATAAAACTGTTTAGTTACTCGTTCAACATCAAAAGCTTTTTGCAGTCGATAAGCAATTTCTACAACAGTCGGTTCACTGTTTTCTAGTTCAGTGATATCAATAACCAGAGAACCAAGCTTACTTAAAAATAAATCTCCTGGTTGACCTTTTACATATAAATGGTCACGAATAAAGCTTTTATTTTCTTCCCGCTTTACCCAATACCAAAGACTGCGGGTGCGTTTATCATCAAGAAAAATCAGCAAATTTTCAGCTTTTAATTTAGTAATTTCTTGGTAAATAGCAGCGCGAATTTTAGCTTCTGGAATTTCACCCTCCGGGTTCATCAGTTTGCCGGAACGGAAACCGTTCCCGGCAACTGATTCACCATCTGCTGCGGTAACTTCATAAACAGCTACACCTGATATCTCTGCAATACATTTGTACTGAAAAATCTTGCCCTCAATTTCCAAGCTTACAGCCTTTCTGCGTATCGGTTGTGACCAACCCAACTCCTCGATAAATAAATCCTCGAATTGGAAGTTATACAGGAAATCGCGTGTCTGTTTAAAATTCAGTTTCATAGTATACTTAGACTATTAAAGAAAAAATAGAATTTTTGAGCATGACGAATCCGCCCGAAAAAGCTTTATAGTTTGCTTTATACTTGGGCTGGAGAGGTTTATTTAAAGAAGGACAAATGTAATAAGTTTATGAAGGAGCGATCGCCCTCTATCTGTAATAACCGCTACAAACAAAATTTAGCTTGAGTGTAAATACCGAAACAGCCAAAATCATTAATGAAAAGTTAGATCCCCGACAACTCCTGCGAAGTCGGGGATCTGGACATTGCAAATATATGTTTTGAAATATGCTCTATTTTCAAACTTCTACTTGGCTAAATCTTGGGTTAAAACCCTGACAACAATTTCGCTATTTGTTTCGGTGTAGGAAGTTTATCCTGTAACTCTTGTGGTAAGGTTGAAACAATCCGATAAGTTGCTACACCAATAGGTTTATTCGATTCCCTCAACGCATATTCCACAATCGTTTTATCTTTCAATTTGCAGAGAATAATACCCACCGAGGGATTTTCATCCTCTAACCTTACTTTGTCATCTAACGCCGCCAAATAAAACTGCATTTTCCCCACATATTCCGGCAAAAATTCACCGATTTTCAAATCAATAGCCACCAAACATTTCAAGCGACGATGAAATAATAATAAATCAATAAAATATTCTTTATCACTAATTTCTAAACGGTACTGACTACCGATAAATGTAAACATTCCGCCCATTTCTTGGAGAAATGGTTCCACCTTCGCCAAAATTGCTTGCTCTAACTGACGTTCACTATGTTCCGAAGCAAGTTCTAAAAAGTCAAATGTATACTCATCTTTAACCGCTAAGAGAGCCTGTTGACGAATATTTTCTGAAACAGTTTGGTCAAAATTAGTTTGATTTAGTAAAGTTTTCTCATAACTTTGATTTTCAATTTGGTTAATTAAAACATTTTTCGTCCAACCAAACTTCCGCGTCATACGGATATAAAATTCTCGTTCTAGGTCGTCTTTACACTTCTCCATAATTACTAGATTATGAGTCCAGCCAATTTCTGCAACCATTGGTTGCAGTTTTTCATTCTGGCTGTATGTAAGATATAAATTTCGCATATTCCAGATATTCCTAACCGAAAAACCGCTAATACCTGGAAACTCAGCTTGTAAATCTCTCGCTAATTGCTCAACAACTGACTTCCCCCAGCTTTGTCCCTGCTGACGAGAAACAATTAACCGTCCAATATCCCAGTAGAGAGCAATTAATTCTTTATTAACCGCCTTCAAAGCTTCATACTGTGCAGCGCGAATGCGCTGCTTGACAGCAACTAGTAGTTCACCATAATTGTCTGTATTTAATTCACTCATAAGTACTTTGTGAGAAATTAATTAAAATTATTTTCTCTTTCCTGTGTCCAAATTTATAAATGTTTATATTAAGTTTATTTACATTATATTTAAGACTTACGCCAAAAAGTTTTGAAGTAGCGGTAATTCATGAATTACCGCTACGACAAATTAGGTTTTTCAGGCAATGCAAGCGTAAGTCCTAATATTTTTACAATGTCACTTTTCCGGAAATAATCCCAGCGAACAAATAATTGATGGTTCTCGTTTCTCTACTTCTTCACTGACAAAACACAAACGGTCATCCATCCGCAAAGCTACTACCAATTCTGCCAATTGCTGATTATTAATGCCGCTTCTTAATTGCCGATTTAAAGTATCAATTGCTGACTGTCTTAACGGGTAACGATAAATATCATCAATTGCCTTTAGCAGTTCTTCAGTAATAAATAACGTCTCCTTCATTTCCTGAACGTAACTTTTTAATCGTTCATAAGTGCGGAATCTTGCACCTGATGGTCTTCCCAACTGACCACCCATATTTTTTTCTTCCTCAGCAATCAGTTCAGCACCTTTTTTAACTAACTCGTGGTGCTGTTCATCTCTGGGAATAGCGGGAGTATTTTCTTCACAAGCCGCCATTTTTAAAACTGCTAATTGCGACTGAGTGACGTTATTTCCTTCGCGGTCAACATAAATCAAAGAATCATTACCTTCGGTGGTTTTCATGTAAAGTAATACCCCTTCCGGTTGCACAGTTTCGGGAGTATGGGCGCGGGTAGAATAAACCACATTTGGCATGTCTTCAATCATCTTTTTCAAAGCCTGATTGTCATCAGTGGCTTTTTTCCAAATTTGAAATGCTTCCGAGGTCAAGTCTACCTCTGTATCTTCTTCGCCATCCAAAATCCCAGATTTTTCATTGTAGAGGTCGAGAATTACCTGAGTAGAATCATCTTCAAAAAATGCCTCATCAGTTCCCACTACCTCAGCATTTTCTTGTAGTCTTTGGCGTAATCTTAAGCGTAAATTAATAATACGTTCTACACCCGCTGCTGGTAGAAAAGAATAACAAAGAATTTTGTCTGCATTTTGTCCAATTCTGTCTACCCGTCCCGCCCTTTGAATTAATCTAATAATTGCCCACGGTAAATCCCAATTAACAATAATCGCGCAGTCTTGTAAATTATGACCTTCACTCAAAACATCGGTGGCAATTAAAATACGTAATTCCTGATTATTTGTTACTTTCTCACCTTTTCCATTACTAATAGGACTAAACCTGACCGCGAGTTCCGTAGGGTCTTTTGATTGACCCGTCACCCCTGCGACACTGGTAAGTTTTATCGCTTGTAAATTATCAGCAAGGTAGCGTACTGTATCTGCAAATTGAGTGAAAATGAGTACCTTATCGTTGGGGTGAGTTTTTGTTAGCAGTTCGACCAAAGCGGCAAGTTTTTCATCTTCTTTGGGGTTCCACTCGCCACAGTTTTGTAACATATTAATTAATGCTTTGGCATCTGTTAACAAATCCTTCTTCAACCTTTTAATATCAAATAATGTAGAACGCAACCACTTAAACCGCCGTTGATATCGAGTTGCATATTCAGTGTAAATTGACTCTGCTTTTTGTCGAAAACTTTTTTCTGTTATTTCTGTGTCTGTTGACTCTTGCAGAGAATCATCAACATAATCTTCGGTTTCCGTATCAAACAAAACTGCTGCTAAATCTGCATCTTCATCATTATTACTTGTGTTTAATAACTCTGCATCCTGAGTACCAATAGGAATATCAAGTCCCTGTTCTAAAGCATATAAATAAATAAAATTCCGTAAGATATGGCGTTCAATTGATTGGATAAAAGCAAAGCCACTACTTTCTAAACGTTTAAATAAATTAGTACGGGAAAATCCCATTAACCTACGTCCGCCACGAAATAATGCATTAAGCTGGCGCTGTTCGTTGTCGGTGAGTGGTTGTTTGTGTTTGCTGATAACGTAATTTCCTAACCCATAACGAGGTAGGTTCAGTTGATTTATTATCTCTACGATTGATTCAGAATAAAGGCGAGAATAAAGGTCAGTTTCCGAACCTTCTAAAGTAAACTTGACAGTACGAGGAATGCGGTCTGGAAAATAAGAACGTCTGCCATCGGAAAATTCTAAATATTTACGTCCGGTTTCATCAGTTTGGGCATAATTCTCTTTAATAAACGATCGCGTTCGCCGCACCATGTAACGTTTCATTAACTCTCGCCAGTCATCGGGATGTTCGCTTTTTTCAAAAGCCGCTAAAGAGCGTACAGAACATTGATGCCTTCTGATAAACTCTAATTCTCCTACAGAACTGCCACCTAGTTCATTGATTAAAGCTTCTGGTCGAAACCCCAAATCTTCGTCTTCTGGGACAAATAACCGCAGTTGGGAAGAAAGGTCAAGATAAGTTTTGTTGTAGGGAGTGGCAGATAAAAGAATGCATTTACTTTCGTTATTTTTAACATATTCTGCGATCGCTCTATATCTTTTACCTTCCCGATTACGCAAATTGTGACTTTCATCAATTAATACAACTCGGTAGCGGCGTAATTCTGGTAACTTACTTTGTACCTTACTTATCGGCAAAATTTTCGCATATAACTTATAATTATCTACATATTCCTGCCACATTTGCACCAAGTTTTTCGGGCAAATAATTAGCGTTTCTAACAAACAATCTTCTTGTAATATTTTAGCTAGGGCAGTTCCTACTAAAGTTTTCCCCAAACCAACTACATCCCCCACCAACACACCACCGCGTTTGGTGACATGACGCGCTGCTAGCTGCACTGCTGCTTTTTGGAAATCAAATAAATTATTAAATTCACGCGGGATGCGAAACTCAGATAAACCTGCGATCGCTTCATGAGACAAATGATAAATAATCTTTAAGTAGATGTGGTAAGGCGGAATTAATTCTTTTCTCGCCCAACTCTCATCAATGATATCTGCCAGTTCTTGGGAAATATCTACACAGCCATAATCTTTCCAGCGGTCATCAAACCATTTTTGCAGCTTATTGCAAGCATCGTGATCTAAAATATCAACATTCAATTCCCCTTGTTTCGCCAGTCCGGGCAGAGTCAGGTTACTGCTACCCAAAAATCCCACGGTCGGAGTATTGGGGTCATTGCGATGCACCAAGTATAATTTGGCGTGGAGGGAGTGACGCAGAAACAGTTTAATAATTAGTTTCTTTGTTTTTAGCTGATGACTTAACCGTTGCAACCCCGCTTCATCTAAATTCGTAGGGGCACCAATAGTTAACTGCTTGCGAAATTCGGCTGCCATCCGTTTTTTGAAGCGGACGATCGCACTGTTGTCAATACGTCCTTCACCATTACCAAGGGTGAATGCTGCATGAACTTCATCACTGGGTAAGCTTTGCATTCCAATCAGCAGACGGCAACAAGCCTTTTCACTGCCAAGATATTGTTCAATTAAATCATCTATTTTCCGCCAACCTCTGAGATTGAAGTAACCAACGCAAAAATCTGACCTGTAAGAGACTTTCAGAGTCTCTCGCAAAATCGGTAGCAGTTGCAAATCTATGTTGTCAAAGATGCGTGGCATAATTTCATATGTAGTTTCATCTGATAATAAATCGTGGGTTAGGCGATCGCCTGTATAAAAAACTTGGCGTTGGTGAATCAAAATATGAAATTATAAAATTATGCTTCTTTTTCTTTGTAACTTTGCGTCTTTGCGACGAGTGCGTGAGACTAATTCATATTTTCAATCAGCAACGCCAAAAACTTAACGGTTAGGGCGATCGCAACTCATATATCCTTACTGTTGCATCTGTTGTCGCACCCAAAGACGAAAAGCTTTGAGGGTTGCATTTCTACCTGCTGTTGTGCTTCGCTCAAGATATTGAGGAATCACCTCTCTCAGCGCAAATCGAGGAAAATTTAAGCTTTCTTGAGATTCTACATAAATTCCATTTTGCAGGATATTAATTTGCAGCTTACCTTTTTCAAAACGCCAAAGTTCTGGAACTTTTAATGCTTGATAAATATTAAGATGAGTGCGAGAAGTAATATCAACTTCTAAAGCTAAATTTGGAGGGGGATCTACTGTTAAATCTAGTCGCTTCTTTCCACGAATCTTGGATTCATGTTGGATATAAAAACACTGATCTGGTTCTATACCTTGAGCCATTGCTTGATTTTTGAAAGTGGTAGAACCAAGACATCTAAACTCAATATCCAGTTCTTCCAAAAGCGCTTTAACTAAATCGCTAATAATTTCTTTATCATATTCGTGTTCTGGCAATGGTGCCATAATTTCTAGTATTCCGCTGTCGTATGCAATTCTGGCTGCACGGTGTTCTCCTAAATCTTCGAGAATAGTTTTGAATTCTTGCCAGGTTACATCTTTCAGCAGCACTCTTTGTCCCGGTGGAACTTGGATGCGCTTTAATTCCAACAACATCTTCTCCACTCCTAGTAGTTCATATCTAAGTTTAGGTTATTTCAGTTAAGCGCATTAATCTGTCTGCGACGGGGATTATTTGCGATCGCGCAGTAGCGGAGTGTTTTAGCACCTAGAATTCCACCACGTCAAGAGTTAAATATGTCGTCGTGTCTGCAACCTCATCTGCCTGGGGTTTGTAACCCCAGGCTAATAGCGAAAGTCCTCTGAAAGAGGACTGGAGGAGGTTTTAAGTTTTTTTGGATGTGTTTTGGGTGTGTTGCGAGTGCGATCGCCCATTTTCTTTAAATCACAACGTTGGTTATCTTCGCATTTCAAGGATGCTACAAGTTAAGCAAAGCGCCTAACCAATTTTTAATCCGCTTCTCAGTAATATATTTGCTAAAAAACATACGGAATTTTTCTGGAGAAGCTATTTCTGTTGGACTAGCAGGATCGTAAACTATATTACATCTATGACAATAATATAATTTATTCCAAATATTACAAGCTTGCTGCCAACTTTTTAAGTGTTCTTCATGAGTATTTCCACTATAACTAAATATAGTATTATCCACTATTGGAAATAATCTCAGCATGATAACAGTTATAGATGCAACAAATAAAATTACCGTTAAAAATAAAACCCATACTAATAGGTTAACGATAAATTCAGGTAGTATATTTCTTGGGATTACCAATAAAACTAACATTACAGCAATAAAAGAACATCCTGATACTAAACTAATTTTTTTGATATCAAATGAAATTGAAAATCGTGGTCGTGGTGGTTTAGGTGGAGGTGTAAAAAGTATACTAAGAGCGGTTTGACTTGAACTATTTATATTAAAGCTATTAAAAAAATCAATGTTTCCAGAGGCTTGCACATGAGAAATTCCTAAAGAGTGTATAGCACTAATTTTTTGTATCCTATCAATTTGTTGACAATGAGGACAATTAGCATTCATAGAAATATTCCGTTATTTCTTTGACTTATCGAGTGTACTTAAATATAATTATTCCCAAGTTAGCTAGACAAATTAACATCAAAATTTTGTAATCGCCTTTACTACAGCTTAACCGCCCATGCGATCGCATCTCCCACAACCAAAACTTAGAAATACGATCGCACTATGAGTCTACCCAGCTTTATCCTAGAAATAAATAAGGAGCAAGAATATGCAAGCTTACAAACTCAAAGCAAAAATTGACGACGCAGGTAATTTAGTAATTACCGAACCAGTTAAAATGCCACCTGGAGATGTGGAAGTGATTGTTTTGCAGACAGTTGAGAGTGCGAGTTCCACAAATCCCGAAACCGAGACACAACAAGAGAAACCAAAGAGAAAATCTAAGGTAAAATCACTTAGGGAGTTACTAGAAAATGCTCCTCCCGTTCCGCCTGACTTTGACCCGGAACAGGCGAGATGGGAAGGATTGAAGGAAAAATACGATTTGTGATAGTACTTCTAGATACCAACGTTATCGTAGACGTAGCCCTTGAACGTCAGCCTCATTTTGAGGCAAGTCAACAAGTATTATTACTGGTTGAGCAAGGTCAAATTGAAGGTTATATCTCAGCCTCAACCTTCAGTGACCTTTATTACATTATCCGCAAATCACGAGGTCGAGAATGGACAACAGATTTTTTGAACTGGTTGGTCACATATTGCCAAGTTGCTACTGTTAATGAAGCAGTAATTAGAATGGCATTAACTGCTAACTTTCGAGATTTTGAAGATGCAATTCAATACAGCACTGCGCTAGTTAATCAATTAGATGCAATTGTTACTCGCAATCCTCAAGATTTTCCGGTTACAACTTTGCGAATTCTTACACCTGAACAGTTGATTCAATTAACAAATTCTTCCTAGAAACATCTCTACTTTCTCGTTACTGGGCTGCTGCCTTGTAATCCGGTTAGTGGAGGCTCTGCCTCCTGGATATTCGTTCCCATGCTCTGCGTGGGAACGAGATTGCACGAGATTGTGATGTTTATTTACATAGAAATACTCAACTGTTCTTCAGAAACCCATGCACCGTGAAAGCCGTGGGGTACACGTTGCGGAATTAACACTCGCGCTACAGGTTCGGCATTTACATCTTGGGCATTGACTACCACGAGTTCTGATGTATCTTCAGTTGTATCGTGAACAAAAGTTATCAGCCAGCCTTCATCTTCTGATGTCGGATTAGGGGAGGGTGCAAACACTGCTTCACCACCATAGCGTCCTTTTCCAAAGTTGTGAGTTTGAGATTTGCCATTGCTTAAGTCGTATTTAATCAAACCCTCTTCCATTTTAAGAGCGTAGCCGTATCGGGTTTGTCTTCCCAAGAAATTTTCATTTACACGGGGGAATTCTGTAGGTACATCATCTAACATTTCCTCGCGCACCGCACCTGTGCTGAGGTTAAATCGCCATTGATGCAAACGGGTAATATTAGCTTGAGGATCGGCGTGTGTGTCTTGTGGTGAAGCAAAGATAGTAGTAGAATTCATGCGACAGGCGATAAGCACTACTTCGTCGCCTTCTTCGTAAGCGTTGAGGGTGTGAAAGACGTAGCAAGCGGGACTTTCAAACCAGCGGATATTACTGTTGTCGCCGTGACGGGGGACAATACCAAAACGACTGGGGCGATCGCGCTCAAACATCATCCCCGGTTCTCCCCTCTGTGCCCGTTGCGGGCTAAATGTCAAGGGCAAATCCATAAAAATTGTATAATTTTCCGTGATGGCGAAATCATGCATCATCACTCCCATCGGCAAATCAATCGGTACTGTCCGCAATAATTCACCACTAGAAGAAACTACACTATATTGCAGATATGGTGGTGCGAACGAGTAGCCAAAAAACATCATCTCACCCGTTACCGGGTCTACTTTCGGATGTGCGGTAAAAGCAGATTTTAGCTTACCATTATAAGTATATTCACCAATTGTATCTAAATTGGGAACTTTGATGAGGTGAGGCGCACCACCTTCCCACAGCGCTAAGAATTGACCAGCGTGCCAAATTAAAGCAGTATTGGCAGTATTTTTGTAATAACCGTGGGGATTATCTTTTGACGGTTCCAGGATTCCACTCCAAAGAGCAATACCTGCTTCATGCTCAATTTTCCATCCTTTTGTTTGCACGTAGCGATTGCGATAAGTGGCTTTACCGTTGCTAATTCGCACACCATGCAACATTCCATCCCCATCAAACCAGTGATACTGTCCGATGGGTGTCCATTGCGGGTTGGGACCATTTCGCACGAACATCCCGGATAAGTCGGGAGGTAGTTCACCGATGACTTTCAACGTGTCGCTGGTGATTTCTTTGTGTACTGGTGCAAAGTTTCCATCAAGATAGGGATTGACTGCTGTTGTAACCATTTGTGAGGATAAGTGAATCTATTACTGGCACTTTTTTCAATATATTAGCGATCGCTTGTATTCTGGTTCTGACTATAGTTATGGATATCCGCCCTGCATAACAATCTAAAATCCGTCGAGGATGCGTTTTGAGCCGAGGAAACCGACCCTCAGACTTTCCGCAAAATCCAAAATCTAAAATCCAAAATCCAAAATCCCATGACTTTAACTCTTTATTTTTTGCGTCACGGACAAACTGAATGGAGTCGCAATAATGCTTTTTGCGGTTCCCTAGATCCAGAACTGACACCAGATGGTATGGAAATGGCTTCATCTTTTGCTTCTTCATACAGTTCTACTCCTTGGGAGGCAATTTTTTGCAGTCCGATGCACCGCACTTTGGCAACTGCAAGACCTTTGTGTGAAGCTATTGAAATGCAACCACAACTGCGGGATGGTTTAAAGGAAATTCACTACGGTAAGTGGGAAGGAAGCACACCCGAAGCGGTAAGTAAAGAATTTCACGATGATTATATCCGCTGGTTAGCAGATCCGGCGTGGTATGCACCGACTGGTGGGGAAATGGCTGTTGCGATCGCTTCTCGATCTACTCAGGTTATTGAAGAAATTAAGCAGCTTTATCGCGATGGCAATGTGTTAATTGTTTCCCACAAGGCAACTATCAGAATTATGCTGTGCAGTCTGTTGGGAATTGATGTCGGACGCTTTCGTTTTCGTTTGGGATGTCCGGTTGGGTCGGTTAGTGTTGTAGAATTTACTTCACATGGTCCTCTGTTAAAAGTGTTAGCAGACCGTACTCATCAAGATGAGCGGTTGCGGAATTTACCGGGGACTTAAGAAAATAATCTCACGCAAAGGCGCAAAGGCGCAAAGAGTATATAGGATGATTCCAGAGATTGTGACGATTAAGTTGCGTCAAATGGCTAGTGGTGATGTTTTATCGCTGCAAGTTTACAAGTTTGTTGGTGCTAATGTTGGTAAGAAGGTATACATTCAATCTAATCTGCATGGTGCGGAAATTGCTGGTAATGCTGTGATTTATCAGCTTATTGAGTTTTTACAGACGATAAATGATACGGATTTAATTGGGGAAGTTTGGCTGGTTCCGGTTTGTAATCCGATGGGAACTAATGAGCGATCGCATGTTTTTTCTTCTGGTAGATATTGCGTTTATGAAGCGAAGGATTGGAACCGCATTTTTTGGGATTATGAAAAGGAAGCTGATGATTTACTAGCTTTTGCTAAATCTCAACTTAATCTTGATATTGAGGTTGTCAGAGAGAATTATCTCAGCAGAATCAAGGATAAGTTTGGAGAACTTTTAGAGAAAATTAATTCTCCTAGTAGCGTGCCTTATACTGAGCGGTTTCGCTATCAACTACAATCTCTCAGTTTAGATGCAGATTACTTGATTGATTTACACAGTGCTTCAAATCAAGGCATAAATTATCTTTATTATTTCCGAAATCGCGAAGAAAGCGCTAAATACTTTTTACTCGAACACGGATTTATACTTGATAAATATGATGGTGATGCTTTTGATGAAGCGTTTATCAAACCTTGGTTAGCGCTGGAAGATTGTTTTCAACAACTTGGGAGAGAAATTCAGTTTGATGTGGAAGCTTGGACGCTTGAACTGGGTACGGGAATGCAAATGATTCCTGATTCAGTTGCTAAAGGTGTGCGGGGTGTGAAAAATTATTTAATTAAAAAAGGTGTTTTGCTTGATTTAACTGTGGATGAAAGCATTTCTCAAAAAATGTGTTTTCGAGCTAGAAGTAATGTGATAAAGTATTATGCTTCCTCCGGGGGAATGATTCAATCAAGGGTAGAATTGGGTAGCGAAGTTAAAGCTGGAGAACGACTTTATCAAATTCTTAGTTTTAATAAAGAGGGTAAGTTACCTGTTGTAATTGATGTCTACTGCGAACAAGATGGATTGGTTTATGATACTTCTAGCAATCGAGCTGTGAATGAAGGTGAGTTTGTACTAGGAGTTATTCAGTAGTTCCTGACAGCAGTCGTGTTGGGAATGACTACCAGGATGCTCTGCATCCCGTGTAGTTACTCACTCGTTGCGAGAAGGAGCTTGTTCGCAAGAAGTTACATCAGTTATCAGATTGCTCATCATCATCATCATCTAGCATGAGGACATAATCACCCATTTGTTTAGCGTAATGCAGGACTCTAGGTACTTGTAAAAAGTCTTCATATTGCAAAACTCCCTTTCGAGATTGGTGGGCGATCGCAGCTAATTCTAAGGGGTCGTCATCTTTTTGCCTGTAACCTATTGTAATCTCCATAATAGAAGGATGATGCCAAACTTTTCCAGGTTTATCAATTCTAGAGAAATCTTTGGGAACCTTCATTGTTGCAGGCTTCTCCCCAATACTAAAAAATACGCGATCGTTATCTGAATTTTTAAATATACCAGTAGTAAATCCAGATAATTTCTCCCCATCTATTCCATACCATTCTGCTGTTTCATTACCAGAACGTATTCGGATAACACGTAATTCGGGCATGGCATCGAAAACCTGATTTTTTCGTTCTGCAAAAGATAATCCACGAGAGTCAATTTGTGTATCTTGTAGCCATGTCCAGACTTGACGGATATTCTCTGCTTCACAGTAAAGTATTGTTGGCTTTCCCCGAAGCTCTGGTGTCTTTAGAACATACTCAATAAATGTGCGGATTCTAGCTTTACCATTATCATCATTATTTATAGACCCATCTCCATCATTGTTTATGCGTGTCAATGCTTCATCATAGGGTATCCATTCTGTGATACCTGGGAAAATAGCGCTTGTTTCGTTAGTCAAAGAACACATTTTGACCATCACAGGAATTAACTGTGGTTTTCCATTTTCCCCAGTTTGAGAAGTACGATTTATCAGCCGTAGCCCCACTTCATTAATAGGAGTATCTTTATCTACATTGGAAAGTTGTATCTTAGATGGCTCTAAGCGCACCCCTAGAGAACGCAACAGATCAACAAAGCTACATATTGCTTTTTGATAATAACTTTTTCGCTCTGGGGTAATAAATTTGCTGACAAATCCCTCGTCAGAAAAACCCATACGAATAGCACGTTTAGGGTCTCCCCAAGGTGCTAGCCAATATTTTTTTTGTTCTCCTTCTTTATCTTTTTGTACAAATTTCCAATGTTTTTTATCGTAAAGTTCAAACCAAATTCCCACTTTTCCTAGTAATTCAGATTTGGGTGATTCAACAAGGTTAGCTACTTCACTTTTGCGCTTGTTGATAGCCTTCTCTCGCTCTTTGCTGTTAGGTTTACTTTCTGGAGATAAATCTAAACGTTGTGCCAAGGAAGCAACTTCACTGACGCAGATATTTACTGTTAAACCTTCTGGAAAAGAATGACTTCCTGGTTCTGCTTTTGGCAAACCCAGGCAATACTTTATAGCTTTGAGACGTTTCTCTAGATTTTCTGATTTAATGTGCCAAATCCAAATTGTCAATTGTTCACCTATGGATGAACGAATAGCACTCCGCAATTTTGCTTGTGCTGTACTAAGGTTATCATTAAACTGCTTTAATCGTAATTGGAAATCTTCTTCTGTTTCTTCTAATTTTGGTTTCCAGTTAAGACGCTCGATCTCTTGTTTTCTCACAAGTTCTTCTCTGCGCTTCTGATAATCTGATTCTAACTCAGTTTTTTTCTTGAGACAGTTTTTAATTTTTTTTTTTTTTTTTTAAATTCATTCTTTTTAGTTACTTCAAATGTTTTTTCTGTTTCTGCTTTTTTCTTGTACAGAGGCTCATCAAAATTATTTTCCGGCTTTTTCAAGTCAAAGAACTGACTCGGTTGCTTGCTTGTTTTAGAATTCTGACGTTGACAATATATGGGTTCAAAATATTCTGTTAATACATTATCTATTTGCTTCAAAAGTTGATCAGTATTGACTGTAGGCACTCCTTTCGCCACTTTATGCTTAGGTTTCATGCCTTCTTTATAGGTAATCCCAATATTAGGTTTATCGTTGAATGCTGACGATGGATTAGCTAAAATTTCCTGCGGATTATTTGAAATAATATCTAATTTTGCTAATAGTTCGCCTAAATTTTCATCCCAGTTGGCTAGACCTTTTTTTAAAACCATTCGGCAATTAATAAAATATTCGGTCAAATCATCAGGATTTAGTCCTTTACCCCAATTCAGTTTGGCACGGATGTAGGCGTTACTGCCGTGATTATTTGATAATTTACAATCGTTGATACTTAGCCAGCGTCTAATACTTGGTGTAATATCAAATCGGGGATAAGGCAAACCAGGCTCCAAGATGATACTCAGTGTTAGAACTATTGAATAATAGTAAGTTTGTCCGTTTTCTGTGTAATTTAATGGCTGCCAAGAAATTAACTCTGCTCCTTTTCCGTTAGATGGAACAGAACGGTAGAATTGGAGTTGTTGTCCATCAACTTCAAACTTTAGCTTTGGTTGACTTAGTTTTGCAGCTATGATGTGAGGCAACCAAACATAATCACTGTTAGATAAATTAGGAGTTTTATTGGGATGAGGAGGAAACTTACTTGTATAAGATACCTCTTTCTTCTCCCAAATCAATTTCTCCTCAGACAAATAACTAGTGGCTAATTCTTTTTCTTCAGCACTGATAACCTGCCCTCGTTTACTAGGTTTATCTGGAAATTCTGTTTCTATCCAATAAGCTAAAATTGCCGACAATTTTTTTGTGTCTAGTTGCTGAGGACTATATAACCAAAATTCCTCTTTCTCTTTATTAGTTTCTTCATCGTTATCTCTCTTTGGCGATATTTTACCAATGTGAATTAAACCAGGGGCAAGTCTTAACCCTTTGTAAAGTGACTTGACTGGAAGACTCGTTTTATCAAATGATGTCCCATTTTGTTTAGCTGCAAGCCTTCTAATGACATCCTTTGCTTCTTCGGGAAACTTCATTACATAAAACTCTTGCTTTGGCAAGTCAGATTTTAATTTTAAAGAGCAGAAACGGATTGTTTTATATGGCATAATGATTTGCAATTAATTAAAGATTGATTTGGGGTAAACCAGAAAGGTTTATAGTGTTAGCGATCGCCTGATAAAAAGGACGATAAAGAGATTGAACAATAGCGCGATCGTATATAGGAATTTCTGGATCATTTTCAAAATAAGGACGGAGTAAATATACAATCCCAACTAGCACACTACTAGCAGAAGTATCTTCTTTGCCATCCTCATTTTTGGCGGTATTTATGCCAAACTTAGCATCACACCAAAAAACTTGTGCATCGGCATTACCACGAATTAAACGACCTATCACTTGCCAAAGAGAAACAATGATATCCCAATACACTGCATTACGGTCATCATCTGGGAGAGTTGTCAATCTGACTGATAGGTGTAAGAAATGACACCACTGTTCGTAAGCAGCATCACGAAAATTCTTACCTAATTTATTTAAATTTTCCCCTTTAGCTTTTTTATAATTGTCAATTGCCCAACGGTTTATCGAGTGAATAGCATAAGATAAATCATCAGGAATGGGGTGAGGTAAAACTAAAAAATAAGCTGCTCCAATTACTGCTTTTCCATCCTTATCGACAATATTATGACCTCGCTCAATCGCTTTTAGTGGAACTATTAAAATTACTTCCGGTCTGGTAGCAAAATCTGGTGATTGTCCTCGCTGCAAAAAGTTACGATTATCATCCCATTCATCAGAGATTTCATCATCTGGGGATAAAGCTATAACTTTATCTTTCCATCCCAAGTTTACTAGACACTGATAAACCCAATCAACTTGCTCGTAGCTGTTGACAACTAATAAAATTTTTCTACCTTGCAATTCCTTAATTTTTTGACTTAGATATTCTTTTTCTACCAGTTGTTTAACTATTTCTTCTAAATTACGACGTTTATTATCTCCGGCTCCGGAGACAGAAATAGGCTGTTGTTTATTAGATAATTTTAACAACTCTGAGTGTATTTTTATTTGCTGTGACGTATCTGGTACAAGCACTCCAGACACAGGCACATCAACATGGTATGCAGGAGACTTTCCTGCATAACTTGTTCCTGACATCAGCAATAGGTGGGGACTGGCAATATTATCTCCTTTGAACAATTCATCAAAATTCAGTAGTAACCAGCGTCCAACACCTGTGCAGCGGAAAAACTGTAAACTGCCTAGTGATTCTTTATAAGATTTGTGGTATTGAAATGCTAATTGATTACCCATTGGCATTGCTGGAATAATCGGATTAAAGTCTGATGGTGGAGAATCAAACCACATTGAATCTGATATATCTAAATTCAATGTACTTTGCACCTGTTGCCATTTGTTCATCATAAAGTAGAGTTTGCCTTGCAAGTCGCAGACTAGCAAGGCAAACTCTAGTGTTAGAGCAATTTCTGCAAGTTTTTCTTGGGGCAATTGAACGGTTGCTGTTTTTTCAACCCATTCCTTAATTGCTGCACCTTTTTTATCTTTTTTAGCTAGCGCAAATAAAGGATTATGCTCGTTATCTAAATCTTTAATATATGGCTCAAATACACGTTGCATTAAATTATTAAATTGCTCGATATTTTTGGTATTATCCGATGTTGTTAGTAAATTGGCAACCTCTCCTAATAATAACCAATCGGTAAAATAATTTTTTTTCTCGCGCCATTTAGATAAGCTATTTTCCTTGCTTAATAAGTGATATATCTCATCGGCAGTTACTTTTGCTTTCTGGCAAGCGTTCCACCAATTTGATACAAGCTCATTTTCAAGAACTTGTGACTTTTCATACTTCAATTTAGCTTCAATATTATCGTAAAGTTTATCTAACCAGGCATCTCTAGACGGTCTGCGTAATGTTTTATCAGGGCTAAATGCTTTATCTAGGTAAGCCTGATGTTGGTCAACTTCATCGACAATCACCAAATCACTGCGTCTGCAAACTAATTCAAAATAAAGAATGCTCTCTCGGTTGATTGCTCGTGGTACTCTGGTGTAAACTAAACTTCCAGGTGTGGCAATCAAGATAGAAGCGTTAACTAAATCACGTTCTTTTTTATGATAGGGACATACACCGTAAGCTGGACAAACTTTAGTTTTGATTGATGCTTCTGATTCTTCTTCATTTGTATCGATAGTTTCTAAAGAAAAACATGGCTGCGTCCCCATTGCAAATTGTGTGTTCATTTTCGGATGAACAAATGATGTCAATAAACAGGTGTTACTTAGCCATTGAAACCCAGTATGCTCTTGTTTAAAAGGCTGATTGCGATTAGAGTTATAAACGGCTCTGTGCAATCTATTTAAATGGCTTACTTTGTTAGAATTTCCTAAAATAGGAGCTACATCATTAATTCCTAATTCGTCAAACATTTTGGTCAATTCAAAAATTTGCAGCACATCCGTGACTACAAGGGTTACGCATAATTTATTTTGCCATCCCCATACTGCTAATATTTTCATGAGGTTGGACTTACCAGAAGAGACCATCCCGACTAGATGCAGTATTTTATTGATAGTTAAATATTCTGCATCAATTAATTCTTGTTTATCGTTGAATATTTGTAGCTTGACTTGATTAAAACGTCTTATCCACTGCGGTTTTTGACCCCGCTTTTCTAATTGATTATCCATCCAGTCGGCTGTTTTTCTTAGTTCTTTCCAGCTTACTTTCAGAGGATTTCTCTGTTGCACACCAGCTAGATTGTGCTGTGGGGGTTTGGGTAAACTTGCAATTTCTGGAATTATTTCAACTGTTTCTTTTTTATCCTTGACATCACATTTATATTTTCCAGCTTTAGCCCAGTGTATATCACTTCTTTGCGATAACTCTACTGGCAGATTTAAGGCAGAGTTATAAATTTCAAATCTGTTATTAGCAACTGTAATATTAGTTCGCAATTGATATCGCCAATATTCATCAACCTGATAAATTTCGTAACCGTGAATATCGGGTGGGGATTCTTGATAACGCTGTAAGGCTTCTTCCCAGTTAGCCGGACTGTGATATTGTGGCAATAGATGACGAGCGGATGCCAACATTTGATAGTGATTATTTGTCCAATTTTGGCACTCTGCAAAATTATACGCATATCCAGTCAGCAGCACCCACAAACTATTAGCACTAGCGTCTGGAACCAAGGTATTTAACAAATACAGCCCTAATTCGACCTCGCATAAATGTTTGTTTAAATCTGTTTTTAATGGCTGATACCACTTGGAAGTATTTCTCATTTGTGTTTCTCTAATTTAGTCATAACTTTCTTAACAAATTCACTTTCAAACATTACCTGATACTTTTTAAGCGGAACTGTACAGTAAGTACGAAATTCTTGCAGATATTCCTGACCGTAACTTTGAATTTCATCAGGAAAGACAAAGAATGAATCTTGGTATGGCTGATGCTTAAGTCTAGGAATAGGCTTATCAACTTTTTTCGCTAAATTATATGCACATTCCCAAAACTTAACATCAACTGCCCAAACTATATTGTCGGAAAAAACCAAGTGTAAATCGTATTTATCAAGCTCAGGGTATAGCTGCACTTCTAGGTTTAATTGTCGCAATCTCTCTGTTAATCTCAGTTCTGGTTTTCCTGGACGATGAATAAAATATCGTAAATCCGGCTTCAACCAAAAAACCTCATCATCTTCATCGGTGGGGAAAGCTTTCTCAGGCTTGTTTTGCTTTTCACAATGTTTATTTTCACACTTTAATTCATCATTTTTGCTCAGATACATTAACCCGCCACAATGACCGCAGCAGTAAAATATCCCATCTAACTTGTAAGATTCAGGAGCTTTTTCATAGCTATTCTTAAGTATTTCTAGCACGGGCTTAAAATGCAGAATGCTATCAACATCTAAATCTCCCTTGGTTATTACAGGGTGTTCAATGAGATAACGTCTAAAACTTGTATATAACTCAGGCTTTTGTGCTGCTTTAGTCATTACCTCATTAATTACTTGTTTCTGGAAATTACCCGATTCATCAAAATATTCTTCTGCTGTTTCAATGCAAAATCCACTCGGTTTTTGCTCTTCTATTAGTTGTTCTTCAAGCAATTCTTCAGCAAAATCAAGCTGTATATTCCACTCTTTTAAGGGAATCTGCGCCCATCTAGAAATAAAATCCGGAACTCCTTGTATCGGTTGACTTACTCCCGCCATTACACAAGCAAGTGCCAGCTTATCTACGCCTAATTGCAATTCATTCGGATAATCTGAAGGGCTTTTAAAGATTTGCTGTTCATACTTGCATAAACCCTTTGCTATCTGTTGCAGCGTATCCTCTGTGATTGAAATCACCCTTGCAGAGGTATTAACTTCTTCATTGCCCGTGACTAATGAAGTTAAGTCATATCTTCGGTGTCCTGTTGGCGTTCTCATTGCCTTAATTTTTCCCGCTGCCTCCCAACGCCTCAGAGTATCCACACTCACACCCAGGCGTTGCGATGCTTCTTTTGGGCTAACTAACTCTGAAATTGCTTTTTCCTCAACTCGATTTTTCTAATTGTATAGCTGCATTCCTAGATTTGCATAGATATTTTGATTAAGTTATATTAAAACTATTGGCATTGCATACAGATGTCAGAGGCTTTGATAAAGTCTTCTCCTGCCAATCGGTGAGCGTGAGGCGTTTCGCATCTACCTGGCAGACACAAATTAAGGCAGAAGCCCACTGCACTTGCGTTCTGTGGCTGCATCGCTTGGGAACGAGGCAATCAAGCTGTAAATGAAGGCGAATTGTGATGGGAGTTATTAGTTAAATAGGTAATGGGTAATGGGTAGGAGTAGACGTAGGGTGTGTTATGCCGAAGGCTAACGCACCCTACAATTTAATCTCCTAAATAAATACCGATACCACGAGCGGTTTTAACTAGAGTACCATTTGGATCGACGGCTCTATATTGAGCGATCGCTTCGGCAATTGGTACGCTAACAACTTGACGATTTTGCCACGTTACCATCTGGTCATATTTACCCTCTGCAATCAAATTAACCGCTGCTACACCAAAAGCTGCTGCGACTAATCTATCCAAAGGTGAAGCTGTTCCACCTCGTTGAATATGTCCTAAAACTGTAACTCGTGTTTCTGCATTAATACGCTGGATAATTTGGTCGGCTAAATATTCACCAATACCACCATATCGAGATTGACCTAAGCGATTTGTAATTGTGACATTTTCACCTTCTTGAGTGCGAACTGCCTCAGATACAATTATCAAACAATAATTTTTGTTTTTCTCTTGCTGTTCTTTGATTCTTTGACAAATATGCTCAATTGTGTAGGGAATTTCTGGAATCAAAATTACATCTGCTCCCCCCGCAATTCCCGCTGCAATGGCGATGTGTCCTGCGTCACGTCCCATCACTTCTAAAATCATGACGCGGCTATGACTTGCAGCGGTAAAATGTAAGCGATCTAGTGCTTCGGTGGCAATATTTACTGCTGTATCAAAACCGATCGCATGTTCTGTAATCCCAATATCGTTATCAATTGTTTTGGGAATACCAACTAAATTTATACCACCTTGTTGTGCAAGTCGGCGGAGAATTGCCAAACTACCATCACCACCAATTCCAATTAAAGCATCTAAATTCAATTGGTGATAGCCTGCAATAATTTCATTAGAGCGATCGCATACACTTCCATCTGCCATCGGGAAGGCAAAAGGATCGCCTTTGTTAGTTGTTCCTAACATTGTACCACCAGCAGTTAATAGCGTATTAACTTGGTCAACTTCCAGTTTTGTGAATTGTGGAGGACGTACCATCAATCCTAAAGTCGCTTGCCGAATTCCCAAAACCTCCCAACCATAAGTTCCCACAGCGCAATACACTACAGCTCTGATTGCAGCATTTAAACCAGAGCAATCTCCACCACTAGTCAGAATTCCAATGCGTTTTGGTTCTCCCATATCTTTTATGACATTATTCTCCGAATAATATAATTAGTAGTAAATTAAACTTAAGTAAAGGCAATCGTCAAAATTTCCAGGGTGATTTTATGTTTGTTTTGTGTCCAATTAAATCAACTTATCATATATATAAACTATGACGGTGGAGCCAAAGGTGAAAAGTATTGAGAATTATACCTTCTCTTTATCAGGAGAAGTAACTGTCCCCCAGGCTCCTCCTGAATTCAAATCGGGTTTTATCGGCATTATCGGTCGCCCAAATGTCGGTAAATCTACGTTGATGAATCAATTAGTAGGACAAAAAATTGCCATAACTTCTCCAGTAGCGCAAACTACACGCAATCGTTTGCGAGGGATTTTAACGACACCAGAAGCGCAGTTAATATTTGTTGATACACCAGGAATTCACAAACCCCATCATCAATTAGGGGAAGTGCTGGTGAAAAATGCGAAAATTGCGATTGAATCGGTGGATGTAGTGCTGTTTGTGGTGGATGGCTCGACGATTTGTGGTACAGGCGATCGCTATATTGCCGAGTTACTGACTAGAAGCGAAACACCTGTAATTTTGGGTGTGAACAAAATCGATCAACAACCGAAGGATTCTCAGATTATAGACGATAGTTACACTGAGTTAGCACAATCCTATAAATGGCAAACAGGAAAATTTTCTGCCAAGACTGCGACGGGATTACCAGAACTGCAAGATTTATTAATTGAACATTTAGAACGAGGACCGTTCTACTATCCACCCGACTTGGTAACTGACCAACCGGAACGCTTTATTATGGGGGAATTGATTCGAGAACAGATTTTGTTGTTGACTCGTGAGGAAGTTCCTCATTCGGTAGCGATCGCGATCGAGAAAGTGGAAGAAACACCAGCTATCACTCGCGTACTCGCTACCATCAACGTTGAACGAGATTCCCAAAAAGGCATTCTCATCGGTAAAGGTGGAGCTATGCTCAAAGCTATAGGTAGTGCAGCTCGCGAACAAATCCAAAAGTTAATCGCCGGCAAAGTCTATCTAGAATTATTCGTCAAGGTACAACCAAAGTGGCGTCAGTCTCGCGTCAGTTTGGCAGAACTCGGTTATCGCGTGGAAGAGTAAAAGGAGTTAGTTGTTGGTTGATAGTTGTTGGGCATTGGGCATTGGGCATTGGGAATTGGGAATTGGGAATTGGTAATAATTCTTTCCCATGAGTCCCTTTCCCCATTCCCCATTCCCCCCTTCTCTATGCACGCCAGTCGCTCATGGGGAGCCAGTGCGTTCGGTCGCCAGACTTGAAGCACCTGGCGTGGAGACCACGCCAGATGCTCCACTTGGGGAGCCACTGCGTTGGACGGGTTTCCCGGCAGACGCGCAAGTGGCGATTTGCTCCCAAGACCGCACTGGCTCCCCTTGGCGTTAGCCTCTCCCAAAGGGAGAAGACCGCGCTGGCTCACCATTACCCATTACCCATGCCCCATGCCCGATGCCCGATGCCCCACTATCCACTATCCACCAACACACAAAAAATGTCTTCAAATACAGTCTCTGCGTTCAATATACCTTTAGATGCTGCACCGTTGCGGGTGTTAATTGTTGAAGACGATCCGATGATGCAACTCGGATTAGAACAGTCATTAATGGCTCATCCACAGTTGGAAATTGTTGGACAAGCGGAAGATGGTTATTTGGGTGTGCAAGCTGCACTGAAATTGAAACCTGATTTGGTGGTGATGGATATTGGTTTACCGCGATTGGATGGAATTGCGGCGACACAGCAAATCAAAGCAGCATTACCAGAAACGCATGTAGTAATGCTGACATCTCACAAAACAGAGACAGAAATTATTGCTGCGTTATCTAGCGGTGCTGATGCTTATTGTATCAAAGGGGCGAGTGTCGAGCGGTTGTTGAATGCGATCGCTGCTGCGGTTGAAGGTGCAGCTTATCTCGATCCGCAAATTGCCAGACAAGTAATTGAAAATCTCAAACCCCCTACCCCCACAGGTA
>NZ_JTCM02000058.1 GCF_000817785.2 Hassallia byssoidea VB512170 | reverse complement strand
AGAACCCCACCCCTAACCCCTCCCCGCTTGCGGGGAGGGGAACTTTGGCGTAGCCAAAAGCGGGGTGGGGTTTTCCAGGATTTGTCGGTAATTAAGCAGACATGATATTAGTTAATAACAAAATTGTATAGTTATCTGAAAAAAATATAAAATCCAGTATCGCAAAGTCTTACTCTTTGCGCCTCTGCGCCTTTGCGTGATACTAATCCATAATAAATGCAAACTGCTGGATACTTTTAGATTTTTCGGGTCAATTTGGGCAATCTAATAATATATAAATTTCAACAAGGCACAAGAGCGATATTATATGAAAAATGCTTGGAGTCGGCTAGGTTTGATGACGGTTATTCCTACGCTGATGTTTTTGGTATTTCCGCGTCGGACAATGGCTGAAGATCCAGGAGGCTGTTTTATGGTGACTTCTTCGGGTAAAACGGTTAGTTTGGGTAGCCTCTGCGGTGTTACAGCATCTGATAATGGAGTTTTTCGGATTCCGATTAAACGCCGTTTGGGGAAAACCCCTGTGATTGAGGTAATGTTTAATGGTAACAAAACCTTTGAGATGATTTTAGATACAGGTGCTAGCGGTACCGTCATCACTCAGGGAATGGCAAGTGACCTTAAACTTGAAGCTACAGGTACAATGCAAGCAGAAATTGCTGATGGTAGCAGGGTACAATTCCTTACAAGTCAGGTTAAGTCTATTGCAGTTGGTGGAGCTATCGTTAATAATGTTGAGGTAGCGATCGCTCCAAAAGCCGGCATTGGATTATTAGGTCACGATTTTTTTGACAGCTACGATGTGAGAATTCTCGAAAAGGTAGTTGAATTTCACCGTCGATGAGTGGAAATTGAGATTTTTATTTCTTATTACCGATGAGTTAGCTTTTCGACAACTTTAGCATTGTCTCCAATCGCTTGCTCTAGAGTGAAGGGTTTGTTACTAGAACTTTCTTTGGAGAATTTGCCGTTAAGTTGCACATTCAGTCCTGGCACTACATTCATTTTAACTTCTTTAGTATCGTCTGATTTAGAGACTAAAGTTACTTTAAGCTCATTGATAATTTGCTGTTGCTGTTTAACAATTTGAGTCAGTTCTTTTAGCTGTTCAGAATGCAAGTTATCCAATTTTTCATGAAGCAGTTCAATATTTTGTCCCGCTCTTAAATTCACTTGATGGTCAAGTTTGTCATTCTTGCGGTCAATATCAGACTGCCGGTTTTGACTCATCAAAACGATTGGCGCTGTATAAGCTGAGGCAAATGAAAATACTAAGTTGAGCATCATGAAAGGTGACTGATCCCAATGGGGAACTCCGGGCATCATGTTCAAACCAACCCACCCCGCTAACACCGCACTTTGGCTGATAAGAAATCTCCAAGAACCCACTTCCGCTGCCATTGAATCGGCAAGTCGCTGCCCAAGAGTTGATTTTTCAGTCGAGGTTTTTTCTAGCGATCGCTTTTGATTTGCTTTTGCATCAACACTGTTTGATAATACGTTTTTTGTTGGATTCATGTTACACCTAGAGATGTTTATTTGGATTTGTCTTTAACCTCTTTAATTTCAATGTACGCGGCTTGAAAATTTCAAGCAAATGTTATTATTTTTGAAAACGATAGAAAAAAGTAATGCATGGGCAAAAACCTATGCTTAGTAGGATTCCCAAGTTATACCGGGAAGGAAGAAGCTTTTTAAAGCACGCATACAATAACCACAGTAAACTAGGGTCTGAAGTAAGTTTAAGGTAATGAGGAGGAAATTCATGCGATCGCTACTCACTGGAGTTATCATCAGTTTGGGACTGTTATCATTGCCAGCACAAGCACAACAGGCAGTATCTGATGCCCAAATAACGGCGATGGTAGAAGCATTGCGACAAGCTGCACCGAAAACCGGTTCTGCCAATGATGGACTTTATAGCGAATGGCAAGTCAAACCAGAAACCCTCAAAGGTTGGTCAAGAACATGCTTAAAAAAGGAACTCACACCAGCGGAGTTTGAAAACAGCCCTGCAACTGCACGTCAAATTGTAAGTTGCATCACCCGTCGGGAGTTAAACAAGCAGTTTGCCGCAACTAAGAACAACGAAACGGCAGCTGTGCGTGGTGTTGCCTGTTGGTGGATGACTGGCAACTATACAGGCTGCAACAGTGGTTTTACAGCTGCTTACGTGCAAAAAGTTGTTGGCTTTTACCAGCAGCGAAATAAACCCGCAGCTAGTACACAAAGATAACACAGCAATTTTCAGTTAACTCAACGTATTGCCCTTAACTCCGCTTGAAAGTGAGGTTAAGGGCATGTAAATTTTATGTCCGGCTAACTACTTACGATATGGTTGGTCTTGCTGCTAATAGGGAACATCGATTTTTCCCATTACCGCGTTTTCTATTACCGACCTTTACAGATATGATAAGTGGAACTAACGGACATCATATGAGAACTTTAATTTTTTTTACCACGTCTAATATCTTAAATCACTATTTATAAGTTCCGCCTTTAATAATTCTCATCTTAGGAGGTTTGCTAATGAAACCGTTAAAAAACTGGCAAAAATCTCTAGCCGCAGCTGCTATGTTTTCACTGATAACAGCTTTTCCTGCTGCCTCAACTACTGTTAATACACTTACAAGTCAAGACATCCAATTATCTATTATAAAACTTGCATCATCTCAGGCATCCGATGAATATCAATTGGCGCAGACTCCAGATAATTGCCGCCGAGTTGCCACTCAACAGAGCGACAATCTCAATGTCCGCTATAGTCCAGATGGCGCAATTATTGGCACATTACGCAATCAAACCCTTGTAATCATTGAAAACTACGCAGGTGACTGGGTGAAGATTTCATCACCTCAGTCAGGTTATGTATCTGCTAAACATCTCGAGTCATGCGAACAGCCAGTACCCCCCTCCGAAACAGCAACTTCTTCAGATAACTGTCGCAAAATTTTTGTTGGAGGTGTTCTGCGTGTTCGCCAACAACCCTCAATTAACAGTCCGATTTTAGGAGTTCTAGAAAGTGGTCAGCGTGTCATAATCAAAAATCGTGGCAAAGATGGTTGGGTACCAATTTCATCTCCGGTAAACGGTTATATTCCTTCAATCGTCCTTAGAGATTGTTCTGGAAATTAAAGAAAACATTAAAAAGAGTTGATATTATGACTTAAAAATGCTTCTAAATCAGGTACATCTACCCAGCTTTTTCTCACATTTGATTGATGAGATAAATCCATCAACAACTGAGAATAAACTCCTTCTCGCAACGATGGTGGAATCGCCTCACCTCGATCAATTCCTTGCACCCATTGCTCAATTACGCGAATAAACGCAGAGATTCGCCCATCAGCATAGTTTTTCGGAAAAGTCAAGCGATTGGGAATTTCTATTTCCGTCAGCGGTAAACCGGGTCGCGAACCTTTAACTCGAAATCCGTGTACGTAATCTTTTTGATTTTCGCTTCCCAAAACTAATGTACCCTTATCGCCATACACTTCCACCCAATGCGGACGCGGTGCATGAACTACTGCACTGATGGACACTTGACAAGGTGTTCCATCCGCCAATTCCAGCATTAGCATACAGGTGTCATCGCTGTCTACTAATTTTGATTCTTTGGTAGCGGGATCAATTCGTGTGGGAATGGCAGTACTTAAATGAGCGTTTAATTTGCGTATCGGTCCAAATAGCCAGTAAATGTAATCAAAGGCATGAGAACCTAAAGACCCTAAAACGCCACCTCCTTGGTCTTTCTGAGAATACCAATTCCAAGGACGTGAAGCATCAGCCCTGGAAGCACCTAACCAATCAATTCTAATTAAACGTTTGACACCGACGTAATCTTGTGATAAGAGTTCAGATAATAATTGCCACCCAGGTACAAAGCGAAATTCAAAATCTACTGTTGCAATTACGCCTTTTTGGTTCGCTAACTGATAAAGTTCTTTTGCTTCGGCTGCATTTAAGGTGGTAGGTTTTTCTAATAATAAATGTTTCCCGGCTTGCAATACTGTTTTTGCCATTTCATAATGCATAAATGGCGGTGTGGAAATGCTGACGGCTTGGACTTCGTTTAAAGCAACAATGTCTGCAATTTTGTTGCAGGCGTGGGGGATATGATGGGTTTGGGCGATCGCTTTAGCTTTTTCTAAGTCTTGGTTATATACTGCAACTACCTGGCTACGAGGATGCGCCTGAAATCCGGGAATGTGGACTTTTTGCCCAAATCCTGTACCCACAACTGCAACGCCGATCGCACCCTGATTCATTTGCCATCCTGAAGCCATAAATTTACCTAAAATTAGATGGGTAATGGGTAATGGGTAATTGGGCATTGGTAATTGGTAATTGGGAACGTGGTAATTATTTTATTCCCCATTCCCCATTCCCCATTACCCATTACCGATTACCCATTCCCCATTCCCCATTCCCCATTACCTATTACCCAATATACCGAGTTTCTTTGCTATATCAAAAATCTAATTGTGAACGGATAACGATAATACTCACCTCTATAAGCTTTGATAGCAGCACAAGTGACTACAAATGATTGTAATAAAAGCATGAATACAACGATCGCACTACACCCAATTAGTAATGTGCGGAAAATTATCTCTATATAATTTGCTGTGCCATTGCTGGTCATCGCAATGCCAAATCCTGTAAACACTAGCAGCAAGGATATAATTACGAGAATTAAAACATAAAATGTCAGTGAAAGTTGAAAATTTAAAGATTCTTTGCCTTGGAAGTCAACCCACGTATATTGTGTTTTTTTTACTCGCCAAATAATCAATGGTGCTAAAACATTCAACGGTAGATACAAAGGAATGCCGATAATTACTACTAAAATTAATAGTATCCACGCTAATAAAGCTGAGAGATGACACAACATCGCCCATACACGGATTTGTTGCTTGGTTTTTCCTCTCATGGCTTTTTTCTTTTGGTGGATTTACGGAATAATTCTCCACCGTATCATATATGAAAGGAGTCAGCTGTTGTAGAGACGTTCCACCGGCACGTCTGTACTATGAGTCAGTCGTTCTGGAGTCTTGTTTAAAATCTTAATATTTCTCGGTCGTAGTTTTCGCTTTTGGGTTCTACTTCCCAAACTATACCTTCACCTGGTTCTAGCGCTACTTCTACGAAGAGTTGCTCTACGGCTGTTATCGCTATATCTTCGTTGTTGGGGAAGCTTTGTAAATCTTCGGTGAGTAGTCTCAGTTTAAATCCACCAGGAATGGCTGCACCTACGGCAGCATTACGCAATTCAAAACGCCAAATGGTTGATTCTCCTTCGTTTTGTGGTATAATACGCAGTTCGTAGGTTTGACCTGCGATCGCTAACTGCCGAGAAAGAATTGTCTGTGGTTGTGTTTCTTCGACACTCCGCGCACCAGCGGCGCTAAGTTGCATCAAGTTTCCCCAACCGACGTTTTCTGCAAGTTGAGAAACACCGTTTTGCAACCATTGGATAACTGACCACTGTTCTGGTAGTCCCAAGCGGCGTTGATATAAGCTTTGTCGCCAACCGCCATGTTCAATTAGCGCACCCCAAAGTGTCCAAGGTATAGCTAGTCTCGGTGTGATTATTTCTTTCTTTGCTAAACGAGAAATTAAATTTTGTGCTTGTTCTTGTGGTAAAGTTGCTAATTGTGGGATAACCTTAGGCGTACTTTCTTGGGGGCAAAGTTGTCGCGCTAAAGTTAAAACGTTGATGTCGCTAATAATATCAACAGCATCAAGGGAATAAGTGCGATCGCTTGCATCATAACTTCCTTGATTTTTTAGTTGTTCATAACTACAATAGCCCCAAATTCGCACATAAGCTTCATCCGGTTCTACTTGCACTGCTAAATAATAATCACCAGCTAAACTAGATATATCTACCCATTCTTGCGGTACTCGCAATTCACTTAAATCCATCGCCTCGCTGGGAACCAAAATAAATCGAATGCCGTCTGATACAATTGCAGTCCCATTCACCAGTTCCCAAAAACTTGCTAAAGCATTGATATTCGGCGATACTTTTGCCTGGGGTGCAAAATCTGCTTGCAGCCACGCCAAAACAACATTCAAGCAAAGTTCATTTAAATAAGCTTGATAACCAGAACTAGGATGAGAAAAAGATTGACTGTGAAGATACGCCTGATTTTGAACGTTGGCGGGTATTTCTAAAATCAAATCTGTCGGGGATGCAAAAGTAAACAAGGCGGCGTTAGCAGTCATGAAAATTACTCCGGAAATTTTGGCTTGGGGTTTACGCTTGGACTAGGGACTAAGAACTAGGGATTAGGGAAGAGAAATTTTGATACTTCCTTGTGAACCCTTACCCCTTTTATTTTTCCCAAATAAGTCCAAGAGGTTTAATAAGGAGATACGCTGTAGTAAGCTTGCAGCCATTCCTCCATTACGGTACTCATATTTTTGAGTAGGTCTGAGGTGACAGAAATATGCAGCTTCTCACTACTCCATTTAGCCAAATTTCGCAGTAAAATTTCTCTAGCTTTTGTGAGTCGCCGCGAGACAGTATATTGCTGCAAAACTAGTTCTTTGGCAATTTGCTGCTGAGTCAGCCCCTGACTATAATATAGTTGCAAAATTTGTTGTGCTTCTGGTTCTAGTTGGGCAACTGCGGCGGCTAAAACATTATTAATCTCGGATTGCTGAGAAATTCTGGTTTGTTCTTCTTGTTGAGTAATAATTTGGGTAAGTACTGAGTCTACCTCTCCAGCGAGATTATCTATCCATTCGCTTGTATCTTGACCGGCGGGGGAAACATTAATTGATGCCGAAGGTGGATAAAGATAGTTTCGCGCATGTTTGGCACAACTGAGCAGCCAAGTTTCCAAAATTTGCGAAGTTACTTTTTGACTACTTTGGGAATTATAAGCTTGAGCGATCGCACTCCATGTATCATTGTCTGGGCGGGAAAGTTGACGTGTTGCCTGAGGCTGCTTGGGAACATAAAGCGTTTTAAAACAATTCCAAGCCAGGACGTAAGCCGTAACAGTCTCTGGAGATAAGCCAGCATTTTCCAAAGACTCTACCAAACGCTTTTGACTAATTTTCCGCAACATTCCCCATTCTGTACAGATATCAATTTCGCCGCGTTGACGCAAAGTTTCACGGATGACGCTACCAAAGATGACGCTGGCGTAGTTTTTTAAGATAAAGCCTTGGTTAGGATTGAAACCTTTGAGGACTTTATCAACAGAAGCGATCGCCATTTGAAAACAGTCTGGTAACTTATATTGAGTACTGCTAAAACTAGCAGATGTTTTTTGGGATGTCCAATAGCAGACTTCTTGTAAATAAGCAATCAGATGTTCTTTGGCAAGTTTCTCCACCCCAGGAAGGGAGATATAATTGTACCAATAAAGTACCCAAAAATTTTCTTGCCGTTCTTGTGGCGTTTTGTTTACACAACTTTGCATACTGCGGCGCAGTTTACTATCCGTCGCCCAACTGTGAAAGCGATCGCCATTAAATTGCACAAAAGTTGAAAATATGGAAATAATACTTTGTCTTGGGTGCATAAAACACAAAATCTCGACCTATGCAAGGAATGCAAGCGTTAAAACACGCCTGCACAAACTTTACTACAACTAACGAGAATCATGTTTCGGCTTAAAGTTAAATATTTAGAAATTTTGAAAATTGGGTAATGGGTAATTGGTAATGGGTAATGGGGAAAAAGGGCATTGGGCATTGGGCAATTTTCTTCAGGGAAAAGGTACTCATGTATGGAAATAAAGAGTTATTTAAATACGTGTATTATATTTTCTGACCCTTTCCCCTTTCCCCTTTCCCCTTTTCCCTCTTAAAAAAGCCCCAATGCCCAATGCCCAATGCCCAATTCACAACTTAGCAAATATTAAGATTTAAATACACTTAATTAAAATGTGTCCAATCAGTGTTGGTACTAGTCGCTCAAATCAAGTTAAAAAAACAGATACAAGCAAGCTGTGGTTAATGCTTGTGGGAGTCAATAAATATCAAGATAAAGGACTCCCGATGCTAAATTATTCATATGTCGATTGTGAGGGTTTAGCGGATGCTTTGACTGGTGCTACCACACAGTTTCCGCAAAAAGAGGTGAAAATTCATCACGATTTTGCTTCTTTACCACCTTCAAAGGAGAATGTGCGGGTTAGTCTCCAAGAAATTACCGCTGCTGCTAAACCGCAGGATATGGTTTTATTTTATTTCTCCGGGCACGGAATGCTAGAACCAAATTCTCAGGAAGCATTTTTATGTTTAGCAGATACGCAAAAATCAAACTTGAAAAATACGGGTTTAAAATTACAAGAACTATTACAATTGTTAGATAATTGTCCAGCGCAGAAGCAGTTAGTTTGGCTGGATGCTTGTCATAGCGGTGGAATGACACTAAGGGGAACAATTAGAGAACCGTTGTTGAACCCGACAACGCAATTAGTAGAGGTATTACAGCGATCGGCTGCAAAAAGTAAAGATTTTTATGCTTTGCTTTCTTGCGATAATAATCAGCAATCTTGGGAATTTCCCGAACTGGGACACGGGGTTTTTAGTTATTATTTAATGCAGGGGTTAAATGGTAAGGCAGCAGATTCAAAGGGGATAATTTCTGTTGATGGACTTTATCGCTATGTTTATCATCAAACGTTGCAATATATTGATAAAACTAATCAACAATTACGATTAATTAATCAGCAGAAAAGAGGCAAAGGAGATACTCAGCTTGAGCGCGAATATCCTCTACAAACTCCCAAGCGAATTGTCGAAGGAGTTGGGGAAATAATTTTAGGAGTTAGGCAAGAAAAAGCTGATGATGATGTGCATCGCCGATTGGGGATAGTTGTAGAGGGACTATCAGGAAGTACGATAACTTTAGATATTAGCAAGTTTTTGGATAGTGTTGGCGGTTTTAACTTGAAATATTTGCAAGCGATAAAGGCTGCTGAGGATGTGCGTTCATCGATCGCTCGTCTTTTACACTCACCCGAATCAGAAACTATTTTACTTTATCTGCGCGGACGCATCGAGGAAACTGAAGCTATCGATGGTTTGGTGCTGGGAGAAGATATCCGCATCAAGCGATCGTGGTTGAAACAACAACTACGTCACTGTAATGCTAAACAAATCATCATCCTCGATTGTCCTGCTTCTGCATCTCTACAAGATTGGGTAGAAGATTTGCAAATCGACTCCCAAGAGGGACAGTGTATAATTGCTTGTGCTTCTCCTGCGTCGTCAACTGAAAAATTCGCCCAAACTTTATTTGATACTTTAACAGCGGCAGCGGAAGTAGACGGATTATCTGCGGCTGGGGCGATCGCTCAATTGCAATTACAATTAGCCGGTAGCGATATTCCTTTCTACGTCTGGCTTTCCGGTACACAAGGTATCATCGAAATCTTAAGAGAAAAAACTTACATGCAAGGGCGAGAACAAAAAGCAGGTTTAGATTTAGGTATCTGTCCTTACATGGGATTAAGTGCTTTTTCAGAAGAAGATGCCCAATATTTTTACGGGCGTGAAAGCTTAACTCAGCAGTTAATTCATCAATTGCGCGATCGCTCATTTCTCGCCGTCGTCGGTGCTTCTGGTAGCGGTAAATCTTCAGTTGTCCAAGCCGGTGTCATTCCCCAACTGCGACTGGGTAAACAAATCCCCAGCAGCGAACAGTGGCTAATTAGAACTTTGCGCCCAGGTGCTAATCCCATAGAGGTTTTGGCGCAACGGTTGGGAGGGGGCAGAGGGCAGGGGGCAGGGGGCAGGGAGCAGGGGGAGTTTACCTCCTCATCTCCCTCATCTCCCCCATCTCCCTCATCCTCCCCATCTCCCCATCTCCCCCTCCCCCCCTCTCCCCATCTCCTCCTAGAAGGAATCTTGCACCAGGGTGTAGAAAGCTTCGTCTACTGGTTGCGTAATCGACCGGAACCTATGATAGTTTTGGTGATAGACCAATTTGAGGAATTATTCACTCTTGCCTCAACTACAGACAGAGAGCGCTTTTTAGAATTGGTGCTGGGAGCTGCGGAATATGCGAAAGACCGTTTTAAGTTAATTATTACTTTACGAGCGGACTTTATTACCTCGTGTTTGGAAGTACCGAGACTGGCTGAAGTTTTACAGGAGTCGAGTGTATTAGTTCCACCTCGGCTAAGTTTAGACGATTATCGGCGGGTGATTGTTAACCCGGCTCAACAAGTAGGGTTAAAACTCGAACCAGAATTAGTAGAAGTTTTACTACGTGAGTTAAACCACTCGGTCGGCGATTTACCTTTGCTGGAATTTGTTTTAGAACAATTATGGCAACATCGCTCTACAGGTGAGTTAACTTTGCAAGCGTATCAAGATGAACTAGGTGGAATTAAAGGAGCATTAGAGCGATCGTCTCAAGCTGTTTACGAAAGTTTAGACCCCCAAGCGCAAGAATGTGCTAAGTGGATTTTTCTATCTTTGACGCAGTTAGGAGAGGGTACAGAAGATACTCGACGACGGATACACAAATCAGAGTTGATTGTGAAAAAATATCCAGCTGCGTTGGTGGAAAGAACTCTGCAAGCGTTAACTGCTGCCAAGTTAATTGTGATGAACTTGGAGGAAGAGGGGGAGGAGAGTGGGCAGGGGGCAGGGGGCAGGGGGCAGGGGGAGTTTGTCTCCTCATCTCCCCCATCTCCCCTACTCCCTACTCCCCACTCCCCACTCCCGGCGGTGACGGTAGAAGTTGCCCATGAAATTTTAATTCGCCATTGGTCAACTTTGCGCTGGTGGTTGGAGGAAAATCGTAGTAGGTTGCGATCGCAACGTCAAATTGAGCAAGCTGCACAATTATGGTTGCAAAGTGGTCAGCAATCTGATTTTTTGTTGCAGGGTGTGCGGTTGGCTGAAGCAGAAGATATTTACATCAAATATACTGATGAACTTTCTGCGGATGTTCAACAATTTATTGAAGCTTGTTTACAAGAAAGAAAACGCCAACAATTTGAAGAAAAAAGAAGACTTCGACAAGCTCAAAGAGCCGTTGTTGCACTCTCGTTTTTAGGAATAGCAGCTTCTAGTTTTGCTGGTTTAGCTTATTTCCAAAGTCAAAAGGCTCAACTTAGAGAAATCGTAGCATTAAATTCATCATCGGAAGCTAAGTTTTTATCCAATCAGCCGCTTGATGCACTAATTGCTAGTGTCAAAGCAGGTAAGCAGCTAAAGCAAATTATTAGCGCACCAAAAGATGTGCAATTTCAAACAATAAGTTCTTTAGGACATGCACTTTCTAATACTCAAGAACTCAACCGTTTGGAGAAACATAGCAAAGCTGTAAACAGTGTAAAATTTAGTCCTGATGGTCAGACAATTGCTTCTGCTAGTGATGACCAAACAGTGTATCTTTGGCGACGTGATGGTAAGTGGCTGCGAACTTTGTCAGGACATCAGGGCACGGTTAGAGATGTCAGCTTTAGCCCTGACGGTAAAATGATTGCTACTGCTAGTTTTGACAACACACTAAAGCTGTGGCGCACAAGTGACGGTACTTTAATTAAAACTATCAATGCCCATTCAGCTGAGGTTTATAGTGTATCTTGGTCTGGTCAAGGTAATATGATTGCTTCTGGTAGTGCTGATAAAACTATTAAAATCTGGAGAGTTAGTGATAGTAAACTTATCAGAACTTTGTCAGGTCATAATGGTGATGTCAACAGTGTTAGTTTTAGTCCCGACAGTCAAACAATCGCTTCAGGTAGCGCTGATAAAACTATTAAAATCTGGAGAATTAGTGACGGGACTTTGCTAAAAACTTTAACTGGGCATACTGGGGCAGTTAACAGTGTGGCTTTTAGTCCTGACGGTAAAATAGCTTCAGGTAGTGCTGATAAAACTATCAAAATTTGGAGAATTAGCGATGCTATGCCAAAAACAATTTCAGCACATAACGATCAAGTAACATCGGTAAGTTTCAGCCCCGATGGTCAAACTTTAGCCTCAGCTAGTTTTGATACCGCAATTAAACTTTGGAATTCCCAAGATGGCACTTTGCTGCAAACTTTCCTGGGACACACTATAGAAGTCTTTGGTGTTAGTTTCAGCCCGGATGGTCAGACTTTAGCCTCAGCTAGCGGAGATCAAAGTGTTATACTTTGGCGGCGAGACAACAGTTTAATTAAAACTCTCACTCAACAGAACTTTGGGGTAAATAGTGTTAGTTTCAGCCCGCAAGGTAATCTCCTGGCAACGGCAAGTGACGACAAATCAATCAAACTTTGGCAACTACCGAATATGACTTTGCGCTTTTCTCTAGAAGGATTAGACAAGTTGCCTACTGGACTGGGACATAGAGATGCTGTTTATGGTGTCAGTTTTAGTCCAGACGGGCAAACTCTGGCTTCTGCTGGTGCCGAAGGCTGGGTGAAACTGTGGCGAACTCGTGACGGCTATATGATTAAAACTCTTATAGGACATGAACATGAAGTTAATAATGTCACTTTCAGTCCAAATGGAGATATTCTCGCATCAGCAAGTGCGGATGCAACTATTAAATTATGGCGAGTAAAAGATGGCAAACTTATTAGAACCTTAACAGGACATAACGGTGAAGTTTTTCGCGTCCGTTTTAGCCCTAAAGGTGATATTCTCGCTTCCGGTGGCAGAGATAACACAGTGAGAATCTGGCGAGTAAGCGATGGAAAGTTACTGCGAACCCTGACCGGACATACTAATGCTGTTGGTGGTATAAGTTTTAACACTCAAGGTGATATTCTCGCTTCTGCTAGTTCTGATAAAACTATAAAACTTTGGCGGGTGAAAGATGGTAAGTTACTACAAACTCTGCAAGAGCAACCTGAGGCAGTTTGGAATGTAACTTTTAATCCGCAAGCGAAGATGATTGCTTCTAGTGACGGCAATACAGTGAAATTATGGAGTATTGATGGTATAGAAATAAAGACGTTTTCGGGACATAGCCAAGCTGTCAACGATGTCAGTTTCAGCCCTGATAGTAAAATGATTGCCTCTTCCAGTAAAGATGGTACAGTTAAATTTTGGCGTATTGATAGCAAACAACTGCAAACCACAGATTTAGATCATCTGTTGACTCGCAGTTGTCGATGGTTGCATGATTATTTAGAGAATAACCCCAAGCTTAGTAACCAAGAGCGGGATTTGTGTTTCGATTTGAAAGAGTAGAATTGACAGGCTGTAAAATTTGGGGTTGGTTGACCAAAATTCGTTCTCTACGGGGAGGGTTAGGAGGTTTCACGGGTTTCTTTTTGATATTGCCTTCACCAATTCTTTGTGTGTCATCTCCTGCACTAGTCACGGGTGCAGATACGATTGGTTTGACAGTAACGCTGGGTGTTTTTACTGGCTTTTTCACAACTTCACCAGCAAAACTAGATGTTGCACTAGCCAATACTATTGGTAAAGCGATCGCCATTACAATTTGCTTTTTCATATCAATTTTTGTGTATTTTTTGACTTTTATTGCTAAAGCTACTATCGCGCTGGACGAGATGTCTTCTTGGGTCGGGGATTGACTGTTGCAACTCCTATTTTTCTCACTCCGATAAAAGTCGTTCGCGAAATGATTGTTGTTTCTCCTATCCGCAGTCGTATCGGATTTGGTGGCAGTGTTGTTCGCCGGTCAACTCTTGGTTCTCCTATTCTCCTGACTCGTACCGGAGTTGGTGGCTGTGTTGGTCGCGGATCAACTCTTGGTTCTCCTATTCTCCTAGAAATTTCTTCTGTTTGGTCTAGTTCATTGTCCAGTCGTGCAGGAGTTGGTGGCTGTTTTGGTCGCGGATCAACTCTTGGTTCTCCTATTCTCCTAGAAATTTCTTCTGTTTGGTCTAGTTCATTGTCCAGTCGTGCAGGAGTTGGTGGTTGTGTTGGTCGCGGATCAACTCTTGATTCTCCTATTCTCCTTGAATTTTCCTCTGTTTCTTGTTGTAAATGATTCTGCTGTTCATTACCTAACTTTCTCGAACCTTTTTCGATTTTAGATTTAAGAGTGAGAATTGTGTGACTTAATTTTGACAAGAATTTCAGAAATTTAAATCTACTCACCTTGAAAATAACTCGTATGACCCTCAAAACTCGCGTTTTCATCTCAAATAATCTCCTGGTGTGTGAGAGACTAAGACTTTTGTTGCAATACGTTTACCTACCCAATGCCATCAAAGCATTCCCGAAACTAAGGTAAACTTGCCAAAACTTAAATAGCCTCAACTTTTTTCTATTTGCATCCTTTCACAGACTTAATAGATATCCTTGAGTTTATTTATGCAATCTTCTGTCGTTTTGGCGATCGTAGATTTGCACCCTTTCTATTTGACGTTGGGCTGAAAAGTCTTAGTATCCTGATGAATGGCGTATCACCCAATCTAAAATTTTAAATCCCAACTCGCAAGACTACCTTGATCAAGTCTTTGTTCCTGGTAATCTTATATACTTAAGTACGAGTATAATACGTTCTACTTAGTTATCGCAACCGAATAATTTAAGATTTATTTTATAAATTATAGTTAAGCTCATCCCACGCAGTCGCGCAATTGTCGGATGAGAGCCAGGATTATGCTATATTTGCCCTGATGAGCGCTTATATGGTGTGCGATCGCCTTTAATTATAAGACAGACTTACGCAATAAAATTAATGTAGGATGTGAAGCGCCAATAGTACGACACCGGACAATTTAAATTTCTTAACTGGAGATAATAAGCATATGCCATATCAAGATATTGCCGATTTACCTGACTCAGTTAAAAATCATTTACCCAAACACGCGGCTGAAATATTTATTGCTGCTTTTAACAATGCTTCAAAAGAATATGACGAAGAAGAAGCAGCATTTAAAGTTGCTTGGGCAGCGGTAAAGCGTGACTACGAAAAAGGGGAAGATGGCAATTGGCTTGACACTCCATCGCCCTAAAAGGACGAGGATTCTTGGTTCAACGAGTCCACTTACGTTAAGTTCCTTGCGTTACCTAACCCAGAGGTGGTTCTCTCCCCAAGCGTTAACTTTCCGAGTGCCCCTCGGTAGTTGGATTTCTCCAAACTTTGTTTGAGTTTAATAGCTGATGGCCTAGTTCCTGTGAATCTTTTACCTACTTTCAGGACGTGCAAGCACTACTAGGACAACAAGTAGAACCCCATAGATTCGGTTGTCAAGGTACAGCGCAGAGCCGTTAGGCAGCATAGGGTTTTTAAACAGGTTGATTACCCTTCCTGTTGCCATTATTCTACCACTCAATCAATTAAAGCCGTCCTACAAGGACGGGGTTTTAAACCCAAGATTTTCGATAAAAAAAGTTAAACCTAAACCACAACCGATTTAACTTTAATTTATTGGTTACAGTTTATGACCGTATTAACACAGCCATCATCTATCGATCGCAGCTAGAAAATACTTCAAATGGCGGATAAGTGATATCATCCTCTTAGCTGCTTTATACCAAAAACTTACGCACGAGTTAATAGTTCCAGATTATGACCATTGGGGTCATAAAAGTAAAAGCCACGCCCCCCTTTCCTGTGGTTAATCTCACCTTTATTATGATGCATGGGGTCACTACTGTATTCAAGACCTGCCTCTTTTACCCGTGCAAAGATAGTATCAAATTCCTCTTCAGTGACATGAAATGCATAATGGTGTGATTCAAATTCCTGGCGATCGGCGAAGTCCAGCGTTAGAGTATCATTGACTTGCACGGGGGCAAAGTAACTAAAATCCGACTCAATCTTTAAACCAAAAATTTGTGCAAAGAACCGTGCCGATGTTTTTTTATCGCGTGCGGGTACTATAGTGTGATTTAAAATAATCGTCATGTCACACTTCCTCCTTTGTCTTAAAATTGATAACAAAAAAGTTTTTTACTACATTCGTGTGGTTCTCTTCTATCTTATCTTTTTATCACTGACACCAGTAATTGTTAAGAAATATGTGGAAAATATATAGATTTTTATGAGATAGGAAAAGTAACAAAACTAAAAGATAATCGTCAATAATTCATCCGCAAGATAGTTATCATCTAATTCATCAAACATCTAAAATTGGCTCAAACTACTTTTAATAGTAAAAAATTATGCTTAGTTTACTTTGGGGCATTGTAGTTATACTTGTCGTCTTTTGGGCATTGGGATTAGCATTTCATATTGCAGGCAGTCTAATTCATGCACTTTTACTTCTGGCAATTGCTCTTGCTGTTTACAACTTCCTGAAAGCACGTACCGATTTTTAGAGGATGTCTCAAAAGTAAGGGTGTTGGTAATTAAAATAGGACTTACGCACTCATGTCGTCAAAGCTTGAATTTACGTAGGGGCAATTCATGAAGGGTCCCCTACAAGACTTTAGGAAAAGCGCTCATTCCTATAAAAATATCAATTTGCTTAAGGACATTAATAAATGTAAAATAGGGCGGGTTTTCCGGCACATCTCACAACAATACTAAAAGTTTTGTGGGGTACGTATCCTGTCCGTTAATATGCAACGCCTATTTTATAACTAATTACGTGTACCAAATTCTATCATAATACGTTTACTCATAGCCTGATTTAGCGGATTTTTTCATAAAACCTTAATTTTTCTCTACTTAAGTATATAGATTTGTAAACTTTTCCGGATATATCCTTCAACAAGAATGCATAAACTCGTAGCAACCAACCTAGAAAAACTTGACTCTTATTAAATAATCAGTATTTATATAAACATAAAATTTTTCCGTATATTTTCGAGATTGGTTGCTATTACCTGTATTGTAATTTAAAAAAAATGTCTCCATTAGGCGTTGCTACTAGTCGCTCAACTTATGCTTTAGAAACCGGACACGCAAAACTTTGGTTGGTGTTAGTGGGTGTAAACCAATACCAAGATGAACGATTGCCGTCTTTGCGCTATTCAGCGGTTGATTGTCAGGGTTTAGCATCAGCTTTAGCAGATGCAACCCAAGCGTTTCCGCAGACTGAGGTGTGGACTCACCACGATTTTTCGTCACAGTTGCCGACACTAACAAATATTCGTACTACTTTAAAACAAATTGCTGCTGCGGCTCAACCACAAGACACGATTTTATTTTATTTTTCTGGACACGGGATGCTAGAGTCAAACTCTGGGCAGGTAGTTTTGTGTCTGGCAGATACGCAAATTGATAATTTACTGAATACAGGTTTAGGATTACAGGAATTATTACATTTATTGGGACATAGTGGAGCGCAGACTCAGTTGGTATTGTTGGATGCTTGTCATAGCGGTAGTATGTCACTCAAGGGAGCAAAAGGAGAAATACCAAACCGCGAAAACCTGACACCGCAAATGGTAGATTTGTTGCGGCAAAAAGCGAAAAAGAGTAAAGGATTTTATGCTTTGCTTTCTTGTGACACAGATCAGCAATCTTGGGAATTTCCGGAATTAGGACACGGAGTCTTTACTTATTATTTAATGCGGGGGTTGCGAGGTGAAGCAGCTGATGGACGCGGTTTGATTGAAGCGGACGGTCTTTATCGATATATTTATCATCAGACGCAGCAATACATCGAGCAAACTAATCAACAACTGCGACTGATTAATCAGCAAAAAAGAGGTAGAGGAGAAACCAGACTTTATTCAGAATATCCTTTGCAAACTCCGAAGCGGATTGTTGAAGGAGTTGGGGAAATTGTTCTTGGTTTAAAATCAGGAGTTGTGCAATCGTCGTCTTTGCGACAAGCGCTGATTGTTGAGGGACTGACGACTAATAAGACGACTCTCGATTTTTGTAAATTATTACGCGGTGTTGGTGGCTTTGAGTTAAAGTATTTGCCACAAGCTGATAAAATAACTGCTTCATATATTCAAGAAGGAATGCAGAATTGCTTGCAGAAAAAGCAAGATTCTCAAAATTTAGAACATGACGCAACAGTTTTATTATATCTGCGTGGCAGACTGAAGGAAACTGAAGCGGGGGAAGCGGTGTTAGTGGTGGGGTCGGATATTCAATTGAGTCGCTCTTGGTTAAGACAACAACTCAGGCGATCGCCTTACACTCAACAAATTATCATCTTAGATTGTCTTTGTGACCAAACGCAACAAGTCTCATTACAAGATTGGCTAGAAGACTTGCAACTAAGTTCCGAACAAGGACAGTGTATCATTGCCGCTGCTTCCCCGTCATACAATCCCGAACAATTCACCCAAGTTCTCCACGATACCCTGAAAGCTGCCCAACAGCAAAATAGTTTATCGGTAGCTAGTTGGATTACTCAATTGCAACTATCTTGTTCAAATACATTACCATTGCACATTTGGGTATCCGGGATTCAAGGCGTTATCGAAATTATACCTACCACGACTGGTATAAGAGATATCAAGTTAACGGAAGGGATTGATTTAGGACTTTGCCCTTACCGAGGATTAAGAGCTTTTACTCCGGAAGATGCTCAGTATTTCTACGGCAGAGAAGCTTTAACGCAGCAACTTCTGCATCACTTGGCAAGTAAGTCATTTCTTGCCGTAGTTGGTGCCTCTGGTAGCGGTAAATCATCGGTTGTGCAAGCGGGATTAATCGCTCAACTGCGGTGCGGTAAACAATTACCTGGTAGCGAAGAATGGTGGATTAAAAGCTTTCGTCCTGGTGCAAATCCGCAAGACGCTTTATCGCGACGCTTAGTTGATAGCGGTACTGAGAAAGAAAAAGCTTATCAGCAAATACAACTAGAACAAATGTTGTATCAAGGGGGACAAGGATTCGCTCACTGGTTAAGTAACCGACCAGAACCAGTAATTGTGTTAGTTATAGACCAGTTTGAGGAATTATTCACCCTTGCCCAAGCTGCTGACAGACAGCGCTTTTTAGAACTTATCTTGCAGGCGTTGGAATTAAGCGAAGGTAAGCTTAAAATAGTCATCACTCTACGGGCAGATTTTATCGCACCTTGTTTGGAAATACCGAAATTAGCGCAGCTATTGCAGCAGTCTAGCATTCTCATACCGCCCTGTTTAACTGAGGAGGAGTATCGCCACGTTATAATTAACCCTGCCGAACAAGTCGGTTTAACAGTTGAGCCAGTATTAGTTGAAGTACTGTTGCGAGAGTTACACCGCTCACCCGGAGATTTACCGCTTTTAGAATTTGTTTTAGAGCAGTTGTGGGAACATAGAGTTGCAGGTAAGTTAACTTTACAAGCTTATCAGCAGCACTTGGGTGGAATTAAAGGAGCGCTGGAAAGTAAAGCGCAAGCTGTTTACGAGAGTTTAGACGCTGAAGCTCAAGAATGCGCTCGTTGGATTTTTCTGTCGCTGACGCAGTTAGGTGAAGGTACTGAAGATACTCGTCGGCGGGTGTATAAATCAGAGTTAATAGTGAAAAAATATCCGGCACCATTGGTAGAAAAGACACTGGCAGCGTTAACTGCTGCAAAGCTGGTAGTAGTGAATTTGGAAGAAGGAGGGAGAGGGAGAGGGGGGGAAGGGGGACAAGGGGAGCCAGCGCGTTGCGGAGGTCTCCTCCGTTGTAGCGACTGGCGTGGACAAGGGGGACAAGGGGAGCCAGCGCGTTGCGGAGGTCTCCTCCGTTGTAGCGACTGGCGTGGACAAGGGAGAAAAGGAGACAAGGAGACAAGGAGACAAGGAGACAAGGAGAATAATTCTTTCCCCCTGTCTCCCCCTCCCCCCCTTCCCCCCAACCCCACTTCGTGGGGACGCATGTGCCCCCCCTCTCCCCCACTCCCCACTCCCTACTCCCCACTCCCCTCTTCTGTGACGATAGAAGTTGCCCATGAGGTGCTGATTCGCTATTGGTCTACTTTGCGATGGTGGTTGGAGGAAAATCGTGGTAGATTGCGATCGCAACGTCAAATTGAGCAAGCTGCACAGCTATGGAAGCATGGGGGTGAACAATCTGATTTTTTGTTGCAGGGTGTGCGTTTGGCTGAAGCAGAAGATATTTATATCAATTACACTGAGGAACTATCTTTTGATGTTCAACGATTTATTGCTGCTTGTCTAGAAGAAAGACAACGACAACAACTGCAAGAAAAACGCCGACTCAAACAAGCGCAAAAAGCTGTTACTGTTATCAGTATCTTGGGAATAGCTGCTTTCTCTTTTGCAGGTTTAGCTTATCAGCAAAGTCAAAAAGCGCAGTTGCGAGAAATACAAGCTTTAAATTCTTTATCAGAAAACTTTCTTTTCTCGCATAAACAACTAGAAGCACTATCAACTAGTGTTAAGGCAGGGCAAGAGTTACAAAAGATGATGTTTTCCAGTCAGGTGATGTATCCTGATACTACAAAACAGATTAAAACTGCAACTGCAACTACTTTACAACAGGCGATCGATCAAACTCAAGAACGCAACCGTTTGATTGGACATAATTCTTGGGTAAGTAGTGTCAGTTTCTCTCCCGATGGACAAATGCTAGCTTCGGCGAGTACTGATACAACTATCAAACTTTGGAAGCGTGACGGCAAGTTACTTCACACTTTACGCGGACATAGCGATGGAGTCAATAGTGTGAGTTTCTCTCCTGACGGTCAAATTATTGCTTCGGCAGGTACTGATGCAACTATCAAACTTTGGAGTCGGGATGGTAAGTTGCTGAAAACACTTTCCGGACATAATGATGGAGTTAATAGCGTTGCTTTCTCCCCTAACGGTCAAATGATTGTTTCGGGTAGCGATGATGATACTATTAAACTCTGGAGTCGGGATGGCAAGTTACTGAAAACTCTCACCGGACACAGCCAAGGTATAGATAGCGTTACTTTTTCACCTCAAGGTGATATTATCGCTTCTGGTAGCGACGATCGCACAATTAAACTGTGGAGTCTGGATGGTCGCTTGCTAAAAACTCTGAGCGGACATACCGATGAGGTTTTAAGTGTAGCTTGGTCAAAAGATGGACAAACAATTGCTTCTGCTAGTGCTGATAATACCGTAAAACTGTGGAGTCGTGACGGTCGCTTACTTAATACGCTAACTGGACATAACAGCGATGTTAAAAGCGTTAGTTTTTCACCTAACGGTAAAATCATCGCCTCGGCAAGTGTTGATAAAACTATCAAACTTTGGAGCTTGGATGGTCAATTGTTGGGGACTTTACAGGGACATAACCATGCAGTCGGTAGCGTTAGTTTTAGTTCAGACGGTCAACTACTTGCTTCCGCTAGCGATGATTATACCATAAGACTTTGGAACTTTGATATCAATGCACCAAAAACTCTTTTTGGACATCTCGATAGTGTGAATAGCGCTTGGTTTAATCCGAATGGTAATACCGTTTTCTCGGTCAGCAACGATAAAACGATGAAATTCTGGAGTTTAGACGGTAAGCTGCTAAAATCTATTCCTTCCCCGATTAACGATATTACCAGCATTAGCTTCACTCAGGATGAAAATACGGTAGCGACAGCGAGTGCTGATAATACTATCCAACTGCGAAAACGTGATGGCTCTTTGCTCCATATCCTCAAAGGGCATACTGATTGGATAATTAATATGAGCTTCAGTCCTGATGCGAAAATCCTCGCTTCTGCGAGTACTGACAAAACTGTTAAACTCTGGAGTCTTGACGGTCGCTTGCTAAATACTCTCAAAGGGCATAACGGTTGGGTGACTAATGTTGAATTTAGCCCAGATGGTGAGTTGTTAGCATCAGCCAGTGCTGACAATTCTATCAAACTTTGGAGTCGCGATGGTCGTTTGTTGAAAACTCTTAATGGACATAATGCTAGTGTTTGGGCTTTAACTTTCAGCCCGGATGGTAAGATAATAGCTTCTGGTAGTCAGGATGGTACAGTCAAACTCTGGAGTCGTGACGGTCGCTTGTTGCAAAACTTAACCGGACATACTGATGCGGTTAATAATTTGAGTTTTTCTCCTGACGGTCAAATGATTGCTTCAGCTAGTGATGACGACACCATCAAACTTTGGAGTGTACATAGCGGTATGTTGCTGAGAACTTTTCAAGGACATACTGGTGATGTCAGAAGTGTGAATTTTAGTTTAGATGGTAAGATGATTGTTTCGGCAAGTCAAGATAAAACAGTAAAAATTTGGCGGTTAACGGGGATAGAACTGCAAACATTGAATTTGTCGCAATTATTAAAGCGTGGATGCGATCGCTTGCACGATTATCTGACGACTAACCCCAATCTTAATACAGGCGATCGTAACATCTGCCAATAGCAATTGGGAATTGGGAATTGGGAATTGGGAATTGGGAATTGGTAATTGGTAATTGGGAATTGGTAATTGCTAATTGGAAAAAATCCATTACCTATTATCTATTACCTATTACCCATGCCCCATTCCCCATTACCCATTCCCCATTCCTAGCATCTGAGCAAGACACGAACGTAATTCCTGCCATCGTTTTGAAATTGCTCCCTGAGTGACACCAAACTCAGCAGCTATTTGGCATTGTTTCTTACCCTGAAGTTGTGCTTGCCAGAGTTTGACATATCCTCGCTCTGGATAGTGTCTATCTAGTTGAATAATGGCATCTATTGTTCTGTTGATAAGATCCGTGCGTTCTAAAGCATCGAATAAATTGAACTTATCAGCGATCGCTTCTGATAGCGGCAAATCTGTACCGGGAATGTTTTGATCTAAACTTTGACATATAAATTGCTTTTCTTTGCGAACCAGATCGATGATTTGAAATTTAGCTACAGTAGCTGCCCAACGGTAAAACTCGTTTACTCCTCCTTTTTGAAATTTTCCAGCTTGTGTTGCCTGAAACACTTTTTCATGAGCTGCCTGTACAGCATCTTCCCAGGAACTTGAGGTATTTCTTGTTTGCGATCGGGCAATTCTTTCGACTCTCTGCTGATACTCTGGAGTCTTAAGTAGTTGCTCATATAACAATAAATCTTCTGAAACCATGAGAACCCGTTTTCACTCAATATCAAGTATGAGTTAAATAGATATCTGAGTCAGGTACTTATGCACTGCAACCAATTGAGAAGGTTTTAAAGAATTACAAAAAATTTTTTTAATTTTGGAATATTTCCCTTTGAGCTTTCGTTAAACATAACAGAGCAAGCAAAATAGCTGACTCTATCAATCAATACTTCTAATTCTGGAACCAAGAAAATGAACAAAGCAAGTAAAGTCAAATTTGTGCTGCACAGCAAGCTATCAAATCGTCTGTGTCTATTGCTGGTTAGCGCAGTTCCTATTGTAGCTTTTCCTAGTATAGCTGGGGCGACAAACTCTAATCATACTGGTTCTTCTAGGGAGGCTATAAACTCTATACCTTCTATCCAGTTTTCCTCCAATTTAAGTGAGAAACTAGAAGCACTTTCCCCTAACGAAGAAAGTTTGGTTGCGCTGAGACCAGCTTTCAAACTGGTTGACCCTGGTCCATCGTGGGTACAAAACCAACCCTACGTACCTAAAATGCTTGAAAGCCTACCAAATGAAGCAGCTAATGCTGAATATCTCTCAGCAGTAGATACATTTCAATCTCTGATGGTTTGAACTGTCGCTTCTCACGAATGCATAATTGACTGACAAGTTAAAATTTAACAATTTTTTGTTAGTCAATCTTGCTGATTCAAACTTATAGCAATTCTCAATAAAATGCATCACATTTGTGATTTTCTTGTGGGAAGGGCGTCTTGCCCGTCCTTAGTTTAGGACGGGCTTTTTGGTCTTCTACCGCACAAGAGATATATTGAATGCCAGTGAGAACCGCTATAAATACCTTTTCAAGCCAAACCCAGAAATATGTTGATTACTCATTTCTAGCAAGCAATTACAATCGAGGTAAAAGTATGCCATCCAACACAAAGCGAGTCCAATTTGTTGTTAAGTCTTCTAAGTTTTGTAACTTACGCTGTCGCTACTGCTATGAATACTCAGAACTAGGTAATAGGGCAGCAATTGCGCCAGAACAATTAGACAAAATGTATAGTCACATTGCCAGTTATTATAGTCAACTCGATCACCCTACAGAAATTGAGTTTGTTTGGCATGGTGGAGAACCACTTTTACAATCACCAGATTATTACTGGCAAACCTTTGACCGCCAGCAAGAAATTTTTGGTGAACTCGCAAGCTCTGTTACAAATATCGTACAGACTAACCTGACTGTGCTTAATAAAGAACGTATCCAATTATTGAGAGATGGATTTGATGGTGTGGGTGTTTCTGTAGATTTATTTGGAGGTTTACGCACTAATCAAGCTGGTATGGATTCTCAAACAACAGTATTAAAAAACATGGATCGCCTGCGAGATGAAAATATTCCCTATGGATGTATCACTGTTTTAACTAAATTGAATTTGCCTTATATTCAAAAAATTTATAAATTTTTTGAAAAAATGAATCTTTCTTTTCGATTGTTGCCACTATTTAATGGAGCGTTTGATGGACAACATAAAGGATTTGAAATTAATGCTAACGAAGTTTTGAGTGCTTTTTGCACTCTTGTTGACTTGTGGATGGAAGGCGATCGGTTAGTGGTAGTTCAGCCAATTATGGATCACATTCAACAGATTCTTCATTACTACAGTCCTGACTCAGAACCCTTTTATTATGACAAAAAAGAATGGGAATCGATTTATTTAGTAAATGTTACAGGTGATGTTTATAGTTATGCAGATGCTTATAACATTGAGTTTAGTCACGGTAATTTATTCAAGGATTCTATGGAAGAGATAGTACTGGGATCTGCTCATCAGAAAGTAATAAAAGCAGCAGAAGAACGCATAGCTTCTACGTGTACTTTTTGCCCATACTTCGGAAGCTGTAGTGGTTACCCAGTAGCGGAGGAGGGCATTCTTCACAATCAAGTTGATGATAAAGGTAATATGTTATGCATCAAAGAAAGAGGACTTTTACAGCATATTGAGATGCGTTTAAAACAAGCTGGTATTATCGATTCTGCAACTGGTAAACTCAACATCAAACATCGAATTCCTTCTAAATCTATACCAGCACTAGATTGTCCTTTGTGACATCAAACCGTCCTCTTTTGTACGCAAAAATAGTTGAGTATACAGTACCGTATTATTCGATATTACGGTAACTTTCCGAGATTTTTTGAGCAGTTTTCAGCTAGAAACAATTTGGGTTAATGCTATGTTAGTTAAGGAAATTGTAGAAATAAAAAAAGGAATTCAAGTTTTTTGTGATGCCAATACTGACCAGCACAGTTCTAGAATTTGGCTGAGTTCGGGCACGACACAGGAAATTGAATCAGCCTCTGATATAATATATCGTACTGATGCTTTTTTGCCTAGAGAACCTTGGAGAGAACCGAGTCTAACGGAATATAGTCTCCTACGTGCAAATGAACCAATCTTGAACCTTAGCTCTTGGGATCTTGGTTCATCTATAGGAGTGGTTCGCTTCCCTAACGAGGTCTTGGCACCACTTGAAGCCATACTTGAAAATATTAGGAAAAGTTCGGCTGCCACACTAGAAGAATGTCAATTTCTTGATACACATCCAGAACGCGAGAATGCTATTGCAAAAGTTATGAAGCACGTTGAGCGTTATTGTCTATCTAGTAACAGATTACAATTACTAGGTATTCAAACAACACTACCAGGATTGACAACAGTAACAAGTGGTTATCATAACAGCATCCCCAAAAAACGCTATGATGGAATGCACCTTGACAGTTGGGATAGAGATACCCTCAGACGCAGACACAAATCAAGAAATCGAATATGCATTAATTTGGGATGTGAAGAACGCTACTTTTTGTTCATCAACCTAACTTTGATGGATATGTTTCATGCTTTAGGTCTGTCAGACCCTGAGGATATTTATAAGAATTATCGGGGGACATCTATAGGGGACAAGTTTATGAAAAGTTACCCTTCATACCCTGTAGTTAAACTAAAAGTAGCGCCTGGAGAAGCATACATTGCACCTACCGAGAACGTAATTCACGATGCCTCCACAATTAGCAAGAAATACTCTGATATTACCTTGACTTTTCTTGGCTACTTTGGAATTCTACCTTATGCAAAAGATGGGATTTTAGATTGTGTAATGACATAACCCAGCAGCGCACTCGTTGATGAGCTGAAAACCTCGATAGTGATTGCGTTTCATGGTAGTGGTTACAGGACGTTTAAGAAGTTCTATTTACTTTGTGCGATTCTCTTGCTTTGCCAGAATCTGATTTAATTCAGCGCTCGTATTGCTGAGGATGCGATTACATGGCAGTACATGCCGCAAAAGTTTTTCTCTCTATTAGTCCGTCAAGATAACTTTGCCAAATTATAGACGAATGGGACGCACGGTAAGAAAAGCAAAAACCCCGGTTTCTTCAAGAAACCGGGGTTTTAGGGTAGTATGCGATCGCGCTTACGAAAACAACCTTACTATGAAAGTCTTAAGATAAAAATAGTCGGTCATATGTCTTACTACCTGATGCAGTAAGATCGTCTGTTAGCGGCTCAAAAGCTTCACCCAACTTACTCAACACTGAATTCACTAGATTATCAGTAGCATCTTTGACTCCCATAATAGACACCCATGTATCTAGCTGAGTCATCAAGTCGCTAGCACCAGCACTTGATTTGTCAATAACTACAGACCAGTTGCCATTACCTATGACTATGCTGTTACTGGTGAAGACTTTGTTGCCACTACCAATCACTGTGTTGTTACTACCGAAGTCAAAGTTACCATTACCAAGAGTTGTGTTGTTATTTCCAAAACTCCAATTGCCATTACCTAAAGTTGTATTGTCACTAGTTGAATTCCAATACCAGTTACCATTACCAACAGTTCTGTTGTCATGAGAGGCATCTAAATTCCAGTTACCATTACCGATGGTTGCGTTACGAGTGCTGGAATCCCAAAGCCAATTGCCATTACCGATAGTTGCGTTGGCGTTGCCGTAATCCCAGTTGGCATTACCGATGGTTGCGTTCTTAATCCCAAAGTCGTGATTGCCATAACCAATCGGTAGTTCGCCTTCTGGGGTAGAAAACACGTTATCTTTGCCATTGAAGGGTAAAATTCCTTCTAAGGCAACGTTCAAAATATCAAACGGTATTTCCTTATCTTGACTGCCACCAGTAAATAAGCTGAGGAACGGGTTGCTACCATCAGTATACGAACTGTCACCACTAGCAAGTTCGTTGACAGCGTTGACACCGCTGTTAAAGCTGAACATGTCATTCCTGAACAGCTTCAACAAATCTGACGGTGTTTGCAAAGGTGTATTGTTACCTTCTGCAAACAGATTTCCAGAATTGAGAATTTCAGTTACGTTTAAGATATTATCTTGGACAGTCTTCAATATCTCCGAGGATGATAACTGAGGCACACTGCCATCACCAGTTAAGAATGTTAGGTTGTCGTCGTTACCAAAGATGAATTGCGAGATATCGAAGGATGGTTGCTGATTAGCACCACCAGTTGCAAACGGATTCTCACCACTTGCAAACGGATTCTCACCACTTGCAAACGGGTTCTCACCACTTGCAAACGGGTTCTCACCACTTACAAACGGGTTCTCACCACTTGCAAACGGGTTCTCACCACTTGCAAACGGATTCTCACCACTTGTAACCAGGTTCTCACCACTTGCAAACGGATTCTCACCACTTGTAACCAGGTTCTCACCACTTGCAAACGGGTTCTCACCACTTGCAAACGGATTCTCACCACTTGCAACTGGGTTTTCACCACTGACATTCAATACCAAACCTGGTGCTGAAGGCTGATTGCCATCACCAAAAGGGTTGTTTCCATTAGCAAACGGGTTGCCATCACTGGAATTATTGCCAGCATCACTCAAGGGCAATCTGTTACGCAGTTTGACAATAACCGAGTCAAGCAATTGCTCAACACTACCCGCGAACGCTGAAGAAACACTCTCTGGTGTGGTTTCATTATTGCTTATCCATTGACCATTACCAACAACTACGTTGCCAACAATAGCAAACGGGTTGCTTTTAATAACTGTTGTGGAATTGCTGCTACTACCACCAATATTCTGGAAGCTTGAGTTACTGCTGTCTTCAATTTCAGACAGACTGCTACTACCAGAAAAAGAGGTACTCAAGCTGCCAGTCAAGAGATTGTCATTAACAGCTAGGGGATTGCTAATACCAGTTGACAAGCTATCACCAGTTAGTGATTGATTAAGCTCATTAATGGAATTGTCAGTGTAAGTTGCCATAAATAATTCTCCTCACTCACGTTTTAATCTGAAAAATTTTGCATATCAAAGACAAACTTCAGTCGGATTCCTAAGTTATTTAGGTTTTTGTAGTAAGGGATAGAGCCGCTTAAAACCGAAGATATGAGCGGTAAACCGCTCACTACGAACCAGGAGAGTATTTGACGTTTAATTTCATCGTTGTTTGGAAATATAAATTTGTCTACAGAATAATTTCGATGACAGTTTCATTACTGTCATCAACTTTGAGTAGCAACGAGCTTAACAATCTAGGTTTTTACTTTTAAGTAGCGGCATAATTTCAAAAACACAAGAATGTTTGTTGCTACTTAGTACTGCTTTGCGTAAAATTGTCGCGAATTGAAGGTTTAAATAAAAAGGCAGAGGAACCCATTTTGCTACAATGTCTAACTTCAATTCGCCTTTGAACTTGTGCAATGACCGTACTAAGCTAACAGATTGCCACTATCGAATGACGGTATTCAACCTTCACTAAAGCTGCCATCAGATGGGATGCCAAACTTATCTAATGTTTCATCAGATGGGATGCCAAACTCACTTAATATCTCATCAAATGGGATGCCAAATGGGTTGCTGCCTCCAGGTGCAAACGGATCGCTGAGATTGCCACCTTCAGGACCGGTACCGATGCCGCCACCTTCGATGGGGATAGCACCACCTACACCTACATTAATACCATTTTCACTGAGCTTCGAGTTAACCAGGTTATCAATCATAACCCTCATCTCAAACCCGGTTGCGTTTGTGTCACCACCATCGAATGACGGAATATTGCTACCACCAACACTTGTGGTGCCATCATCAACAGACTGAGCGGAAATGCCACCATTTGCAAACGGATTAGTGCTACCGCTGCCACCTGTCGGGTTGCTGCCATTGGTAGCAGTACCAACTAGATTGTCAATGTTCGTCCTTAAATTAGTAAAGGGCGATCCCCCCTGATTGTCACCACCAAACAGTACCTGGGCACCTAATGGGTTGTTAGCAAACGGGTTTTCGCCTCCACTACCGACACCATTAAATATGGTGTTTAAATCAGTAACTTCACGTAAACGACCGAAGGGTGATTGCCCAAGATCCGATGAACTGCTGCTACCTTGATATGAGATGCCATCATCAAAAGTATTGGAATTGCTACCAATGATATTGCCACCCGTTGAGCTACCACCATCAAGGGGATTGCTACTACTACTAAAAGAGTTGACATTAGAATCTGCCATTAGATATAATCCTTCTGTTTTTAGGACAAAAATTTTGCTTAATCAAGCGACATCAAAAATGCAAAATTAAGTTTGCTTCGTAGCTTTTTTATGATTTTTTTACTGCTTAATCTAGTTAACAGCTATTATTTTCTTTAGCTTGTTGGGCTTAATTACAGAGCGTTTACATTTTTATTGACCAAAAACAACTTGTAATTAATGTCACTTTTATAAAATATAGTAATTTTTTTGACTTCAATTAACAATGAGAAATCTTTTGATAAGTTTGTCTAATTTTTAGTTATTGTTTATTTAGAGAAAAAATATTGATTTTTTAATAAAAGTACAAAAATGATTTTCTGCAAGAATGAGCTAACAGAAATAAAGTTATAAATAATTTTTGAAAAAGATAAAACATCAAATTGGGTGCGTTACGAATTGCGCCAACGCACCCAACAATCTACAATTCTTTCAATTGAAAATTGTAGAATTAAATAGAACCTACCAAGGCACGCTCAGACCAGCGTCCAACTACTTTGCCAATTACTGCCATTTCTTGAGCCAAGATGTCAAACTTATCGGGAGTGAGGGATTGAGGTCCATCAGATAGGGCTTTTGCCGGATTTGGGTGAACTTCAATCATTAAAGCATCTGTACCGGCGGCGATCGCTGCTTTTGCCATTGGTGTAACGTACTCAGACCTACCTGTACCGTGACTGGGGTCAATCATGATTGGTAAGTGGGTAAGCGATCGCAATACTGGAAGCACCGACAAATCTAAGGTATTGCGGGCATATTTACCATCAAAGGTTCTAATTCCCCGCTCACAAAGAATTACATTCGGATTTCCTCCAGCTAGGATATATTCTGCTGCCATCAACCACTCATCAATTGTGGCGGACATTCCACGCTTCAACAATACTGGCTTATCTTGAGCGCCTACTTTTTTCAACAACGAGAAGTTGTGCATATTCCGCGCTCCCACTTGGATCACGTCAGCTACTCTTCCCACTGCTGCTAAGTCGGCAGTATCCATCACTTCTGTGATGATGCCTAAACCCGTAGCTTCACGGGCAGCTGCTAACAAGCCCAAAGCACTTTCACCATGTCCTTGGAATGCATAAGGTGAGGTGCGAGGTTTGTACGCTCCACCACGGATGAACTTGGCTCCCGCAGCCTTTACCCGCTTTGCTGTCTCCACAATCATCTGTTCATTCTCAACAGAACAGGGTCCAGCTACCACGACAATCGGATGATTTTCACCGAAGTAGACGTTACCATTTGGTGTCGGTACAACAACTTCGCTAGCTTCTCCATATCGGAATTCCCGACTCACCCGTTTGAACGGTTGCTGTACTCGCAATACTTCCTCAATCCAAGGGCTATACCCCTTGATTTGCAACGGATTGATGCTAGGAGTATCGCCAATCATCGCTAAAACAACTTTGTGCTTGCCGACGCTTTTTTCTACTTTGACTCCCCATGTTTCACTGATTTCTTGACTTAACCGAGTAATTTCTTCTTGAGGTGTACCGTTTTTTAGGATGACAATCATTTCTTTTTCTCCAATTAGTTGACTAAGTTGCTAACAGTTAATCGCGTAAAAAATCAGCGAGTTGTTCTAATTTCGTCCAAGCAGCACCGCTTTGCAGTACTTCTTTCGCCAAAGCGATGCCTTGGACACAATTTTCCAGAATATCTGTGGAGTTGCTATCAAAAACTTCGCCAACTTGTAGGGCTAGAGCGGTATTTAAAGCAACTACATTTTGCTGCGCTTGAGTGCCTTTCCCTTGCAAAACATTTCTTAAGATTTCTGCATTTTCTTCGACATCTCCACCGCACAATGCTTCAGTGGGAGCATGACTTAAACCCAATTCTAGGGGATTGAGTGTGATGCAGCGGACTTTTTGCTCTTGAAGTACAGCTAAGTAAGTGATGTCTGCCAAACCTGCTTCATCTAACTTTTCTCTGCCGTGGAGAGCGATCGCTCGACGACATCCGAGTTGCGATAATGCTTGAGCGATCGTTTCTAACAAAAGTGGGTCACTCACACCAATAATTTGCCCTGTCGGTCGCATTGGATTTACCAAAGGTCCAAGCAAATTAAAGATAGTCCGCACTTTCAAAGTTTTTCGCAAAGCGGCAACTGCTTTCAATGCTGGATGCCATCCTGGGGCAAACAAAAAGGTCATCCCAACTGCATCAACTGCGGACTCCACTTTTTCCGGACTGGCATTAAGATTTATACCCAAAGCTTCCAATACATCAGCGGAACCGGTTTTGCTAGATGCTGAACGATTGCCATGTTTGGCAACTTTTACCCCAGCAGCAGCAGCTACAAAAGCGACAGCAGTTGATATGTTGAAAGTTGAAGCTCCATCTCCACCAGTTCCGCAGGTGTCAATTAGGGGAGTGGGGAGTGGGGAATGGGGAGGGGGGGACAAGGGAGACAAGGGGGAGGGGGGAGACAAGGGAGACAAGGGAGAGGGGGGAGACAAGGAAGAAATTCCTCCTTGTCCTCCTTGTCCTCCTTGTCCCCCTTGTCCTCCTTGTCCCCAAGTCCCCCTGTCCCCAAGTCCTCCTATCGACTGGGATTGCAAGACACCAGCCATACCAACCAATTCTTCTGTGGATACACCTTTTGCCTGAATTGCGGCTAAAATCGCTCCGGTTAGGACGGGGGGAATAGCATCTGTCAGCCAACCCTGCATCAAGTCCGCAGATTGAGAAACTGTGAGCGATCGCTTGTCGAGTAATTGTTTTAAGAAATCAGACCAATTTTGGTCGGGAGTGACGGGAATGTTGTTAGATGGAGCTTGGGTTGTGGCTATCATATTGGTTGTTGGTTGATCGGTGGAGCGTTGATGGTTGGAGCGTCGATAGTGGATAGTTGATGGTTGGAGCGTCGATAGTGGATAGTGGATAGTTGATGGTTGTTAAAAAGGACTCTTTAACCACTAACTAATAACCACTAACCACTAACCAATAACCAATAACCACTAACTCTTAACTCCTAACTCTTAACTCCTAACTACTCAACACTGAGCGCTTTCGCGACGGTTTGCACGTCTTTGTCACCACGACCTGAGCAGTTGATGATGATTCGGGGATTACCATCAAGCTGTTGACAAAGGGTTTCAAGATAGGCGATCGCATGAGCGGTTTCTAAAGCGGGAATGATTCCTTCTAGCTGCGAAAGTCTCTGCAATGCTTCTAAAGCTTGCTTATCAGTCACGCTGTAATATTCGGCGCGACCAATTTCTTTTAGATAACTATGCTCAGGACCCACACCGGGATAATCTAACCCGGCACTAATCGAATGTGCCTCGATTACCTGACCATCTTCATCTTGCAGTAGATAGCTCATCGCACCGTGCAATACACCTACTCGTCCTTTTGTCAAGGTAGCTGCATGTTTTTCTGTATCGACACCTTCACCGGCTGCCTCAACTCCAATCAGGCGGATAGATGCTTCATTTACAAACTCATGGAACAAGCCGATCGCATTAGAACCACCACCAACACAAGCCAAAAGAATATCTGGCAAACCGCCCCATTTCTCTTGACATTGAGCGCGAGTTTCTGTACCAATTACGGCATGAAAGTCACGCACTAACATCGGGTAGGGATGGGGACCTGCAACGGAACCCAAGATGTAATGGGTGGTTTCTACATTCGTCACCCAATCGCGAATTGCCTCTGAGGTAGCATCTTTCAAAGTTCCCGTACCAGCTTCCACGGGACGTACTTCCGCACCCATCAAACGCATCCGAAATACGTTCAGGGCTTGGCGTTGCATATCTTGGACACCCATGTAAACCACGCATTCAAAACCAAAACGCGCACACACGGTTGCCGTAGCAACTCCATGCTGACCTGCACCGGTTTCAGCGATAATCCGCTTTTTACCCATGCGCTTTGCCAATAACACCTGCGCTAAAGCGTTATTAATTTTGTGAGCGCCTGTATGATTTAAATCTTCGCGTTTTAAATAAATTTGCGCTCCTGTGCCATCAGGTCGGGCGTAGTGCTTGGTCAGGCGTTCGGCAAAATATAATGGGCTAGGTCTTCCCACGTAGTCTTTGAGTAAACCTTGCAACTCGTCTTGGAAGCTAGCATCGTGGCGATATTGCTCGTATGCGGTTTCTAACTCACTTAATGCGGGCATTAAGGTTTCTGGGACGTACTTACCGCCGAACTTACCAAATCTGCCTAACGAGTCTGGTCGCGCTGTCTCAGGTGAAATGATAGTGTTGATATCTTGAATGCTTACCACTGGTTAAAATCCTTTATTGGGGAGTGGGGAATGGGGAATGGGGAGTGGGTATAATTTAAACCGAACCTACTTTTTGCAGGGATGCGGTGGGGGTAATCGCTGCTTTCAGTTCTTGACAAAGTTTTTCTACAGCTTGCAGTCCTTCGCTGGGAGTATCGGTTGCTAATTTTTTGACAAAGGCACTACCGACAATTACGGCATCTGCGCCCCATTCCATGACTTGATGTGCTTGTTCGGGTGCGGAAATACCAAAGCCAACGCCAATCGGTTTATCGGTGACGCTTCGCAATTCTGTAATCAAATCCTTGACGCGGAGTTGGATTTGAGAGCGCATTCCGGTAACGCCTGTTACACTGACGAGGTAGATAAATCCTTGAGATTGACGAGCGATCGCTTCAATTCTATCTTGAGAACTGGTAGGCGCTACAAGTAATATTACCTCAATTCCGAAACTAGCAGCAGTTTGAATTAACTCATCTGCTTCTTCTAAAGGTAAATCTGGCACCACCAAACCGCGTACCCCTACATTAGCAATTTCTGCTAAAAATGACTTGATACCCCGGTACAAAATCGGATTGTAATAAGTAAATAAAATTATCGGCGCTCTCAAGCTGGGAATCACAGCTTGCAACATATCTAATACTTGCTCTAATTTTGTTCCTCGTTGCAAAGCGCGAGTTGCTGCTGCTTGAATCACCGGACCATCTGCCAAAGGATCGGAGTAAGGAACACCCAATTCTATAAAGTCTGCACCATTGCGATCTAAGATGCGTAAAGCTTCGGCAGTAGTTTCTAAGTTAGGATCGCCAGCTGTAATAAAAGGAATTAAAGCACACTGTTGGCGATTTCTTAAAGTTTGAAAGTGATGAGAAATAGAAGTCATATGGGGAATGGGGAATGGGGAATGGGGAATGGGTAATAGGGAATGGGGAAAGGGGAATGGGGAAAGGGGAAAAGCCCGATGCCCAATGACGGCAGGTGCTCCACGCAGGTGATCCCCAAGACCGCACTGCCTCCCCAATGCCCAATGCCCAATTAGCAATTAGCAACTTGTACAACAATTTTGCCGCGCACACCTTCACCACCTTGTTCAAGTTTTTTATGGGCTTGTGCTACTTGATTTAGGGGAAAAGTCATCCCAACAACGGGTTTGATTTGACTTTGTTCAATTAAAGTTTTCAAGGCTTCAAGTTTGGGACGGGTGCGATCTAGATGTACGAAGTGGATTGTAATATTTTTGAAGATGGCAGCGTTGAGGTCTCCTTGTACACCTGTGACGGTGACTGCGCGACCATCTGTTTTTATCACCATCAAACTTTGAGCTAAAAGTTCACCGCTGACTGTAGATAAAGTAACGTCAACGCCTTGACCACCAGTTTCTTTCATAATGATGTCAACAAAGTTTTCTCGGCGGTAATCTATTGCTTTATCTGCACCGATGGACTTTACAAAGTCTATGTCGTAACCACCGCAGGTTGTGTAAACGTAAGCGCCGGCTGCTTTGGCAATTTGGATTGCAAATGTACCAACACCTCCAGCACCACCATGAATCAGCACGGTTTCGCCGATTTTGATATTTGCTTTGGTGATGAGTGCAGCCCAAGCTGTACCTCCTGCAACAGGTACGCTAGCGGCTTCTAAATGAGATATATTTGTCGGCTTTTTGGCAATTATTGCTTCATTAGCGACATGATACTCTGCATTAGCACCGTTACCTGCTAAAAGATCGATGGCATAATAAACTTCGTCACCTACCTGAAAATCTTTGACATCAAGAGCGATCGCTTCAACAACACCGGAAACGTCATAACCTAAAATTGCAGGTAATTTGACTCTAGGTCCAAACATTCCTTGACGTATCCCGCAATCTGCGGGGTTAACTGAGGTTGCATAAACCTTGACTAATACTTCATTTTTATTTAGTGTCGGTTTATCAACTTCTTGTTCGGCAAAGACTTCTGGACTTCCGAAGTTTGTTATCACCATCGCTTTCATGTGGATTATTCCTTCGGAAACAAATTACGCACAGCTTGTTCTACATCGCTTTGTTTAACTAAAGATTCTCCCACCAAAACCGCACGCACACCAGCTTCAGCCACTAAGGATAAATCAGCGGGTGTAAATAATCCCGATTCGCTGACGACGGTAATATCCAAGGAAAGCAATTCTTGTTGCCGTTGCGCTAAAAGTTGCTGTGTAGTTGCTAAATCAACCGTAAAATTTTCTAAATTGCGGTTGTTAATTCCTACCAAGCGTATACCCTCAAGCTTGAGTACGCGATTCAGTTCGGCTAAGGTGTGAACTTCTACTAGCGCAGTCATCCCTAATTCGTGAATTAGTCGCAAAAAGTCTTGGAGTCCTTCATCTGTGAGGATAGCTGCAATTAATAATACAGCATCTGCGCCTGCTGCCCGTGCCGTATAAATTTGGTAGGGATCAATGATGAATTCTTTGCACAGTAGTGGCAATTCTACCTCTGGGCGGATGCGACGCAGATTGTCGAAACTGCCTTGAAAGAACTTTTCATCTGTGAGGACAGAGATACAAGCTGCACCACCGCGTTCGTAAGATTTGGCGATCGCGATCGGGTCAAAGTCTGCTCGAATAATACCACGACTCGGCGATGCTTTTTTTACCTCGGCAATCAAGCTAGGTCTATAAGGACTTTGCTTTAAAGCGCCGAGGAAATTTCGCACCTTTGGCGCATCATTTAACTGATTTTGCACAACTGCCAAAGGCATTTCTTGCTGCATTTGGGCAACTTCTTGCCTTTTTTGCAAGACAATTTCTTCGAGAATGTGACGGGGAGGGGCTTGGTTCGTCATGATTTGTTGGTTAATGGTTAGTCGATAGTGGTTAGTGGTTAAGAGTTAGGAGTTAGGAGTTAGGAGTTAGGGCTTTTTCAACCAACAACTAACAACTAACAACCAACCCTTCGGGTTCGCCAGTTGCTTCAAGTCGGCATCCCCGACGGCAGGTGCTACAACGGGGGGAACCCCCGCAACGCACTGCCTCCCCAACGCACTGGCTCACCACTAACAACTAACTAATAACTACTGACTCTTTCGTTTGCGTGTATTTACGGACGACGTTTTTGATGATGGCTAAACCGATTTCGCCGTTCAAAGTCATGATTGACTCTGGGTGAAACTGAACGGCAGCGATCGCAAGTGTTTGATGTTCAATTCCCATAATTACGTTGTCTTCGGAAATTGCTGTCACTTTCAATTCTGCCGGCATTTGTAATGGCAGGGCAAATAGTGAATGATATCTACCCACGGCGAAGGATTCCGGCAAGTCTTGGAACATCACCGAATCTGTATCGGTAACGAAAACCCGCGAGGATTTACCATGTTGGGGATAGTTGAGAACTCCTAATTCTCCACCAAAAGCTTCTACAATGCCTTGCAGCCCCAGACAAACTCCAAAAATGGGAATTTCGCGACGGACGCAAGCGGCGACCATTTCCGGAACTTTAAATTCGCTTGGTCTACCAGGACCTGGAGAGAAAACAACTAAGTCAGGACGTATTGTATCAAAAAGCGATTCATCAAAGCCATGACGTAGTGTGGTGACGCTTGCGCCGGTTTGCCGGATGTAGTTGGCTAGTGTGTGAACAAATGAGTCTTCGTGGTCAATTAGTAAGATATGCTTACCTGGTTCAGCATCGGGAATGCATTTACTCAAGTTTTTATTGCTGCATTCCTCGATTTTCTCGTCTGTTTCTTTAGCGCGGCGAATTGTTTCAAATAAAACAGCACCTTTGGTAATTGTCTCTTGTTCTTCGGCTTGTGGTATCGAGTCGTAAAGAACTGTTGCACCAACTCGCACTTCAGCGATTGAATCTTTTAAACGAATTGTTCGCAAAATCAAACCGGTATTCAAATCACCATTAAAGCTGAGATAGCCAACTGCACCACCATACCAACGTCTAGCGCTACGTTCATGCTGTTCGAGAAATTGCATGGCAGCGCGTTTGGGTGCGCCGGTAACTGTAACTGCCCATGTATGGGAAAGAAATGCATCTAAGGCATCAAATTCTTCTCGTAATGTGCCTTCAACGTGATCGACTGTATGAATCAGGTGGCTGTACAATTCAATTTGCCGACGCCCAATTACTCTGACTGAACCTGGTTCACAAATTCGCGATTTGTCGTTGCGATCTACGTCGGTACACATTGTTAACTCAGACTCATCTTTGTGTGAGTTGAGTAACAAAAGAATTTGATCGGCATCGTCAATGGCATCTTGTCCCCGGCTAATAGTACCACTAATCGGGCAGGTTTCTACGCGCCTACCTTCAACGCGGACAAACATTTCTGGGGATGCACCAATGAGATATTCTCCACCTAAATTTAAAATGAATCCGTAGGGACTGGGATTGATTTTCTTTAAGGTTTCAAACAGTTTGCTGGGTGATTGTTCGCAAGATTCAAAAAAGTTTTGACTGGGAACTACTTCAAATAAATCGCCTCGACGGAAGTAATCGAGTGCTACTTCAACTTGCTTGGCATAGTCGCCTCTTTTATGGTCGGCAGCTTGCGCGGGTTGAAGACGTTTGCCGCGATAATCTATCGATTCACCTGTGCGAGGAAGATTATTTGTGCTGCCATGCGCTGTTTCAAATTCATATTGAAGACGAAATGCGCTTTGTAGATAGTAGTCAACTACGACTAATTCATCAGGCAGATATAATACTAAATCCCGCTGGTCTTCAGGACGATCTAGGCACTGGGGAATCGGCTCAAATTGAAAAACTAAGTCGTAACCAAATGCACCATAAAGTCCTAAATGTTCGTCTTCTTTACTTGAGAAGGTATGTAGAATTTCTCGGACAACTGTAAATGCTGAAGGTTGTTTACTGCGCTCTTCTTCAGCAAATAATTGTTGTGTTTTCTTGACAGTCCCAGTAATATTATCTTTATTTGAAATTACTTCTTGAAGTTGCTTCGACTGCGATAAACGCTCTAAGAGTAATGGTAAGAGAATTTTGCCGCGATCGCTTAATGCTTTTAATGTAAAACTATTCTCTCTTGTAGTTAATTCCAAGGGGGGATTGACAAATCCAATCGCCCATCTTTTGTATCTTCCTGGATATTCGTAGCTGCTAGTCAGCAAGCCTCCACGCTGAGAATTTAGATAAAATAAAATATCTTCAAGTGCTGTGTCTATATTGACTTCTGTCATGGAGCGAGAGACACGCACACCCCCAAGTGTTGTATAAGAGTGCGAATCAACAATCATGAGCAATTCCTCTAGAATATTTATTAGTCATTTGTCTTGTGGGAACTTTGGGACAAATGACAATGAAGATGAAAATGTAATTTAACCTGTCGCCGAGTCTTTTGTAATTACTGAAGTTTTGCTACTTCTTCTTAGTAAAGCCTACTCAATATTAAGCAATTGATATATGAAGGATTTTTCGTTACAAATATCAATTCTTTCGCTTTTTCTACTACTTTATTAATATAATTACTGAGGAGTAATTTTAAATATATTACCTCTTCCTCTGGTTATAAATCAGTGAAGCTAGGGTGAGAAATATTCGTGAAAATACTACGCCTAGGGGTAAGCAAATGCACCTAAATTTAGGACATATATACTTGACAAAAAATGTTTTTTCCCCATGTAGCAATTCTATCTGCATTTATTGATAAACGAACCTTACTAGGCGCCCAGAACACAGAGAATGAGGTGCATAGATTTTAGTTTATATTTAAGTATTGTAGGGTGCGTGATTGTTGAAATCCGTAACGCACCCTACGTATATAAATCTTTTCCGGAGACATTTAATGTATAATGTAGAACTTCCTGCCAACTTGACTGACTTTGCAGAATTGCTTGGTCGAGTTTTGGCAGGAGAAGAAGTTATTCTTTCCCAAGCAGGGTTACCCGTTGCCCGCATTGTACCTCTAAATAACCCACCATTACCCCGGATTCCAGAATTAGACCGTGGTAAGGTGGTCATTGCCTCAGACTTTAACGAACCGTTACCAGAGGATGTTTTAAACGATTTTCTCAGCCTATTAGACATTGAGAATGAGAGCAATACTTGATACCCATGCATTCATTTGGTGGGTTACAGATAATTCTCAACTTTCATCCACCGTTAGCAGTATAATTGCTGACCCTAGTAATGTGCTGTTCTTGAGTGCTGCGAGTGCGTGGGAAATCGTTATTAAGGTACGCTTAAGAAAGCTAAATTTACCTGAACCGCCAGAAACTTATATCCCAAGTCAGTTGACAATAAATCGATTTGAGGGTTTACCGATTCAAATGGTTCATGCTTTACAAGTAACAAATTTACCAGATTTACATTGCGACCCTTTCGACAGGATAATTATCGCTCACAGCCAAGTGGAAAAAATGCCAATTGTGACTGTGGACACCCCTCCCCTTAATCCCCTCCCCGCAAGCGGGGAGGGGAGACAAAGCTACGCTTTGGCGGGGTGGGGTTCTTTGGGCGATCATAAGTAATCAAAC